>CAXTCJ010000185.1:0-8469 GCA_964242215.1 uncultured Acetobacteraceae bacterium | reverse complement strand
ACGAGCCGTCGCTCTCGGTGCGGCCGATCAGGCAGACGACCTTGTTGGTGCCGATGTCGAGCACACCGAACGGCCCCGCGCGCAGCATCCGGCGCGCCGGCGGTTCCTTCTCCACCGAGGGCGGCATGGGGGGTGGCAGCGCGAGCCGGCGGGACATTTCGTTCACGCCTTTTTACCCGGTGGTGCCGTGGGCGGCGCTGCTTGCGGGCGCACCACCAGCCGGTCGGCCAGCCGCATGTCCACCACAGTCAGCGGACGGTCCAGCAGCGCATCGGCGGATTGCAACTCGGCGAGCTTGGCCAGTGCCTGCGGCTCGGCGCCCTCCGGCAACAGCACGTCGGTGCCGTTCTTCATCCGCAGGTTCCAGCGGCGCTCGCCCACGCGCACGGCGGCCACCACGCGGGCCTTGAGTTGCGGCTGCGCGGCCAGTGCCTCGAGCAGCGCCGTGGCCGCCTCGGGTGCGCCGGGGCCGACCACCAACGGCAGCTCGCCGAAGGCTGCCACATCCTCGTTTGCAACCACCTGTCCGTCGCGGTCGATCAGCACGAACTTGCCCTCGTGCTGCCAGATCGCGTACGGGCGCCGCTCCACAAGGTTCACGACCAGCGTGCCGGGCAGGCGGCGTTCGACGGTCGCGTGCTCCACCCAGGACAGTGTCTCCAGCCGCTGCCGGGCGCTGCCGATCGAGAAGCCGAGCATGGAGTCGCCGGCCTTTACGCCGAGCGCCGCGTCCAGCAGCGGCTGCGGCGTGTTATTGCGCCCCTCGATGACGATATCGCGCACCCGCATGTTGGCGGCCGAGGCGACGGCGTCGCGGATCCGCGCCACGGTGCCACCGGGCTGGGCGGAGTGCACGAGCACGATGCCGACCATCACCACGCCGAACCCGGCGAGACCCCACAGCGCCGGACGTAGGAAACGCCTTTGCCGGCGCAGCAGCAGCTTCAGCCGCGACGGACGCTTGGACACGTCGCGCGGCTGGCGCAGGGAGGTTTCTCTCACACGCGGCATGCGGCGTGCTCCACCATCCAAGTGCACAGCGCCGGAAAGGAGATGCCTAAGTGGGCGGCCTGTTCCGGCAGCAGCGACGTGGCGGTCAATCCGGGCTGGGTGTTCACTTCCAGCAGCACGAGGCGGCCGGGCTCACCCTTGGTGTCGTCATAGCGGAAATCCGAGCGCGTCGCCCCGCGGCAGCCGAGCGCCTGGTGCGCGCGCAGGGCGATGTCCATGGCGCTGGCGAACACATCCGGATGCACGCGGGCCGGAAGCGCGTGCGCACTGCCGCCCTCGCCGTACTTCGCCTGATAGTCATAGAACCCGGCCGACGGCGTGATGTCGGTCACGGTCAGCGCGCGGTCACCAAGAACGCCGACGGTGAACTCGCGGCCGGGAATGTATTCCTCAACCAGCGCGTGCGTGCCGAACTGCCAGGTCCGCGCCACTTCGGCCCGGTGGTTGCCGCCCTTGCGCATGATCTCGACGCCGACGGAGGAACCTTCGTTCACCGGCTTCACGACATAGGGCAGCGCGAACGGATCGGCGTCCGCCAGTTCGGACACGGGCATGACCCGGCCCTCGGCCACCGGCAACCCGGCGGCCATGAACACAGCTTTCGCCGCCTGCTTGTCCATCGCTACGGCGGAGGCGCGGACACCGGAATGCGTATAGGGAATGCCTAACCAGTCCAGCACGCCCTGGATCGTGCCGTCCTCGCCGAAGCGGCCGTGCAGCGCGTTGAACACCACGTCCGGCGCCGGGGTGAGGGCGGCGACCAGCACGGCCAGATCGGGGCCGACTTCCACCGGGCGCACGTCGAAGCCCGCTTCGCGCAACGCGGCGATCACCTGCGTGCCGGAGGCACGGCTGACCTCGCGCTCGGCGGAAATGCCCACGTACAGCACGGCCACGGTCGTCATGCGACCACCTCCGGCCGGCCCGCCGGGATACCGACGCGCTTGATCTCCCACTCCAGCGTGATGCCACTGAGCGCGTGCACCCGGCGGCGCACTTCCTCGCCCAGCCCCTCGAGGTCGGACGCGGTGGCGTCGCCGGTGTTGAGCAGGAAGTTGCAGTGTTTCTCGCTCACCTGGGCGCCGCCGCGGCGCAGGCCACGGCAGCCGGCGGCGTCGATCAGCTCCCACGCCTTCATGTCCGGCGGGTTGCGGAACGTGCTGCCGCCGGTGCGGGCGCGCACGGGTTGGGTGGCTTCGCGGCTGGCGCGGATCTCGGCCATGCGGGACGCGATGATCGCCGGGTCGCCGGGCTGGGCGCGAAACCGGGCACGCACCACGACGGCGCCGGCGGGTAGGGTGGCGTGGCGGTAGGCAAAGTGCAGGGCGTGGGCCGGCAGTCGCGTCAGACCCGACGATGTGACGATCTCCGCCCAGTCCAAGCAGCCCGCGACGTCGCCGCCATAGGCGCCGGCGTTCATCGCCACGGCCCCGCCGATGGAACCGGGAATGCCGGAGAGGAATTCGAGCCCGGCTAAGCTTGCGGCGGCGGCGTGCTCGGCGACGGTCGCGTCCAGCGCGGCGGCGCCGGCGATGACGCCGTCAGCTTCAACCACGATGCTGCTGAAACCGCGCGCCAGGCGAACGACGACACCTGTCACGCCACCATCGCGCACGATGAGGTTGGAGGCAGCCCCGATGACCGTCAGCGGCGCATCGGCCGGTAAGTCGTGCAGCAATCGCGCGAGATCGGTCGGGTTCGCAGGGCGTACCAGCACCTCCGCGAAACCGCCGACGCGGAACCAGGTTTGCGGGCCGAGCGGTGCGTTCGGCTGCACGCGGCCGGTCAGGGCTGGGAGGCGATCGATGAGGTGCGGGGTGTTTGGGGCAGGCATCATGGCGTCGCGCGCCCCCTCCGTCGGCTTCGCCGCCACCTCCCCCGTGAAGAACAGGGGAGGATGCAGGAGATCCTCCCCTGCGCAGCGGGGGAGGGGGGCCATGCGCAGCATGGTGGAGGGGGCGCCGCACGCACACTCATGCCGACCGCCTCGTCGACGAGCCCTGGAGTTCGGCCAACTGCGCCGGCAGCGCACCGGCCCAAGCCGTGATATTTCCGGCACCCAGGCACACCACCATGTCACCGGACTTGGCGATCGCGTGGATCATCTCGGCCAGATGCTCCGGCCCCGGTAGCGGCACCACGCTGCGATGGCCGTTCGCGCGCAAGCCGTCCACCAACGCGTCGCGCGTGACGCCCGGGATCGGCGCCTCACCGGCCGCATACACGTCGGCGACGATCACGGTGCCGGCGTCGTTCATGCAGGTGCAGAATTCGGGGAACAGCGACTGCAGCCGTGTATAGCGATGCGGCTGCACCACCGCGATTACCTCGCGCACGCCGGCCTGCCGCGCGGCCTTCAGCACGGCCATGATCTCCACCGGGTGGTGGCCGTAATCGTCGATCACGGTGATGCCGCCACTCTCGCCCGTCTTGGTGAACCGGCGCTTGACGCCCTTGAAGCCGAGGATCGCACTTTTCAGCGTCGCCTCGTCGATCTCCATCTCGATGCCGATCGCGATCGCGGCCAGCGAGTTGGACACGTTGTGCTGCCCCAGCATCGGTAGGCGGAACGGGCCCATCCGGCGCGAGCGATTGCGCGCACGGTCGGTCACCATCACTTCGAACGTGGCACCCATGCGGTCCGACATCAGGCGCTCGGCGCGGATGTCGGCCTGCTGGCTGAAACCGTACGTGATGACCCGGCGGTCCAGCCGCGGGATCATTTGCTGCACCGCCGGGTGGTCGATGCACAGCACCGCAAACCCGTAGAACGGAATGTTGCCGACGAACTGGTCGTAGCCGGCGGTCATCGCCTCGGGGCTGCCCCAGTGGTCCAGGTGCTCCGGGTCCATATTGGTCACGACGGCGATGGTGGACGGCAGGCGCAGGAACGAGCCGTCGCTCTCGTCCGCCTCCACCACCATCCAGTCGCCTTCACCGAGGCGCGTGTTGCTGCCGTACGCGTTGATGATGCCGCCGTTGATGACGGTCGGATCCAGGTGCGCCGCCTCCAAAACCGAGGCGACCATCGAGGTCGTGGTGGTCTTGCCGTGCGTGCCGCCGATCGCGATCGACCAGCGCAGCCGCATCAGTTCGGCCAGCATCTCGGCCCGGCGCACGACGGGGATCAGCTTGCCGCGGGCCGCCACCACTTCGGGATTGTCGCGCTTCACCGCCGTCGAGGTGACGACGACAGTGGCGGTGCCGAGATTGGCCGCGTCGTGCCCGACCGCGACCGGGATGCCGCTGTCGCGCAGGCGGCGCACGTTGGCGCTGTCCGCGATGTCGCTGCCCTGCACCGCGTAGCCGAGGTTGTGCAGCACCTCGGCAATGCCGGACATGCCGATCCCGCCGATGCCGACGAAATGGATCGTGCCGATGCCGAGCGGAAGCGCCCTCATGCCGCCACCCGCGCATGACTGAGCACGAGATCCGCCAGGTCGGCGGCGGCATTCGGGCGGGCGAAGCTTCGTGCGGCCTCCCCTGCCTTGGCCAGTGCATCGGGGACGGCGAGCAGGGAGGCAAGCCGGTCGCGCAGGCCAGCGATCTCGGCTTGCGGCAGCACCCACGCGCCGCCGGCAGCAGACAGCGCGCGGGCATTGGCGGTCTGGTGGTCGTCGATAGCGCCGGGCAACGGCACCAGGATCGCCGGGCGACCGACGACGGCGAGTTCGGCCACGGTGGAGGCGCCGGCGCGGGCGATGATGAGAGAGGCTTGCGCCATGCGTGTGGGTATCTCGGTGAAGAAAGGGGACAACTCGGCGGAAATGCCGGAATTGGCGTAGGATTCGCCTACGCGCTGCAAATCCTCCGGGCGGCATTGCTGCGTCACACGGAGTTTTTCGCGTTGGTGGGCGGGGAGGGCGGCGAGCGCGGCGGGGACGGCGTCGCTGAACACGCGTGCGCCGAGGGAGCCGCCGAGAATGAGGAGGTGCAGCAGCCCGTCATTCGCCGTAGGAGCAGCCTGCGGCACTGGCGCCCCGTGGATACCAGGGTCACGCCCTGGCATGACGAAGCTTGGGCGCACCGGGTTCCCCGTCACGGCCGTAGGTACACCCGAAGGCACCCGCGATGTCTCGGCGAACGACAGAGCGAGCGCCGCCGCACGGCGGGCCAGCAAGCGGTTGGCGCGGCCGAGTACGGCGTTCTGCTCGTGCAGGATCACCGGCGGCGCGTTGCGCATCGTCGCCGCCGCGAGCACCGGTGCCACCGTCGGGTAGCCGCCGAACCCCACGATGGCCGCCGCGTCCAACCGGCTCAGGACGCCGCGCGCCTGCACCGTGCCGGCAGCCAGGCTGGCGACCGCCGCGATCCCACGACGCAGCCCGCGACCCGCGATGCCAGCGCCACGCAGCACGAACAACTCGCGGCCGGCAAAACTCTCGGGCAGCTTTGCCGCCGCCCGCGAATCCGTCATCAGCGCCACGCGGTGGCCGCGAGAGACCAGCTCTGCGGCCAGCGCTTCGGCCGGGAAGAAATGGCCGCCCGTGCCGCCTGCCGCGATCACGATCGGCTTCACCGCGGGGCCCCTCATGGCTCGTCGCCATGCCGGCGGGAGCGGCGCCGGGTCAAGGACAGCAACATGCCCATGCCCAATGCCACAGCGATCACCGAGGAACCGCCGTAGCTGACGAACGGCAGCGTCATGCCCTTGGTCGGGATCAGATGCAGGCTGCTCGCCATGTTCACGAACGACTGCAAACCGAAGCTCGCCACCAGGCCGGAGGAGGCGAGGATGACGAACTCGTCGGTCTCCGCCAGCAGGCGCAACAGCCCGCGCATCACGATGAAGGCGAACAGCGCGAGCACCAGCACGCACACGATGAAGCCGAATTCCTCGCCCATCACGGCGAACACGAAGTCGGCATGGGCGTCGGGCAGCACGTCCTTCACGCGGCCCTCGCCGGGGCCGCGGCCGAGCAGTCCGCCGTTGCCGAATGCCTCGAGCG
The DNA here is from genome assembly GCA_964242215.1 of uncultured Acetobacteraceae bacterium. Lineage (GTDB taxonomy): Bacteria > Pseudomonadota > Alphaproteobacteria > Acetobacterales > Acetobacteraceae > LMUY01. Next base: position 2,509 of record CAXTCJ010000185.1, on the reverse strand, counting down.
CGCGGTTCACCTGGTAGCTGTCGCCGACTTGCGGGTCGAGGAAGCGGCTGACGCGGCTGCGCACGTGCGGAAAGAACGCATAGGCGCTGACACCGCCGCCAGCCAGGCAGGCGACGCCCACGCCGACGAAGAACAGGTTCAGGCCGCCGACGAACAACTGGGCGAAGAACACCGCCGTCACCACCGCGAGCATGCCGATGTCCGGCTGGCTTTTCAGCAGCAGCGCGATCACCCCGTAGACGCCGAACGCGATGGCCATGCCGGGGAAGCCGCGGGTGCGCTTGCCCTCGGCCAGCAGCCAAGCGGCGACGACGGCGAAACACGGCTTAAGAAACTCGCTGGGCTGCACCGTCATGCCGGGCAGCGAGATCCAGCGGCGCGCGCCCTTGATCTCGACGCCACCCACCAGCGTCAGCGCGGTCAGCGCCAGCGCGATGATGCAGCCGGCCAGGGCCAGCCGCCGCACGCCCTTGGGCGACAGGAGCGACACCGACACGACGACCCCTGCCGCCAGCAGCAGGAACACCATCTGCTTGAGGATGAAGGCGTCGCGGCCGACATGGATGCGCTCGGCGACCGCCGGGCTGGCGGCCAGCATCATCACGTAGCCGAAGCCGATCAGCACGGCGATGGCGAGCAGCGTCAGGCGGTCCACCGACCACCACCAGCGGCCGAGCGTCGAGGTATCAGCGCGGGACAGCGACATCAGGCGGCCCTCCCCACCAGCGCGTGAACCAGTTCGGCGAAGCGGTCGCCACGGGCGTCGAAGCCGCTGAACTGGTCGAACGACGCGCAAGCCGGCGACAGCAGCACGATGCCCGATCCGGCGCGGCGTGCGGCGTCGCGGGCCAGGGGCACGGCCTGTTCCAGGGTTCCCACGACCTCGTGCGAGACGTCACCGAGTTGGGCGGCGAGCATCTCGGCGTCGCGGCCGATCAGCAGCGTGTGGGCGATGCGGGGGAAGAGCGGGGCCAGCGGGGCGAGGCCGCCCTCCTTGCTGACGCCGCCAGCGATCCAGACGATGCGCTCGTAGCAGGCGAGCGCGCGGGCGACTGAGTCCGCGTTGGTGGCTTTGCTGTCGTTGACGTAGGCCACGCCGTCTACGGTCGCGATCAGCTGCTGGCGATGGGGCAGGCCGGCGAAGCTGCGCAGGCCGGTGGCCACCTGGTCGTGGTCGAGCCCCAGATGCAGCGCGATGGCCGCCGCCGCTGCCGCGTTCTGGGCATTGTGGCTGCCCGGCAGCCCGTGCGCCTCGGCCATTCGCAGGATGGGGCCGGTGGAGTCCCGCAGCATCGTGCCGTCGAACCAGACGTCCGCTTTGTGCTCGCCGGAGATCGTGATCGCGGACAAATCGGCCGCCATGTCGCGGCTCAGCGCGTCGTCGGTTCCGACCACGGCGAGGTCGCCTAATTGTTGCCGATCGAAAATGGACCGCTTTGCAGCGGCATAGCCGGCCATGCTGCCATGACGGTCCAAGTGGTCGGGAGAGAGGTTCAACATCGCAGCTGCATCGAAGCGCAAACGCCCGATTCGCTCCAACATATAGGATGACATTTCTAAAACGTACAACCCGTTGTGGTCTAGGAGGGACAGCGACAGAGCCGCCGGGCCGAGGTTGCCCCCCGCTTCGACGCTGCGCCCGGCGGCCGCGAGGATGTGCGCGACCAGGGCCGTGGTGGTGGATTTGCCGTTGGTGCCGGTGATGCCGATGAATCGCGCGCGCGACCCGGCGGCGCGGACAGCCTGGTACAGCAGTTCGGCGTCGCTCCACACGGGGATGCCAGCAGCGATCGCGGCCGCAGCGGTGGGGTGGGGCGCGGGCAGGTTGTGCGGGATGCCAGGGGACAGGACCAGAGCGTCGAACGTCGCGATGTCGGCCGTGGGATCCCGCAGCTCGAATTTGGGGAGGGGGGAGCCAGTCGCGGTCTCGGGCGTGTGACCCCTCCCCCCGGCCCCCTCCCTCAAGGGGAGGGGGAGGTTTTTGTCGTCCCAGGCAACGACGCTCGCGCCCATGGCGGCCAGCGCCTGCGCGGCGGGCAGGCCGTTGCGGCCGAGGCCGAGCACGGCGAAGCGGCGGCCGGCGAAAAGGTCGCTGGGAAAGTTCATCGGATTTTCAGGGTGGCGAGACCCACCAACGCAAGGATCATCGATACGATCCAGAACCGGATCACGATGGTCGGCTCGGCCCAGCCCTTCTTCTCGAAATGGTGGTGCAGCGGCGCCATCAGGAACACGCGGCGGCCGGTGCGCTTGAACCAGAACACCTGGATGATGACGGACACCGTCTCCACCACGAACAGGCCGCCGACGATTGCCAGCACGATCTCGTGCTTGGTCGCGACTGCCACCGCCCCTAGCGCGCCGCCGAGGGCCAGGCTGCCGGTGTCGCCCATGAACACGGCGGCGGGCGGGGCGTTGAACCACAGGAAGCCGAGCCCCGAACCGATCAGCGCGGCCAGGAACACCATCAGCTCGCCGGCGCCGGGCACCGGGTTCAGCTGCAGGTAGT
>CAXTCJ010000184.1:0-8689 GCA_964242215.1 uncultured Acetobacteraceae bacterium | reverse complement strand
CATGCGGCGGACCAGACTGCGATCAAGCCGGACGATGTGATCGCAGCGCGTCAGGCCGGCTACGACCTTCAGCAGGGTGTGATGGCGGCGATGAAGGCGACGATCGACGCCGGCGGGTCCGTCAAGCCGTTGACCGACGGTGCCAAGGGCCTGTCGAGCTGGGGCCATGTCATCCCCGTCATGTTTCCCGTCGGCACCGAGACCGGGCACAACACCAAGGCGAAGAAGGAAATCTGGTCGGACCATGATGGCTTCGCGAAGGATGCGACCGATTTCTACCAGGCGGCCGACAAGCTCGTGACGCTAGCGGAGGCCGACGACAAGGCCGGGTTCGCCGCGCAGTATAAAGTTGTCGGCGGGGCCTGTGGCGCCTGCCACCGGGCTTATCGCGAGCGGAACTAAACCCGCGTCGCCAACACCCATACGACGCAGGCCGCCAGGACGACGAGCATCAATGCGAGTAACGAGGACGCCATCCGCGGCTGGCGGGTGGCGCCCGGCAAACGCTTGCGGCCGGTGATCATGGGGCGCAGCAGGTTGTGCTTCTTGATCAACGCGTAGGCGAGGATCGCCACGACGTGCAGCGCGATCAGCCCTAGGATCACGTTGAAGTTGAAGAAGTGGATCGCCGTGATCTGCTCCGCCGTATGTTCGCTGACCAAGTGGGCGAGCGGGCCCTGCGGCACGTGGTCGTCGGCGTCGTAGGTGAACAGGCCGGTGCCCACCTGCACGCCCAGATCGGCAAGCAGGATCAGCACCATCCAGCCGCCGGCCGCATTGTGTCCCACCTGATCGTCCGGCTCCCGCCGCCCGAACTGGGCGAGATGGCGGAATCCGGCGATCGGGCTGCGCAGGAACTGGCCGAAGCGTGACGTCTCGCTGCCGACGAAGCCCCAAGCCAGCCGGAACAGCAGCAGCGTCAGCAGCGTGTAGCCGGACAACATGTGCCAGCTGAGGTCCGACAAATTACGGGTGAAGTAGCTGGTGGCGATCAGCACCACCACGGCCCAATGAAAGAGCCGAGTGGGCGCGTCCCAAACTCTCATCGACAGGCGCAGCGCCGTTTGCCGCGCGCGAGGTCGCCTTACGCCACTCATGCCGTGCTGCTCCTTCGTGCCGCGCCTGTTTTGCCAAGTGGTGTGGGATGACGCCAGGGTGCTGCCGGCAAGTCACACCTGGTGTTGCAGGACTGCCTCACTTAAGTTACCTTTCGTCTCAAATGTCCGTGTCAAGCCCCCGCTCCGTGATACGGATTGCGACATTAGCGATCATGGCACTGATAGTGGTCTGCGGCGGCGTTGCCGTTGCCGTATCAGGTTATCGGCATGAGTCGGCGAGTGCTCCACGCATCGACGCCGTCTCGGCACCCTCTGCATCCACATCGATGACCGCTGCGCCTGCCGTTCCCGCACCCGCGTCGGGGCCCGCGGCCCCCGCATTCGACATCGTCCGCGTCGCACCCGATGGCGGCGCGGTGCTTGCCGGGCGTGCCGAGCCGGGCGCCACCGTGACGGTGCAGGAAAGCGGCCACACCGTCGGCCAGGCACTGGCGGATAACCGGGGTTCGTGGGTGATGACGCCCGATACGAAGCTACCGCCCGGCCCCGGGGAACTGACCCTGTCCGCCCAGGCCCCGTCCGGCCCGGCGAAGACCGCCGACGCCCCCGTGCTGGTCGTCGTGCCGAATTCGAGCAAACCGAGCGCGCCCGCGTTCGCCTTGCTGGCGCCACCGTCCGCCCCCTCCGTCGTGTTGCAGGCGCCGGTTCAGCCGGGCACCACCGCGCCGGGCAAAAAACTCGGGCTCGATACGGTGGATTACGACGAACACGGCGCGATCCGGTTCAGCGGCTCGGCTCCGGCGAACGCGCCCGTCCGTATGTATGTGGACAACGCCCCGGTCGGCGATGCCACGGCAGGGGCTACGGGCCACTGGTCGATGTCTCCCCCGACCGAGGTCCAGCCTGGCGTGCACTCCCTGCGTCTGGACCAGCTCACGCCCGACGGACGGGTGGCAGCCCGCGTCGAATTGCCGTTCCAGCGCGAGTCGATGGCGCTGTCGCAGGTGGCCGCCGGGCAGTTGGTAGTGCAGCCGGGACAGAACCTGTGGCGGCTGGCGCGGCGGGCCTATGGGGCGGGAATTCGATATACCGTGATCTTCATGGCCAACCGCGACCAGATCCGCGATGCGCGGCTGATCTATCCGGGCCAGGTGTTCGCGATGCCCGACGACGCTTCCAGGCCGGGCGCGGCTACGCTGGTGGCGCACTGAACTTGCCCGGTGAGGGCGTTGGGCCCATATCCGCCGGCTCCCTACCACCACGATACGGCCCATGACCCTCTCACAGACGTTGCGCGTCGTCTTCGCACCCCCCCATCGCGCCGGCCGGCCGTTCATCGCGGGCGGCATCGTGCTCACGCTCGTCGGCCTGGTGTTCACCTGGTGGCTGTTCTGGCCCGCCTTGGTGTTCACGCTGTTCAGCCTGTATTTCTTCCGTGATCCCGAGCGCACGCCGCCCCGCCGGCCCGGCGCCGTCGTCTCCGCCGCCGACGGCCGGGTGGTGTCGATCATGGAAGCGGTGCCCCCGCCCGAATTGGGCCTCGGGCCGGAGCCGCGCTGGCGGGTGGCGACGTTCCTGTCGGTGCTGAACGTGCACGTGAACCGCAACCCGGTGTCGGGCGTGGTGACCCGCATCGCCTACCGCCATGGCGCGTTCGTGAATGCCAGCCTGGACAAGGCCAGCGACCAGAACGAGCGCAACGCCATCGCCTTGCGCCTGGAGGACGGGCGGGACATGGCGGTCGTGCAGATCGCCGGGCTGATCGCGCGCCGCATCCTGTGCGGGCTGAAGGAGGGGGATGCCGTGATCGGCGGTGCCCGCTTCGGCATCATCCGCTTCGGCAGCCGCACCGACGTCTACCTGCCGCCCGGCGTTCTCCCACTGGTCGAGGTCGGCCAGACCATGGTGGGCGGCGAGACAGTGGTGGCCATGCTGTCATGAGCGGGCTGAGCCGGCCCACCTTCCGCCGCCGCATCCGCCGGCGTCCGCGCTACAAGGGACCGTCGTTCAACCGGATGATCCCGAACATGATGACGCTGCTCGGCCTATGCGCCGGGCTGACGTCCATGCGTTTCGCACTGGACCTGCGCTGGGGCAGTGCTGCGGTCGCGCTGGTCGTGGCCGGCGCAATCGACGGCCTGGATGGCCGGCTGGCCCGGCTGCTGAAGGCGACGTCCCGCTTCGGTGCGGAGTTCGACAGCCTGGCCGATTTCCTGTGCTTCGGCGTGGCCCCGGCCTTCATCCTGTATCTGTGGTCGCTGCGGGTGGCGAGCGGCTACGGCTTCACCCCCTGCCTCATGTTCGCGGTCTGCATGGCGCTGCGCCTGGCGCGGTTCAACGCGATGATCGACGCCTCGCCCGCCCCCGCCTACGCGCAGTCGTTCTTCACCGGCGTGCCGGCGCCGGCCGGGGCCGGGTTGGTGCTGTTTCCACTATTCGTCGGGCTGGAGGCCCGTGAGTGGGGCTGGCCGCGCCTGTATGCGTTCGTGCACCACCCCCTGTTCTGCGCGGCTGTGCTGGTGGGAACGGCGACGTTGCTGGTGTCCACTCTGCCGGTCTGGAGCTTCAAGAACTTTAAGGTACCGTCCAACTACGTGCTGCCGATGCTGCTGGGCACCGGCACGTTCGCGGCTGTGTTGGTGGCTGATCCCTGGGCCGCATTGGCGGTGGCCGGGCTGATCTATGTCGGCATGCTGCCCTTCAGCCGCCGCAGCTTCCACCACCTGCGGGCAGCCGCGGAAGGCGACCCGGACATGCCCCAGCCCGGCTAACGCTTCATCCTCCCCCGTTCCTCACGGGTGGCGGCGAAGCCACGGAGGGGGCGCTGGCACCGCCCGTGCCTCTAGGCGCCTGTGACCGCCAACTCCCGATCGACCGGTTGGCGGATTTCAGCCCGGGGACAAACACTCGGTGCATGCCATGCCGGCGAGAGCTGTTTAATCGCCGTCTCGACAGCCGCGTGTGCCAGCCGCATCCGCCGCCCGACATCGTCCCAAGCCGAACCGCCTAGCCACGCACGATAGGCGTGCGTGCCGTGCGCCTTCGAGACCGCACCGACGAACACCTCGGTGGCCTCGGTCATGCCGTAAGCGGAAACCACAGCGTCGATTTCCGCCTCCGACAGGAGGTTCAGGCGCCCGGCATTGCTGCGGTAGACCTGGGTCAGAACCCGCACTGAAAGCACGTATTCTTCTCCGTCACCGATTAGGGCCAGGTTGTCGCAGATCAGCCCATGCAGCAGAACGAGTTCGGAAAGCAGTGCGACCCGCAGCCCGCGGCTGTCGCGGCTGAGTTGTTGGCTTCCTCGATGGCGCGATGCTAGGTAGTTCAAGGTGAACAGCACGACCATCCCGAGCATCGGAATGAACACCGTCAGATGACCCGGCCCCCAGTCCATCCAATCCCTCCTTCTCGCTGCAGAGTAGCTAGTCTAGCATTGGTTGCTGCCCCTTCACCGCAAAACGACGGAGCACACGATGGCTATCCACCCTAGCAGCTATGCCGGGCTCAGCCGCGACGGGCTCGTGCTGGCCTTGCTCGATCGGCTGATCGAGGCGGATGGCCGCAAGCCGGACGGCAATAACCCCGCGGATCGCCAATACCTGCTGAACCGGCTGCAAGACATCACCCACGTGCTGCAACACCCAAGCATGCCGCGTCCGGAGTTGGCCTGACCCAATCGCTTATGCTTACATTCAGCGGAAAAGTCCTCTGGATCTAACTGGCCTTTAATTGTGGTGCGCCTCGAGCGTGTAATCGTAGCGGATGAAGCCGTTGTGCCGGGCCACCCGATCGTACAGCTGGCGCGCCACGTCGTTATGGGTCTGGGTCATCCAGAACAGCCGCGCCGCGCCGGCGTCCCGGGCAGCGTCCGCCACCGCCTCGATCAGCCGCCGTCCACCCCCGGTGCCGCGGACGGCCGGGTCGACGAACAGGTCTTGCAGATAGCAGACCGGGGTCATCGTCCAGCCGCTCTCGTGGAACAGGTAATGGACGATGCCCTCCAGCCGTCCGTGATGCCGCAGCGCCAACCCGTTCAGCGCATTGCCGGCCATCAGGCGATGCCATGTGTGGTCGAACTGCTCAGGCGGTAGCACCGTGCTGTAGAAGTGCAGGTAGTCGGTCCACAGCTCCGTCCAGCGAGGCCGGTCGGCCTCGGTCAGGCGGTCGATCATGCAGGCTCTACCCCGTCCAGTTTCAGCACTTCGCCTGCCAGATACAGGCTGCCGCAAATCAGCACGCGGCCCGGCGTCGCGTCGAGTGACCGTAGCGCGTCGGTGACGGTCGGGCCCGGGCGCGCCAGGCCGCCGGACGCTGCGACGATCGCCTCGATCGGCAACGCCTGGTGCTGGTCCGGTTCCGCCACGGCCCAGAGGCTGGCCGCCAATGGCAGGAGCGGCCGCAGGAACTCCGCCGTGTCCTTGGCCTGCTTCATGCCGACGATCACATGCGTCGGCCCCGGCCACGCTGCGAGCACGGACGCGAGCACCTCGCCGGCCCCCGGATTGTGGCCACCATCCAGCCATAGCTCGCGGTCCGGCACCAGCGCCGCCAGCCGTCCATGCAGGCGTTGCAACCGGGCGGGCCAATGCGCCCGCGCCAGGCCGCCGAACTCGCGGACGCCCAGCGACGCGGCGCGGACGGCCGCAACCGCGATGCCGGCATTGTCGATCTGGTGCGGTCCGAGCAGCCCTGGGGCAGGCAGCGCCACCTCTCCCGCCGCGTCGGCGAAGCGCCAACCGGCGCCGTCCGGCTCCACTGTCCAGTCCCGACCGCGGGCACGGACCGGGCCGGCCGCATCCAGCACGGCCAGCACCTCCGCCGGTTGCGCGCCGGTGACGGTGGGGATACCGGGTTTCATGATGCCGGCCTTCTCCGCCGCGATCAGTTCGAGCGTGTCGCCCAGCATCTCCCGGTGGTCGAGCGAGATGGAGGTGATTGCGCAGGCCGCCGGAGTAATGACGTTGGTGGCATCGCCGCGGCCGCCCAGCCCCACTTCCAGAACGCACACATCCGCCGGGGTCGCAGCGAACAGCGCGAAGGCAGCGGCGGTGATGACCTCGAACACCGTGATCGGTGCGCCGGCATTCACCTGCTCGATATGCTCGAACATGTCGGCGAGCGCCTCGTCGGTGACAAGCGAGCCGGCGATGCGGAACCGCTCGTTGAAGCGCACCAAATGGGGCGAGGTGTAGACATGGGTTCGCAGCCCCGCCCCTTCGGCGATGGCCCGCAGGAAGGCGCAGGTGCTGCCCTTTCCGTTAGTACCCGCGACATGGATGATGGGCGGTAGTCGTTGCTCGGGATGTCCGAGTTGGGCGAGCAAACGCTGCAGCCGATCCAGGCTGAGGTCGATCAGCCGCGGGTGCAGGTTGTGCAGCCGGGCAATCACGGGTTCGATGCGGCTCACACGCAGCTCCTTGCTTCTCCCTCTCCCCTTGAGGGAGAGGGTCGGGGTGAGGGGTATCGCGCCCGGGTCGGTGCCAAAGCGGCCCTCACCCCAAGAAAAGCTCAGGCGACGGCGGCGACCGGCTCCAACACCACCACACCGCGCAGCATCCCGATCACCCGGCCCAGCGTCTCCTGCATCTCGCCGCGCTTCACCACCATGTCGACGATGCCGTGCTCGTGCAGGTACTCGGCCCGCTGGAACCCCGCCGGCAGGGTCTCGCGCACGGTCTGCTCGATCACCCGTGCGCCCGCGAAGCCGATCAGCGCGCCGGGTTCGGCGATCTGGACGTCGCCCAGCATTGCGAACGAGGCGGTCACGCCGCCGGTGGTTGGATCGGTCAGCACGGTGATGAACGGCAGGTGGGCCTCCTTCACCAACTGGGCCGCGATAATGGTCCGGGGCATCTGCATCAGGCTGATCGCACCCTCGTGCATGCGGGCGCCGCCCGAGGCGGTGAACACCACCATGGCCGCATCCTGCAGCACGGCCAGCCGCGCGGCAGCCACGATGCCCTCGCCGACGGCGGCCCCCATGGAGCCGCCCATGAACTCGAACGCCATCGCGGCAGCCACGACCTTCTGGCCGCCGACGGTCCCATGGCCGACGACAATGCCGTCCTCCAGCCCGGTCTTCTCCCGCGCCTCCCGCAGCCGGTCGGAGTAGCGTTTCTGGTCGCGAAAGCGCAGCGGGTCCTGCGGCGCGCGGGGCAGTTCGATGCGGGTGAACTGGCCGCCGTCAAACGTCCACTCCAGCCGCTCCATCGCCGTCGGGCGCATGTGGTGGCCACAATGCGGGCAAACCTTCAGGTTCCGCTGCAGATCCTTGTGAAAGATCATCTGCTGGCAGGCCGGGCATTGGTGCCACAGATTGTCGGGGATTTCGCGCGCATCGGCCCCCAGCCATGAGCGGATCCTGGGCCGGACGATTTCGGTGAGCCAGCTCATCGACGCCACTCCCTCATTAGGCTGCCGCCTTCACGCCGCGCACCCCGTCCGCCAGGCCGCGCACCTGGTCCAGCACGCGCTGCACGCTGTCGGGCGCCGGGCGGCCCTGCGCATCCAGGCTGGCGGCCAGGGTGTCGATCAGCGCGGAGGCAACCACTACGGCGTCCGCCACCGCCACCGCCTCGGCTGCCTGGGCGGGAGTGCGGATGCCGAAGCCGATCGCGATCGGCAGGCTGGTCGCGGCGCGCACGCGGGGGATGGCTGCGGCCAAGTGCTCCTTGGTCGCAGTGCGGGTACCGGTAATGCCGGCGATGCTAACGTAGTACACGAAGCCGGAACTGCCGGTCAGCACCTGGGGCAGGCGCGCATCGTCGGTGGTGGGCGCCACCAGGCGGACGATGTCGAGCCCGTTGGCTGCCGCCGGGCCGGCGAGCCAGTCGGCTTCCTCGCTGGGCAGGTCGACCACGATCAGCCCGTCCACGCCTGCGTTCGACGCGTCGACGCAGAAGCGCTCGGGGCCGTACGACAGGATCGGGTTCAGGTAGCCCATCAGGATCACGGGTGTATCGGAGTCCACCTGGCGGAACCCGGCGACCATGGCCAGGGTGCGCGCCATCGTCGCCCCCGCCTTCAACCCGCGCAGCCCGGCGGCCTGAATGGTGGGGCCGTCCGCCATGGGGTCGGTGAACGGCATGCCGATTTCGATCAGGTCCGCACCCGCGCCGGGCATGCCGTGCAGGATGGCGGTGCTGGTCGCCTCGTCGGGGTCATAGGCCTCGAGGAACGGGATCAGCGCCCCACGGCCTTCCACCTTAAGCGCGGCAAACCGTGCAGCAATCCGGTTCACGAGAACATCCTCCCTCGCGAAGCGGGGGAGGGGGACCATGCGAAGCATGGTGGAGGGGGCAGGGGGCACACACCGCGCGCCCCCTCCGTCGGCTTCGCCGCCACCTCCCCCGTAAAGGACGGGGGAGGATGAGACGGGCCGGTCACAGTTTCACCCCAAGGTGCTCGGCCACGGCGAAGATGTCCTTGTCCCCGCGGCCGCAGAGATTCATCAGCACGATGTCGTCCTTGTCCATCGCCGGCGCGATCTTGGTCACGTGCGCCAGGGCATGCGCCGGCTCCAGCGCGGGGATGATGCCCTCCGTCCGGGTGCACAATTGGAACGCATCCAGCGCCTCGGTGTCCGTCGCCGCCACGTACTCCACCCGGCCGATCTCGTGCAGCCAGGA
>CAXTCJ010000183.1:0-8925 GCA_964242215.1 uncultured Acetobacteraceae bacterium | reverse complement strand
GGTTGCGCAACTGATTCACCATTTCGGCCGTAACGTGATGGCATCGAAGGAGCTCGCCATGCGCGCCCACGCCGCCGTCATCGCTTTGCTCGCCTGCCTGCTCGGTCCGCTGCCCGCCTTCGCCGCCACGCCGTCACCCCCTCCGTCAACTGCGGATGAGGCCGCCATCCACACCACCATCACCCGCCAACTCGATGCGTTCCGCCACGACGACGCCGATGGGGCATTTGCGCTCGCGGCACCGACCATCCAGGGGATGTTCGGCAGCCCGGGCAATTTCCTCGCGATGGTGCAGAAGGGCTATCCGCCGGTTTACCGACCCAAATCGTATGATTTCGCATCGCTGACGAACCAGGATGGCGATATCGTGCAGATGGTCGAGCTTATCGGCCCCGATGGCCTGGCCTATACCGCACGCTATACGATGGAACGCGAGGCAGACGGATCCTGGCGGATCAGTGCCTGCCAACTGCTGGAGAGCCGGCGGCTCGGGGTGTGACCCCGGTTCGCCCGATGGAGGAATGACCGACCGATGAACGTGAGCGTGAATCCGGCGACCTTGCAGCCGCCGCCCCCCGCCATGGCCGTGAACCGGACGGTGTTCTCCATCCTGATGGCGATCAGCTTCTCGCACTGCCTGAACGACCTGACGCAGTCGCTGCTGCCCTCCATCTACCCGCTGCTGAAGACCAATTACGGGCTGAGCTTCACCCAGGTCGGCCTGTTGACGCTGACGTTCCAGATCACCGCTTCGCTGCTGCAGCCGGTGGTGGGCACGTTCACCGACCGGCGGCCGATGCCCTACTCGCTGCCGGTCGGCATGGGGTTCACCCTGGTCGGGCTGCTGCTGCTGTCCCGCGCCGGCAGCTTCCCGGCCCTGCTGGTCGCGGCGGCGATGGTGGGCATGGGATCGTCGGTGTTCCACCCCGAATCATCCCGCGTGGCCCGCATGGCGTCGGGCGGCCGCTACGGCCTGGCGCAGTCGGTGTTCCAGGTCGGCGGCAATTTCGGCCAGGCGGTGGCGCCCCTAGCGGCCGCCTTCATCGTGGTGCCGAACGGGCAAGGCAGCCTGGCGTGGTTCGCCGTGCTGGCGTTGATCGGAATCGGCGTCCTGTATGGCGTTGGCCGCTGGTATTCCAAAACGGTCGGGCTGCGGGGACGCGCCAAAAAGGCGGTGTCGACGACCAGCCCGCTACCCTCCCGCCGGGTCGCATTCGCGGTATCGATCCTGCTGGTGCTGATCTTCTCCAAGTATTTCTACACGGCGAGCCTGAGCACCTACTACACCTTCTACCTGATCGATCGCTTCCACCTGCCGGTGCAGCAGGCCCAGATATACTTGTTCGTCTACCTCGGCGCCTTTGCCCTGGGCACGCTGGTCGGGGGGCCGATCGGCGATTGGGTCGGACGGAAATACGTCATCTGGTTTTCCATCCTGGGCGTGCTGCCGTTCACCTTGATGATGCCGTACGCCAATCTGTTCTGGACGGTGGTGCTGACGATCCCGATCGGGCTGATCCTGTCCTCCGCCTTCGCCGCGATCCTGGTCTACGCACAGGAGCTGATGCCGGGCCGGGTCGGCACGATCTCCGGCCTGTTCTTCGGGTTTGCGTTCGGCATGGGCGGGCTGGGCGCCGCCGTGTTGGGGCAGTTCGCCGACCATTACGGCATCACCGCCGTGTATCGCGTGTGCGCCTTCCTGCCCGCGATCGGCCTGATGACCGCTTTCCTGCCCAATATCGAGAAGCCCCGCTCGGAAAGGATCAAACATGCCGTTTGACGAGACCGGCGGCCGCGCGCCCGGCCGCAACGTTCTGGGGGGCCGGCTGCAAAGCTGCTCCACCGACCCGCTGACCGGGTTCTTCCGCGACGGCTGCTGCAACACCGGGCCCGACGACATCGCCAGCCACACCGTCTGCGCCGTGGTGACGGCCGAGTTCCTCCGTTTCAGCGCCGAACAAGGCAACGACCTGTCCACCCCGCGCCCCGATTTCGGCTTCCACGGCCTGGAACCCGGTGACCGCTGGTGTCTGTGCGCGCCGCGCTGGCAGGAAGCGCTGGAGGCCGGCTGCGCCCCGATGGTCACGCTGGAGGCGACGGAGGAAAGCGCGTTGAGCTACTGCACGCTCGAGGACCTGGAAAAGCACGCAGCCCAATGCTGATCGTCCATCACCTCAACAACAGCCGGAGCCAGCGGATCCTGTGGATGCTGGAGGAGCTTGGCGTCGACTACGAGGTCGTCCGCTACGAGCGCGACAAGGCCACGATGCTCGCCCCACCGGAGCTGAGGGCGATCCATCCGCTCGGTAAGTCGCCGGTGATCGACGACAACGGCCTGGTGGTCGCGGAGACGGGCGCGATCGTGGAGTATCTGGCCGAGCAGTACGACGGCCTGCGTCCCCCCGGCCCGGCCGAGCGGCGCCGGGCCACGTATTGGACGCACTTTGCCGAGGGCTCGGCGATGACCCCGCTGCTGCTGAAGCCGTATCTATCCCGCCTGGGCGACGCGGCGGCGCCGCTCCTGGCGCGGGTCGACGGTCAGATCGCGACGATGCTGGATTACGTGCAGGGTGAACTCGGCGACGGCTTGTTCCTGGCCGGCGGCGAGTTGAGCATCGCCGACATCATGATGTCCTTTCCGCTGGAAGCCGCGCTGGCACGGGGCGGCATGGCGGCCTATCCGGCGCTGGTCGCCTATCTGGACCGGCTTCACGGGCGGCCGGCCTACCAAGCGGCGCTGGAGCGCGGCGGCCCGTACGAGTTGCTCCGCTAGTGTAGGATGGGCTGCTTGAAGCCCACCAGCCGCAGCCAAGGTGGTGGGCTTAAAAGCCCACCCTACCCCAGCCAGGCCCTGACCGCTTCACGCAGGAATGCCGTATCCACTGGGCTCTGAACAGGGTTGCCCGCGCGGTGGCCCCAAATGCTGGGGATGGGGCGCAACTCGGCGTGCGACAGGTGCTCCATCTCGGCGGCATTGTCGGCGACGCGGAAATACAGATCGGTCTCGCCCGGCATCAGCAGCACCCGGGCCCGGATCGCCCGCAGCGCGGCCGGCAAATCACCGCCATAAAGCGGGTTGGCGCTGATATCCCCGGCGTACCAGGTGCGGAGCTGGGCATACAGGTCAGCGGCCTTGCGGCGGGCGTAGCGCTCCTCCCAATCGGTGCGGAGGAACGTCTCCAGGTCCGGAGCCCCCAAAGCCGACAGATGCAGCCCGGCCCGATAAAAATCCTGGCTCAGCGCCCAGCCGGCGTAGATGCGCGCGAACGCACGCAACGCAGCCTTAGGCTCGGCGCTGAAGCGGCCGTTGCCCTGGTATTCCGGCGCGGCCTCGAGCGTGGCCATCAGGCTGGCGAGGAACACCTGGTTGTGCACCGCGGTCCGCGCGCTGCCGCACACGATCACCGCGTTGTCCACGGCGTCCGGGAAGCAGGCGGCCCAGTGGTAGGCCTGCCCAGCGCCCATCGACCAGCCATACACGGCGTGCAGCCGCTCGACGCCCCACTGCTCGCGCAACAGGCGGCGCTGGGCGTGCACGTTGTCCCACGGTGTTACTAATACAGGCCAGTCCGGGTTGTTGGACGGGCTGGATGACAAGCCGTTGCCGAACATGTCGGGGATGACGATGAACCACCGCTCCGGGTCGAGCACGCCATCTCGGCCGATCAGCCACTCGAGATCCGGGTGCTGGGCGGAGTAGCTGGTCGGATACAGCACCACGTTGTCCCGCGCGGGCGACAGCGTGCCGTGCGTCTTCCAACTGAGCGTCGCCCCCGGCAGCGTCGCGCCGGAGAGTAGCGCCAGGTCGCCGAGTTCGAACTCGCCGTGCAGTTGCGGCCCCAGTTGCGGCACCCCCATCACGCCCGCAGGCTCCGCACGTAGCTCGCATGCCAGCGCCGGTAGCCGTCCTGCACCACGGCGAGCCGGCTGCGGATGGCGAGATGGGCGTCCGGCAGGCGGTGGAACGGGATCGAGGGATAGAGGTGGTGCTCGGCGTGGTAGCTCATGTTCCACATCACCAGGCGAACCACCCCGTTGGTCAGCGTGGTGCGGGTGTTGGTCAGGCCGTTATCGTCCTCGGTGCACAGCGTGTGCTCGGTCAGCAGGTAAAGGCGCAGGAACGGCTGGCCAAGCAGTTGCGGCCCGAGCCAGAACAGCACCGGCGTCCACGGGCCGAACAGCCAGGCGGACACGGCCGCCAGCGCCACCACGAACAGCGTCATCGCGCGCACGCTGCGGATGATGCGAGGCACGGCGCGCTCCGGGATGTAGGGATAGCGGCTCATGTCGCCGCGCCAGGCATCGGCCACCACCGTCAGCCGGGTCCGCCAATACGGCAGCGCCACGACGCGCAGGAGGTAAGCGTCCAGGGTGGAGGGCGGCGGTACGATCAGCTCGGGATCGTGCGCCGGGTCTTGGGTGTGGCGGTGATGGGCGAGGTGGAAGGCGGTATAGAAATGCCAGTTGAGCAAGGACGGGCAGGCGCATAGCCAACCCACCACCGCGTTGGCCCGGCGGGAGGCGAAGGCGGTCTGATGCATGGTCTCGTGGATCGGCGCGAACAGGGCGGCTTGTGCGATGCCGAGCAATACCATCGCCGGCAGCAGCGTTATCCGGTTGGACAGCGCGACCAGTACGCCGGCGACGGCGATGAATGCCAGATGCACGGTGAGTCGGGATGCGCCGCGCAGGTTGGAACGGGCGGACAGGCCTTTCAGCTCCGCCCCGGTGAGGATGCGCGTCATCGTTCCGGACATGGGCTGCTCCGCAAGTCAGTGGGCGCAATATTCTTGCGTACGAAGACGCTGGCAACCAAATTCTTCTCCCTCTCCCCTTGAGGGAGAGGGTCGGGGTGAGGGGTGGCCCGCGTCACGCGCCCAGGTCCGGGAACACGAACGGGGCTATCGCTTTCGCTACATCCTCCTCTGCGCAGCGGGGAGGTGGACCATGCGAACCATGGTGGAGGGGGGAGCCACACGCACTACCGTGTGCCCGCGCCCCCTCCGTCGGCTTCGCCGCCACCTCCCCCGTGGAGAACGGGGGAGGATCAGCCAAGTGCATTTATACCGGCTCGATGACCCGGGAGCGCAGCAGCGCGACGGCCGCGGCGGCGTAGGTGCAGGCCCCCAGCAGGAACGGCGCTCCGCTCCAGGCGGCACCCCCTGCCCGCACCGCCAGCGCGAACACGAAGGCCGCGGCAACGGGCGAGACGATCGCCGTCAACCCCTCAACCGACGACAGGCCGCCCTGCAGCTCACCCTGCCGGTCGGCCGCGGTGCGGGTGGACATCATGCCCCGCATCGCCGGGCCAGCGATCGCACCCACGCCCTGCAGCAGGATCGCCAGGTAGATCACCCACCCCGTCTGGGCGAAACCGAAGCAGCAATACGACGCAACGGCACAGCCGAACCCGGCGAACGCGGCGCTCCGCTCGCCGAGCCGGCGGATGATCGGGCGGACCAGCGCGCCCTGCACCACGGCCTGGGTGACGCCGACGGCGGCCAACGCCCAGCCGTTCTCCTGCGGGCCCCAGCCGAACCGCAACCCGGTGGACAGCACGAACGCGCTCTGCAAAGCCCCCAGACCGAACCACATCAGGCCCCAACCGAGCGCCAGTCGTCCGGTCACCTTGTCCATGGCCAGGCTGCGCAGCGAGCCGACCGGGTTCGCGCGCAACCAGCTGAAGGCGCGGCGGCGCTCGGGCGGCAGGCTCTCGGGCAGCACGAGGGCGCCGTAGCAGGCATTGGCCAGCGACAGCCCCCCTGCCACCATGAACGGCAGGCGCAGGTCGATCGCGCCCAGCACCCCGCCCATCGCCGGGCCAAGCACGAAACCGGCCCCGAACATTGCCCCGACCAGGCCGAACCGGGCGGACCGCAGGGCGGGGGGTGTGATGTCCGCGATATACGCGTTGGCCGCCGAGGCGCTGGCCGCCGTGGCCCCCGCCAGTAGCCGGCCCAGGAACAACCAGGCGAGCGACGGCGCCCAGGCCAGCAGAATGTAGTTGGCCGTCGAACCGAGCAGCGACAGGATCACCACCGGCCGACGCCCGAACCGGTCGGACAGGCCACCTAGCACGGGGGCGGCGACGAACTGCGCGCCGGCGAAGGTCGCGACCAACGCACCCACCCACTCCGCGGCATGGCTCGTGTCGCCGCCGGTCAATGACTTCACCAGCGAGGGCACGATCGGCACCACGATGCCGAACCCGAGCGCATCGAGCGCCAGGGTCAGCAGAATGAACACCAGCGAGGCTTCCCGCTTCACGAAACCGCATCCTGGGCCACGCGGACGCATTTGCGCATCACCGTAGGCAGCGCCTCGACCTCGAGGGCGGTCGCCGGACGTAAAAAACCTTCCGCCTCGATGGTCGGGATCGCGGCGGCATATACGTCGATCGCCAGTTCGAAATGGGTGAAGCCGTGCAAGGCGCGCCCGGCCCGGCGCCACGCCGCGGCTGCGGGGGCGGCGGCAATCGCCTCGGCCTCGGTCCAGGGCTCGCTGCGCCACTCGGTGCCGGGCAGCTCGGTCATGCCCCCAAGCAACCCGCGCGGCGGACGGCGTCGCAGCAGCACGTGGCCGGCGGCGTCGGTCAGCCAGAAATGGGCACCGTGGCGACGCGGGCGCGGCTTCTTCGCGGCCTTGTTGGGCAAGTCGGCGGCGATGCCCTGCATCCGGGCTTGGCACCCCTGCATCAGGGGGCAGATCGCGCAGGCCGGGGTCGCCGACGTGCAAATCGTGGCACCGAGGTCGAACAAGGCCTGTGCAAAGTCGGACGGCCGAGCGTTCGCATCCGGGTCCTCCCCCAGGCGCGACGCGGCGGCAGCGATGGCGGCCCGGCCCTGCGGCAGCGGCGCCGTGATGGCGAACAATCGTGCCACCACCCGCTCCACATTGCCGTCCATCGGCACGCCGGGCACACCGAACGCGATCGCCGCGACGGCGACGGCGGTGTAGGCGCCGATCCCGGGCAGCGCCCGCAGGCCTTCGACCGTGCTCGGAAACCCACCGGCGGCGACCTGTTTGGCGCAGGCATGCAGGTTGCGGGCACGGGCGTAGTAGCCGAGCCCGGCCCAGGCGGCCATCAGGTCGCCCTCCGGCGCGTCGGCCAGCGCCTGGACGGTCGGGAAGCGCTGCAGGAAACGTTGGAAATAGGGTATGACGGCGGTGACTGTGGTTTGCTGGAGCATCACCTCCGACAGCCAGACGCGGTACGGGTCGGGCACTTCGCCGGGTTCGCAACGCCAGGGCAGTCGTCGCCGGTGGCGGTCGTACCAGGCCAGCAGGCCGGCTGCCGAAGGCGAGTTTTGGAGCACGGGCGAGGTATGGGGACGGAGAACGAAGGCGACAAGCGGCACGTATGGGGCCCACGGGCCGTTGGTGCGCTCGTCCCGGGGCTGACCCGGCCGGCCTTCCGCCGCCGCTCCCCCGCCGCCGCACAGATCCTGGCGGACTGGACCACCATCGTCGGCCCCGCCCTCGCGGCCGTCACCATGCCCCGGCGGCTCACCGGCACCACGCTCACCATGGCCTGCTCCGGACCGATCGCGCTTGAACTGCAACACATGGCGACGGAGCTGATTGCCCGGATCAACGGCCATGCCGGGCGCGTCGTGGTCGAGCGGCTGCGTTTCGTGCAGGAGGCACTTCCCGGCCCGGCCCTGCCAGCGCCTGCCTCGGTGCCCGCGCCACCCCCCGCGGCGATCCCGGACATGCCGGAGGGACCGTTGAACGACGCCCTTGCGCGGCTGGGACAAGCCATCGGACGCCGCACTCGGCGGGACTGATGCTTCGTTAACGCCACACTGTGCCTAAACGGCAACAGGCAGCGATAATGCAAGATTGCCGCCAGAGCCAAGCGTGGTCGAGTCGGGCGAGCAATGCCATGTTGGGGTCACCGGCATCCGGCCGCGCTAGCGGGTGAATATCTATGGCCAGTCGTGTCCATCGTGTGTTGGCGGCATCTGGACTGTGTTTGCTGATGGCGGCTTGCGCGCAGGACGCCCGCTCCGCTGGCAGCGACGGCCTGATCCGCACCACCACGCCGTCTGCCCTGGCCAGCGTAATCCCGTCTCCCACGACCGTGATGCCCCGCGCAACGCCGGTTTCGACCCAGCTTTCTGTCCCACTCCCGCTGTTGTCGGATCAGCGGCCCCGCCTGACCGGCAATGCAGACCGGGTCGCGCGCGACATGCTGCTGGCCGAAATGCACAGCTCACTCGGGGGCGTGCTGCAGCCGGAGAACCTGGCACTGACCCGCACGGCGCTCTCGGCCGGGCAAGCGATGATGGCGCGCACCCATACCGCGATCGACTCGCCGCAGACGATCCTGCTGGTGGACCGCTCGCCCGCGGTGCAGCGGCTTTGGGTGATAGTGGCATCCCCGGGCGCCCCGTGGGAGGAGTTGGGCTCCATCCACGTCAGCACCGGCAAGCCCGGCCGCAAGGAGCATTTCCGCACCCCTGTCGGCGTGTTCGTGAACGATTCCAGCATTCTGGGGTATCGCGCACTCGGCACCTACAACGAGAACCACATCCGCGGCATTGGCATCAAGGGCATGCGAGTGTGGGATTTCGGCTGGCAGATGACCGACGACTGGCGGAAGAAAGACGTGCCGATGGCGATCCGGATGGAGATGCACGCCACCGATCCTGCCAATCTGGAGCTACGGCTCGGCCACTGGGACTCGGAGGGCTGCATCCGCATCCCGACCCGGTTCAACAGCTTCCTGGACCAGCACGGCCTGATCGATGCCAAGCTGCAGGAGGCCGCGCAGACCGACCGCCGGTTCGCCGCGCTGTTACCGAAGGGGATCACTCCGAGCCCGCTCGCCGGCTCCGTGGTTGTGGTGGTCGACTCGTCGGACCCGGGCGCCATCCCGTCCGACCCGGTGAAAGCCAACGCGATGGAGCACCCGGACATGCC
>CAXTCJ010000182.1:0-8989 GCA_964242215.1 uncultured Acetobacteraceae bacterium | reverse complement strand
TATCTGCGCGACCCGGCTGGCAACAAGCTGTGCGCGGTCTATCAGCCCAGCTGAGGCTCCAGCTAGATCGGGGTGTTGGACGACATCATCCCGGTCTAGCTCCTACCCTCTCAGGCCGCAGCCCTTCACCTTCTTGGGCAGCAGCGGGTCCAGAATGGCGGCGACCTGGCAGCGCGACATGGCCCGTTGCGGGCGCAACCGGGGTTGGCGGTGCAGGTTGATCATCAGCATCCCGCCCCCCGCCAGCGCCAGACGCAGTGTGCCTTGCCGGATGGCACGGGCATACAGCGGCTCCGGCCCGCCGATGCCCGTGATGATGCCGGCGCCGACCGCGGCGACCCGGTTGCGGTAGTCATCCGCCAATTCGGGCGTGTGGGAGTGATACAGCCCGACCGCCACATTCCAGTCGCCATGCGCCTCGGCGCGCAGGGAGGTCAAATAGCGGGCGGCGTAGTCGGCGTTGGCCACCGGGTCGAACGCCTCGTCCAGCGAGCGAAACGCGCCAGGGTGCATGGGTAGGTCCACCTGCATGCAGCCGACATCGATGAAGTGGTGTTGGCCGGTGTCTTGCGCCTGCCGCACCCAGGCGATTGCGGCGGCCTTGCTGTCGAGGAACAGGCCCTGGCCGTCGGCATCGATGGTCCAGGGCCAGGCGCGCACGTCCCCCATACCGCTGACGGGGCGTCCGCTTTCGACCTTGGCGATGCTGTTGAGCAGATCGTGCGGCAGGCCGTATTTCTGCTCGGCGGTTCCGATGGCGGCCTGGCAAAGGGCGCTTTGGGCAACCAGCCATGCCGAGGCGGGCGGCGCAGGCGCGGCTGCGGCCAGCCGGGTAAGGAGTAGGAGGCAGCCAATGGTGAGGATGCGAAGGGTGATCACGGGGGGCCGCCTACACCCATTCGAAAGGGGAAGGCAAAAATCCTCCCTCGCGAAGCGGGGGAGGGGGACCGCGCGAAGCGTGGTGGTGGGGGCGCTGAGGCACGCCCGTGCGCCCCCTCCGTCGGCTGCGCCGCCACCTCCCCCGTGAAGGACGGGGGAGGATGTTTGTAGGTCAGTCTTCTAGTGTGACGAGCACCGGCACGTGGTCGGACGGTTGGTCCTCGCCCCGGACGTCCTTGTCGGGGGTTGCGGATAACAGCCGGTCTGCCAGCACCGGAGACAGCAGCGCGTGGTCGATGCGCAACCCGCGATCCCTTTGCCAAGCACCCGCCTGGTAGTCCCAGAACGTCCAAATCGGGCCGGACGGCTTGCTCACCCGCACCGCGTCGGTCAGGCCGGCCCACAGCATGCGGCGGAAGCGCTGCCGCGTTTCGGGCCTCACCAGAGCGTCGGTGGCGGGCAGGGTGCCCGGCGCGTAGTCATCGTCGGCCGGACACACATTGTAGTCGCCGGCGAGCATGAAGGCGGTGTCGGTGGCCAGCAATGCGTCCGCCCGGTCGGCCAGGCAGTCCATCCAGGCCAGCTTATAGGCGTAGCCGCTTTCGCCGCCGGAATTGCCGTTGGGCAGATACAGGTTGCCGATGGTGATCCCGCCCGCCTCGATCTCCAGGTAACGCGCCTGGGCGTCGTCCTCTGGTAGGCCGGGGAGGGCCATGTGGTGGACGGTCATCGGCACGCGGCTGAGAATCGCCACGCCGTTATAGGATTTTTGCCCCGCGATGACGCTGTCGTAGCCGAGCGCCTTGAACGCCAGGGCCGGGAATTGCGCCTGCTCGCACTTGATCTCCTGCAGCAGCAGCACGTCCGGCTCGGCCTTTTGCAGCCAGCGACAGACATGCGGCTCGCGGATGCGGACCGAGTTGACGTTCCAGGTGGCGACCTTCAACGCGAGCTGACTGGCTTAATCGACGGCAAAGCTGGTGCCGCAGCCGCAGGCGCTCTTGGCGTTTGGATTGCGCACCGTGAAGTGGCTGCCCATCAGCTCGTCGGTGTAGTCCAGCTCCGACCCGGCTAGCAGGTCCAGGCTCGCCGGGTCGACCAGCACGCGGGCGGCGCCGGATTCGACCACGAGGTCGTCGGGTTGCACCGCCTCGTCCAATTCGAACTTGTATTGGAAGCCGCTGCAGCCTCCCGCCAGCACCGCTACCCGCAGCGCCGTAGGGCGGGGTTGGCCGGCTACGATCGTGGAGATCTGCTCGGCAGCGCGCTCACTGATAGCGAATGCTTGTTCCATGCCGTCAACATAGGGCAGCACGGTCCCCTGTTGAAGAGGCGTGTGGCAGGGTGCTACGCGCATGGCATGGCCCTCGCCCCCTACGCCGTCCGTCCCGAGACCGCGCGGGGACGCCTGTACCCCGAACCAGAGGCGCCGACGCGATCGCCCTGGCAGCGCGACCGCGACCGGATCATCCACTCCTCGGCCTTCCGCAAGCTGCAGTACAAGACGCAGGTCTTCGTCAACCACGAGGGGGATTTCTTCCGTACCCGGCTGACCCACACGATCGAGGTGGCGCAAATCGCCCGCTCCATTGCTCGCGAGCTGCAAGTGGACGAAGACCTGACGGAGGCGTTGGCCTTGGCGCACGATCTAGGCCACCCCCCGTTCGGCCATGCCGGGGAGGAGGGGCTGAACCGCCCAATGAAGCCGTGGGGCGGGTTCGACCACAATGCGCAGGCGGTGAAGATCGTGACGCAGTTGGAGAACCGCTACGCCGCGTTCGACGGCTTGAACCTGACCTGGGAGACACTGGAAGGGCTGGCCAAGCATAACGGCCCGCTCGCCAACCCGCCGCCGTATATTGCGGAATATGACGCTCGCCATAGTCTCGACCTGCAAACGCAGCCCGGCGTGGAGGCTCAGATCGCGGCGGCGGCGGACGACATCGCCTATCACAGCCACGACATGGATGACGGCCTGCGCGCCGGGTTGTTCGGACCGGAGGACATCGGTGACCTGCCGCTGGTCGGCGAAGCGTTGCGCCAGGCTCGCGCGGCCAGCCTTGACGTGCCGGCGCCCCGCCTGCGGCACGAAACGGTCCGCCGCGTGATCAACCAGCTCGTCAGTGGCCTGATCGCCGAAACACGCCGTCGGCTCGGCACGCTGGACCCGGCCGACAGCGCGGCGGTGCGCCGTTCACGTGACCCGGTGGTGGCCTTTTCGCCGGAGATGGCCGAGGCCAACCAGGCGATCAAGGCGTTCCTGCGCGCCCGGATGTACCATCACTGGCGGGTAAACCGCATGACGGCGAAGGCGCGGCGGATGACCGAGCATCTGTTCGCATTGCTGGTGGAAGACGTGTCGACCCTGCCGGACGAATGGCGGGGCCGCGCCGGCGAGGCCGATCCGCGGCAGGCGGCGTTGACGGTGGCGGACTACATCTCGGGGATGACGGACCGGTTTGCCGTCGAGGAATACCGCAAGCTGACAGACCTCTCCATTCCGGGCTGAAGCGGGGAGGCGCTTATCCTGGGCCGCCGGAATGGTTCAGGATGAAGTCCAGCGACAGCGTCGTCTTGCAGGTTGGCGAGGTCACGGTCGCGTTGAGGTGGTTGCCCGTCACCTGGCCCTCCATCCGCGCGTTGCCCGACGTTGCGTCGATCTTGCCGTCGTACTCGACCGGGGAGGTGAACAGGATCACCGGGCTGTAGGCGTACCAGAGCACGCCGTCGCCCACCATGATCACCTTCTCGCCGTGTTCCTTCGGACAGCCCGGGGCCGTGGCTGAAACCTGGCGGATGTCGCCCTGGTAGCTGCCGTTATAGTCGCGGCTCTCGCGGGCCGAGAGTGGCTGCGCCACGCCCACCAGGTCGAACGTGGTTTGGCACCCGCCCAGAGACACGGCAGATAGAGCGGCGGCGGCAAGTGCGGCGGTGCGAAACGGCGTGGGCAAGGGTGCAACTCCTGCGGCGGGCGCAATCATTTAGGCCGGGGCCGAGGCTAGCTGATCGCGCTGCGGTGCGCCATGCGTTACCACGACGTAAGTTACACGATCCTTTACGATTGTGGTTCACCAGCCCACTGTGCATCGTGACGTGCTGCACCCACATCGTCACCAACCGCTAATGCGAGGCTCCCCATGTTCATCCATCGGCGCCGTGGATGGGAAGTTCCCGAGAACCAAGTCACACCGGAGCATCTGGTGACGCGCAGGCACGCCATCATGGGTGGTGCCGCCGGAATGATGATCGCGAACGCCGTGCCGGCCTTGGCCCAATCTGCTGGAACATACCCGCCCGGACGGCCAACCACGCCTGAAACAGACGCTACGACGTACAATAACTTCTATGAATTCGGTGACGACAAGTCGATCTGGCGGGACGCGCAGAAGCTGCCCGTTTCACCCTGGCAGATCGAGTTGGCCGGCATGGTAGCCAAGCCGCAGAAGATGGACATCGCAGACCTGCTGAAACTCGTTCAGGTGGAGGACCGGATCTACCGGCACCGCTGCGTCGAGACGTGGGCCATGACGGTGCCGTGGACCGGCTTTCCACTCTCGGCTTTGTTGAATGTGGCGCAGCCGACCGCGTCCGCCAAGTATGTCGTCTTCGAGTCGGCCGTGTTGCCGCGGGTGATGCCCGGCGTGCGCGGCAGCTTCTACAACTGGCCCTATGTCGAAGGGCTGACCATGCAGGAAGCCCGGAACGATCTCGCCTTCATGGTAACCGGCATGTATGGCAAGGCCCTGCCAAAGCAGGACGGCGCGCCGCTGCGGCTGCACGCGCCTTGGAAGTATGGTTTTAAATCCGGCAAATCGATCGTGAAGATCACCTTCACCGACACACAGCCCGAGACGTTTTGGCATGCGATGCAGCCGGCCGAGTATGGGTTCTGGGCCAACGTGAACCCGGCCGTGCCGCACCCGCGATGGAGCCAGGCAACCGAGAAGCTGCTCGGCACCAGCGAGCGCGTGCCGACGGTGATCTGGAATGGCTACGGTGAGTGGGTGGCCGGCATGTATGCCGACAAATCCAGCGAACGGCTGTTTGCATGATGCTCGCCAAGGTTTTCGCCGTCGTTGCTGCAATCATGCTGGTCGGGGCGGTGGCCGCGGGCACGCTCGGGCCGCCGGACATGTCGTTGGGTGAGGCATTGACGTCGCTCGACCACCTCCGCGTGACGGCGATGGAGGCCTATATTCGCACTCATTTGTCCGCATGGTTGTGGGATCACCCGATGCGGGCGCTGATGGAAAGGCCCGTCTGGATGGTTCCGGCCTGTGCCGGCCTGCTGTTCGCCGGGTGCGCCATGACGGCCGCGAGCTTGCAGAAGGCGCCAACCTCGCGCCGTCGCCGGAGCTGATCAGAGCCCTAGCGTCGACCGCGCCAGGGAGATCACTCGCAGCGCCTCGCTCCACAGGTCCATGCCGGCGAGTTCGTCGAAGCTGAAGAATCGTGCGTCGGTGACGTCGTCCCCGGCGACCGGCTCGCCGCCCTGCCATGCCGTGGCGAAGTCCAGAATCGTGTAGTGATAGCGGATCCGGCCGTCTGCATCGGGATGGATGCTATCGACGTTGGCGATCAGCGTCATGGGTCCGGCGTCCAGCCCGGTTTCCTCCCGCAACTCGCGGCGTGCGGCGGCTTCGGCGGTCTCACCCAGATCCTGCGCCCCGCCGGGGATGCTCCATTGGCCGAGGGCCGGCGGGTGGCCGCGGCGCACCAGCAGCACGCCGCCGGGCCGCAGCATGACGGCGCCGATGCCGACCAGCGGGCGGTCCGGATACTCGCGGCTCAAAATGCCGCCAACGGGCTGCTGTCGGGCAGGGCGAAGGCGTAGGGGGCGAGCCGGCTGGCCCAGGGCGACGTCCCCGATACCTCCAACCAGGGCTGGCCTTGTTCCATTGCCACCGTGAGCACCGCCGTGCCGGGTGCCAACTCCAGCCGGATGGTGTGAGCAGGGGCCCCGTGATGCTGCGGCGCCGGGCCGGCATCGACGAAAGCAATGTCCGCCACGGCCGCGCGCACAGCGTTGTCGCCCAGGCCACCGTCGTCCAGCACGTGGACCGTGCCTGGATCGAGCGGGGGAAGGGTGCGTTGGCTCCAACTCCGCGCGTCGGCGGGGGCGGTGACCGGCGTGTTGGTGACCGAGGCGTGGTCGTCGCCGGGGCGGCGCACGATGTTGGATCCCGGCGGCCCGGCGATCACGGCGCACAGCACCGCCCCGGACGTGCCGAGCACCCGCACCAACGTGCCGCTCGCGTTGCCTGCGGTGAATGGGTCCGCCAGACCCAGCGCGTCGGAATCACCCGGGGCCGGCTTGAGCATCTGCATGGTCAACAGCGCGTGCATCAGCGCTTCTGCGACGCCGGGCCGGGCCGGGTAGCCGCCTTGCCGCGCCAGGCCCCAGACCTGGCCGCGGCGCTCCAGCCAAAGCACCTGACCGCCGTGCACCAACTCGACCCGGTCGGCGCTGGCGGATCGTGCCACCAGTGCCGGAAATGCGACCGACGGGGGAGCCGGCGGCGGGGTGCTATCCAGCAGCGCATCGGCGACCACGCCGGTGAGCGCCAGGCCGACAGCCATCAGCACGAGGAACCGAATCCGCATGCCATGGGCATAGCGCGGTCCCGAGCGATCCGCCATGCGCGAGCAACGGGTTCTCGCCCGCCGTCGAACTTGCGAGAATACCCAATGCCTTTGCGACCGATCCTCACGAGCGCGTTCAACGCAAGATCACGCCGCCTGATCCGCAAGCGCGCGCGGCACCGATACGAGGCCCGCACGCGCGAGCGGGAGCGGCTGTCGCACGTATCGGTGCGGTTCACCGCCCTGGTGGTCGCCAGCGCCATGTTCATGGAGCAGCTGGACGGCACCGTGCTGGCGACCGCGTTGCCGACGATGGCGCATGATTTCCACATCCAGCCGCTGCAGATGAACGTGGCTCTGACCGCCTATTTGCTGAGTTTGGCCGTGTTCATCCCTGCCAGCGGCAAGATGGCGGACCGGTTCGGCACCCGCACGGTGTTCCGCGCCGCCATCGCGCTGTTCACGTTGGGTAGCATCCTGTGCGGCCTGTCGGACAGCCTCGTGGAGCTGGTGGGCGCCCGGATCCTGCAGGGCGTCGGCGGCGCCATGATGGTGCCGGTCGGGCGATTGGTGATCCTGCGCTCCGTCGAGCGCAGCGAATTGGTCACGGCGATGACGTGGCTGATGGTTCCCGCGACGATCGGCCCGATCCTGGGGCCGCCCGTCGGCGGTTTCATCGTCACGGCGCTGAACTGGCGGTGGATCTTCTACATCAATGTGCCGATCGGCGCGCTCGGGATGGTGCTGGCCACGCTCTATATTCGCGACATCAAGGAGGAGGGGCGGGTCGATTTCGACGCCTGGGGGCTACTGTATTCGGGCATTTCACTCTCCTGCCTGATCTTCGGCCTGGAACTCGCAAGCCGAGGCGCCGGGTCGTTGCCGGAGACCGCAAGCATCCTGGCGGCGGGGCTGGTCAGTGGCTGGCTCTATCTGCGCCATGCCAAGGGCTACCCCAACCCGGTGCTGGATTTCTCGCTGATGCGGGTGCCGACGTTCGGCCTGTCGGTGATCGGCGGCAGCCTGACGCGCATCGCGGCGGGGGCGGTGCCGTTCCTGTTGCCGATGATGCTGCAGCTGGGGTTCGGCATGTCGGCCCTGCAGTCGGGGATGATCACCTTCACTAGCAGCGCCGGGTCCTTGCTGATGAAGAGCGCCGCCAAGCCGTTGCTGCGTCACTGGGGGTTCCGCCAGGTGATGATGTGGAACGGGATGACGTCGACCATATTCCTGGCCGCGATCGCCTCGTTCCGGCCGTCCTGGCCGACCGCTGCGATCTACGCGGTGCTGCTGGTGGGCGGCTTCTTCCAGTCGCTACAATTCACCGCCTACAACACGATTGCCTATGCCGACATCGAACGCACGCGGATGAGTTCGGCCACCAGCTTCTACACCACGTTCCAACAGCTGATGCTGACGCTCGGGATCTGCGTGTCGGCGGGGTCGCTGGCCGGGTCGCTGGCGATCACCGGGCACAGCCAGCCGCTGCTATCCGACTTCAGCGCGGCCTTCGCCGTGGTGGCCCTGGTGTCGCTGGCGGCGGCTCCGACCTGCTCGCGATTACGCCCCGATGCGGGGGATGAGCTGAGCGGGCGTGTGCGGGAGAAGACGGTCGCGGAGGAGGTGACCGCGGTGAAGACCGAGACCGCGGAAGTGGGCAACGTGGTCTGACGTTCGTCAGAACCTCCCCCTCGAGCAGGGGGAGGATGAGCGAGCGCTAGCTTACTTCTTCTTCGGTGCGGCGTGGCGCGGTTCGGCGCGGCCACGGGCGGAGCTGGCCACTGCCGCCGTCTCCGAGATCGACGTGCAGGCGACGTCCACCGGCATCATGTTCTTCGCAGCGGCGTATTGCGGCAGCGAGGTCAGCGGCACCGCCATCGCCTCGGCGAACACCGGCTTGAGCCGCGGGCAGAAATCGCTGCCCTCATGCTGGCCCGACAAACCCTGTTCGTTGGCCTGCAACGTGATGTAGCTGTCGTATTTCGCCTGCGCGGCGCGGCCGTAGTTCTTCTTGAACCAGGCGTTGACCACCCCGTCCTCACGCACCAGTTCGCCGCGGGTGTGCTCGATGAATGCGTTGTAGTCGGTGTCGTCACCGCAGGCCACGGCCAGCACGCTGAGCTCGCTCTTCAGCGCGCTGACGTCGAACGCCTGTTCGTCGCTGGTCGCGCTGCAATGCGCCTGCGCGCCGGAAGCCGCCAGGATGCCGAACGCCGCGACCAAGCTGGTCAGACGCCGGGCGGTCACTTGCGCACCGCCGGCGCTGCACTCACCGTCACTCGCATGATCTCGTCTCCTGGGATGAATTGCACTGCGAAGGTATCGGCCCCCGCTCCGGCGGCCGGTGTGTAATCGACGCGCGTCACGTCGCCAACTGTATGCACGTAGACCCGGCCGCTGCGGGGCGACTGGGTGAGTAGCCCGGCAGTGAGCGCGTTGCCGCCCATCGTCACCGCGATCCCGCACCAGCCACCGCCGCCGGTGGTGATCGTGGCCGTGGCCTCCTTGCCCTGCGTCAGCGCGACGT
>CAXTCJ010000181.1:0-9023 GCA_964242215.1 uncultured Acetobacteraceae bacterium | reverse complement strand
CCTTGGCGCACGCCGCGAAACCATGCTAAGCGCCCGGCTTGCCTCGAAACGAGGCGCCCAGCCCCCCAATGCGGCATCTGGCCGGCAAGAATGGAAGAGACATGAGCGAGATCGCCGACAAGGTTAAGAAGATCGTGGTGGAGCACCTGGGCGTCGAGGAGAGCAAGGTCACCCCCGAGGCGTCGTTCATCGACGATCTGGGCGCCGACAGCCTCGATACGGTCGAGCTCGTCATGGCGTTCGAGGAAGCGTTCGGCGTGGAGATCCCCGAGGACGCCGCCGAGAAGATCGGCACCGTCAAGGACGCCATCGACTACATCGAGAAGCAGAAAGCGGCCTGAGCGCGCGGCAGACGAGCCAGGACGCCGAGCGAAGGCCGGGAGAGAACGCATGCGCCGCGTAGTCGTGACGGGGATGGGCATTGCCTGTCCGCTGGGTGTGGGCGTCGCCCACGTCTGGAAGCGGCTGATCGAGGGGGAGTCGGGGATAAGGTCTATCCAGTCCTTCGACACCTCCGATCTCGCGACGAAAATCGCGGGCCAGGTGCCGCCGGGCACCCGGACCACCGGCTGCCTGGACTTGGGCGAATGGGTCCCGGTCAAGGATCAGAAGAAGATGGACCGCTTCATCCATCTCGCCATGGTGGCTGCCACCGAGGCGGTGGAGGATTCGGGCTGGGTGCCGGTGACCGAGGAGGATCGCTGCGCGTCCGGCGTGATGATCGGCTCCGGCATCGGCGGTCTGCACACGATCTACGAGGCAGCGCTTCTGGTCAGCCAGGGCAAGGCGCGGCGGCTGTCGCCGTTCTTCATCCCGGCCTCGTTGATCAACCTGTCGTCGGGCCACGTCTCGATCAAATACGGCTTCAAGGGTCCGAACCACTCGGTGGTGACCGCCTGTGCCACCGGTGTCCACGCCGTGGGTGACGCTGCGCGGCTGATCATGCTCGGCGACGCCGACGTGATGGTGGCCGGCGGGGCAGAGGCGGCGGTGAACCCACTCGGGATCGCCGGATTCTGTGCCTCGCGCGCGCTGTCGACGGCGTTCAACGACAGCCCGGAGCAGGCCAGCCGGCCCTGGGACAAGGACCGCGACGGCTTCGTGATGGGTGAGGGCGCCGGCGTGTTGGTGCTCGAGGAGTTGGAGCACGCCCGGGCCCGGGGTGCGAAGATCTATGCCGAAGTGTCCGGCTACGGCATGTCCGGCGACGCCCACCACATCACGGCCCCCGCCGAGGGACACGAGGGTGCCTATCGGGCGATGAAGGCGGCGTTGAAGAACGGCAGCATCGACCCGGCCGACATCCAGTATGTCAACGCGCATGGCACCTCCACGCCGCTGGGCGACGATCTGGAACTGGAGGCGGTCGAGCGGCTGTTCGGCGACGACGCCAGCCGGGTTGCCATGTCGTCCACCAAATCGGCGACCGGACATCTGCTCGGGGCCGCCGGCGCGATCGAGGCGATCTTCTCTATTCTGGCGATTCGCGACGGCGTGGTGCCCCCCACGTTGAACCTGGACAACCCGAGCCGGGTCAGCGCGATCGACCGGGTCGCGAAGCACGCGCAGGAACGCCGGGTGGACGTGGCGCTGTCCAACAGCTTCGGCTTCGGCGGCACCAACGCGAGCATCCTGTTCCGCCGCGCCGCATGAGCAACGACCCTTCCATATCCCTCTCCCCTTGAGGGAGAGGGCCGGGGTGAGGGGTGTCTCCGCACACAGCAAGCCAGTCTAAATGCGCCGCCTAACGCTCGCCGCCATCGTCCTGCTTCTCGTCATCGGTGGCGCCGCCGGCTGGCTGTATAGCCAGTACGACGCACCCGGCCCGCTGCCATCCGCGACTGCCATCGTCGTGCCGCGGGGCGGCCTGCAGGAGATCGCGGCCGATCTGGCCCAGCAGGGCGTCGTCGCTCGTCCGCTCGTCTTTCGCGTCCTGGCCCTCGCCACCACAC
Organism: uncultured Acetobacteraceae bacterium; assembly: GCA_964242215.1. Classification (GTDB taxonomy): domain Bacteria; phylum Pseudomonadota; class Alphaproteobacteria; order Acetobacterales; family Acetobacteraceae; genus LMUY01. Next base: position 7,071 of record CAXTCJ010000181.1, on the reverse strand, counting down.
GCCACGGCGCCCTGCATGCCGGCGAACTGCAGTTCCCTGAATCCGCCAGCATCCGCCAAGTGCTCACAATCCTGCGCACCGCCCGCCCAGTGCAGCACCGCCTGACGATCCCGGAGGGGCTGACAGCAGCCCAGGTCGCCGGCATCGTGGACGCGGCGGACGCCTTGACCGGCGATGCCCCCGTGCCCGCCGAAGGGGCGATCCTGCCTGACACCTATAACTACGAACGCGGCACAACCCGCGAGCAGCTGCTCGACCGTGCCCGGCTCGCCATGGACCGCGCGCTCGAGGCCGCGTGGGAGGCTCGCCAGCCCGGCCTGCCGCTCGTCTCCAAGGCCGAGGCGCTGGTGCTCGCCAGCATCGTGGAGAAGGAAACCGGCAAGACCGGCGAGCGACCGTTGATCGCGGCGGTGTTCATGAACCGGCTGCGCCAAGGCATGAAGCTGCAATCGGACCCGACCGTGGTCTACGTTGCGAGCGGCGGGCTGGGGTCCCTCGGCCACCCGATCACCCGCAGCGAGCTGGACCAGGTCGACGCCTACAACACCTACGTCATCGCGGGCCTGCCGCCGGCGCCGATCTGCATGCCGGGGCTGGCCGCGATCCGCGCCGCAACGCAGCCTGCCACGTCGGACGCATTGTATTTCGTGGCGGACGGCACGGGCGGGCACGCTTTCGCCCGCACCCAGGACGACCACTTGCGCAACGTGGCCCATTGGCGCGAGATCGAGCGCGCCCGGGCTCAGCCGCCGGTGCCGGTTCAGCAATAAAGGAGCCCCCCACCGTGACCTGGTCCATCCTCGTCCGCGACTCGTCGACTGGTGCGCTCGGGGCGGCCGTCGCCTCCAAGTTCTTTGCCGTGGGCGCCGTGTGCATCCATGTCGAGGGCGGGGTCGCGGCACTCGCCACCCAGGCGCTGATCAACCCGATGTATGCCATCCAAGCCATGCCCCGCCTGCGCGCGGGCGCCGACCCGGCGGTCGTCGTCGGTGACTGCATCGTGCCCGACCCCGGCGCTAGCCAGCGCCAGTTCCACGTGCTGGATGCAAGCGGCCGCATCGCCCAGCACACCGGCGAGGGCTGCGTGACCTGGGCCGGGCATCTCTGGGGCGAGGACGTCTCAGTCGCCGGCAACATGCTTGCCGGGCCGGAGGTGGTGCGCGCCACCCGCGACGCCTATTTGGCCGCGACCGGGACGATGGCCGAGCGCCTGCTGACCGCGATGGAGGCAGGGGAGGCGGCCGGCGGCGACAAGCGCGGCCGGCAATCTGCGGCGCTGAAGGTTTGCTCGCGCGACCCGTATCCGGACCTCGACATCCGCGCCGACGACCATCCCGATCCGTTCGCCGAGTTGCGCCGCCTGCACCGGGTCAGCCTGGAGCGTTATGCGGTGTTCCGCCGCTTCCTGGCGGGAACGGACAGCCCATACGGCACGATCGACCGCGACGTGATTAACGCCGCCGTCGAGCGCGAAGGACTGCCGCTTTGATCCGCCGCCCTGCCAAAAATCCTCCCCAGCGAAGCGGGGGAGGGGGACCGCGCGAAGCGTGGTGGAGGGGGCGTGGCACGAGCGGTGCCCGCGCCCCCTCCGTCGGCTGCGCCGCCACCTCCCCCGTAAACGGGGGAGGAAACTGGAAAGCGCTCGCCGCCTGCTTGCTGGCCATCGCGATCGCCGCCCCAGCCACCGCCCAGACCCTCCGCATCGGCCTGCGCGAGGATCCGGACGTTCTCGACCCGACGCTCGGCTCCTCCTATGTCGGCCGCATCGTCTACGCCGCCATGTGCGACAAGCTGTTCGACATCGACGCCAACCTGGCCATCGTCCCGCAGCTCGCCACCGGCTACGAGTGGACCGACCCGACGCACCTGGTGCTGCATCTCCGTCAGAACGTCACCTTCCAGAACGGCGAGAAGTTCGACGCCGACGCCGTGAAGTACAAGCTGAACCGCGACCTCACCATCAAGGGCAGCATGCGCGCCGGCGAGATCAGCGCCATCAAGGACATCGTGGTGCGTGACCCGGCGACGGTCGAACTGGTGCTCAAGGCGCCCTCCGCCGGGCTGCTGGCCCAGCTGACGGACCGCGCCGGCATCATGATCGCGCCCAAGGCGGCCGAGGCGGCGGGCGACCAGTTCGGCCTGCACCCGGTCTGCGCCGGCCCGTTCGCCTTCGACAGCCGGGTGGCGCAGGACCGCATCGTGCTGAAGCGCTTCCCTGGCTATTGGAACGCCGCCAACATCCATTTCGACGAGGTGGATTACCTGCCGCAGCCCAACTCGTCGGTGCGCCTGGCCAACCTGCAGGCGGGTGCGGTTGATCTAGTGGAATACATCGTGCCGACCGACGTGGAGGCCGTGCGGCGCGACCCGAAACTGACGCTCGCGATCGGCGACGCGCTGACCTACCAGGGCATCACGATCAACACCGGCAACGGCCCCGGCGCCCACACGCCGATCGGCGACCAGGCACTGATCCGCCAGGCGTTCGAGCTGTCGATCGATCGCAAGGCGCTGATCGACGTGGTGTATGACGGCCTGTACACGCCGACGGTGCAGGCCAACCCGCCCTCCTCGCCGTACTATTTCGCCGACATCCAACCGCCGGCGCGCGACGTGGACAAGGCGCGCGCGCTGCTGAAGCAGTCCGGCGCGACGCTGCCGGTGAAGATCACCCTGGTGGCCCCCAACAACCCCGACCTGCAGCAGGTCGGCGAGGTGATCCAGTCCATGGCGGGCGAGGCCGGGTTCGAGGTCACGCTGCGCTCGATGGAGTTCGCCTCGTCGCTGCAGGCGGGTTATCGGGGCGATTTCCAGGCCTACAACATCGCCTGGTCGGGGCGGATCGATCCCGACGGCAATTTGTGGCCGTTCCTGCACACCGGCGGCACCTTCAACTACGGCCATTACGACAGCCCGGCGATGGACGACCTGCTGGACCGCGCCCGGCTGACCACGAACATGGACGAGCGCAAGGCGCTATACCGGCAGGTGGTGGAGTTGGAGCGGCGCGATTTGCCGCTGATCTACCTGTGGACGCCGAAGAACGTGGTGGGGATGCGCAAGCAAGTGACCGGGTTCGTGCAGGTGCCGGATGGGTTGATCCGGCTGACCGGGGGGTCGTTGGCACCGTAATGGTTGCGGGAGGGGTTGGAGGCTTTCGGTTGCCTTCCTCCTTACCGTCATGCCAGGGCTCGACCCTGGCATCCACGGCGCTCAGCAAACGCCGGCCCGGCCATCTTGCATGCGATGTTGCCAAACACTCGTCTAAGTCACCAGCCCAACCCCGTGGATACCAGGCTCAAGGCCTGGCATGACGATAATGTGGTGCGCGCCAACGCTTGCGGGACGGCATCGCCGGTGTCGGTCGATCGCTCGCAGGTTGCTTCTCAAACCGCCGACCGCCGAAAACAATCGGCCGCATGGTCGTTCACCATCCCGACCGCCTGCATCCACGCGTAGACGATCACCGGCCCAACGAACTTGAACCCGCGCTGCTTCAGCGCCACCGACAGTGCTTTCGACAACTCCGTGCTAACCGGCACGATCTGGCCATCCCCGACAATCGGCGCGCCGCCCACGATCCCCCAGGCGAAGGCGGAAAAATCCTCCCCCGCCGCCTGCATCGCCAGATAGGCCTTCGCATTGCCGATCGCGGCCAGGATCTTGGCACGGGCGCGGATGATACCCGGGTCCAGCATCAGCCGCTCGACCTTGGCAGCGTCGAACGCGGCCACCGTCTCCGGCACGAAGCCCGCGAACGCCGTCCGCAGCGTCTCGCGCCGCCGCAGCACGATCTGCCACGAGAGCCCCGCCTGGAAACCCTCGAGCATCAGCATCTCCCACAGCGCTCGGCTGTCGCGCACCGGAACGCCCCATTCCGTATCGTGATATGCGGCCATCATCGGGTCGCTCTGCGCCCAGCGGCAACGGGTCGGTTCGTTCATCGACGTCTCCAGGCTGGCGCAACAGTCTCGCGATGCTATCACCCTTCGCATGACCCAACCTGCCCGCCGTGGCGTCTGCCTCGTCATCTCCGCCCCATCCGGCGCCGGCAAGAGCACCATCACGCGCGCCCTGTTGGCCAGCGAGCCGGCGTTGACCCTGTCCGTCAGCGCCACCACCCGGCAGCCCCGGCCCGGCGAGCAGGAGGGAGAACACTACTTCTTCCGCTCCCAGGATGCCTTCGCCGCCATGGTGACCGCCGGCGAACTGCTCGAATGGGCCGAGGTGTTCGGCCGCCGCTATGGCACCCCGCGCGCGCCGGTGGAACAGGCCCTCGCCGCCGGGCGGGACGTGGCGTTCGACATCGATTGGCAGGGCCATCGCCAACTGGCGGCCGCACTGCCCGACGACGTGGTGAGCGTCTTCATCCTACCCCCCTCGCTGGAGGCGTTGGATCAGCGGCTGCGAGGCCGGGCCGGCGACGATGCGGCCGAGATCGCTCGGCGCATGCAGGCCGCCAGGGACGAGATCGCGCACTGGCCCGAGTTCGGCCACGCGGTAGTGAACGACCGGCTCGACGACGCGGTGGACGCGGTGCGCAGCGTGCTCCATGCGGCCCGGTGCGCGACGGCCCGGCAGCACGGTTTGACGGGGTTCGTGGCCGGGCTGGGGTAGAACCGTCTCCCGTCGCGCCGGCTTGCAGCATGCCGCTCTCCGCTGTCCGCGATCGGCGACAGGATGCGTGCTTATTCGACCCCGCCTGATGCTTTTCGCCCGCCGAGCCCGTTTATTCCGGACGTTCGGAGAGCCCACATCATGTCGCAAGCGCCCTATTCCCTCCCACGCCGTACCCTGATCGCCGCCGCCGCCTCGTCGGCCGGGTTGGCGGCATGGCCGCGCCGGTCGTGGGCCGCTTCGTCGGACGTGCTGCGGATCGGCAACCAGAAGGGCGGCCTGCGGTCGCTGTTCGAGGCGTCGGGCATCGAGAAGGACCTGCCCTACAAGATCGAGTGGAGCGAGTTCGGTGCCGCCGCCCCGCTCCTCGAGGCGATGAACGCCGGCGCGCTCGATCTGGGACACCAGGGTGATTTCGCCTTTGTGACCGTGTTCGCCGCCGGGGCGCCGCTCAAGGCGATCGGAGCCAGCCGTGCCTTGCCGGCCGGCCAAGCCATCCTGGTGCATGACCCGGCGATCAAGACCGTGGCCGACCTGCGCGGACGCAAGGTTGCCGGCAACCGCGCCGGGTGGGGGCAATACCTGATCGACGCGGCCCTGCAAAAAGCCGGCGTGCCCGCGTCCGAAGTCGGTATCACCCTCCTGAGCCCGGCCGATGCCGCCCTGGCCTTCCGGTCCGGCACGGTGGATGCCTGGGCGGTGTGGGACCCGTATGTGGCGTTCGAAGTCTCCCAGTTCGGCGCCCGCGTGCTGGTGGATGCGACGGGGTTGTCCCCCTCCATCACCTTCGTCGCCGCCACCGACGACGCGATCAAGACCAAGCGGCCCCTGCTGGTGGACTTCCTGAAGCGGTTCGACGCCGGGTGGCAGTGGTCGCAGACCCACATTTCCGAATACGCCAAGTACAACTCGGTGCTCACCCATTTCCCGCAATCCGCCCTGGAGCGGGCCTATACCGAGCAGCAATCCAAGGCGGTTCCGCTCGATCCCGCCCTATTGGCCGACTACCAGCGGGTGGCGGACCAGTCGCTCGCGTTTGGCCTGCTGACCCACAAGCTGGACGTGCGCACGAGCGTGGATCTGAGCTTCTCCGCGATCGGCTAGCCTTCCCCCGCATGGGCTGATCTACTCTCCAAACTGCCAGGAACATGGCAGAGAGGGGGGCGGATTTGGACTACACGTTCCATTTCGGGGCGGTTTGGGATGCGTGGCCCGAACTGCTGGACGGCGCGATCTTCACCGTGTGGCTGTCCGCCGCCTCGATGGCGATCAGTCTGGTGCTCGCGGTGTTCGGTGCCCTGGCCCGCACCTCGGGGCCGCGCTGGCTGCGCGGGTTGGTGGCGGCCTATGTCGAGCTGATCCGCAACACGCCGTTTCTCGTGCAGCTGTTCCTGATCTTCTTCGGCCTGCCCACCGTTGGCGTCAGGCTGGATGCCAACGAGGGCGCGCTGATCGCCATGGTGCTGAACGGCACCGCCTACACGATCGAAATCGTCCGCGCCGGCATCGAGGCGGTGGGCCACGGTCAGATCGAGGCCGGGCGCGCGCTCGGGCTGCACGGGCTGGGCGTGTTCCGGCTGATCGTGCTGCCGCAGGCCTTGCGGGTGGTGGTGGCACCGCTCGGCAGCCAGTTCATCCTTCTGATGCTCAATTCGTCCATCGTCTCGGTGATCGCCGCGGACGATCTGACGGCAGCGGCGCAGGACGTCGCGGGTCGCACCTTCCGCTCGTTCGAGGCCTATATCGTCGTCACCGTGATCTACTTCGCACTCTCTCTGGTGTTCCAGGGCGGGTTTGCCGTGCTGGAACGGCTGGCGTTCGGGCGCAAGGCGCTGTCCCGGTGAGGTCCTTCGGCTTCGGCGACTTCGTCTTCCTGCTGCTAGCCATGCGCTGGACCCTGGTGCTGTCGGCCGGCGCCTTCGTGTTCGGCGGTCTGATCGGGGCGGGCGTGGCGCTCGCCCGGGTCTCCTCCCGCCGCCCGCTGCGATGGTTCGCGGTCGGCTACATCCGGCTCTTCCAAGGCACGCCGCTGCTGCTGCAATTATTCCTGGTGTTCTTCGGCGGCGACCTAATCGGCCTCGATCTTGGCCCCTATTTGTCCGCGATCCTCGGCCTGAGCCTGAATGCCGGTGCCTTCCTGGGCGAGATCTGGCGCGGCGCCCTGCAAGCCGTGCCAAGCGGGCAAACCGAGGCTGCGCGCGCCCTGGGGCTGAGCTACCGGGCGCGCATGCTCCGCGTGGTGGGCCCGCAGGCGCTACGGATCGCCATCCCGCCGACCGTGGGCTACCTCGTGAACCTGGTGAAGAGCACGTCGCTGGCGGCGATCATCGGCTTCGTCGAGCTGACTCGGGCGGGGCAGATGATCAACAACGCCACGTTCCAGCCGTTCAAGATTTTTGGGATTGTCGCCGCCCTCTACTTCCTGCTTTGCTGGCCTCTCACAATCGTGAGCCG
>CAXTCJ010000180.1:0-9097 GCA_964242215.1 uncultured Acetobacteraceae bacterium | reverse complement strand
GGCGGCACTATTCCTGTGACTGTCCGCCTGGATCCACCACGCTGCGACCGGCTGAAGCGGTCTGTCACACGGCAACTGTTTCCTGCGGTCTCGGCGAGAGGCAGCGTGCCTTGTGCCCACCCGCCCCACCCATCAAGGCGCTATGGCAAGAGTTGCCATTTTATGCCATACTGGCGATGACTAGGAGGGATAACGATGGCTTCCATGAACGTCTCGCTGCCCGATCCCATGCGGGACTGGGTACAGGAGCGCATCGAGAGCGGCCAATATGCCAGCGTCAGCGACTATGTGCGCGACCTAATCCGCCACGACCAGCAGACGGCCGACCAGCGGCAAGCCCTGATTAGGGCGTTGATCGAGGGCGAACGCAGCGGCGTCAGCCCGCTCAAGGTGCCGGATATCCTGGCTGAGGTGTTGGCCGAGCAGCAGGGCGTGAGTGAATAGCTACGCGCTCGCCCAGGCCGCGGCCGGGGATATCCGACAGATCACCCGTCATTCGCTCAAGGAATGGGGCCTCAACCGGGCAAAGGCCTATATCGACAGCCTCCACGCGACCTTCGAGAAACTAGCGGCCTTTCCCGATGCCGGGCGGGCCTTCGAGGACCGGCCCGGCTATCTGCGCCTCGAGAGCGGAAGTCATGCCGTGTTCTATCGGAAGACCGAAGGCGGCATCCTGATCGTGCGCGTGCTGCATCAGCGAATGGAGCCGGAACAGCATCTCTAACGAACCAGCTCACGATAGGCGGCCAAGTGAATAACTCAAGCGACGAACGCGATGCTTCCTGGCTCATTGAGCGGCACTTCGTCGGCGACGCCTTCGAGGATTCGCTGTTCAATGAGCAGAACCAACGGCGAGAAACGGCTTGCGCATGGAAGATCATGAGCACGTCGCGGCACTTTGGCGATCTTGCAAATGGAAGCTGGCAGTGGAAGGCGATTGGCATCCCGCTGAGCATGTTCGATAAGCAGCTTCAGGGCGACATAGACCTGCTGATTGCCATGAGGCCAGCACCTGTGATGCAGGAGGGTCGCCGCATCTTTCCACCGCCAGTGTACCGCTGTTTCGAGTTAAAAGCCGCGAAGGTTAAGCAGGACGGCACGGCGAAAGCGCTCAAACTTGGCGAGCAGAAAGTTCGCAGCATCAAAGGCCAACTCGACAAACTCATTGATGCGGGAGCACAGCAAGTGTTCCTGTTAGAGGTGTTCATCGTCGAAGCCGGCTACTCCGCGTCAGCAACGGGGCGGATGCCGGATCAGGTGCGTGACGCCATCGCGCATAAACTCGCTGAAATCCAGGAAGCCGACTATGGCTACGTGACGATGGCAATCGAGCAAATACCGGGTTTCGATGAGAGTGCTACAGGAGTGGCATGGCCGGTCGCCACGATCAAGCCTGCGGGCATCCAGGAACAAACCGGTGCAATCCGCGATATCGTCGAGGCAATAGACAGCTACGCCACGACTGCGGGGGCAAGGACATACGGCGCAGTGATTACCTACTGTTATACGTGCAAGAAGCTTACGCATACCCAGCGTACCGGGCCTTACTTCTGCTCCGATTGCGGTCAGCCGTTCATCCCTAACTAGTCCTAGATCGACTCCTGCCTGAGACCTCCTAATCCCCTCATCAAGCGCACAGTCGGAGCTAACGACCGCTGCCTGAGGCGATCCAGCTTTCAAGGCGACGCCAGCGGTCTTGCAACCGGTGCCACACACTCGACTTATGTAGCCCGGCCCCCATGTCGGCATCGGACCTGTAGCTCAGTTGCATAGAGCGACCGCCTGCTAAGCGGTAGGTGGGGGGTTCGAGTCCCCCAGGTATTCGGAAGGCCTTTCGAGAGGGGCGACATTCCGTATGCGCATAGTACATGGGACCGCTCGTGGGACGACGAGAAGTAGCGGACATCCCGTCCTAGGAACCGTCGCTCGCCGACGATCACGCCTTCCCCGGAGATGCCGCGGTAACCAGCGTTGCTGATCGATCCCTGCACAAACTCGTGATGGTCACGTGGCCACCAGCCGCCCATGCAGACCGCATCCGGGATCTCCGCCGTTTCCCCAATCGCGTTGAACACGTCAGGACTCGAGACCGACGAGTATCGATGATTAGAGTCCTTCTCCGCCTCCAATGACATCTCGAGGCGCCCGTCCACGAGACTGACGATCGCGCCATCATGTCCCGGATTGTAAGCAAGAATCCTCATTCGGCGGTCACTCTGTGGTTCGAGACCAGATGATACTGAATACGCGACGGACGGGATCGCGAAAGGCCTTGGGTATAGATGTTTAGTCCCGGCATCTGGTGAATCGGGGCGACGCGCGGCGAAATGGCCGAGCGTCTTCACCTAGCCATCAGCCAGTGTATCAGTCTACGCGATAGACCCCGCCGCCTCTTGCGTCACGATAGAGATTAAGCCGTTTGCCGTTTCAGCGATAGTCGAGGTGACGGCCCTGGATCAGGTTGGCGGCGCAGCTGGGATAGAAGAGGCCGACGGCGGCGTAATTAAGCACGAGTTCACGGACCTGCGACGTTCAGCCCGGCAGCGCGGCGGTGCGGTTTATAAAGCGGGCGTGGTAGTGCATGGTCTCCACAAGCGCCGCCACAAACCGGTCGGCGACGTCGAGCACTCCGAGGTCGCCTTGGGTGAACCGGCTAGGCCGGTCGGGACTAACATGCGTGAATGGCGCCATCAGGTAGGTGGTGCCCGGACCCGCAACACATTCCGCAGACCTACACGACTACTTCCACCTCATTCGGCGAGAACCAACCATTCTCGACCACGGCTATGGCCAGCGCTGCAGGATCATCGGTGTAGCCCACAAGCGCCAAGCTCTTTTTGGCTCGCGTGGCGGTGACATAAAGCAACCGCCGAGTCCGATCGGCGCCGGTCTCTTCGCCGGCGGCGGCGCGCTTACAATCCGCCTCCGAGGGCGGCTTGGTTCCGAACAGCTTTTCGTAAGAAAACAGGAAGCCCTTGGCGTCGGTGTCGTCCATGATCACCAGGACGCGCTCGAACTCTAAACCTTTTACCCCTTGGTGCGTACCGTATGGGCCTTGGTCGGCAATATGCTCAGCGAAGGGCACGATCTGTCGGTAGGGCTGGCTCAAAAAGGCACGCCAGGTCTCGAGGCTCCTGATACTCGGCGACCCGCTGTCCGCGTCATCGTCTATTGCCTCATCCTCAACTTGCGCGACATCGTCGATCTCCGTCGCCTGAGCATCTCGGTCAAGAAAGGGCAACAGGCTGGCGGGGACCTCGAACAGGCGATGCTCCGCTACGCACTGAAGAACGTCCAAGAATGTCAATTCAGGGTTTGAACGGCGCAACTTGAGCAGGGCAGTCACAGCGGCCCTTGGCGCCCGTAACGGGTCATCGGGTGTTTCGCTCTCTGCCAACGCCTTCGTCTTCACGAGAGGGGACGCATCGCGGAGCAAATTCATGATGGCGAAGTCTTCGCCCACGTCAGACGCGGCCAACAACGGTGCCACCCGTTCGCTGAACAGACGCAAGCCCGGCAGGGTCCCTTGGCGCAGCCCGGTCGAGAGGCTCTTGTCGGCGTCTAACGCACCAAACATGCTTGCAAACCCTCGACGCGCAGCCACCATATGGTGCTCAAGGGTGAGCGTCTTCACCTCTTCAGCTGGGCCGTCCCAACCGTCGTCGGCGCAGACAGTCTTCATCCGCGCATGGACTTGGCGCTCCAGCGCGGGCTTGTCGGCTACGTCCGACGACGCGGCAAAAAACCGAACGACGCCCTCGATGCTATCATCGCGTGCAAGTTGGGTTTGGCCGTCGGCCCCGGCCCGTATCGCATTGCCCAATTGCACGATGCGCCGGCCAGATCGATGGTTCATCCGTTTCACGGGGCTCGCCCAGCCTGTGGGAAAAACCGCGCCGAGATCAGCTTGGCCATCGCCGTAGATACGCTGCATCGAGTCGCCCAGCAGACCCAGAGCAAAACGCGCGCCTTGAACCTCGGCTAGGTGGAGCAGCGCCGCGATCAGCCCCTTTGTCGTGTCCTGACTCTCGTCAATCAGCAGGAAGGGATAGCTCTTTACAACAATTGCTTGCATCGCCGGCTTGGTAGTAATGAACGCGGCAGCTATGGCAAGTACCTCGGCGTGAGAGAGGGAGTCCGCGCCGAAATTGTTGCCGTTGGGATTGTAGGTAAAAGTTCGCGGGATGCTCAGATACTCTAGGCGGCGCTCGATCGCCTTCATGGCGCGATTGCGATCGCTCGAGGCTTGACCAACGCGACCCTTGGCTTGCTTCTTAACAATTTCCGCCAGCGTCGCAGGGAAGGTCGTGAGGAGCCAGGCGCGGATGTCGTTCTGGTGCGGAGCGATCAGCGTCCAGCAGAAACTGTGGATCGTGGAGATCGGAAAGAGCGGGTCCTCGCCAACTCGGTCCATAATCTCTTGCGCGGCGGCGCGCGTGTAGGTAATCACGCCAATTCTTGAGCCCGCCCGTCGGAATTCATCGCCGTGTTGAATACGAAAACCTATAAGGGCGCGTTTGAGAGATCTCGTCTTGCCCGATCCGGCACCAGCGTAAACGAAGAAACTGCGCGGCGCAGCCGGATCGAGACAGGTCCGGATGATGTCGTCAACGTGATGATCGGTCTCAGCAGGCCCCAATTCGATCGGTGTCATCGTCACGCTACCGGCTCGCTAAGGGCGATGTCCTTGGCGATCGCCTTCTCGAACCAGGCTAGGCCTTTCTCGATATAGAGCGGCGGCCGGATCGCAGTCGGGTCTTCGAGCACGAGACAGTCGAGCGCGAACGCGGCCTTCTCAGCTGTCTTCAGCAATTCAAACAGCTCATCCGCCAGCGCCTCTCCAGCCAAATTCTCGGCGACTACCGCGCGGATGCGCATGGTAGTCGGCGACCCTTCGATGGATTTGACCGCTTCGATATTCTGCAGGACGAGAGCATCCTCAAAGGTCCGCGGAATGGTCTTCACCGCGGTTTTGTCTTCGTCCAGGCGCGGTAACGGCTGCTGAAACGCAACGCGCAACTCGTAGCCCTCGCACGTCGGGCATTCGAGTTGATTGTCCTCGAGGGCGGCCAAATCGTCGATCAGCTCTCTACGCGGATGCCACGTCTTGAGGACCGGATTGGCGGTCTTCTGATTGGCACCAATCTGCGGTTTTGTCGATTTCCAGCGGATTGCTTCGCCTCCGGCCGCCAGCGGAACTTTCACGGCGTGCGTCGCATCCAGATCAGCCACGATTAGGGTTGTCAGCCCGACTTCGTCCACCAGTTGCTTGAAGCTGTGAGCATGGCTGCCACCGAGATCGAGGAGAGTCACGTAGCGACGGGACAGGGCAGGGAAATGGTGACGGATGAAGTGCGGCACCAGGATCCGTTCGGCATGGCCTTCAACGAAGATGATGCCGTCGGCGAAGAAGAGGTCGCAGTGGGTTGCCTTCAGATAGCGTTTGACGAACCGCTGGGTCTCGTCGGCGCCGCCAAAGACGTACGAGAGGTTGGCGACCGTGGTCGTCGGGGTCTCGCCTCTCACGCCAGCCGGCCTTCGCCGGAAATACCGAAGACTGGCGAAGTCGGCCTCATGGGCCACGTGGCTGGAATGGGTGCTGACCACCAACTGGGTGTGATACTGCATCTTATCGCCCAGCTCAGGACGTTTACGCAACAAGGTGTAGGCCTTTTTGATGAAGACCTGCTGGACCTGGGCATGGAGGTGGGCCTCGGGCTCTTCGACCAACACGAGATGCAACGGAGCTATTTTGGGACGCAAGGCTGATTCGACGTCGCTCATCGCCTTTCCAACGCGCATCCAGTCGTCACGATAGCTCATCAACATGAACACCATGGCAATCAGGTTCTGGTAGCCAAGGCCAGCGTAGTCTTCGGGGAGGCGCAGGGCGCTTAGCCCGTCCGCCCCCCGTTCCGCAACCTGATACTGCACGGCCGACCCGTGCTTGAGTCCGTCTATGGCGCGCAACCGAGTGGTGATCTTGAGCTTCGGGTTGTTGACACCAGGATAGCCAAGCTCCTCCAGCTCGTTGAAGGCAGCCGAAAAGCCGGCTTCTAAACGCTTGTCAAAATCACGCTCGGCAAGCTGGATAGCGCCGAGCGCGCCATAGTCCTCAGCGGAGGGTGTCTTTGCTGGGTCGAGGTGGCGATCGTAATAACCACGAAGCTGATCCGAGAGACGCCGTTTGAACCGACGCGGGGTAGCATCACTGCTGTCCTCTTCTTCGGCTCCACGCTTGCTGGCGTCCGAGAAATCCCGCTGCGCAGCGATCTCATCGATCTTGATAAGATTCCGAAATGGGTTCTTCTCCAACGGAAAGGCGCCAGCCGGCAGTTCCTGAGGCGCCGCCGATCCTTTCTTTGGTAAAACCACGGCTCCAGGGTCGAGAGGATAAGCGCTCAACCGTACGTGGGCGCGAAGTTTGCGTTCGAGGAAGTCGGTCAGGCGCGCGGGCCAGATGGTGATCGGTACGCTACCGACCCCCGGCTCTGCGACCTTCACGGCGGCTTCCCGGTTCACCAAATAATCTGCCTTTAAGCGATCGAAGGATTCCAACTCGTACTTGAGCCGGACACCGATCAGTCCTCCGTTCCATTCGAGCGTCGGCAAGATGTGAACTACGTGCTGAATCTCGGTGATCGGCACGTCTAGCCAGACATCCAGGCAGGGGAGAAGTCCGTTGAGGTCATCAGCCGCAGGCTCATCTTTCTCCCAAGCCGTGCCGACAGCGTCGATCCGTGTCCAATTTGCGATTGTTAAGTCCCGAAGAGCTAGGCGGTCGGGTGTCAAGAGAAAGTATTGTAGCGCTACCATTGCAGAAGTCTTGCCGCTGTTGTTGGCACCGACCAAAATCGTTGTCTTCGAGTCGAAGTCGAGATGCGTAGATTTCAGCTTCCTAAAATTGGAAATCTCGACGAACTTGATACGCATAGACCCCCGCCCCATTGACATGCATTGTTCTTGTTTTTGCATGGAGTGCTGCTGGAATGTAAGTGTTTGATGCTGACACGTTGGCGCGACAGAGCCAGCTGTGTTGGAGGTTCAGACTCAAGTCGGAGCAAGCCGTTCATGGAGGATCATAAGGAGCTGTTGCATGGTGACGAGGGCGACCGCCCGCGGGCCAGATCTATTTCTGTAGGAAGCTGGAGGGCATGTCCGCTTCCGGGCAAACGTCCCTAGCTTCTTAATGTCTGCCATGAGCGCACAGCGGTCACTCAAGTGGCGTCCGGTCGACCGTCAGAAGCCTGCTTGATCAGCTGATCCTCACGGCAGGCGCCTTGCGGCTGCGCGGATCACGTCCGATTGGCGGCTTCCACTCGCCTTGCTGCTTTGCCGTCCAGGCATAGCGCGGGTCATCGTCCAGCAGGTGCAGGTGCTCGGCGAGCCGGTTGCGTTCCAGCCAGCCGATCGCCGCCTCGAGCTCGGCCATCGTCATCCGCGCCCGGCTCTTGTTGCCCGTGACCCGCTTCAGCGCCGCATTGTAGCGGTGGTAGAGCCCACGACCGACATGGCCGTGCTTCAGCCCCGCCCGCCCCGCCTCGTCCTCGACCGCTTGCACCCCCACCATCTCGCCCAGTCGCGCCCGCAGCCGCCGCTCGATCACCGATGGCGGCTCCAGCAACTCGGTTTGCGGGTCCTCGATCTCGGGGCGGTGCAGCGCCAGATCCGGCCCGGGTCGCAGCGTGTCGTAGCGCATCGCCAACGCGTTCGACGACAGAGGCTCGATGCCCGGCCTGGGTTCGAGCTGGTCCAGCAGCCACAAGGGCAGCGCGCTCTGCGACCGAGCGGGCTTCGGCCGCTTCGCCAGCGTGCCCTGCTCCGTCTCCATCCGCCGTCGGAACTCTGCGAACAGCGGATCGTCGGGGTGGAACACCACCGCCCGCTGGTCCTCGTATCGGCCGCCCTGCGGATCCACCCGCGTGGCCCGCGCCACCATCTGCTCGAGCCAGGGCCGCGAGCGGATGTGGGTCAGCGCCGCCACCACCGCCACCTCGGGCGCGTCCAACCCTTCGTAGGCCATCGCCACCGTGACCAGGATCGAGGGCTCCGCTCGCAGGCGAAACCCGGCAAGGGTCGCGTGCGCGCCCGGCGTGTCCGCGGTCGCGATCTGCGCCACCTCCCCTGCCTGCGCCGCCGGGATCCAGCTGCGGAGGATCTCGAGGTAGCGCCGCGCCGCCGCCTGGTCCGGCGCCACCACCAGGAGCTTGCCCAACCCTCGCGCCGAGGCCGCAGGTGACAGCCCGCGCGCCGCGCGCCGCCTCGCACGGAGATCGCGGATCGCGACGAAGGCCTCCCGCAGCAGCGCCTCGGCAAAGCCTGTGCGCAGCGCCGTGAACAGCGCAGGCCGGGTGGTCTCGTCCGGATAGAGGGCGGCCAGTCGGTGCGGGCCGAGCTCCAGACCGGTCTCGTCGCGCCAGGACGCTTCGCCGTCCAGCGCCCCAAACGTCACCGGCAGCACCGCGCGCTCGGCCAGCGCC
Source organism: uncultured Acetobacteraceae bacterium (assembly GCA_964242215.1). Taxonomy (GTDB): domain Bacteria; phylum Pseudomonadota; class Alphaproteobacteria; order Acetobacterales; family Acetobacteraceae; genus LMUY01. The sequence goes on along the minus strand of CAXTCJ010000180.1, from coordinate 617 downwards.
TGCTTGCGCGAGTACCCCACAATCGCCCAGCCGGGTGCGTCGAGCTCGACTTCGCGGGTGCGGGCCTTCCGGCCCTTGCGGTAGGGCAGCCATAGGATGCCCCGTCCGTCGGCCCGCTCCAGGGTGCCGCTGAGCAGTAGCCGGACGGCCGCGCACTCGAGCAGCGGCAGCAGCGCGCGCGACCAGGCACTGGCCACGTCTTCGGCACCCGCTTCGACCTGGACCGCAGCCGCGGGATCGACCTCGGCCAGCGCCGGCAGGTGGTGAACCTCGTCCACCACCAGCAGGGTGCGGTGGCGCCGGAACTCGGCGAGGTGCAGGTCTGGCGCCGCCGCCACAGCCTGGTAGGTGGTGATGTAGCCCGCCAGCCCGCGGCTCGGATCGGGCGCATTGTCGGCCGCCCGCACCGCCAGTGCGTGCGGCAGGGCCGCGCGCCAGGCCGGATCAGCGAACGCCTCCTCGGCCTGCAGCCGCAGGCTGTCGCGCGGCACCACCCAGCACACCCGCTCCACCAGGCCGGCGGCGACTAGCCGGGCGGCCGCGATCACCGGCAGCAGCGATTTGCCGCCACCAGGCGTCACGGCGGCCAGGATGTCGCGCACCTCCGCCTCACCGCT
>CAXTCJ010000179.1:0-9217 GCA_964242215.1 uncultured Acetobacteraceae bacterium | reverse complement strand
GCACCCATGATCTGGACCCGATAGGCATTCGGATCGCCGAGCCGCTTGGCGGCCTGCCCGAAGACTTTCGCCGGGCCGACGACGTCAAGCGACTGCACGCCCTGCGGCACGAGAATGACGATGTTCATGATCCGTCGTTCTAAACCAATCCACAGCGTCAACAGCAATGGCTTGTCATCGAACCCGAGGGGTGAATGAAAGCCACCAGGGCCGCCTCTGCGGCTGCGGCACCGCTTATCTGCTTTTGAGGCGCTGACACGCGTTGGCGAATGACTGGGTTTGGGCGCGAAACCGACATGGCTGGTCGGGCAGCTCGCTCCATTGTTTTGCTGATGAGCGAAACGCAACCCGGGCAGTCGACGTGAGCGGTAGCCACCACTTACCTCGGCGTGCGTGCCATACGAATACAGGCCGGCTGCGAGGACCCAAGCGACACCCACGTTGGAGCAACGGAGGTACGGGACCCGACTATGCGGAAAGGCTAGGCCGCCCAATGCTGCCCAGCTTGCAAACCCAGGCTCGGTGCATAGTCTGGCGGGGACAGGAGATCGCCGCCAATGCATAGACTGACCGGCTACACCGATCGCTGGAGCGTGAAGCCCGGCGAGAGCATCCGGTTCATGATCAGCAGCGCCGTCGATGCGCGGTTCCACCTGCGCTTCGCCCGCCACCTCTGCGCCGACCCGAATCCGGCGGGGCCGGGCTATCGGGAAGTGACGATGCCAACCAGCTTGGACGGCGAGCATGCCGGGCGGGAGCAGGTGGCGACGCTCGGCAGCTACGGCCATGCGACCGGGCTCGCGGTCGACCCGGCACGCGGGGTAACCCTCACGGCCACGATCTGGCCGACGCTTCCGAACGAGCTGCAGGGCGTGCTCAGCCTTTCGGGGCAGGACGGCTGCCGGGTCTCGCTGGGTTTGGACGCCAGCGGCGCGTTCGCCGAGATCGTGCTCCCGGATGGCAGCGTGACGCGCGCCAGCACCGGCGTCGCAATGCTCACCCGCCGCTGGTACGATCTCACCGCGACGATCCGCCCGGACGGCACGCTCACCGTGGTGCAGCAGCCACGTCATGCCCTCGGCACGATCCGCGATGCGGGCGAGGCCGGCGTGCAGGCCACCATGCTGCAATCGGGTGTGTTCGACGTGCATTTGGCCGTGCTGCTGGGTCGCGACGGGCACTACAACGGCAAGCTCGAGCGCCCGACGATCCGCCTGGGCGCCGATGTTCATGCCTGCTGGGACTTCTCGCGCGACATCGAAAGCAATGTGGCGACCGACATCGGGCCGCACGCCCGCCACGCACAGCTGCACAACCTGCCGACCCGCGCGATGACGGGTGCCAACTGGACGGGCGCCGTGCATGACTGGAAGAGTGCGCCCGACCAGTACGGCGCCATCCACTTTCACGACGACGACCAAGGTGATCTCGGGTGGCAGCCCAGCGCTACGCTGACCGTCCCGGATGACTGGCCCTCCGGCATCTACAGTGCCCATATCAGCAACGCGCACGGGGAGGACCGTATCCCGTTTTTCGTCCGCCCGAAGCAGCCGAGCTGCGACACGGTGCTGCTGATGCCAACCTACACCTACCAGGTGTATGGCTGCTACGTCCGGCCCGGCCGCGGCGCCGATAACCGCGAGCGGGCAAGCGGTTGGGGCGCGTTGACCGAGACGCCGGACACGAACCCGCAATTCGGCTTGTCCACCTACAACTACCATCGCGACGGATCGGGCGTCGCTATCGCCAGCATGCACCGCCCGATGCTGGACACCCGCCTCCGCCAGATCAGTCTGGTGGACCCGGTGCCGGATGGGTCGGGCACCGGGCGGATCTGTGCCGACAGCTACATCACCGATTGGCTCGATCGCGCCGGAGTCGCCTGCGACGTGGTGACCGACCACGATCTGCACGAGGAGGGCGCGGGCTTGCTTGCACCATACCGCGTAGTGATCGCCGCCCAGCATCCGGAATATCACTCGGAGCGGATGATGCAGGCGCTGGAGGATTACCTCGGCGGCGGCGGCCGGCTGATGTATCTGGGCGGCAACGGCTTCTACTGGCGCGCCGAGCCGTCCGCGGCAGATCCACACGCAATCGAAGTGCGACGAGCCGAAAGCGGCATCCGCGTCTGGGCGACGGAAGCGGGCGAGAGTTATCACGCGTATGGCGGCGGTTACGGCGGGTTGTGGCGGCGCATCGGCCGCCCGGCGCACCGGCTGGTGGGAAACGGCTTCTCCGTCCAGGGACGTCACTTAGGCTTTCCCTACCGCTTTACCGACGCGATCCAGGACCCCCGCGTGGCGTTTATGACCGCGGGGCCGGAGCTGGCGCCCGGCGCCGTATTCGGCGACAGCGGCTATATGGGCGGTGGCGCCGCCGGCTTCGAGATGGACAGCGTGGACGAGCATTGGGGCACCCCGCCGGGTGCGCTGGTGGTGGCGAAGGGTGTGGTGATCCATCCCGATTATGGCCCGGTGAACGAGGACATGCTGGTGCTGAACCACCCGAAACACCGGGAGGAGTGGTCGTGCGCCGACATGGTGTTCTTCGAGACGCCGGCCGGTGGCGCCGTCTTCTCGGTGGGCTCGATGACCTATGTCGGCAGCCTGCCGCCGGACGGCTACGGCAACACGCTGGCCCGGCTGACCAGCAACGTGCTGCAACGCTTCCGCGACCCGGCACCCTTCAAGGAAACATCTCTATGACAGACTGGCGTGCGCTGGTCGCCAAGCCCGGTGCGAACGACACACCCTACGAGGATCCTGGCCTACCTGGCCGTCCACTCACGCTGCGCAGCGCCCGATCGCGCGACTGGACACCCGACACGCCCGTGCTGTTCGTGCATCACGGCGTGAACCGCAACGGCGGCGACTACCGTGACTTCTGGCTGCCGCTGGTGGACGAGGCCGGGCTGCTGGTCGTTGTGCCGGAGTTCTCGGCCGAGTTCTTCCCCGGCTCGCCCTGGTACAATTTCGGCAACCGGGTGAGCGAGACGGGACAGGCCAAGCCTAAGCCGGAATGGACCTACGGCGTCGATGGCCGGGTGCACGCTGGCTTAGTGTCGGCGGGCCTCGCGCGTGCCGGCCGCTTCGGGCTGTTCGGCCACTCCGCCGGCGGACAATTCGTGCACCGCATGGTGTCGCTCGGCTTCACGGGCGGCGTCGCGGCGGCCGTCACGGCCAATGCGGGCACCTACGCCATGCCCGATCTCGCCACGGCCTTCCCGTACGGATTGGGCGGAACGGGCGTTGGGCAAGATGCACTCCATACGCTGCTACGGTTCCCGCTCACGGTGATGGCGGGAACGGAGGACGTCGACACGGCCAGCGAGCACTTCCCGAAGGAGCCGCAAGCCATCGCGCAGGGCGCCACCCGGTACGCCCGCGCGCATCGCTACATCGCCACGGCCCGCAATCAGGGCGTGCCCTGCGACTGGACGATCGTGGACGTTCCCGGTGTCGGCCACGATGGCGAGCGGATGTCCGCCGCGGCAGCCCCATTGCTAGCGGCCGCGCTGCACCGCGCACGTTGAAACGGTTGCGATCAGTCGCGCCGCCCGCCGATTTCGCGGCGTCATACCGACTCTGCTACTGACGTGGACTCTGGCTCGCGGCGCTCCAGGTTATGCCGGGGACCCGGTGGCGTTCATGCTCGGGGGCACGCCGACCAGCGACGCGGTGACCACGGCCGAGCGCGCCCGTCTCGGCCTCGACCGCTCGGCCGCTTTGAGCCCAAGTGGCAGCCGCGCGCGGCCCGATAGCCGACCGGAATCGGCCCCGCGATCACCATACTTACTTGACTGGCGATGCGCCGTCGTCGCCGATGTGTCATTAGGGAGTTTGAAACCCCTGCGGGGCGGCGCGATCGACGCTGGGGGGAACATCCTCCTCGTGCGTGATTCGCTCGGATAAATGGGCAGCCGTCACGCCTAGCAAGCTGACGGTCGCCTCATTCACCACAGTGCGGCTATCCGGCTGCAAATACAGCCATTGCTCCATTCGACCGCCAGGTGGACTCGCCATAGGGTAGATCAGATGGAACAGGTTACCGTAAGCCTCGCCATGCACCGGGCCGGTCGCGTCCGTAAGGGTCGCGCTATAGTGGTGCGCATCGAGCCGACGCAGCAGCCAAGTCCGTGTCCTCGGCGCCTCATGTTCGAAGCTGACGATTTGTGTCAGTTGAAACGTTCCGTCGGGTAGGGACTGCCCTCTGCCAAACACGTGAAACTGGCGTGTCGGCGCGCCAGACCGGTTCTCCAATAAGCCGCTAGAACTGGTGGAGCCGGCAAAGAACACCTCTGGCCGCATCTCCGGAGCTGTAGCCTCAAAGGCCTCGGGAGAGAGTGCAGCGCTGCAACCGCCCAGTGCGAGCGCCAGCGCAAGAATTACGGCTTTCTGCACCATTGGCTCGCTTTCGAGAGTGTGTCCCAAGCAGAAGGGTTGTTCTACTCCCTCTCCCGTGGGGAGAGGGAGTAGAAGCTTGTCTCAGTTCGGCAACAGGTCCTCGACCAGAATCGGGGTCTTGCGGACCCGTATGCCCGTCGCGTGGAACACGGCGTTGCCGATGGCCGCGTTCATGCCCACGATCCCGATCTCGCCCACGCCCTTGGCGCCAATCGGGTTCACAACCGGATCATACTCCTCGACTGTCTCGCAGATGACCTCGCCAATGTCGGCGTTGGTCGAGAAGTGGTAGCCAGCAAGATCCGTGTTCGCCATGCGGGCGCGCGGACGGTCGATCTGCGTCTCCTCCAACAAGGCGAAGCTGGCCCCCCAGATCATGCCGCCGATCAGGTTACTGCGGGCGGTGCGCGGGTTGATGATCCGGCCGCAGCCGAACACGCCCACCATGCGCGACACCCGCACCGTCCGCAGCAGCGGGTCCACGCGCACCTCGGCGAACTGTGCGCCGAAGGAATAGGACGCGTGCGCCTCGCCCGCGACCTCGGAGAAGGCCATGCCACCGGCCAGTCCCGCACGCATCTTCTCGTCGGTGACGCTGTCCGGCTTCCAGTCGGCCGTCTCCTCCACGACCCCGCCGGTGTGCTCCTTCAGCGCTTCCACCAACGTCTTGCCCTTGCCATCCGGCCCGATCACATGACCCCCGGCCAGCGACCAGCCATCCGCATTGCCACCGGCCACGGCGGCCAGCACTGTGTCGCGGACCTTCATCGCCGCCTTCTGGATCGCCGACCCGGCGGACCCGGTCGTGATCGATCCGCCAGACATCGGGCCGGACGGCAGCTTGCTGTCCCCCAACTCCACCCGGACCATCTCGTTCGGCACGCCCAGCACGTCCGCGGCCACCTGCCCCAGCACGGTGTAAGCGCCAGTGCCGACGTCATGTGCGCCGCAATACACGGTGCAGGTGCCATCGGCGGACAACCGGACACGCGCCGACGAGGGCGCCATCGCCGAGGGGTAGCACGCCGACGCGCAGCCCATGCCGATCAGCATGCCGTCCGGCGTCGTCATCGAGCCAGGCTCGGGCGTACGACGGGACCAGCCGAACAGCTCGGCACCGCGGCGATAGCACTGCACCAGCGAGCGGCTGCTCCACTCGGCGTTCTTCACCGGGTCCCTCGCAGGCTCGTTTTTCAACCGCAGCTCGATCGGGTCCATGCCCAGCTTATAGGCAAGCTCGTCCACCGCGCACTCGAAGCCGAAGAAACCCGGCGCCTCGGCGGGCGCGCGCTGGAAGCCGGGCGTGTTCACGTCGGTCGCGACGGTGCTCTCGCGCACGCGGATATTAGGCGAGGCATACATCCGGCCCGTCACCTCTGTCACCGCAAAGGCGACATGGTCAAGCTCGGAGGACTGCCCGGCCTGTTCGTGCATCACCGCTGTGAATGTGCCGTCCTGCTCTGCCGCCAGCCGGACCCGGCTGCGCGTGGCGGGACGGAAGGAGGTGACGGTGAACCCGGCCTCCCGCGGGACGACCAGCTTGACCGGGCGGCCGAGCCGGCGCGCCGCCATGGCCACCAGCACGGTGTGCGGCAGGATGGTGGCCTTGCCGCCGAAGCCGCCACCGATATACGGGTTTTCGATATGCACATCCTCGGGCGGGATACCGAAGATGCTAGCCAGGCCGACCTGCGTGCCCACAACCCACTGAGACGGCATGTTGACGAGCAGCTTGCCGTCCCGCCACGCGGCGGTCGTGCTATACAGCTCGATCTGGTTGTGGTGCTGCATCGGCGTGTAATACGTGGCATCGACCGTCACCGGCGCCACGGCGAAGGCAGCTTCGGCATCGCCAACATCCACGTCGTGGCCGCTGTCGGGTTCCTCCGTCCGGTCCGGATCCTCCATCGAGGCGGAGGCATGGGCCGTCTCGTAGTCGATGGCGATCTTGCGGGAGGCTTCCTCGGCCGCCTCCTGCGTGTCGGCCACGACCAGGGCGACGATCTGCCCGGCGTAGTGCACCTCGTCGGAGGTCAGCGGCAGGAAGGAGGACTGCATGTGTCCGCCCTTCATGGCGAACGTCTCCTGCCCCAGACCCTCGTTCAGGCTGCGATGCGTGAGCACCATCCGAACGCCGGGCACCGCCTCCGCCGCGGCCGTGTCCATGCGGGTGATCCGCCCGCGGGCGACCAAGCTCGTGGTGAGTGCGGCGTAGGCGGTGCCTGCGTGGGCGAAGTCAGCGGCGTATTGTGCGGCTCCGGCGGCCTTCGCGGCGGCGTCTCGGCGGACGATGGGTTGCCCGATGCTTCCGTCCATGTGGCTAGCTCCTCTTGCTGGCGGTGAGTGCGGCGCGCGCGACGACGCGGCGGCCCAACTCGACCTTGAAGGCGTTGTGATGGCGTGGCTTGGCGTCGGCGAAGGCAGCCGCACCGGCGTCCAGGGCCGTGGCCTCGGTCAGCTGCTTGCCGGTCAATGCCGCTTCCGCCTCGTGCGACCGCCACGGCTTGGAGGCGACACCGCCGAGCGACACGCGGGCGTGGGTCACGGTGTCCCCGTCCATCTCCAATACGACGGCTGCGGAAACGAGCGCGTAGGCATACGACTCGCGGTCCCGCACCTTGACGTAGGTGGACCGCTTGCCGGCTGGCGTGGCCTGGACGGTGATTGCGGTGACGATCTCGCCGGGTTGCAGCACCGTCTCCACCGCCGGGTTGTCGCCATACGGCAGGTGGAAGTCGGCGAACGGCACCGTGCGCATGCCCGTTGCAGAGCGGATCTCCACCGCCGTGTCGAATGCGGCCAGCGCGGTGCCCCAATCGCCCGGATAATTGGCGACGCAAAATTCCGACGTGCCGAACAACGCCATTTCCCGATCCTGCCCGTCTAGCGCAGTGCAGCCGGAGCCGGGCACGCGCTTGTTGCAGGCGGAAACGCCGTTGCGGAAATACGGGCAGCGGGTGCGTTGCAGGATGTTGCCACCGAGCGTCGCCGCGTTGCGCAGCTGTTGCGAGGCGGCGAGCTTGAGGCTCTCGGTCAGTGCCGGATAGTGCTGCAGCAGCACGGGGTTCTCCGCCGCATCGGCCATGCGTGCCAGCGCGCCGAAGCGGATCACGGAGCCGGACGTCTCGATGCTGGAAAGGCCAGGGAGATGGCCGATGTCGACCACGTGGGAGGGCGCCATGAGGTCCCCGCGCATCATATCGACCATAGAAGTCCCGCCGGCAAGGAAGCCAGCGCCGGAGACTGCGGCCTCGTGCAGTGCCGCCTCGATAGTTTCAGGGCGGGCGTAGGTGAAGGGTTGCATCTCAGCCGGCCTTTGCTTGAGCGACGTCGCGTATCGCCGCGACGATGTTCGGGTAGGCGGCGCAGCGGCACAGATTGCCCGACATGTATTCGCGGATGTCGTTGTCGGTGTTTGCGTGGCCTTCGTCGATGCAGGCGACGGCGGACATGATCTGACCCGGCGTACAGTAACCGCATTGCAACGCGTCATGCGCGGCGAAAGCGGCTTGCATCGGATGCGGAGTGCCGTCCGAAGCGGCCAAGCCCTCGATCGTGGTGATGGAGCGACCGGACGCGGATGCGGCGAGCACGAGGCAGGCAAGCTGCCGGCGACCATCGATGTGGACGGTACAAGCGCCGCATGTCCCGTGGTTACAGCCGACCTTGGTGCCGGTGAGGCCAAGATGCTCTCGCAAGGCGTCGAGGAGCGTGGTGCGGGTATCAAGAGTGAGACTATGGGACTGGCCGTTGACGGTCAGCGTGACGGGCATATTGGGGGCTGCCATGGCTGCGCTCCGTGGTTAACTCTGTTGCAACAAGCGTGGTTACGTTTTCAAGTTCCTCACCCAGGGGCGGCGTTCAACATCTCGGCGGGGCGGCTCAAGGTCGTGTGGTCCCCACCGCGAGGTTTAGACATGCACCCCCGGCCACGGCGCTATTGATCTGGCCGACCTGGGCGATGATCTCTACTAGCGCAGCTCTAGGAGCTGCCACCCGTCGTAGGCCGTCAGCAGCACCGTGCCGATCAGCCTGCGAGGGCACCCTTATTGGTTCCTGCTGACAATTCGCGGCATTTCCGTTCTGGCATGACCGCGGGACCGGGCTGGCAGCCGCCTATTGGTCTGGGGCAAGATGCCACGCACCCGCCTGCCCGACCTCTTCGACAACGCGGCAATTACGACCGCTACATCGCAGACTTGGTAGTCTCGGACGCCCGCACGGTCCCGCCATTTGCCACCCGCTGAACGAGGCCACTGGCAGCGGGAGGTATCGGGTTGCGCGACGTCTTCCCTCGCATGGCAATCGGAGCCGGCCTTTCTCGGCCGACCTTGAAGCGCTCCGTCAGCCCCTCGAGTTCGGCCGTTTCTTGACTGAGCTTGTGACTGGCTGCGGTGCTTTCCTCGACCATTGCTGCGTTCTGCTGGGTCACCTGATCCATATGGTTGATCGCCGTATTGACCTCGGCCAGCCCGCTCGCCTGCTCGTGGGCGCTGGCCGCGATCTCCGTCACCACCCCATCGATTCTGATGACTTGGGAGAGGATTCGACCCAACGCCGTCCCTGTCTCGCTTACCAGAGTCACGCCGAGTCCAACCTGCGAGGTGCTGGTGCTTATGAGCGCCTTGATCTCCTTCGCGGCCTGCGCACTGCGTTGCGCTAGTGCACGAACTTCGCTGGCGACGACCGCGAACCCACGACCCGCATCGCCGGCCCGCGCCGCCTCAACCCCGGCGTTCAACGCCAGCAGATTGGTCTGGAAGGCGATCTCGTCGATGACGCCGATGATCTGGGCGATCTCCTGAGAAGAC
>CAXTCJ010000178.1:1538-9362 GCA_964242215.1 uncultured Acetobacteraceae bacterium | reverse complement strand
CCCCCTCCGTCGGCTTCGCCGCCACCTCCCCCGTGGAGAACGGGGGAGGATACTTCCTCATCGTGCCCGGCCCAGCGAGGGAGGCGGCCCGGGCGACGCATGGCGGAGAGGGTATGCGCACGATCAAAGTCCCAACACTGCCTCGGCGGCTCGAACCACGTCGGCCAGCGCGCCGGGCTCGAACGGCGACACCAGACCGGCGGACGCCACCAGCTCGCCGAACGGCGCCGATCCGCCCTGTGCGCATAGCTTCACGTAAGCATCCAGCGCCCCGGCATAGTCGCGGCGGGACCAGACCCAGAACTGCAACGCGCAGCACATCGCCAGTGTGTAGTCGATGTAATAGAACGGCGACCCGTAGATGTGCCCCTTCGCCTGCCACCGCGCGCCCATGGCCGGGTAGGCCAAGTCGCCGTAATCGGTCCACGGCATGTAGCGCCGCTCGAGCCGTTGCCACATCGCGTGCCGCTCGGCCGGGGTCGCGGTCGGGTTGGCATAAACCTCGTGCTGGAAGTGGTCGACGCACACGCCATACGGCAGGAAGGCCAGCGAGGTGATCAGCTGCATGCGGGTGAACCGCTCCACCTCGGCCTCGCCCACCAGCTTGCCGATCCCAGGCAACGTCAGGAATTCCAGCCCCATCGAGTTGATCTCGGCTGCCTCCATGGTGGGCCACAGATAGTCGATGCCGGGCTGGTCACGGCTTTCCCAGTTCTGGAAGGCGTGGCCCATCTCGTGGGTGAACACGCCGATGTCGCCGTGCGTGCCGTTGAAGTTGGCGAAGATGAACGGGACGCCGACGCTGGGGAAGGACGTGCAGAACCCGCCGCCCGCTTTGCCCGGCCGGTTCTTCAGGTCCAGGAAGCCGCCGCCGTTCATCAGCCGGTAGAACGCACCCAGCCGGCCGTCCATCTCGTCGAACATGGACTGCGCCTGCGTCACCAAGAAGTCGTGGCCGCCGGCGGGCTTGGGGTTGCCCGCCGGGTCGATCAACGCCTCGTCCCAGTAGCGCAGCGTGTCCCAGCCGTTCTCCTGCCGCCGCGCTTCCATCAGGCGGGCGACCAGGGGCACGACATGGGTCGCCACCTCGTCGCGGTAGCGCGCGACCTGCTCGGGGCCGTAATCCACCCGGCGCATGCGGCGATAGCCGAGCGGAGTGTAGTCGGCGTAGCCCAGCTTGCGCGCCATGCCGTCGCGCAGCCGGGTCAGGTCGTCGTAGATCGTATCCAGCTCGTCCGCATGGGCTGAGTAGAAGCCCCAACGCGCCTGCTCGGCCCGGTGGCGGGTCGCACGGTCGGGGTTCTCGACCGAGGGGCCGAGCCCGGCCAGGTTGGTTTCCTGTCCGTCCAGGGTGATTTTGGCACCCGCGATCAGCGCGGTGTAGCGGGCGCTGAGGCGACTCTCCTCCTCCAGATCGGCCGCGATCGCCGGGTCGAAGGTGGTGATGTCGGTCTCCCACAACCGGAGGGCATGCGTGCCGGCGATCGCTTCCACGCCAGGCATGGCCAACAGGCGGCGCTTCATTGCCACCTCGTGCTCGGTGATCACGGGGGATAGCGCGTCGGCGTATTCCCGGGCCTGCTTGGCCGCGGCATCGGTGGTGTCCTGAGCAAAACGCAGATGCACCAGCGCGCTCCAGTCATCCACTTCCCGCCGCAGCCGGTCCCACCCGGCAAGGCCTCCTGGCAGATCGGTGTCCAGCTGCGCGTTCAGCGCCACATAGGCGGCGGCAAGGCCCTCCCGCGTCGGCGTCGGCGCGGTGATTGTCGCAAAGGTCAGCGTGGTCTGGGTGTCTGGCATGGCGTCATGCCACCCAGCTTGCCGCAGCCTGTCAAGCCAGGGAGGGGTTGCCTCGCCGAACGCCGTGAACCATGTCTTGCTGCAGTGCACAAACGTGCCAACGGAGGCCGCCGTGCTCACCTCGCTCCCGATCCTGGCCCTGGCCATCGCATCCTTCGGCATCGGCACGACCGAGTTCGTGATCATGGGCCTGCTGCCGGACGTGGCCCGCAGCTTCGCGGTCACCGTTCCGCAGGCGGGCTACCTGGTGTCCGGCTACGCGATGGGTGTGGTGATTGGCGCCCCACTGGTGGCGATGGCGACGGCCCGGCTGCCGCGCAAGACGGCGTTGCTCGGGCTGATGGCGGTGTTCCTGGTGGGCAATCTCGGCTGCGCGTTGGCCCCCACCTACTGGCTGCTCCTGCTCGCCCGCATCGTGACCGCCTTCGCCCACGGGGCCTTCTTCGGCATCGGCGCCGTCGTCGCGCGCGACCTCGTGCCGCGCGAGCGCCGGGCGCAGGCGGTCGCGCTGATGTTTGCCGGATTGACGCTGGCCAACGTGCTGGGAGTGCCATTCGGCACCGCGCTGGGCCAGGCGGCCGGTTGGCGCGCCGCGTTCTGGGCGGTGGTCGCCATCGGCCTACTGGCGGGGGTCGCCATCGTGGCCTGGATACCGACCGGCTTGCCCGGGTCGAAGAACGGCCTCGGCTCGGAATTCCGCACCCTGAGGCGGTGGGCGGTGCTGCAGCCGATGCTGATCTCCACGCTGGCCTCGGTCAGCCTGTTCAGTGTGTTCACCTACATCACCCCGTTCCTCGAGACGGTGACCGGGCTGTCGCCGCACGGCGTCACCCTGGCGTTGCTAGCCGTGGGCGTGGGCCTGACCGCCGGCAATTTCGTGGGCGGATGGCTGGGCGACCGCAGCCTGATGGGCACGGTCGTAGGCTGCTTCGCCGGGCTGATCGCCGTGCTGCTCGTGCTCGCGGTCGTGAGCCATCGGGAAGTGCCGACGCTCGCCGTGCTCGTCGCGTGGGGCGCGCTGGCGTTTGCGCTGGTCTCACCGCTGCAAATCTGGGTGCTGGAGGCGGCGACCGACGCTCCGAACTTGGCCTCGACGCTGAACCAGGGCGCCTTCAACCTGGGTAACGCCACCGGGGCCTGGCTGGGCGGGGCCGCCCTGACGGCGGGGGTGGATTACGCTCGCCTGCCCTGGATCGGCGCCGCGGTGGCCGTGGTGGCGCTTGGGCTGACGCTCAACGCCCTGGTTCGCACGGGCGCTGCAACGGCCGCATTGCGCGTCTAAGCCGGCGCCGCTAACCCAAGGTCAAAGCAATGTCTTGGGACCGGTCCGATGAAGCGCCTCCTGCTCGCCTGCACGCTGATCGCCACGAGCCTGCCGGCGTGGGCACAATTGCCGGACACGATCCGCATCGGCGTGTTGACCGATGAGACCGGACCCTACGCCGATACCGGCGGCCGCGGATCGGTGGTCGCAGCCCGCATGGCGGTAGCGGATTTCGGCCCGCTCGAGGGCCATAAGATCGAGATCGTCGACGCGGACACCCAGAACAAGCCGGATGTCGCCTCCACCATTGCCCGGCGCTGGTTCGACACCGACGGTGTGAGCGCCATTGTCGACCTGCCGGTGACACCGATCGCGCTGGCGGTTCAGCAACTCGCCAAAGACAAGAACCGCACCGTGATGATCACCGCGGCCGCGATCAGCGAGTTCACCGCCAAGCTGTGCTCCCCGGTCAGCACGCATTGGGCGGACGACACCCACGCGCTGACCACCGGCACCGCCCGTGCCCTGCTGGAGCATGGCGGCAAGAAGTGGTTCTTCATCACCGTCGACATGGCGTTCGGCGCGGCCCTGGAGCGCGACGCGACGGCCATCGTGACCGCCGGCGGCGGCACCGTGGTGGGCGATGCCAAGCACGCGATCGGCGCCACCGACTATTCGTCCGAGTTGCTGCAGGCGCAGGCGTCGGGGGCGGATGTGGTGGCGTTCGCCTCCGTCGGCGGCGACCTGGTGAACCTGATCAAACAGGCGCACGAGTTCGGCGTGGGTGCGGACGGCAAGCAGCGCCTGGGCGGCTTCCTGATCTATATATCGGACATCAACGCGGTCGGGCTGGCGGCGGCGCAGGGCTTCAACCTCACCGCCGGGTTCTACTGGGACCAGACGCCGGAGTCGCGCGCCTTCGCCAAGCGGTTCATGGCACAAACCGGAATGATGCCCGGCAAGGACCACGCCGCCGTCTATGCGTCGGTGCTGCACTATCTGCAGGCCGCCAAAACCGCCAATACGGTCGAGGCCGTGGCAGTCAATCGTGCCATGAGGGCGGCGCCTGTCGACTATTTTGGGCATCAAGCCACAATCCGAGCCGACGGCCGATTAATGGACGATGTGACGCTGTATCGTGTCAAATCCCCGGCAGAAAGCAAATCGCCCTGGGATTACTACGTTCCGATACAAACCATTCCGGCCACGCAAGCATTCCTGCCTTCGAACCCAGATTGCACGCCGTGAACAGCCCCAAAATGGTAGCCATCAAAGCAGGTTTGCTGCATTCTCACCCTCAAATGGGAATTAATCTGCTATGGCCGCCTTCGATAGCCTGCACCTAGAGAACCAGCTTTGCTTTGCGCTGTATGCCGCGACCAACGCGATCACGCGGAGCTATCGCGGCGTTCTAGGTGAACTCGGGCTGACCTACCCGCAATATCTTGTGCTGTTGGCTCTGCTGGATGTGCCCAGTCGAACCTCGGGCGAGTTGGCCCGGGCCCTGAAGCTGGACGCCGGGACGTTGACCCCGATGCTAAAGCGTCTCGCGGCCGCCGGGCTGATCGAACGCAACCGCCGGCCCGGCGACGAGCGCGTGATCGACAACAAGCTGACCGAAGCTGGTTATGCGTTGCGCGACGATTTGGCGAAGGCACAACAACACGTCGTTTGCCGCACGCAGTTGGATTCCGCAGACTTGGATGATTTGCGCGACCGTCTGCATCTGCTCGTCGAGAGCCTCGGTACCGTCCCGGAAGAGATCCTGGAGCCGGTCTGATCGACTTCGCCGGATCCACCCTCCGTTAAGCGCGGGGGAGGATTGTTAAGCAGCACTGATCTACTACTCCGTTGCGAACGCGCATCCCATTGCAGCGTTCAGAACAGTCTAGTTCGGTAAGGAGTAGAGACGAGATGCGGTTCGCGGCAGTCCTGGCCTTGCTTTCCGTCGCGGCCATACCTGCGTTCGCGGCGCCCGCAACGTCTGGCCAGACCGGCCTGCCCCCCGCGTCGCTACCCCCGTCCCTGCTGCCGCTGCTCAGCCGGCCGGATCATGTGGCGGCACTGCTTCGTGCGGCCCACGCGGTGGATCCGCCGGGCACAACCGCCTGCCCTACCGCGAGCTACGTTACCACCGGCGAGGTGGGCGTGCTCGATCCGCTGCAGACCGGCGACAACGGCCAGCTCACCGGCGGTGCCATCAAGGAAGGCATGCGGGAGACCGGGTGCGGCCAGGATCGGCTGCTGAACGCGATGACCATCATCCAACCGGACGGAACGCTGCAGACGCAGCCGCTGCTGCCCGGCAACACCATCACAGACCCGCAACTTCAGCAGGATAGCGTGCCGTTTGCCGCCGGAGCGATGGGTCAGATGCCCGCCGGCTGCGACCAAGGCGGCGTGGTCAACACGCGCTTCGTTGGGCTGGATGGCGCGCCGCCGGGCACACGCCCCCAGCCCGGCGCGCCGCCTCGGCCCTGGACCGAGGTTTGGACGTTGCAGGCCTGCGCCAAGCGCGCCGACGTCACGATCCATTTCTCGCCCGACCCGACGGGCACCGGTATCCGCGCGGACCCCGTTGCCCCGTAACATCGCTGGTTCCGACCATTTCGACGGCAAGCGGTTCTTCAATCCAGGCCAGGCGGTCGCCCAGCACCGGCTGGTCCAGATCCTGAAATGGCGCTTCGGTGGCGACCGCCGGGTCTGGCTGCCGCTGCCGCCCGATCCAGTCTATCCGCCGCCGCCCGACGGTGTGGCCCAGGGCACGGCGGCACTGACCTTCATCGGTCATTCCTGCTTCCTGTTGCAGCTACCCGGCCTGAGCATCCTGACCGATCCGGTCTTCAGCGATCGCTGCTCCCCAGTGCAGTGGGCCGGACCGAAGCGCGCCCGGCCACCCGGACTGGCGTTGGCGAACCTGCCCAAGGTCGACCTGGTGCTCGTCTCGCACAACCACTACGACCACATGGACCTGCCATCGCTCCGCGCGCTGGCCTCTCGCTTCAAGCCGGCCGTGATCGGCACAATCGGTAACGAGCCCATCCTGCGCCGGGCCGGGTTCGACCGGGTGACAACCCTGGACTGGTGGGAAAGCGCCACGACGGGGCCGTGCCGCATCACCGCAACGCCGGCGCGACATTTCAGCCGCCGCGGGCCGTTCGATGGCAATCGCTCGCTCTGGGCCGGCTTCAGCGTGGCGAGTCCGGACGGTCACGTGCTGTTCGCCGGCGACTCCGGCGCCGGGCCGCATTGGACGGCGATACGGGACCGGCTCGGCGCACCCGATCTGGCCTTGATCCCGATCGGTGCCTACGAGCCGCGCTGGCTGATGGCGCCCGTGCACATGAACCCGACGGAGGCGATCCAGGCGCACCACGATCTGGGCGCGCGCCAGTCCATCGGGATGCATTTCGGCACCTTCCAACTCACCGACGAGCCGGTGGACGGCCCGCAACGCGCGCTGGCGGACGCGGGCATACCGGCGTTCACCACGCTCGGGTTCGGCGAGACGCGGCTGTTCAGCTTGCGAAGCTGATCCGGCCCTCCAGCGGATACGCCGGGTCGTTGTAGCCGGGCGAAGATGGGTGCCCCGCCGAGACCAGCCCGTCGACCAACGCCTCGTCCTCGGCCGTGAAGACGTAATCGAGCGCACCCATGTAGTCCGCCCACTGCTCCTCGGTGCGCGGGCCGCCGATGGCGCCGGTGACCAGCGCGTTGTTCAGCACCCAGGCAAAGGCGAATTGACCCGGCGTGATGCCGCGGGCCCGCGCATGCTCGGCCACCGTCTGCGCGATGTGCAGGCTTTCCGGGCGGAATTCCGTCTCCATGATCCGCTTGTCCTGCCGCCCGGCGCGCGAGCCGGGCTCGGGGACGGCATCCGGGCGGTATTTGCCGGTCAGCACGCCACGGGCGAGCGGGCTGTAGGGGAAGATGCCCAAGCCGAGATGCACGCAGGCCGGGATGTGCTCCACCTCGATCATGCGGTTCAGCGCGTTATACAGCGGCTGGCTGACCACGGGGCGGTCGATGCCTACCTCGTCGCACAGACGGCAGATCTCGGCCACGCGCCAGGCCCGGTAGTTGGATACGCCGAAATACCGGATACGCCCGGTGCGCACGAGGTCGGCCATGGCGTTCACCGTCTCGGACAGCGGCGTCGTGTGGTCTTCCTTGTGCAGGTAGAGGATGTCGATGGTGTCGACGCCTAGCCGCTTGAGGCTCGCATCCGCCGCGGTGAACACGTGCCGGCGCGACGTCCCCGTCGCATTCGGCCCTTTTCCGGTCGGGTTGGCCAGTTTGGTGGCCAGCACCCACCAGTTGCGGTGTTCGGCGATGGCACGGCCGACGACCCGTTCGCTCTCGCCGCCATTATAGGCGTCTGCGGTATCGATGAAGTTGATGCCGCTGTCCCGCGCGCCGTCGATGATACGCACGGAGGTCGCCTCGTCGGTCGCGCCCCCGAACATCATGGCACCGAGGCAAAGCGGCGAAACTTGCAGACCGGAGCGGCCGAGGGAGCGGTATTGCATGGGGGACAGCCTCATGTGTTGAAGCGAGCCAGCCATGGCCCGGTCAGGCCATCTTCGCCAGATCGCATCGTCCACGCAAACGCTGCTGCCGTCATGCCAGGGCTTGACCCTGGTATCCACGGGGTCGGGCGAATGATGTCAGACAAGTGCTTTCCACTGTCGCGTGCAACATGGGAGGGCCGGTGTCGGCGGATGACCGTGGATACCAGGGTCAAGCCCTGGCATGACGGT
>CAXTCJ010000178.1:0-1438 GCA_964242215.1 uncultured Acetobacteraceae bacterium | reverse complement strand
GGGCCGGTGTCGGCGGATGACCGTGGATACCAGGGTCAAGCCCTGGCATGACGGTAAGCCATGCAGACGCCGCGGGTGCGTCGAAGCGCTAGGCTGCGCCGTCCGGCAATTCCGGCAACGCGACACCGAAACAGAGGTCGTCGAGGGCTACAGTGATTCCAAGTTCCGGAAACGCCAGTGTGTCCCCGGCAGCGAGTACCTGGCCCGACCAGCCGTCGTTCAGCCTGGCGAAGACGGTCGCGGCAACTCGGTCCTGTTCGAGCATGACGTAACGCTGGACGGACGGCGTGGCCTGGTACTCCCGCGCCTTGACGATACGATCGATGCCGGCCGTTGACGGGCTCAGAACCTCCAAAACGACGACGGGCATGCTGGTGCCGAGATCCCGATTGTCCTGCGGCCCGCAAACGACCGTGCCGTCGGGATACCGGACGCTCATCTCGAGCCGAAGCTGAAAGTCGCTGCCGAGGAACAGGCACGGCGTGCCACGGAGCGCACCGCCTACCGAGATCGCGAGGTTCGTCTGTAATAGCGCATGCGCGAGCGTACCGCCCGCCATCGCGACCGGCCCCATGCCATCAAACTCGTGCTTCGTTGGCTGGCGCTGCTCCCACTCCAGGAACTCCGCCATCGTCATCGAACTGCGAAGGGCGCTGCCCATGCGCCGACTATAGCAGGCTCACCCCCGTCCGTCAGCGACGTCACGCCCGCGCTTTGAGGAACCCCACCAGCCGCTCGGCCTCGGCCACGATCGGCTCGGCGATGGCGGCGGCGCGCTCTGCCCCCTGCCCCAGCCGGCGGTCGATCGTGCCGGGATCGGCCAACCAGCGCTGCGTCTCGGCCGCGATCGGGGCCAGCTTCTCGACCAGCAGGGCTGCCAGCGCCTCCTTGAATGGGCCAAAGTTCTTGCCGCCGAAATCGCGCAGCACGCCGGCATGGTCGGTGTCGGTCAGGGCCGCGTAGATGCCGACCAGGTTGCGCGCCTCTGGGCGGTGCTCCAGCAGGCGGGCCTCCTCGGGCAGCGGTTCCGGATCGGTCTTGGCGCGCCGAATTTTCAGCGCGATCGTGTCGGCGTCATCCGTCAGGTTGATGCGGCTCATGTCCGAGGCGTCAGACTTGCTCATCTTCTTGGTGCCGTCGCGCAGGCTCATCACCCGCGCCGCGACGCCCAGGATCAGCGGCTCGATCTGCGGAAAATACTCGACGCCGTAATCGTGGTTGAACTTCTGGGCGATGTCGTTCGCCAGTTCCAGATGCTGGCGCTGATCGTCGCCGACCGGCACGCGGGTCGCGTGGTAGGCGTGGATGTCCGCCGCCATCAGGTTCGGATACACGTATAACCCGGCCGACACGGTCTCCTGGTTCTTGCCGGCCTTGTCCTTGAACTGCGTCATGCGGTTCAGCCAGCCGAGCCGGGCCACGCAATTGAAGATCCAGC
>CAXTCJ010000177.1:0-9427 GCA_964242215.1 uncultured Acetobacteraceae bacterium | reverse complement strand
TCTCCACCATCCCCTCGCTGCACGGCGAGACCGTGGTGCTGCGCGTGCTGGACCGTAGCGCCGTGGTGTTCGATTACGCGCGGCTGGGGCTGGCCGCAGACATCGTGACCCGGCTGGAGCATAGTTTCAGTTTGCCGAACGGCATCGTGCTGGTGACCGGCCCAACCGGCAGCGGCAAGACCACGACGCTCTACACCGGGCTCACCGGGCTGAATGCCGTCACGCGCAAGGTGGTGACGGTGGAGGACCCGATCGAATACCAGCTCCAAGGCATCAACCAGATCCAGGTGAAGCCGCAGATCGGGCTGAATTTCGCGACCCTGCTGCGCTCGATCCTGCGGCAGGATCCGGACGTCATCATGGTGGGTGAGATCCGCGACCTGGAAACGGCGCAGATCGCGGTGCAGGCGGCGCTCACCGGGCACCTGGTGCTGTCCACCATCCACACCAACTCGGCGGCGGAGACGATCGCGCGGCTGCGGGACATGGGGCTGGAGGATTACCTGGTGACGGCGGTGCTGCGGGGCGTGCTGGCCCAGCGCCTGGTGCGCCGGTTGTGCGAGAATTGCCGCCGCCCTGCCCCGGCCGCGCCCGAGATGGTGCGGCGATTCAGGCTGCATGTGGGCAGCGACCCGACGCTGTGGCACCCCGTCGGCTGCCCGCAGTGCCGCGACACCGGGTACCGGGGTCGGCAGGCAATCGCCGAGTTCCTGACGCCCAATGCCGAGATCGAGCGGCTGATTTTCACCCGCGCGGATGGGGCGGAGATCGAGCGCGCAGCCGTGGCGGGCGGCATGGTGACGATGTTCGACGCGGGGATCGCGGCGGCGCTGGCCGGGGTGACCACGATCGAGGAAGTCGTCCGCAGCATCCGCGCCGAGGCCTGATTGCCCGCCTTCCGCTACACCGCCATCGACCCGGCAGGCGCCATGACGAAGGGCGAAATGGAGGCGGCGGACGCAGCTTCGGTGATCACTTGGCTGCAGCGCCAGGGCAGCATTCCGATCCGGGCGGAGCCTTTGGAGCGTTGGCGGTGGCTCGATGTCCTGACCCGGGATGTCCGGGGCAGCGCCGCGCTCAGCCGCAACGACGTCACCAACATGATGCGCGAGTTGTCGATCATGCTGGGCGCGGGGCAGGATCTGGACCGTGCGTTGCGGTTCATGATCGAGATGGCGCCGGGTCGCCGCCTGGTCGCCGTGCTGGAGCAGATCCGCAACGCGGTTCGCGACGGCAGCACGCTGGCGGACGCGATCGCTGCCCAGCCGCGCAGCTTCCCCCGCCTGTTCGTGGGCCTGATCCGCGCCGGTGAGGCCGGCGGCACCTTGGCCGCAACGCTCGACCGGTTGGCGGGGCTGCTGGAGCGGCAGCGCAGCCTGACCAGCACGGTGCGCTCCGCAATGATCTACCCGGCCCTGCTAATGGTCGCGGCAACCGGCTCGATCGTGCTGCTGCTGACGGAGGTGTTGCCGCAATTCGTCCCGTTGTTCGAGCAGAACGGCGTCGCCTTGCCGCGGCCGACGCAGATCCTGATCGGCTTCGGCGCCGCGGTGTCCAACTACGGAGTCTATATACTGGTGCTGCTCGCGGTCGGGCTGCTGCTCGCCCGGTCCGCATTGCGGCGGCCAGGGCCGCGACGGGCCGCCGACCGGATGCTGCTGCACCTGCCCGTGCTTGGGCGGTTGTTTCGGGAGGTGGTGGCCGCGCAGTTCACCCGCACGCTGGGCACGCTGTTGGTCAACGGCGTTCCCCTTGTCGCGGCCTTGGGAATCGTGCGCGACGCCGTTGGCAACACGGAAGCCGCCGCCGCGATCGAGGCGGCTGCCCTGCGGGCCCGCGGCGGCGCGGGGCTGGCCGAGCCACTCGGCAAGCTGCGGGTGATGCCGGCGCGAACCATCCACCTGCTGCGGCTCGGCGAGGAGACGGCGCAGCTTGGCGCCATGGCGCTCACCGCGGCCGAAATCCACGAGGAGCAGACCCGGCTGGCCGTGCAGCGTTTGGTGGCGCTGATCGTGCCGGCGATCACCATCGTCATGGGGGCCGCGATCGCGGGCATCGTCGTCTCGCTGCTGCTGGCGATGCTGAGCCTGAACGATCTAGCGCAATAATGGAGCGGGACGCCGGGTTCACCCTGCTGGAGATGCTGGTGGTGATCGCGGTGCTGGCGGTGGTGGCGGGCGTGGTATTGACGCGCGGGCCGCCGCGCAGTGCCCGGCAGGAGGTCAGCGCCGCGACGTCCATCCTGTCCGGGGCGTTGCGCAGCACCCGTGCCCAGGCCATCGCGACCGATCGCCCCGTGGCGTTCAGCCTGGATGCGGCGCATCGGGCCTGGCAGATCGGCGACGCGGCCCCGCGCACGCTGCCGGTCGGCGTCGCGGTCGCGGGGGGAGCGATCGTGTTCACCCCCGACGGATCGTCCAGCGGCGGCCGCATCGACCTGGCCAGCGGCACGATCCGGGCGGCGATCGGGGTCGATTGGCTGACCGGCCGGGTGGCGGTAAGCGTTGGGCGCTGACCACCAGCACGGCTTCACCCTGCTCGAGGTGTTGGTCGCCTTCATCATCGCGGCCTTCGCGCTGGGTATGCTGTTCGAGGGCGGGATCGGCGGCCTTGCCAGCGCCACCACCGCCCTGCGCTACGAGGAGGCGCTCAGCCGGGCGCAATCGCACTTGGCGGTAGCAAGCCTCGGCGGCCAATTGGTGGCGAGCGACCGGCAGGGCGACGAGGGCCGGGGGTATCACTGGCGCGTCCGCGTGACACCGCTGGGCCAGGCCGCCGCGGTGGATCCCACGAAGCCAGTCGCTGCCCTGTTTGCAGTGGGCGTGGAAATATCCTGGCAGGAGGGTCACGCTACACGCCGGGTCACGCTGCAGTCGCAGGCGGTTGGCACCGCCCCGCCGCCGCCGCCTTGACTTGGCGCGCCATGAGCCGCCGAGAGACCCGGGGTATGCCACCGGGCTTTACCTTGCTCGAGGTGCTGGTGGCCCTCGTGGTGCTGGGGCTAATCCTGGCGGGGCTGACGCAGGGGACGCAATTCGGCCTCCACGTGGCCCGGCGGCAGACCGAGGTGATTGCGAATGCCGGCGACATGGACGCGGCCGAGCGGCTGCTGCGCCGGCTGATCGAGCAGATGAACCCGGGCACCAGCACCCACGCCCCCCTCCTCGCCGGCGGTCCGGGCAGCCTCGCGTTCACGGCAAACCTGGCGGCGGCCGCGCCGGCCTTGGGCGTGGCTGAGGCCGATGTGTCGCTCGGCGTGACGGCCGATCACCGGCTGGTCCTGCGCTGGACGCCACACCTGCATGCGACCCTGCTCGGCCCCCCGCCGCCGGTTCAGGAGGCGACGCTGCTGCCCGGTGTCGCCCGCGCGGAGTTCGCGTATTGGGATCCATCGGGCACTTGGCTCGCGACATGGCCGGGTCAGGTCCTGCCGGAGCTGGTCCGAATCAGGCTGGTGTTCCAGCCTGAACTCAGGCGTTATTGGCCGGATATCATCGTTGAACCGATGCGCAGACGGCTAAATGGTTAAAAGAACATAAACCGTCGGTGCGCATCCGATCCCTGCGAAATCCCGTAAATCGATCAGCACCGCGAGGAACCGGCCGCTCGAATGTTCGACGATATCTTCCTTTGGTGGGCAGGACAGATGGGCAGCCTGGTTCCAAGCCAGGTTGGCCATGCCAATGACCGGGCCATCATCCTGCATTACACCGCCGGCACCGTGCCCGGCGTCGAGGTGGCACTCCGCCACAGGCGCGGGCGCAAGGCGTTCGGGCAGGTTTCGTTCGGGCCCGGCGGCTTGGCCGACGCCAGGCGCACGCTGGAGCGGATCCGCAGCGCCGCGCCGACAATCCTCGAACTGCCTGGCGGCATGCTGCTGGAGCAGGAGGCTGAACTGCCGCTCGCAGCCGAGCGGGATCTCGGGGCGGTGCTCGCCAATGAAATGGACCGCCTCACCCCTTTTGCCGAAGATGCCGTTTTCTGGAGTTGGCGCGTGACCGCTCGGGACCGCGCCAAGGGGCGGCTCGTAGCAGGGCTGTCCGTACTGCCAAAGCGGACATTGCAGCCGATCCTGCAACAGCTTGCCGACGCCGGGTTGCGCCCGACCTGGTTCGAGGCGCCTGGGGCGGACGGGGCGGTCCGCCGCATCGGGCTCACCTCCCCTGCGATCCGCACGCGCACGCGGCGCAGCAGCGTCGTGGTGATGGGCTATGCCTGCGCCGGGCTCGCCGTGATCGCGTGTGTCCTGCCCTTCGTCCAGCAGGCGCGCGCGCTCTCGGCCGCCGAGGCACGCATCGAGACGCTCCGGCCGCGCGTGGCCGCGGTCGAGGCGATACGGCGGCAGCTTGCCGCCGCTTCGGGCGGCGCCGATGGGATGACCGCCGAGAGCGCACGGACCGGGAATGTACTGGCGGCACTCGCCTCCGTGACGCAGACATTGCCCGATGACACCTACCTCACCGAATTCACGGCTCGGGCCCGCAAGCTTACCATCACTGGGCGGTCGGACGCGGCGGTGCGGTTGATCGCTCTGTTGAGCAGCGCACCGGGGCTGAGCGACCCCAACTTCGCAGCCCCCGTCATGCGCATGACCGGGGGCCACGGGGACCAGTTCAGCATCCGCGCCGATATCGCACCGTGACCCTGGCGAGCGCCTTGCCCGTCGGACGGCGAGGACAAGCCCTGGCACTCGGCCTGACGGCGCTGGCAGCGGTCTTCGTGTGGCTGGGGGCGGTGTCTCCTGTGCTCGGTTGGTATGGCGAGCGGGCGGACAGGCTGCGCGACCGCCAAGTGCTGGCGGCCCGCATGGCCTCGGTCGCCGGGTCGGAACCGGCGCTCCGGCGGCAGATCCAGGGGTCGACCCAGGAGCCGCGCTCGGCGCTGCTGGCGGGTGCGAGCGAGGGGATCGCGGCGGCGACGCTGCAACAGCGCGTGCAGGAGATGGCGGATCGCGCGGGCGTGCGGGTCTCCAGCACCGAGGCATTTCCAGTGGAACCGGCCGGTGCGTATCGCCGCATCCGCTTGCATGTGGCGGTGAGCGGGCCGTGGGCGCAGCTCGTCGGGTTGTTCTCGGCGATCGACACGGCGGCGCCACGGATGCTGCTCGATGACCTGCAGATCGGCGCGTCCAGCACGCTCACCACCGAGGCGGTCAAGCCGCTGGATGCCTCGTTCACCGTCATCGCCCTGTATTCCGGTAAGGCGGCGACCGAGTGAGGCTCGCACCGTTACCCGTTCTAGCCGCCCTGGCAGTGGGTTTGTGCGCGATCATCGCCGTGGAATTGTGGGGCAGCAGCGCGCCCGAAGCACCGTTTCAGACCCAGTCTCCGCTCGCGCCGCTGCCAAGTCAGGGCGCGCCGCCGGCGGATGCGTCCCAGGCTCAGCTCGTGGCGGTCCTGCTCGCGCGGCCGCCCCTGGCCCCGGATCGCCGTCCCGATCCTGGGCAGGGCGCGGCCACCGATCCCGGCCTGCCGCATCTGACCGCCATCCTGATCAGCGGGAATGACCGGAGGGCCATCTTCGTCGCGGATGCGCCGGGCCGGCCGGAGGGGCGAAGCACCGTGGTGCGCGAGGGCGACACGTTCGGCACGTATCGAGTGCAGGCGATCAGCGCCGCTTCGGTGGTGCTGACCGGGCCCGGCGGATCGCACACGGTGGCGCCGCGCTTCTCCAACGCGCCACCGCCGGCCGCAGCCTTGGCAGGGCTGCCGCTTCCCCCACCCCCTCCGCTCGCCTATCGCAACGCACTCGCCGCCCCGGTTTCGGCCGTGCCGCCGGGCCTCGGAACCGCGCCTGGAAACACTCAATGACAAGCAGACTCCTTCCCGTATTCGTCTCGCTGCTGGTCTTGACGGAGTGCGCCGGGCCGCCGGCCCCGCTCACGCCGCTGCCGCTGGTGTCGGGCAATGCCGGCGAGGCAAATCTACGCCTGAACGGCGCGGCCGGCGGCGTGCCGCAGGTGCCGGCGCAGTATAGCCTCGCCCCCAGCGCCAATGTCGTCGTGCCCTCGCCAGGCGGGGGCGGCGGGGGTGGCGGCGACATCTCGTTGAACTTCGCGGACACGGACATTCGCGACGTGGTGGCTCAGATCCTGGGCACCATGCTCGGGCAGAACTACACGATCGACCCGGCGGTGCGCGGCACGGCCACCTTGCGCACCACCAAGCCGGTCGGGCGGGACGATCTGCTGCCGATCCTGCAAACCCTGCTGGCCCAGAACGGCGCGAGCCTGGTGCAGGCCGGCGGCGTGTACCGCGTGCTGCCGACGGCCGCCGCGGCGGCGGCCCCGGGGCTGGCCGGAGGCGAGGGCGGCACCGGCAGCATCGTGCTGCCCTTGCGCTATGCGTCGGCGGAGGATCTGGCAAAGACGCTGGCGCCCTATGTGCAGAATGGCGGCCGGATCGTGGCCGATCCCGGCCGCAACGCGCTGATCATCAACGGCGACCCCACCACCCGGCAAACGCTTGCCAGCCTGGTCGGGGCGTTCGACGTGGATGTGCTGGCGGGCCAATCGTACGCGCTCCTGCCGGTCGGCACGGGCGATGCCAAGGACTTCGCGGGCTCGCTGCAAGACGCGATCCGTGGGCAGGGCGCCTCGCTCGGCAACGTCGTGCGGGTGATACCGATGGCGCGGCTCAACGCCGTGCTCGTCGTCTCCAGCCAGCCGCGCTACATCGACGATGTACGGCGCGTCTACGCACTGGTGCAACGATCGCGCGGCGCCTCGGCGCGGAGTTGGCACGTCTACTACCTGCAGAACAGCCGCAGCGCCGATACCGCCTATGTGCTGCAGCAGGCCTTCACCCCGAACAGCGTGACGGCGCGCCCCACGGCGTCCGGCGGCAGCGCTGCGCAGCAGATCGCGGCTCGCGGCGTCACGGGGGGAAGCACGCTGGGCAGCACAGGCGGCGGCACGACCGGCGTGACGGGCCAAGGCAGCACGGGGCTTGGCAGCACAGGTCTGGGCAGCACGGGAATCGGCACGGGCGGCGCGAGCACGGCCACGCTCGGCGGGACCACGGCCAGTGCGGCGCCGGCCGCCGCCAACCCGCTCCTGGGCGGGCTCGACCCGGCCGAGGGAAACGGCGGCGGCGCAGCCAGCCCGGACACCATGCGGATCATTCCGAACACGCAGACCAACGCGTTGCTGATCTATGCCACGCCCTCGGAAGACGACGCGGTCGAGGGTATGCTCCGCAAGCTCGACATCCTGCCGTTGCAGGTTCGCATCGACGCCACCATCGCCGAGGTGGATCTGAACGACGCACTGCAATACGGCACGCAGTTCTTCTTCCGCTCCGGGCTGCAGGGTGCGCTGAGCTTCGGCGCCACGGCCACCGCCTTTGCCTCCGGCTTCCCCGGGTTCGTGCTGGGGGGTGCCAACAACAGCAGCTTCGCTCTGTCCGCGCTGCAATCGGTGACGAAGGTGAAGGTGCTGTCGTCGCCGCAATTGCTGGTGGTGGACAACGAACCGGCCCGGCTGCAGGTCGGCGCGCTGGTGCCGTACCTCAGTCAGACCGCGCAGAGCACGCTGACCTCGGACGCACCGATCGTCAGTTCGATCAACTACCAGCAGACCGGCGTCATCATGCAGGTGACGCCCCGGGTGAATAGCGGCGGGCTGGTGACGCTCGACATCACGCAGGAGGTGAGCGACGTCGCGGCCGGCGTCACCACACCCGGCGTCAACTCGCCGACCTTCAACGAGCGCAGCATCACCTCCCGCGTGGTGGTGCAGGATGGCCAGACGGTGGGGCTCGCCGGGTTGATCAGCGACAACTCCTCCCGCCAGAACCAGGGCATCCCCTGGCTGAAGGACATTCCGCTGCTGGGCATCCTCGCGGGGCAGCAGACCAATAACCGCACCCGCACCGAGCTGCTGGTGCTGATCACGCCGCACGTCGTGCACGACCAGCGTGATGCCCGCGCGCTGACGGAGGATCTGCGTGACGAGTTGGACAACGCCGCCCGGGTGCCGCAGCAACTGCAGGACAAGCCGGCGTCGGGATCGGCCGATCCGAACCAGGTGCTGCGGCAGCGGCTGCGTTTGGAACGATGACGGCCCGGTGGATCACGCCAAGGCGCGAGCACGGCTTCGCGCTGCTGATCGTGCTGTGGTCCCTGGTTCTGATCGCGCTGCTCATCACCCAGGTCACCGCCACGGGACGCAGCGAGGCGGTGCTGGCCGGCAACCTCCGGCGCGCGGCGGCCCTACGCGCAGAGACCGATGGCACGGTGCAGGAGGCCGCGTTCCACTTGCTCGACACGGCCGCGCCCTGGGCCGCCGACGGCTCTGCCCATGTGCTACGCCTGCCGGGTGCGGCGGTCAGCATCAGCATCGTGGACGAGGCCGGCAAGATCAATCCGAACCACGCGTCACCCGTCTTGCTGGCGGCGTTGTTGCGGGCGGCGGGGCAATCGGCGGTCGACGCGGACCGGATCGCGTCCGAGATCGTGCAGTGGCGCTTTCCGTCCGCCGAACCCGCCGCCACCGGCGCCAAGGCGCAGCGCTACCGGGCGGCAGGCAAGGACTACGCCCCGCCCAACGCCGATTTCGAGTCAGTGAGCGAATTGGGGCTGGTGCTGGGCATGAGTCCGGCGCTGCTGGCGCGGCTCACCCCGTATCTGACGATCTACACCGACACCGATCCCGATCCGCGCCTGGCGACCCCCGTCGTTGCGGCGGCCCTTGCCTCCGTCGGAACGCCGGTGCCGACGGGCGCGCTGCCGCCGCCGCGCGTGGTGACCGTCACGGCCAGTGGAGTGGCTGCGGGCGGCGGGCAGTTTATCCGCCGCGCCGTCGTCTCCCTCGGCCCGGACCGAGCCGGGGCGCTGCTACGGATCGTGACCTGGGACGCGCCGCCCGCATGAGCTTGTCGCACTGATGGCGGTTCCCTTTGCCGCCTGCATGGCGCTGATCGCGTCGCTGTACAATCTGCCGCCGCGCGTACTCCCCTCCATCCACGTGGTGGAAGGCGGCCTGGCCGGCACCGTCCATTTGAACCAGGACGGCACCGAGGACCTCGGTTACATGCAGGTCAACACCCGCTGGTTGCCGGCCCTATCCAACTACAGCGGCCTGCCGGTGGCGTCGGTGAGGCAAGACTTGCTGACCCGCCCCTGCTTCAACATCGCCGCGGCGGGTTTGATCTTGCGAGGCTACCTGGACGAGACGAAAGGCAACCTGATGCTTGCGGTCGGCGACTACCATTCGCACACGCCGCAGCTCAATTTCGCCTACCAGAAGCGGGTGGTAGACTCCGCACTGGCTTTGTTCGCGGGCAAAGGCTGAGCCTAAGCCCCCGTCATGCCAGGGCTTTACCGTCATGCCAGGGCTTGACCCTGGTCCACGGGCCTCCGCAAACGCGGGCTCTGCCGTATGGCATGCGAACGTGCCAACCACTCGACTGACGTCACCAGCCCAACC
>CAXTCJ010000176.1:4447-9493 GCA_964242215.1 uncultured Acetobacteraceae bacterium | reverse complement strand
ACCATGGCGCGGCTGCAACGTTTCCGCGGGCACTTCTACAACTGGTACGACACGGTCGATCTGCGGCCGTTGGAACCGCACTACGTGTCGACCGTGGACAGCGGCAACTTGGCCGGTCACCTCATCGCGCTCGCCAATGCGTGCGCAGGGTGGCGGCAAGGATCCGTACATCCCGCCTGGCGCGCAGGGCTGGTCGACACCGCTGGCCTCGTCGCCGAGGAGGTGGCGCGCCTGTCCCCGCCCGCGGCAGTTACGCCGCTGCCAGGGGTGCTAGAGGTCGGCGATGCCTTCGCCGCGATCAGCGTCCGGCTTGCCGCGCCGGAAAGCGATCTTGCCAGCCTTGCCGCGGACATCGCGGCGGCGGCAGCGATGGCTGGCGCGCTGGCCGCAAGGCAGCAGGGCGCTGCGGACTTGGCATACTGGGCCGCCGCGCTGCATCGGACGGTTGAAAGCCACCGCAACGATCCTGGCCCGGCGATCCTGGCGCAACGCCTGCTCACGATCGAGCAGGATGCGCGCGGCATGGCGCTGGCGATGGAGTTCGGCTTCCTTCGCAACGCGGAGCGCAAGCTGCTGTCGATCGGTTACCTCGCCATCGAAGGAACGCTGGACGCGAACTGCTACGACCTGCTGGCGTCCGAAGCCCGGCTGGCCTGCTTCATGGCCATCGCCAAAGGCGACATTCCGGCCCGCGAGTGGTTCCGGCTCGGCCGCACCGTCACGCCCGCGGCGGGGGGCGCCGTGCTGGTGTCCTGGTCCGGCTCCATGTTCGAGTACCTCATGCCGTCCCTGGTGATGCGCGCGCCGAACGGCAGCCTGCTACAGGACACGAGCCGCCTGATCGTGCGGCGGCAGATCGGCTTCGGGACGGAGCACGGCGTGCCCTGGGGGGTGTCGGAGTCGGCCTACAACGTTCGGGACGTCGAGTACACCTACCAATACTCCAATTTCGGCGTTCCCGGTCTGGGCTTGAAGCGCGGCCTGGACGCAGACGTCGTCATCGCCCCGTACGCGACCGCGCTGGCGGCAATGGTGGATCCCGCGGCAGCCGTCGGCAACCTGACCCGCCTTGCAGCAGCCGGCGCACAGGGCCGCTATGGCTTCTACGAGGCGGTGGACTACACGCCGGGCCGCATCCCGGCCGGCGAGACGCTCGCGGTGGTCCGGGCATTCATGGCGCACCACCAGGGCATGACCATCGTGGCCATCGCGGACGCCGCCCTGGAAGGGATCATGCGGACGCGGTTCCACGCCGAACCCATGATCCAGGCGACGGAACTGCTGCTGCAGGAGCGGGCGCCGCGCAACGTGGCCATGGCCCGGCCTCTGCCGATCGACGACAAGCCATCCGCCAACGGCAAGTCCGCTATCGCGCCGGGCGGGCGTCGGTTCGCCACCGCGGCTGGCCCGGCCCCCGTGACCCACCTGCTATCCAACGGGCGCTACGCCGTGATGCTGACAACCGCCGGCTCTGGCAGCAGCCGCTGGGGGGACCTCGCCGTGACGCGGTGGCGGGAAGACCCGACACTGGACGATTGGGGATCCTACATCCTGCTGCGCGACACCGGCAGCGGCCGTGTCTGGTCGGCGGGGTTGCAGCCCATCGGCGCCACGCCGGAGGAGTACGACGTTGCCTTCAGCGAGGACCGGGCCGAGTTCGCCCGCCGCGACGGCACGCTGACGACCATGATGGAGGTCCTGGTGTCGGCCGAGGAAGATGCGGAGGTTCGGCGTATTTCGGTCACGAACGCCGGCACGACTGCGCGCACGATCGAGATTACCTCGTTCGCCGAGGTGGCGCTGAGCCGGCCGGCCGACGACATCGCGCATCCGGCCTTCGCCAAGATGTTCGTGCACACCGAACGCCAAGGGGACGCATCGGGCAACGGCGGTGCCATCCTGGCCACGCGGCGGCGGCGCACCCCCACGGAGCCCGAGGTCTGGGCCGCGCACCTGCTCGTTGCGAACGGCGCCGCCCACAATGGCATCCAGGCAGAGACCGACCGCGCCCGCTTCCTGGGCCGCGGCCGCAGCGTGCGCGATGCGGCCGCCATGGACGGGCGAGACCTGTCCAACACCGTCGGCACGGTGCTGGATGCAGTGTTCTCCCTGCGCTGCCGGGTGACCGTTGCCGCCGGGGCGACCGTGCGCGTCGCGTTCTGGACGATGGCAGCCGGCACGCGCGAGGCCCTTGTCGGCGCCATCGACAAGCATCGCGACGCTGCCGCGTTCGACCGTGCTTCGACGCTCGCCTGGACGCAGGCGCAGGTCCAGTTGCGCCATCTCGGCATTGCGCCCCGGGACGCCGACCTGTTCCAGACCCTGGCCGCGCACCTGGTGTTCGCCGGGCCGTCGCTGCGGCCGCCGTCCGATGCGATACGCCGGGGCAGTGGAGTGCAGTCGGGTTTGTGGGGGCAGGGGATCTCCGGCGACCTGCCCATCCTGCTGCTCCGCATCGGCGACAGCGCCGACCTCGACATGGTGCGGCACCTGCTGCTCGCGCACGAGTATTTGCGGCTGAAACAGCTCGCGGTGGATCTCGTCATCCTGAACGAGCACGCCGCATCGTACTCACAGGAGCTGCAGGGCGCGCTGGAGGCCCTGGTGCGGGCGCAGCCGCGTGCCCCCGCGGTTGCCGGGGTCGCCGCGAAGGGCGCGGTGTTCTTGCTGCGCTCCGACCTGGTGTCGGCGTCCATGACCGGCTTGTTGGCCTCGGTCGCCCGTGTCGTCCTGACGGCGGAGCGTGGCGGCCTATTCGACCAACTAAGGGTGCGGGCGGCTGACCTTCCGCCAATTGTGCCGCTGACGTTATCTCATGACCCGGGTACGGCCGTTCCCCCCGTCCCGAAGCTCGAGTTCTTCAATGGATACGGCGGCTTCGCCGATGGCGGCAAGGAGTACGTCGTGGTGCTCGGCCCCGGTCAGGCCACCCCGGCGCCCTGGGTCAACGTGGTCGCCAACCCTGCCTTCGGGTTCCTGGTCGCAGCGGAGGGCGGCGGCTACACCTGGTCCGGGAACAGCCGCGAGAACCAGATCACGCCGTGGTCCAACGACCCGGTCACGAACCGCTCCGGCGAGGCCTTTTACCTGCGCGATGCGGACACGGGCGATTTGTGGTGCCCTACCGCCTTCCCGCGCCGCGACCCGGGTGCAACCTACGTGGTCCACCACGGCCGGGGGTATAGCCGCTTCGACCGCTTGGCGCATGAAATCGCCAGCAGCCTGGTGCAATACGTGCCAGCCGACGACCCGGTGAAGCTATCGCGGTTGCAGTTACACAACCTGTCGGGCCGCGTGCGGACGCTGACCGTATCGGCCTATGTGGAGTGGGCGCTCGGCGCATCGCGCACCGCTACGGCGGCGTTTATCGCCACGGAGATGGACGCGGAAACGGGCGCGATGTTCGCCCGCAATCCCTGGAGCACCGCCAACGAGGGGCGCGTCGCGTTCGCCGACCTGCGCGGGGCGCAAACGCATTGGACGGGCGACCGGCGCGAGTTCGTGGGACGCTTGGGCTCGCTGGACGCCCCGGCGGGTGCCGCGCGTGCCGCACAATTGTCCAACCGCGTGGGCATGGGGCTGGACCCGTGCGGCGCTCTGCAAACCACGGTCCACCTGCCGCCCGGCGGCAGCGTCGAGGTGGTGTTCCTGCTGGGCGAAGCCGCGAACGAGGCAGACGCCGGCGCCCTGGTCAAGAAGTACCGCACCGCCGACCTGGACGCCGTGCTGGACGGGGTGCGCCTACTTTGGGACGGCGTGCTGGGCGCGTTGGTGGTGAAGACCCCGGACCGCAGCATGGACATCATGCTGAATGGCTGCCTGCTGTACCAGACGCTCGCCTGCCGGTCGTGGGCGCGCGCCGGGTTCTACCAGGCGAGCGGGGCCTACGGGTTCCGCGACCAGTTGCAGGATGGCACCGCGTTGGTCGCATCCCGCCCGGACCTGGTGCGCGAACACCTGTTGCGCGCGGCGGGCCGGCAGTTCCTGGAAGGCGACGTGCAGCACTGGTGGCTGCCCGGGTCCGGCATGGGCGTGCGGACGCGGATTTCCGACGACGGCGCCTGGCTCGCCTACACCGCCGCGCACTACGTCGAGGCGACGGGGGACGCGGCGGTGCTGAACGAGCACGCCGGGTTCCTGACCGCACCGGTGCTGACGTCGGCGGAGCACGATCGGTTCTTCTCGCCTACCGTCGCCGACGAGAGCGGGACCTTGTTCGAGCATTGCGCGCGGGCGCTGGACCACAGCCTCGCCACCGGCGTCCACGGCTTGCCGCTGATGGGCACGGGCGACTGGAACGACGGCATGAGCCGCATCGGCGAAGGCGGCCGGGGCGAAAGCGTGTGGCTCGGCTGGTTCCTGCACGCGGCGCTGCTGGCGTTTGCGCCCTTCGCCGACGCACGGCCCGGCGAGCAGAACGACGCCCGCGCGGCGGCATGGCGTGCCCACGCGGCGGCACTGGAACCGGCACTGGCAGCGGCGTGGGACGGCGAATGGTATCTGCGCGCCTATTATGACGACGGCACACCGCTGGGATCCCACACCGATGCCGAGTGCCGCATCGACTCCATCGCGCAGTCCTGGGCGGTGCTGTCGGGCGTAGCGCCGCCGGAGCGTGCGGCGCAGGCCATGGCGTCGCTCCGACGCGACCTGGTGTGCAAAGCCGATGGCCTCATGCTGGTGCTGACGCCGCCGTTCGACCGGACGCCGCACGATCCCGGCTACATCAAGGGCTACCCGCCGGGTCTGCGGGAGAATGGCGGCCAGTACACGCACGCCGCCACCTGGGCGGTGCTGGCGACGGCTGCGCTGGGCGACGGGGACGGGGCGTCGGCGCTGTTCGGCCTGCTGAACCCGATCCGGCGCGCGTTGACCCAGGCCGATGCCGACCGGTCCAAGGTGGAGCCGTACGCCGTGGTGGCCGATGTGTATTCCGTGCCGCCGCATGTCGGCCGCGGCGGCTGGTCCTGGTACACCGGGTCGGCCGGTTGGATGCAGCGGGCGGGGGTGGAGGGCATCCTGGGCCTGCGCATCCTCGGCACCGCG
>CAXTCJ010000176.1:0-4347 GCA_964242215.1 uncultured Acetobacteraceae bacterium | reverse complement strand
GATGCAGCGGGCGGGGGTGGAGGGCATCCTGGGCCTGCGCATCCTCGGCACCGCGTTGCACATCGACCCGTGCATTCCACAGGACTGGCCCGGGTTCGAGGCGACGCTTGCCTGGCGCACGGCGCATTACCGGGTTGTGGTCGGCAACCCGGACCGGGTGTGCCGAGGGGTCGCGCGGGTTCGGCTCGATGGCGTCGACATCGCGGCGGCCCCCGTGACGCTACTGGACGATGGGGCCACCCACCTCGTCGAGGTGACGCTCCGTGCGGCACACGATGCCGCCGACGCCCCGGCCCAGGCCGCATGACCACGAGCCCGCTCGCCGGCACCTTGCTGCCGCCGTCGCTCCTGGTGGATGTGCCGCGCCTGGTCACGGCGTATTTCACCGGCACGCCCGACCCGGCGAACCCGGCGCAGCGCGTGTCGTTCGGCACCTCCGGCCATCGCGGCTCGTCCTTCGATGGCACGTTCAACGAGGCGCACATCCTGGCGATCAGCCAGGCGGTGTGCCGCCACCGCCAGACCGCCGGTGTGAACGGGCCGCTGTTCATCGGCATCGACACCCACGCCCTGTCCCGGCCCGCATTGGCCACGGCGCTGGAGGTGTTCGCCGCCAACGGGGTGGACGCGTTCATCGACGAGCACGACGGCTACACGCCCACACCGGTCATCTCGCGCGCCATCCTGGCCTACAACCGCGGTCGCACGGACGGGCTGGCCGACGGCGTCGTCATCACGCCGTCGCACAACCCGCCGGAAGATGGCGGCTTCAAATACAACACCCCGGACGGCGGGCCGGCCGACCTGGACGTAACGGGTGACATCCAGCAGGCCGCCAACGCCCTTCTGGCTGCGGGCCTGCAGGGCGTGAAGCGCATCCCGCTCGGCCGCGCGATGACAGGCGGCCGGGTCCATCGCCACGATTACATCGGGCCCTACGTCGAGGACCTCGCCCATGTCGTCGACATGGATATCATCCGCTCGTCGGGCGTGCGCATCGGCATCGACCCGCTCGGCGGTGCGGGTGTCGCCTACTGGCCGCGCATCATCGAGCGTTACGGCATCGCCGCCACCATCGTGAGTGACCAGGTAGACCCGACGTTCCGGTTCATGACCGCCGACTGGGACGGCCGCATCCGGATGGACTGTTCCTCCCGTTACGCCATGACCCGGCTGCTTGGCATGCGCGGCACGTTCGACCTCGCCTTCGCCAACGACACGGATGCGGATCGGCACGGCATCGTGGCCGGGCCGGACGGGCTGATGAACCCCAACCATGTTCTCGCCGTCGCCATCGACTACCTGTACGCGAACCGCCCCGCCTGGGGACCGGGCGCCGCGATCGGCAAGACGGTGGTGAGCAGCAGCACCATCGACCGCGTCGCCGCCCGGGTCGGTCGCGCGCTGGTCGAGGTGCCGGTGGGGTTCAAGTGGTTCACGAAGGGCCTGCTCGCCGGCACGCTGGGCTTCGCCGGGGAGGAAAGCGGCGGGGCGAGCTTCCTGCGGCGCGACGGGACCGCCTGGACGACGGACAAGGACGGCCTGATCGTCGGCCTGTTGGCGGCGGAGATCACGGCGCGCACCGGGACCAACCCGGCCGGCGCCTATGACCGCATCGCGCAAGAAACCGGGCAATCTTGGTACGAGCGCATCGACGCTCCCGCGACGGCGGCGGAGCGGATGCAACTGAAGGCGCTCACGCCCGAAGCGCTCGGACTGGCGGAGTTGGCTGGGGAGACAGTGCGCACCGCGATCACGACAGCGCCGGGGAGTGGCGCCCCGATCGGCGGGGTGAAGGTCGTCGCCGACAACGGTTGGTTCGCCGCGCGGCCCTCCGGCACGGAGGACATCTACAAGATCTACGCCGAAAGCTTCCGAAGCGAGGCGCACCTGCGCGAAATCCAGCAGGGCGCGCGCGACGCCCTGGCGCGGGTGTTCCGGCAGCCAGCCCCAGGCGGACCTGCACCCTAGCCGAGGTCACTGGCCAAGGACGAACCCATCCCGATCATAGCGCCCCGGTGCTGGACGGACGCGCGGGGAACGCCCACGTAATAGGCCTGACCACATGGCAACGAGGATCACTCATGGACGCACTCCCCCCTTCTCCCAGTCGGACAGACCGGCTCGATCGCCTGGCCGAGGTGGCAGTGCGCGTCGGATTGGGGCTGGCCCCTGGGCAGGAACTGGTCCTCACCGCCCCCATTCAGGCGGCGCCGCTGGTGCGCCGGGTCACCGAGGTTGCGTATAAGGCCGGGGCCAGCCTGGTGACGACGCTGTATTCCGACGAGGAATGCACCCTGGCGCGGTTCAAACACGCACCAGACGCGGCGTTCGACTACGCGCCGGCCTGGATGTTCGAGGGCATGGCCGCCGCCTTCCGCACCGGCGCGGCGCGCATGGCGATCGGGGGGGAGAATCCGGCGCTGCTTGCCGGGCAGGATCCGGACAAGGTGGCCCGCAGCAACCGCGCGCGGTCGGTCGCCTACAAGCCGGCGATGGAGCTGATCACCACCTTCGCCACCAATTGGAGCATCGTCTGCTACGCGACCCCCGCCTGGGCCGCGCTCGTGTTCCCGGATGTGCCGGAAGCCGAGGCTGTGGAGAAGCTGTGGGATGCGATCTTCGCCGCCTCCCGCATCGATGGGCCGGACCCGGTTGCCGCCTGGACCGCGCACAACACGGCGCTGCATGCCCGCACCGCGTATCTCACCTCCAAGCAGTACGAAGCGCTGCACTACCGCGGGCCCGGCACGGATCTGCGCGTCGGCTTGTCGGAGCGCCATATCTGGATGGGCGGGTCGGAGCGCGCGAAGAACGGCATCGTGTGCAACCCGAACATCCCGAGCGAGGAGGTGTTCACCACGCCGCATCGGGCGAAGGTCGATGGCCACGTCCGCAGCACCAAGCCGCTGTCGTATGGCGGCACGCTGATCCGCGACATCGCGGTGCGGTTCGAGGCGGGCCGCATCGTCGACGCGACCGCGAGCACCGGCGAGGACGTGTTGCGCAAGGTGCTGGACACCGATGACGGGGCCCGCCGGCTGGGCGAGGTGGCGCTGGTGCCGAATTCCTCGCCCATTTCCGCCAGCAATCTACTGTTCTACAACACCCTGTTCGACGAGAATGCCGCCAGCCACGTCGCCATTGGGCAGGCCTATCGCACCTGCCTCGAGGGCAGCGAGACGGCGGAGGATGCCGAACTCGAACGCCGCGGCGCGAACACCAGCCTGATCCACATCGACTGGATGATCGGCTCCGGGGAGATCGACATCGATGGCGTGTTGCCGAACGGCCAGAGCGAGCCCGTGATGCGGCAGGGCGAGTGGGCGTTACGCGACGTGTGATGCCGCCCGCCGCCTGGCTCGGCATCCTGCTGGCGTTGTGGCTATCCGGCTGCGGCGGCATCCAGCCGGGCACGCCGGGCCACGAGCCGCCCGCGGCTGGCCGCTTCAACCCGTTCACCGGGGAGAACAGCAGCGGGCGCTGAGCCTCGACGCTCGAAGGCACGATTGTTGCTAGTCATTCCGCAAAAGGATTGTTGCAACTAGCAATCGAGCCTGCGAGCGGAGCGGCCCATGGACATCGAAGCCCAGCCCTATGCCTTCGCGTTCAGTCCGCGACACTGCGCATTGCTGATCATCGACATGCAGCGGGATTTCCTGGAGCCCGGCGGCTTCGGCGCGGCCCTCGGCAACGAGGTGGCGTTGTTGCGCCGCGCCGTGGCTCCCACCATGCGCCTGCTCGCCGCCTGGCGGGCCGCCGGACTAGCCGTGATCCACACGCGGGAAGGCCACCGGCCTGATCTAAGCGACCTGCCGCCGGCGAAATATGCCCGCGGCAGCGCCAGCAGCCGGATCGGCGACGCCGGGCCGATGGGCCGCATCCTGGTCCGCGGCGAGGCGGGGCACGACATCATCCCCGAACTGGCCCCGCAACCCGGCGAGCCGGTCGTGGACAAGCCGGGCAAGGGCGCCTTCTTCGCCACCGACCTGCACGCGATCCTCGCCAACCGCGACATCACCCAGCTGGTCGTCGCCGGTGTCACCACCGAGGTCTGCGTCAACACCACGGTGCGCGAGGCCAATGACCGCGGCTACGACTGCCTGGTATTGGAGGATTGCACCGCCTCCTACGACCCCGGTTTCCACCGCTCCGCCCTGGCGATGATCTGCGCCCAGGGCGGCATCTTCGGCTGGGTCGGCCGGTCCGCCGCCTTGATGGACGCCTTGGAACAGGAGCTGCCATGACCACGCTCGCCACCCGGCCGCGCCCCCAGCTTCGTCTATGGGTCGCCGGCGACTGGAACGCGTTCTTCGGCTTCGGCACCAACATCCTGGTCAACCTGCT
>CAXTCJ010000175.1:0-9830 GCA_964242215.1 uncultured Acetobacteraceae bacterium | reverse complement strand
ACGCCGACCCGCCATCCCAACCTCCCAGCCCAGAGTGTTGCGACGACCAGTTGAACTCAAGCTGTAGCGGTTGGTCTCAAAGTGCACGAGGCAAGTCGGCGATACCCGCTTGGTGTGTTCGACGAAGCCATCGAACACCCGACCCACTGGCATAAGGCTGGCCTGTTCCTCGGCGTGCACGGCGGCGACGCTGCCCGGCAGGACCCCATGTGTGAGCTCGCTCCAGCGCTCGACACAGCGGGCCTCGAGCCAGGCGTTGAGCGTGGATAGGTCGGGAAAGGGTCGCATGGCCTGCCAGATCTGCCCACGCGCATCCTGCACGTTTTTTTTCGACCTGACCTTTCTCCCAACCCGAGGCGGGGGAGCAGAACGTGGGTTCGAACAGGTAGTGGCTCGCCATGGCGGCAAAGCGCGCGTTGACCTGCCGCGCCTTGCCCGAGCCGATGCGATCGACCGCCGTCCGCATGTTGTCGAAGATGCCGCGGCGCGGCACGCCACCAAGCACGCGGAACGCCTCGGTCAGGGCATCGAACAGCATCTCGTGGGTTTGCAGCCGATAGGCCCTGATCACGAAAGCCCGGCTGTGCGCCAGCTTGGTATGTGCCGCCTGCAGCTTGACCCGCTTGCCCGCGACCATCGCCCAGTCCTCGCTCCAGTCGAACTGGAACGCCTCGCCGGGCTGAAAGGCCAGAGGCACGAACACGCCCCGCCCAGTGGTCCGTTGGGCGATCTCCCGCCCCACCCGCCACTGGCGGATAAAAGCGGCGACCCGGGCGTAGGATCCGTCGTAGCCCAGGACGACCAGGTCAGCATGAAGCCGCCGCGCCGTTCGACGCGCCTTGCGGCCTTTGCCCGCCTCGACCCGCAGCCACTCCGCCAGCCTGTCAGCATACGGATCAAGGCGGCTTGGGCGCTCCGGCACCTTGAACCGCACTTCGACGGCGTTGGACCGTAGGTATTTACGGATGGTGTTCCGCGATAATCCCGTCCGCCGCTCGATCTCGCGGATCGGTATATGCTCCCGGTGATGCCACCGGCGAATGACGCTCAACAACTCCATGTCGATCACTCCGATAACCCCGACGATTCCGTCGAGGACGTGGATCAGACACGGGTCATTTCTCAGCGAAAACTCAGACCCTCTCCGGTCAGATCTCACTGCAACTCAACAGATCCGGATTAAAGTGCATTAAGAAACGCCCAACCTGCCGAATCCGGGAATTTCGTGCAGTCTGACAGCCGTCCCAGAAGCCCGAACCGACCCTAATGGCACGAAGGAAGTGTCTCACGCCCACGTGCCATTAGGGCTTGCCTCAATGGGGCAATGACTGCTTGTGGGTGAAGTGGCTGGCAGCTCCACCAGCTAAGCTTTCTCAGCGCCGCGTATAGAGGGCCAACTTGAGCGCCGGGTCGTCGTTGGCCTGGAAACTCGCATATTCGTAGCGCACGAGGCCAAGCGTTGGATGACGCAGGTGCTTGATGCCGGATACCGGTGCACCGATCCCGTGCTCGGACCACCAAGCATCGAACTTCAGACAACTCGCGCGTATCCGGTCCACCAGGGCGACGAAGGCCGTGTCGCCGGGCCAGAGATCGTGCGCCGCACGGAACAACGACACCATGCGCCGCGCCTCCTCCGCCCAGGTCTCCCCGAACAGCCCCGTGGCGGCCTGATCGGTGAACATCCAGTGCAGGATGTTGCGGTTCTCGGGCGCAAGCTGGCCGAAGTCGCCGAAGAGCGCCGTAGCGGCATCGTTCCAGGCCAGGACATCCCAGCGCTGGCCGGTGAGGTAGGCAGGCTCCGGCAGGCTGGTGATGATACGGCGCAGCGTATTCGGTGCCTCCTCGCGCCGGAACGGCTGCCGCCCTCCGGCCCCGGCGAGCGAGCGCAAATGGGCCAGTTCCACCGCGTCAAGTCGCAGGGCGCGGCCGAGTGCCTGCAACGTCTCGGCCGAGGGAGAGACAGCACGGCCCTGCTCTAGCTTGACATACCACTCGGCGCTGATGCCGGCGCGCTGCGCCACCTCCTCCCGCTTGAGGCCGGGCGTGCGGCGCCGCTGCCGGGCATCGTCAACCTTGTCCGGATCCAGGCGCGTGCGGCGAGACCGCAGAAAGTCTCCGAATGGACGATTGCCTGCCATGCCGTGCTCCCGAGGGTGATACTGTCGAAGACCAGTATCCAACCAGTTCTCCCCCACTACTCGGAGGACGCCATCTCGAGGCTTCGTTGTCCAGGGAGTTTGCCCATGAAGGCCGCCGTCCTACACCATTTCGGGACGCCGCTGAGCGTCGAGCAGGTGCCTGATCCGGTGATCGGTACAGGCGAGGTGCTGGTGGACGTCGCCGCCGCACCGGTGCTGTCCTACACGGACGAGGTGCTTAGCGGCGCACGGCGCTACATGCTGCCCACGCCGGTGGTGCCGGGTGGCGGGGCCATTGGCCGGGTGCGCGCGGTCGGTCCGGACGCCACCCGGCTCCAGCCCGGCGACTGGGTGTTCTGCGACCCCACAGTGCGGTCGCGCGACGGTGCATCCACGCCCGACATCACCTTGCAGGGCGTGAGCGCTCGAGGCGAGGGCGGGCAGAAGCTCCAGCGCTACTTCCGCGACGGCACGTTCGCCGAGCAGGTCCGCGTGCCGACGGAAAACGCCCTGGCCATCGGCACGATCGATCCTGCGGACGCCGGACGGTGGAGCGCGCTGTTCACGTTGCTGATCGCCTACGGTGGGCTGCTAGCGATGGACTTCCGGCCAGGAGAAACGCTGCTGGTGAGCGGCGCCACGGGCAACTTCGGCTCGGCCACGGTGGCGCTGGGCTTGGCCATGGGCGCGCGCTGCGTGGTTGCGCCCGGCCGCAACACGGCGGTACTGGACGATCTACGCCAACGCTTCGGCGAGCGCTTAATGCCGGTGCAGCTGACGGGTGTTGGCGACACCGACACAGCAGCGATGCGCGCCGCGGCACCGGGCGCGATCGACGCGGTGCAGGATTTTCTGCCGCCCTCGGTAAGCGCTGCCGTGGCACGGGCGGCGATCATGACCCTTCGGCAGGGCGGGCGTGCCGTGCTGATGGGTGGTGTGGGCATGCTGGGCGGCGACGACCTGGCGTTGCCCTATCCCTGGATCATGCGCAACCTGATCACGGTGCGCGGGCAGTGGATGTATGACACCGCCGCCATGCCGGGCCTGGTGGGCCTGGTCCGTGGCGGGTTGCTGGACCTCAGCCAATGGGCTGTGACGGCGTTTGCACTGACTGGGGCCAACGACGCCGTCGCGCATGCGGCGGCCAATGCCGGGCCGTTCAAACTGACAGTGCTCGAGCCATCGTTGCCGGCCGC
The DNA here is from genome assembly GCA_964242215.1 of uncultured Acetobacteraceae bacterium. GTDB lineage: Bacteria > Pseudomonadota > Alphaproteobacteria > Acetobacterales > Acetobacteraceae > LMUY01. Next base: position 6,493 of record CAXTCJ010000175.1, on the reverse strand, counting down.
ACGGTAAGTTCGGATCCAACGCGGAGCATCGAATGGTCCATTTGTATCGAAAGCGACGGCCACGCTCGGCTGAAATGCAGTTTCGGTTCCGCTGCTTCTTCTTATCTGGATTCGAAGTCGTTACTCGGTTGGCCTGTCCGCCAACGACCCGTGACCGAACGGCCCGACCGCCGACGTCCATTAGACCAACCCAGGCGGGGTTGATACATAGAACGGGCCTAGATATACGCTAAGCGCCGTCAATCCTGCGCGGGTGTCCGATCACACCTGTTGTAGTCACCTCCGCAGCTTTCCCAAAAAGGATGGTGTTTCGAGAACGGTCCGCTGGCGTTCTAGGTCGGGAACAACAGCCCGGCCTCAATCGAGCTTCAGGTGAGCGTCGGCGCTCCCTGCTATCCAGTAACCGCCTGCTTTAAGCCAACCGGGGGGCTGGCCGCGTGCGATTACCCGTTCGCGTAAAGTGTGGGCGACTGTACCTTCTGCGGCGATCCACACGAAGGTTCTGGGCTCGATAGTCAGGCAGTCGAGGACAACAGCCAATAGGGTAGGATCCGCCGCTGCGGCGGAAGGCCTATGCACCCAGCGAACCGTTGCCAACCCCGCCGTCAAGAACGGTTGCTGTTCCTCCACGCCGACTACCGCAACAAGGCTGGTCACCTCGTCTCCGGGAGCAACCTCTTCGAACTTTCGACCGATTGCCGGAAGCGCGGTCTCGTCGCCGATGAGCAGCCAGCGGCGGACGGATGGTAAGATTACCCGCGATCCCTTGGGGCCGGCGATGTCCAAACGATCGCCGGGTCGGGCTCGCCGGGCCCAGGATGTCGCCGGACCGGCATCGTGCAGCGAGAAGTCGATCGCCAAGGTGCGGGCATCGCGATTGAATCGGCGAGGCGTGTAGTCCCGTCGTTCAACCTGCCCAAGCTGCGGAAGGAGCAGCTTGAGGTGATCGTCAAAGCTCCGGCTGTCGAAATCGATCAGATCGTCTCCGCCGAAGGTGATCCGCAACATGGCGGGCGTCACCGGCTCGACATGGACGACCGTGAGCCTACGCGCCCGCACGTCGTAGCGGACGCGTTCGATCGGGGCCGCAAGCGCGATGGTTGTGTCCTGGCCTGCTACCGTCAGCCCCGACATGTCAGTTGCGGCCTCCATTGGCGCGGATCACCTGTCCGCTGACCCAGCCGCCGTCTGGACCCGCCAGGAAGGATACCACCCTCGCCACCTCGTCCGGCGTTCCGAGCCGTCCCATAGGAATGTCTTGGACAATACGCTCGATCATAGCCTCCGATCGTCCAGTGAAAAACAGCTCGGTTCCGATCGGGCCGGGCGCAACGGCATTGACGGTAACGCCTCGCGACCCGAGTTCCTTGGCAAGAACGTGGGTAAGCGCTTCGACGGCCGCCTTGGTCGCCACGTAGACGCCATGCGCGGGCAGATAGGTGCCGACGATGCTGGTGGACATACTCACGATCCGGCCCCCATCGCGGACCCGCTTCGATCCCTCGCGCATCCCGTTGAACGTGCCCGTGAGGTTCACGGCGATATGCGCTTGGTAGTCCGCGTCCGTCACCTGCGCCAGCGGCGCCATCCTTGAAATACCAGCGTTGTTTATGAGCACGTCGACCGGCCCGAACGCCTTCTCGGCCGCATCGAACAGCGCCACCATCTCGGCTGGATCGGTAACGTCGGCGCGGATGGCGGATGCCATACCGCCCGAAGCTTGAATCCTCGACACCAGCTCTTGAGCTTCGTTGACGCTGGCGGAGTAATTGACGATCACGGCGAAGCCATCAGCCGCTAGCCTGGTCGCGATCGCAGCACCGATGCCCTTGCCCGCGCCGGTTACGATCGCAGTCCTGTTGAAATTGGACACTACGTATTCCTTGTTGCTGTGCCGGGAGCAGCGTCCGATTTTAGGCGGACGCTGGGCCGATCAGGCGGTGATCTTCTGTTGATCGGGGTAGTTCTTGACGTAGGCGTCCTCGACGCCCGGCAAAATCTCCACGATTTGGAAGTAGCGGTCCCAGAACGGGCCCTCGCGTAGCTCCTCAACCATCATCTGATAGGCGTGATGGTCCTTGCAGTCCCACATCCATAAGTCTGACACCCGCGCCGAGTAGAACTCGATGTCGAAGAAGCGCATCCGAACGCCTTCGGAGTGCTTTTTCAGTACAGGGGTCAGCTTCTCGCGGGCGATCCGGTTGCGCTCATCAACCGAGTAGCCGAGCCACTCGACCGTGGTCTTGACGAGCATGAAGACGGTGAATTCGGCCTCGAAAGCGTTTGGCTCTTCCGACATTGTCTCTTCCTTTGTGAAGCAATGCCGGTATTATGAGCGATAACTCGCAAATGGCTACTCGCATCCCAATCATGTTGCAAACCAGCTCTGAAGCCCGTCCTACCCCTCGCAAAGTGCCGAAACAGGCGCGGTCTCTCGCGACTGTCTCGGCGATCGTGGAAGCTGCTGCTCGCATTTTGGAAGAAGAGGGACATGCTGGCTTCTCGACTAACGCCGTCGCAGAGCGGGCAGGCGTCAGCGTCGGATCGCTGTACCAATACTTCCCGAGCAAGGCCGCGCTTATCGGTGCACTGGTGCTGCGCGAGACATCGCTGCTCCTCGAAGGAGCGGTAGTCGCCGCGCAAAGCAGTCTGGGCGTGACGGCTTTGCGCGGTTTCATCGCGGTGTGCATCGCGCACCAGTTCCGACGCCCAGACCTCGCGCGCTTGCTCGATTTCGAGGAGGCGCGGCTACCCTTCGATCCAGAAACGCAAAGGATCAGCGAACGCGTCCATGCTCTCGTCCTTGCCATGCTCGGCAGGGTTGATGTACCCGGACAGCTCGATATCGCTGCCGCGACGCGCGATCTCATCGCCATCATCAAGGGCATGATCGACGCCGCCGGACAGCATGGCGAGACCGATCAGCAAGCCCTGGCGATCCGGGTTGACCGGGCAGCCTTCGGATACCTCTATGCCGCAGGGTAAATGGAGAATCACCAGCAGGCGCCGATGCGTGAGCAGGTTACCACGTTCATGGTTCCCACAAGCGAACGTGCAGCGGGAAAGCGGCCCGCGCGATCGGGCTAACAACCACGGGCGGGTTTCGCTTTCCCAAAATCTGTTCCCACTTCACTTTTGCCGAAATGACCACGTCTTGATGCGAAAACGGGAAGGTCTTTGGTGACGTAAAACACATGTTTCCCGTCTGCGTTCAGGTCGCTGAAATCTCGAAGTAGCGGCCCTGCTGGAGATCGACGAGCAGTCCAACCTCCCTTGGGTCCCAGCCGAGATGTTTCCGCGTCCACGTACCGGAGGCCGGGCAGTCGATCGCCAAGACGCGGCCGAGAAAGCCGAGATCGTCAACGGCGACGTCCAGAGACTTGCTGACAACGGGCAGGTCCAGACGCAGCCCGATGATGTCTGCGATGTCCCGCAACGGCACGGCCTGGTCGGCGATGCCGTGATACCGGGCGCCCGCGATGCCCCCTTCAAGAACCAGCCGGTAGAGGCGGGCAGCGTCGAACCGGTGCACGGCCGGCCAGCGATTGAGCCCGTCGCCCACATAGACCGAAGCGCCCTTTTCGCGTGCGACGGCGATCAGGCGTGGAACAAAGGCACGATCCCCATCGCCGTGGACAGAGGGTGGCAGGCGAAGCACCATGGCTCGGACCCCGCGTGACGCTAGCGCCAACGTGGTCTCCTCGGACGCGACGCGGTGCGTTGAGGGCGCAGCGGGATCCGGAGCATCCTCCTCGGTCCCGATCCGGCCCGCGGGAAGATGCGCGGTGCCGGACGTCGCAATGAGCGGCCGACCCGATCCTGCCAGCGCGGCGCCAAACGCCTCGATCGCCCGGCGGTCAGTCTCGCCTGCCGCTGTCCGGTCGCCGTAGTTGTGGATGAAAGCGGTGTGGATCACGCCGTCGCAGGCGCGGGCACCAGCGGCCAGGCTGTCGATATCGGACAGATCGCCCCTGTGCGCCTCGATGCCCAGCCGTGCCAGGGCATCGGCGGCAGCGTCCGTGCGCGCCAAGCCGAGCACCTGGTGGCCCACGCTCATGAGTTCCTGGACGATGGCGGAGCCGACGAACCCTGTTGCCCCTGTGACGAACACGCGCATTGGTTACTCCCCTTCGCTCGACAGACTAGGCGATAGGGCAGGATGATCTATGCTACAGCATCCATAATGCTGTCGTGATCATCCAAGGTGGTGAATGGACCCGCTTTCAGATGTGCTTTCGCTCCTCAAACCCCGCAGCACCGTCTCGCGCGGTTTCAGTGCAGCGGGAGACTGGGCGATCCAATATCCCCATAACGAGGGCATCAAATGCTACGCCGTTGTTTCCGGCCGGTGCTGGCTATCCGTGGAAGGGGTGCCGGAGGCTGCATTGGTGGAAACGGGCGACTGCTTTCTGCTGCCGACGGGTCGGCCGTTCCGCCTGGCCAGCGACATGGCCGTGAAGCCCGTCGATGCAGCCAAGATCTACTCCACGGTCAACGATGATGGCACCGTCATATGCAACGGCGGTGGGGAGTTCTTCCTTGTCGGCAGCTATTTCGCGCTCGTGGGCGACCACGCCGGCATCCTGCTCGGAATGCTGCCGCCCATCGTTCACTTGCACAAGCAGTCGGACCGGGTGGCGCTTCGGTGGGCGGTGGAGCGAATGATGCAGGAGATCAGGGAGGAGCAACCGGGAGGCTCTCTGCTGATAGAGCATCTTGCCCACATGATGCTGGTGCAGGCTTTGAGGCTGCACATGTCCAATGGATCACAGGCAGGGGTCGGCTGGCTGTTCGCGCTCGCCGACCGGCAGATCGGTGCGGCACTGACCGCCATGCACGGCAATCCCGGGCGACGCTGGACGTTGCAGGCACTGGGCGAACGCGCCGGCATGTCCCGCTCAGCCTTTGCTTTGAGGTTCAAGCAAACGGTTGGCATGGCCCCTTTGGAATACCTGACGCGCTGGCGCATGCTGCTTGCCGGGCACAGGCTGGCCAAGTCCAGTGAGCCCGTAGCCACCATCGCACTGTCGCTCGGGTATGAGTCGGAAAGCGCCTTCAGCGCCGCTTTCAGAAGAGCCATGGACTGTTCGCCACGGCAGTATGGTCGTGGCCGGTCCTCGCCGTCACCGGTCAACTTGGACCGGAACCGTTCCAGTCCGCGGGAGCCCTTCTCAATTGAATAGCGGTGCGGCCCAACACGAAGCAAAGGGTCAGCCCTTGGCTGGATCAGCCAGGAAGACACATCTGCCTATAATTTGTTTGGTCGCAAAGCCGTCACGCGGCGGCAGACGCGTTGGACCAGGCCGAGGCCGACCTGACCGAGCTAGATAGCCGGGCGGGGGATGCCGATCTCGGGATCAGCATGGCGCGCGGCGCGGTCGCTATCCGAGGACTGCCGGACGATGCGTGGCACACTCCAGCCACGTCACTGACGGGAATGGCGGAAGCATTGCGGCGGGCGATCGCCGGCAGCTCCGGTCCATTCTACGCGACCGCCCTACTGCGGGCCGCCCGTGAACTGAACATGGCGGACCCTGCACCGGAGGACTGGGCCCGGGCATTCCGCGCGGCGGTTGCAAGCATTGCGAACTCGGCGGGGCAAAGCGTGGCGATCGGACGATGTTGGATGCGCTGGAACCCGCGAGCGACGCCTTCGTCGCCGCGTTGGAAGGTGGGGCGATCGCAACCGACGCTTGGCGGCAGGCGGTCGAGGCCGCAGCGACCGGTACGGCGGCGACTGCCAGCATGCGCCCTCGACTCGGCAGGGCCGCCTATCTCGGTAACCGCGCACTTGGCGCGCCAGATGCGGGCGCCAGCGCCGTTCTCGTCCGGATGCGCGCGATCGCCTCGACATTGCAGCCATTGGCGGGATGAACAATGCTCCGAGAGACGAGAGGAGTGCGTGACAGCACCTGACGGCCTGGCGCTGTTGATGCTGTAGCGCGGCGATCTGGATGGTTTGTCGCATTGCCTCGCCTGAAATGCTCCCCTGGGTTGACCTGTTGCCTCACGTAACTTGCTCCCGACCGGTGTTGGCCGGTGGGGGCGGACATGAGGCTGATCAGCATGACGACACGCGACGAGTTGGTAGTGGCATTGGCGGGGCGGTATGCCCTGTGTAGCCGGGCGGATCGGGGCCGGATGTTGGATGAGTTCGCGGCGCTGACGGGCCACCACCGTAAGCACGCGATGCGCCTGCTGCGTGCTGGCAGTTCAAGCGGACAGTCCAACCCGCGCCCGGAACGCCGGATTTATGGTCAGGCCACGCGCGAGGCGCTGATCGTGCTGTGGGAGGCGTCGGACCGGATCTGCGGCAAGCGGTTGCAACCGCTGATACCGATCCTGGTCTCGGCGATGGAGCGCCACGGTCATCTTCAGTTGGCGCCCGAGGTGCTGGCGGGCTTGCTAACGATGAGCGCCGCGCCGATGGACCGGGCATTGCGGGAGGCGCGAGGGCATACGGGAGGACGGCCGCGTCGCCGCTCGCCTCCCT
>CAXTCJ010000174.1:0-9981 GCA_964242215.1 uncultured Acetobacteraceae bacterium | reverse complement strand
AGATAATCCTCCCCCGTCCTTCACGGGGGAGGTGGCGGCGAAGCCGACGGAGGGGCGCAGGCACGGTCGGTGTGTGGCTCGCCCCCTCCACCATGCTGCGCATGGTCCCCCTCCCCCGCTGCGCGGGGGAGGATAAACTAGTAAGGCGCGTCACATCCCTTTGGGCAGCTTGCGCTCGATCAGGCGGGCATACAGGGCCGACCCGAACGGGATAGCGTCGTCGTTAAAGTTGTAGCGGGGGTGGTGCGGGGCCGCCCCTTCGCCGTTGCCGACGAGAATGTAGGCGCCGGGCACCTGCTCCATCATGAAGGCAAAATCCTCCGACCCCATGGTCGGGCCCTTCTCACGGTCCACCGCAGCCTCGCCGACCAGATCCGCGGCGGCATCAGCGTACTCGGCCGTGTGCACCGGGTCGTTGTTCAACGGGGCGAAGATCTTGCGGAAATCCACCGTGGCCTTCGCCCCGAACCCGGCGGCGACACCCTCCACCACGCGGCGCATACGCTCCTCGATCAGGTCCATCACCTCGGTCTTGAACGCCCGTGCCGTCCCCGCCATGACCGCCGTCTGCGGCACGACGTTATAGGCATCGCCGGAGACGACCTTGGTCACGCTCAGCACGGCGGTGTCGGTCGGTGCGACATTGCGGGCGATCACCGATTGCAGTGCGGCGCCGATGTGGCAGGCTGTCAGCACCGGGTCGATGCTGCTCTCGGGATGCGCCCCGTGCGAGCCCTTGCCCTCGATGGCGATGTCGAAGAAGGCGCCGCCGGCCATCGCCGTCCCGGGGCAGATCGCGAATTCGCCCACCGCCATCCCCGGGCGGTTATGCATGCCGAACACGGCATCGCACGGAAAACGCTCGAACAACTTGTCGTCCAGCATGGCCAGCGCGCCGCCGATACCCTCCTCGCCGGGCTGGAAGATGAAGTGGACGGTGCCGTTGAAATCGCGCGTCTCGGCGAGATAGCGGGCGGCGCCCAGCAGCATGGTGGTGTGCCCATCGTGGCCGCAGGCATGCATGATACCGGGCGTGCCGCTTTTATACGGCAGATCGTTGGCCTCGACGATCGGCAGCGCGTCCATGTCCGCGCGCAGGCCGATCCGGCCCATCCCGTTGCCCGACCGCAGCACGCCGACCACGCCGGTCTTGCCGACGCCGCGATGCACCTCGATGCCCCACGACTCGAGTTGCTCGGCCACCAGCGCGGCCGTGCGGTGCTCCTCCAGCCCGAGCTCAGGATGGGCGTGCAGGTCCTGACGGAAGGCGGTGAGGTCGGTCTGGTAGCGGCGGATGTGATCGATCGCGGACATAGGGGGGTTCCTTGCGGCTAGTCACCGCAGGTTACAGCACGAGGGCGCCGACGGAACCCCACCCGGCGCATCAACGACGTTGACCCGGACGGCCGGCGAAGCTACCCCCGCCGCCTTGCTAGCAGGGACACGCGAATGGCGACGGCGACGGCAGAGGTGACAGACGACTCCCCAGATGCCCAGGTGGGCGGCATCGCGGCCGACCGGCTGCGCTCGATCATCGAGCGGGTGGAGCGGCTGGAGGAGGAGCGAAAGGCGCTCGGCAACGACATCAAGGACATTTTTTCCGAAGCGAAATCCGCGGGTTTCGACGTCAAGGTGATCCGCGCCATCATCCGCATCCGCAAGCAGGAGCCGGCGGATGTCGAGGAGCAGGAGAGCCTGCTGGACGTCTACCGCCGCGCGTTGGGGATGTAGTCGATGGATCCGGTGTTCACCCTGACCGATGCGCCGGATCCCGCCCTGAAAGACCGGTGCCGCGAAAACTTCCTGGCCGACGCGGCGGCCAAGGGCGTTCCCAACGACTATCGCACGCTCGCCATCCACTTCGAACGGGACGGCGTGTTGCTGGGTGGCCTCCTGGGCCGGACACTGCGCGGCTGGTTGTATGTGGAGAACCTGGCGCTGCCGCAGACCGAACTGGGTCGCGGTTACGGCTCCCGCCTGCTGGCGATGGCGGAGGAGGAGGCAGTTCGCCGCTCGTGTGTCGGCGTGTTCCTCAACACCGACGCGTTCATGGCACCTGCCTTTTACGAGAGGCTGGGCTACACCGAATTCGGGCGGCTCGAGGGCGATGATCCTCGTTACACCCGGATTTGGTTCAGCAAGAGGTTCGCCGCATGACTTGGACGATTACGCAGGAAAACGAGCCCGACACCGCCCTGCGCAGTGCGATCCTGGACGTCCTGGTCAAGCATAACACCGCCGCCTCCGGTAGTGACGGGGACTGGCAGGCGCTGGCTATCGCCGTGCGCGACGAGGCTGGCACGGTCGTCGGCGGCCTCTGGGGCTACACGCTTTACGGTTTCTTGTTCGTGGAATTGCTGGCCATGGGCGAGGCCCGGGGCGGCGGCGTGGGCCGGCAGGTGATGGCACTGGCCGAGGCCGAGGCGAAGCGGCGGGGCTGCGTCGGGATGTGGCTCGACACGTTCACCTTCCAGGCCCCTAAGTTCTATCCGAAGCTAGGCTTCACCGAGCTGGCCCGCATCGAGGGCTTCCCGCCCGGCCACGACCGCCTGTTCCTGGTCAAGCGCTTCGACCAGCCGGCGGAAGCAGCCCCACCCGCCTAAACGGTCCACGAAACACCGTCATGCCCGGGCTTGACCCGGGTATCCACGGCGTTCCGCAGACACCGGCCGTGCCCATGTTGCACCCCGCGGTGCCCATGCGCCTATCTGACGTCATAAGCCCAACCCCGTGGATACCAGGGTCAAGCCCTTTCAAGACACGCCTTTCGTGCGAGGTCAGACCGCGGTGAGCACGCCGCGGCGGACTTGGTCCTCCTCGATGGACAGGAACAGGGCACGGAAATTGCCCTCGCCGAAGCCTTCGTCGCCCTTGCGCTGGATGAACTCGAAGAAGATCGGGCCGATCGCGTTGGCCGAGAAGATCTGCAGCAGCACCTTGGTGGCCGACCCGTCGCTGGTGCCTTCGCCGTCGATCAGGATGCCGTTGGACTGAAGTCGCGCCAGATCCTCGCCATGGCCCGGCACGCGGTCGTTCACCCGCTCGAAATAGGTGACGGGCGGCGACGGCATGAACGGCAGGCCGTCGGTGCGGAGCCGCTCGATCGTGCCGTAGACGTCATGGCAGCCGCAGGCGATGTGCTGGATGCCCTCGCCGTTATAGGCGTGCAGGTACTCCTCGATCTGGCTGTTGGCGTCGGCGCTCTCGTTGATGGGGATGCGGATGCGGCCGTCGGGGCTGGTCAGGGCGCGGCTGTGTAGCCCGGTGTACTCGCCGTTGATCTGGAAAAACCGGATCTCGCGGAAGTTGAACAGCCGCTCGTAGAAGCCAGACCACACGCCCATGCGCCCCCGCTGCACGTTGTGGGTCAAGTGGTCGATGTAGAACAGACCGACGCCAACGGGCCGCGGGTCGGCGCCGCCGAGCCACTCGAAACCGCAATCGGCCAGGCTGCCGCGGGCGCCGTGGTGATCGATGAAGTAGATCAGCGAGCCGCCGATACCCTTGATGGCCGGCACGTCGAGCGAGAGGACACCATCCGCCGGGTCGGCCGGTTCGGCGCCCATCGCGATGGCTCGCTCGAAGGTATGCCGCGCATCGGCGACGCGCCAACCCATGCTCGGTGCGCAGGGGCCATGGGCGTCGACGAAGCGGGTGGCATGACTGCCGGGCTCTTCGTTCACGAGGTAGTCCACGTCGCCTTGGCGATAGACCGTGATGGCGCGGGTGGCATGGCGCGCGACCGGTGTGAACCCCATCAGCTGGAACAGCACGTGCAGCTTCTGCGGCTCGGGATGCGCGAACTCGACGAAGGCGAAGCCGTCCAACCCGGCGGGATTGGCGTCGGTGATGGTCGCGGCGGGGGCATCATGCGGATACGGGCCCATGGTCGTTCCTGTTTATCTTGGCGGCGATACTCCCACAGGTGACGGGGATGGGTGTGTGCGAAAGGCGCCACGGATTCGCCGTGACATGCATGGAATTTACGTTCTAGCCTACTGCTATGCATGAAACGGTCACTTTGGACGGATTTGATCTCAAGCTGCTGGCGTTGCTGCAGGACGACGGGCGGATGTCGGTGCAGGATCTCGCCGAGCGCGTTGGGTTGTCGGCGTCGCAATGTTCGCGTCGGCGCACTCGCCTGGAGGAGACGGGCGCAATCACCGGGTACCGGGCACAGTTGGACCCAGATCGGCTCGGCTTCGGTGTCACCGCCTTTATTCAGGTCAGCCTGGCGCGGCATTCGCCAGACAATGCCCGGCTGTTTCGCAGCCTGGTGGAGCAAACCGGCGCGATCCAGCAGGCCTACACCGTGACGGGCGATGCCGACTATATTCTGCGCGCGTCTTTGCCGGATTTACGCGCGTTGGCGGCCCTGGTGAACGACGTGTTGCTGCCACATGGGACGGTGGCCCAGGTCCGATCGATGGTGGCGCTGGAGCGGTTGAAGGACACAACGGCGCTGCCGCTTACGGATGTGCGACTCTAGGAGGCTTGCGTTGTCAACCTGGGCGCCGAATGTCTGCCGCGTCGGCTGCGACTCCATCGTCAAGGTCGATTTACCGCATAAACCACTCGGAACGCTTGGAAATATAACGAGCGGTTGGCGCATCTCGGTTAGCTTGCTCCTATCCCGACAGCTAGGCCGGCCCTCGCAAGCCATGCGCCTGCCTTAACGCTGCCATGAGTCACATAGAAGTGACAGGTTGGAACGGGTTTTGCTTACAACTGCAAAAAGCTAACAGGCTTGCGCTTTTCTGCTTTATAACCTGTTGGGATGAAGGTCTGTGCGGAATGCAGAAGACCCCGGACGCCCCCTACAAGAGCAGGGGTGATCGTGCGGAAGATAGAACGAGCCACCTTCCAGAGATCTGGGGGAAGTTGACTGCACATTAGACCCTAACCTTTTTGCTTTATGACCTGACTTGGCTCTCAAGTTCGGTAAATTTGGTGAGGTTTGTATGAATCGACGGGACGACATCTTCTCGCTTCACAGCAGCCTTCGCGATCAAATGCGCGAAGTCGAGATGAGCCTGTCAGATTACCTCGAAGCCTGCCGAGACGACCCGCAATGCTACGCAAGCCCGGCCGAGCGTATGCTGCGCGCCATTGGCGAGCCCGAGATGATCGACACATCGCGCGATCCGCGGCTCAGCCGGCTGTTCCTCAATCGCACGATCCGGGTCTATCCCGCCTTCGCCGAATTCCACGGTATGGAGGAGACGATCGAGCGCATCGTCGGCTTCTTCCGCCATGCCGCCCAGGGCCTCGAGGAGCGTAAGCAGGTGCTTTACCTGCTCGGACCCGTCGGTGGCGGCAAGTCCTCGCTTGGCGAGCGCCTCAAGGCGCTGATGGAGCAGGAGCCGATCTACGTGCTCAAGGCTGGCGACCAGCTCAGCCCGATCTTCGAGAGCCCGCTCGGCCTGTTCGACCCCGATACCATGGCCAACGCCCTGCTCGAGCGGTACAAGATCTCGCGCCGGGTGCTGACCGGCATCGCGAGCCCCTGGGCGCTGAAGCGGCTCGAGGAGTGGGACGGCGACCTCGAGCGGTTCCGCGTGGTCAAGCTCTACCCGTCGCGCCGCAAGCAGATCGCCGTCGCCAAGACTGAACCCGGCGACGACAACAACCAGGACATCTCGGCCCTCGTCGGCAAAGTCGATATCCGCAAGCTCGAGACCTACAGCCAGAACGACCCAGACGCCTACGGCTTCTCAGGCGGCCTGAACCGCGCCAACCAGGGTCTTCTCGAATTCGTCGAGATGTTCAAGGCGCCGATCAAGATGCTGCACCCCCTGCTCACCGCGACGCAGGAGGGCAACTATCTCGGCACCGAGAATATCGGCGCGATCCCGTTCCAAGGCATCCTGCTCGCCCACTCGAACGAGGCGGAGTGGCAGACATTCCGCAACAACCGCACCAACGAGGCCTTCCTGGACCGCGTCAGCGTGGTGAAGGTGCCTTACTGCCTCCGCGTCACCGAGGAGAGCAAGATCTACGAGAAGTTGATCAGCGGATCGGCACTGGCCGAGGCGCCGTGCGCGCCGCACACGCTGGAGATGCTGGCCCGGTTCGCCGTACTCTCACGCCTCAAGCCGCACGCCAACTCGCGGCCGTTCGCCAAGATGCGGGTTTACGACGGTGAGAACATCCGCGAGACCGACCCCAAGGTGAAGACCATGCAGGAGTATCGCGACGCGGCCGGCGTCGACGAGGGCATGGACGGCATCTCCACCCGGTTCGCCTACAAGGTGCTGTCGGCCACGTTCAACCACTCGTCCAACGAGGTCGCCGCCGACCCGGTGCACCTGATGTACGTCATGGAACAGGCGATCAAGCGCGAGCAGTTCCCCGCGGAAACCGAGGCTGCCTATCTTGCCACGATCAAGAGCGAGCTCGCGTCGCGCTATGCCGAGTTCATCGGCAACGAGATCCAGAAGGCCTATCTGGAGAGCTACGGCGATTACGGGCAGAACCTGTTCGACCGGTACCTGGACTACGCCGACGCTTGGATCGAGGATCAGGACTTCAAGGATCCGGACACCGGGCAGATGCTCAACCGTGAACTGCTGAACGCCGAGCTCACCAAGATCGAGAAGCCGGCGGGGATCGCCAACCCGAAGGACTTCCGCAACGAGGTGGTGAAGTTCGCCCTGCGCACCCGGGCGTCCAACAACGGCAAGAACCCGTCCTGGACCAGCTACGAGAAGATCCGCGAGGTGATCGAGAAGCGGATGTTCAGCCAGGTCGAGGATCTGCTGCCGGTAATCAGCTTCGGCTCCAAGAAAGATAACGAGACCGAGAAGAAGCACAACGAGTTCGTCAACCGGATGGTGTCACGCGGCTACACCGAGCGGCAGGTGCGCCGGTTGGTGGAATGGTATATGCGAGTGAAGCAGTCGGCCTGAGAACGCCATTGGACATCATCGATCGCAGACCGAATCCACACGGCAAAAACCTGGAGAACCGGCAGCGGGTGATCGCACGCGCCCGAGCGGCGGTAGCCCGGGCGACGCGCGACGCCATCACCGACGGGACGTTGCGAGAGGCCGGGAAGGAGCAGGCGGTCACCATCCCGTCGGACTCACTGCACGAGCCGAGTTTCCACACCGTGTTCTCCAGCGGTCAGCGGCAGATGGTGTTCTCCGGCAATAAGGAGTTCTCCACCGGTGACCGCCTCGCCCGGCCGCAGGGCCGCGGCGGCGGCGCCGGTGGCCAAGGCGCCGGCCAGGGCGGCGGCGATGGCGAGGACGGTTTCCGCTTCGTGCTGACGCGCGACGAGTTCCTCGACATGTTCTTCGAGGATCTCGAACTGCCCGACCTGGTCAAGAACCAGATCGTGGCGACGGAGACGATGGCGCCAGTGCGGGCCGGGATCAGTGTCGACGGCACGCCGTCGCAGATCGACATGGCACGGACGATGCGCCAGTCGATGGCGCGCCGGATCGGCCTGCGACGGCCCAAGCCGCCAGAGGTGCTGGCGCTGGAGGCACAGATCTTCGCACTCGAGAACTCGGGCAGTGATCCGGAGCGTCTGAGCGCGTTGAGGGCCGAGGTGGAACTCGCGCTGCGGCGTATGGCCCGGGTGCCGTGGATCGACCCGGTGGATCTGCGCTACCGCCGCTATAGCCATGTGCCGAAGCCGTCCGCGCGGGCCGTGATGTTCTGCCTGATGGACGTCTCGGGCTCGATGTCGGAGCAGATGAAAGATCTGGCCAAACGCTTCTTCCTGCTGCTGCACGTGTTTCTGGAGCGACGCTACAAGCGGGTCGAATTGGTATTCATCCGTCACACCGAAGTCGCGGAGGAGGTTGACGAGCACACCTTCTTCACCGACCCCCGCAGCGGCGGCACCGTGGTATCGACCGCGCTCGCCGAGCTGATCCGCATCCAGAAAGACCGCTATCCGAAGGACTCCTGGAACATCTACGCGGCCCAGGCGTCCGATGGCGACAGCTCCGGCGGCGATACGCAAAAGGCGGTGGCGATACTCGAGGAGAACATCCTGCCGATGGTGCAGCACTTCGCCTACATCGAAGTCGCAGCGTCGGCGGCGCTGATTCGGGGCCAGACCGATTTGTGGCGGGGCTACGAGCCGCTATCGGCCAGGGCACCCCGGCTTGCCATGCGCCGGGTCGCCGACAAGGGCGATATCTTCCCGGTGTTCCGCGATCTGTTCGGGCGCAAGGCGGCAACGACCTCATGAGCCTGCTCTACGACAGCACCGACTGGGACTTCCACACGCTCCGCCGCAGCTACGACGCCATCGAACGGATCGCCTGCGAGGAACTCGGGCTCGAAGTGTACCCGAACCGCATCGAAGTGATCACGTCCGAGCAGATGCTGGACGTTTACACCGCGCATGGCATGCCGCTGACGTATCGGCATTGGTCGTACGGCAAGCGGTTCCTGCAGCATGAATCGAGCTATCGCCAGGGCTATTCCAGCCTGGCCTACGAGGTGGTGATCAACTCCAATCCCTGCATCAGCTACCTGATGGAGGAGAACACGGCCACGATGCAGGCGCTGGTGATCGCCCACGCGGCGTTTGGGCACAACCACTTCTTCCGCAACAACCATCTGTTCCGGCAGTGGACCGAGGCGTCGGCGATCCTGGACTACCTGGAGTTTGCCCGCAGCTATATCAGCGGCTGCGAGGATCGCTATGGCGTGGCCGCCGTTGAGCGCGTGCTGGACGCGGCGCACGCACTGTCCCGCCACGGCGTGCATCGGCATGGTGGCGCGCGGCCGCTGAACCTGAAGCAGGACAGCAAGCGCGAACGCGAGCGGCGGGACTACGACGAGAAGGTCTACGACGATCTTTGGCGCACCGTCCCCACCGGCAAAGCCGCGCCCGCCGCGGATCCCGTCGGCGACCGCCGCCGCCACTTGGGCCTGCCGGAAGAGAACCTGCTGTACTTCATGGAGAAGACCTCTCCCAAGCTGCATTTCTGGGAACGGGAGATCATCCGTATCGTGCGGTTGATCGCGCAGTATTTCTATCCGCAGCCGCAGGCCAAGCTGATGAACGAGGGCTGTGCCACCTGGGTGCACCAGCGCATCATGACCCGCCTGCACGAAACCGGGCAGATCGACGATGCGGCGTTTCTCGAGGTGTTGCACTCGACCAGCAACGTGATCTACCAGCCCGGCTTCGATCATCCGGCGAGCAGCGGGACGTTCAATCCCTACGCACTCGGCTACGCGATGATGACGGATATCGAGCGTGTGTGCACCAAGCCGACGACGGAGGACCGGGATTGGTTCCCCGACATCGCTGGCAACGGCGACCCGGTGGGGACGCTCCGTTACGCCTGGGCCAATTTCCGCGACGAGAGTTTCGTGCTGCAATACTTGTCGCCCGCCGTCATGCGCCAGTTCAAGATGTTCCGGCTGATGGACGACACCACCGACCCGACGTTGCTGGTCGATGCGATCCACGATGACGCCGGCTATCGCGCGATCCGCCGGAGCCTTGCCCGCAGCTACGACCCGGGCGAGGGCGATCCTGACGTCCAGGTGGTCGACGTGGATCTGGCGGGTGACCGGCGGCTTATGCTGCAGCACCGCACCAAGCCGGGACAGCTGCTGGCCAAGCGCGATGCCGAGCTGACGTTGCGCTATGTCTCGGCGCTGTGGGGTTACGAGGTTCGGCTGCAGGAGGTCGACAGCGACACGGAGTATGTTCTCGCGACCCACACGGCGAGCCCGCCGGCGGCGTAGCGGCTCAAACCAAAATCCCCCTCCCCGTGAGGGAGGGGTTACGGGAGGGGTGGCCGCGACTCGGTCCTGAGATCAAGCACTTCACTCAACCATCGGTCTCGTGGCGACCCCTCCTCCCGGCCCCCTCCCTCAAGGGGAGGAGGAGTCATCCTCCGACATCTGAGCTCCATCCAAGCGGTTGGTAGCCTGCTCCGCTTCGAGCTGATCGCGCTCCCGCTCAGCCAGCGTGCGACCATGGCGGGCGCGGTTTGCATCGGC
>CAXTCJ010000173.1:0-10001 GCA_964242215.1 uncultured Acetobacteraceae bacterium | reverse complement strand
ATTAGCCTCCGCCTGCTGTCAGCCGGGAGATCAGGCCGTGGGGGGAGTTCGCGACGGCGTTCGCCCCGACCGTCACCGTCGCCGTCATGCCGGCGGCCAGATGCACGGTGTCCGGCACCCCGTCGATGTGGACGCGCACCGGAATGCGTTGGGCCAAGCGCACCCAGGTGAACACCGGGTTGACCGAGGCCAGGCCCAACGATCCGGGGTCGGTGTTGGGGGTGCTGATGCCGCGCGCGATGCTCTCCACGTGGCCGCGCAACGGGTCCCTGTAGCCCATCAGCACAGCGACCGCCGGGTCACCGACGTGGATGTTGGCCAGCTTGGTCTCCTCGAAGTAGCCCGAGACGTAGAAGCTGTCGCTGTCCAGCACGGCAATGTTGCGGCTGCCGGTGGTGGCGTAGTCGCCCTCGCGCAGCAGTAGGTTCGTCACGTAGCCGTTCACCGGCGACAGCACGTGCGTCCGGTCCAGGTTCACATGCGCCTGGCTGAGCTGCGCCAGCGCGCCGGCATAGGCCGCCACCGCCATGTCGGCGTTGCTCGCGTAGGTCTGCTGCTCCTCCTCGGACGTGGACAGCGTGGTGAGCGTGGTGCGCCGGGTCGCCTCGGACCGCTTCAGCTTGAGGTCGGCCAGCTTGCTGTTCACGTTGGCTTCGGCGGTGGACACGGCGACCTGGTAGTCCACCGGGTCGATCTCGTACAGCACGTCTCCCTTATGGACCACTTGGTTGTCCGACACGTGCAGATGGGTGATTCGGCCCGATACCTCCGGGGCGATGTTCACCACGTTGGCGATGACTTGGCCGTCCCGGGTCCAGGGCCCGTTCACGTAGTTCGTCCAGATCGCCAACCCCGCGACCAGCGCGACGGCCAGCAGAAGGATCGTGATCATCACCCGGCCGGCGCGGCGGGCCCAAATGAACGTCATAGCCACTCCACCAATGCGCCGAGAATGCAGACATAGATCGCGGCCTCGGCAAGGGGCGAGTTGTAGGTCCAGCGGTCGAGCCGGAAGTGTTCGAAGGCCCAGCGGACCGGGAGCCAGAGTACCACGGCCACCGCGATATAGGCGACCAGCGGCGAGATCAGCACGCCGGCCAGGTTCGTCTCGTGCATCATGGCCTTCGCAGTAGCCCATAATGGCGCATGGCGTGGCATTGCTGGGCCATGATCCGCGACGCCCGGTGCAGTCCCGCGATGCCGTGCCGGGGCGCGCCGGGCCCGGCGGTCGCCAGCAGCAGCGTGGCGGCCGCCTCGAGCTGGTCGGGATCGCGGGACAGCAGGGCGGCCCTGGCTTGCGCCACCGCAGCCGGGTGCGAGTCGGATCGCAGCAGGCCGGACCAGGCCCGCCGTAACTCCAAATCCAGATCGATCATCGCCCCCATCCGCTTCAGCACCGCCGACCGCGCGGGGGTGCGCCGGCCGACCCAAACCTGCGCCTGCGCCAGCCGGTCGTACTCCAGCAGGTGGGTCGGTGCCTCGTTCAAGGTGCGTCCCCGGGCGAGGGTCCTTTGCAGGTCTCCGGCGACGGCCTCGAAGATGCGGAACAAGCGGCGGCGGCGCGACACGGGCAACACGATGTGGAAGGCCACGATCATGAACACGATCGCCAAGGCCTGAACCAGGACGTTGTTGCCGTATGCGCTGAGATCGAAGGTCTCGGTCTCCGATGGCGAGAGCAGCAGAGTATAGTACAACATGAACCCCGGCCCATACGACACCAGCCGGTGATGCCGCCCGGCCAGCGCGAAGATGAAGGCGAACGATCCGACGGCCAGGGAGAATGGCACGAAGCCGGACACGGTCGGCAACAGGATGTAGCCGACCAGCCAACAGGCGATGGCGGGGAGCGGCAGTGCCCATCCCATGGCGACGCCGCCGGCAGACGGGTTGGGCGTCATGCCGAGCAGCGCGGTGAAGGCCGCCTGCTGCACCAGCAGCAACGTCGCGCCGGGCCAGCCCGCCAGGATACAGAACACGCAGCCCAGGGACACTCCGATCACGGTGCGGATCGCGCTCAAGGCCGCGCCGATGGTGTCGTAATGGATGCGCATGCGGACCGGCGCGCTGACCCGGCCTTCGCCCTCGAGCACCTGCAACCCCTCGATTGCGTGGCCGTAGTGGGTGAGCAAGTCGTTCGCGCGTTCGGCGAAGAAGGCTTCGGACGGGGTTTGCGGCGCCGGCACGGGCACGCTCGGCTGCCCGGTCCGCAAGGCGTCGGCGGCGCTTCGCAGCACTGCGGTCGACTCCGGGCCCGGGGCCTCGCTGGCCAGCGCACGACAGGCGGACAACATGCTCAACATGCCGGCGATCGCTGCGACGGCGCCGTCGCGGCGAGCCCCGCCGCCGGCGGTTTCGGCGGAGGCATAGGTCGCCTGCGTGCGTAGTGCCAGGATGTGGGTGGCGTCGTTGACGGTGGTCACGATGTCGGGCGTCTGGCGTCCCTCGAGCGTATCCAGGGCGAGCTTGCGGGTCAGCCCCATGAAGCGCTTCAACTCGTCCACCAGTGCCTCGTAGGCGATCGGGCGGGACATCACCGTGTTCACGACCGCGACCGACAGGATGCCGATCAGGATCGCCGCCACCCGGTTCAGCGTCGCCTCCCACGCCGCGTCCGGCGTATCGACGCCGCTGACCGCAATGATGCCGACGGTATAGCCGCACAGCACGGCGCCGTAGGAGCGGAAATCGCGCAACAGGGCCGCCACGAAGGTGCAGCCGCCGAGCCACAGCGTGAAGCACAGCAGCAGCATCGTGCGGTCCTGCGGGAAGCAGGCGACGAACACCAGCGCGACCACCCCGCCCAGGATGGTACCGCCAGCGCGGTAGATCGCCTTCGACACCGCCATACCCGGCGACGGCTGCGCTACGATGGCGACGCACAGCCCGGCGCTGGACGCGCTGTCGAGCTGGATCGTGAACGAGATCAGGTAGGCCAGCAGCAACGCCACCGTGGTCCGGATGGCGAACGGCACCGCATCGGGCAGGAACCCGGGCAGCGGCAGCAGATCGTGCTGGGCAGGCGCTACGGTTTCAGACACGGCCGCACGTAACCATCGCCGCGACGAATTGGCCAGCGCTGGAATCCACCGTCATGCCAGGCCTTGAGCCTGGTATCCACGGGGTTGGGCTGATGACGTCGGAGGAGGCAACACGGCTGGTGCCTGCATTTCGGCGCTACGCCGACCGCGTGGCGCTCCGTTGCATGGTGGCGGGGTCGTTCGCGAGCTTGGCCGGTATCGATCCCAGCCACGAGGCCGCCGCAGCCGCCAGATACAGCAGGGCGGAGAAACTGAACGCGAACATCAGCCCGTGCTTGAACGGTGCCGACATCAGCCCGGGGAAGAACGTCTTGCCGGTCAGTGCGGCGACGCTCTCGGGGGGCAGGGCGTGCAGCACGGCGGGCGGGATCAGTTCGCCCATCGGGTTGTAGCCCAGGAACGCCGCGAACAGGCTGGACACCGGCGGCGTGGCGGCGACCTGCCGGGCCACGTCGGCCGGCACGTGTTGCGCGATCAGCCCCGCCTCCATCGAGCCCGGCAGGGTGGACGCAAGCCCCACCAGCATGAGGCTGAAGAACAGCCCGATGGACAGCACCTGCCCGGCATTGGTCGTGGTGGCGCGCATGCCGGACGCCTGGCCGCGCTCGTTCGGCGGGACCGAGTTCATGATCTGCGTGGCATTCGGCGCCACGAACACGCCGGACCCGAGGCCGTTCACGAACAGCAGCAACGCGAACAGGCCGTAGGAGAAATCGGCCGGCAGCACCATCAGCGCCAGGAAGCTCGCCGCCCCCAGCACCATGCCGCCGACGGCGAACGGCCGCCCGCCCAGTTTGTCGGACAGCCAGCCAGCCAGCGGCCCGGCGATCAAGAAGCCCGCCGTCAGCGGCAGCATGAAGATGGCCGACCACAGCGGCGTCTCCTCGAACGAGTAGCCGTGCAGCGGCAGCCAGATGCCTTGCAGCCAGATGATCAGCATGAACTGCAACCCGCCGCGCGCGATGGCGGAGGACAGGTTGGCGAGGTTGCCGTAGGCGAAGGCGGGGATGCGGAACAGGCGGAAATCCATCATCGGCCGGGCTGCCCGCCGCTCCGCCACGATGAACACGGCCAGGCTGATTACGCCGCCGGCGAACAGCGTCAGCACGCGCGGGCTGCCCCAGGCCATCACGTGCGTGCCGTAGGGCTGGATGCCGTAGGTGATCGCCGTCAGGATCAGCACCAGCCCCAGGCCGAAGCTGATATTGCCGGCCCAGTCGATTTTGTGGCTGACCCGCGTACGCACGTCGCGCAGCTTCCAATAGGCCCACACCGTGCCCAGCAAGCCGAACGGCACGTTGATCCAGAACACCAGCCGCCAGTTCGTGTCGGCCAGCAGCCCTCCGATCAGCAGCCCGAGGAATTGTCCGCCGATCGCCGCCACCACGTTGATGCCGAGCGCCAGCCCGCGCTCGTGCGCTGGGAACGCATCCGTCAGCAGCGCCGTGGAGTTGGCCATGATCAAGGCGCCGCCGACGCCCTGCACCACGCGGACCCCGATCAGGTACATCGCCGCGAAATCGCCTTGCCCCGGCAACAGGCTGAGCGCCACGGAGGCCACGGTGAAAATCGCGAACCCCAGGTTGTACATTCGGACGCGGCCGAACTGGTCGCCCAGCCGTCCGAACGCCACCACCAGCACCGCAGTCGCGATCATGTAGCCGATGATCGCCCACAGCAGATAGTTGATGTTGCCGGGCTCCAGCGCCTTCAGCCCGATGCCGCGGAACACCGCCGGCAAGCTGATCAGCAGGATGGAGCTGTTGATCGCGGCCGCCAGCATACCGAGCGTGGTGTTGCTCAGCACGACCCATTTGTAGCCGTCATCTATGGCCGGGCTGGACTCGCTCATGGAACTCTCCGCGTGCAGGCCCGGCCGTGTCCGGCTATACCTGAGGGCAAACTCATAAAATGGTATAAGAGGATGTCCTCAGGTAACGCAAGCCAAACGGCGGTGATGTCCCGCCCCCCGCAGCGGCAGCGTGGCCGCGATCGGGTTGCCGCGTTGATGGCGGCGGCGGCGGGGCTGTTCGTGGAGAAGGGCTACGACGCCGCCACGATGACCGAGATCGCGGCGCGGGCCGGGGCATCGATCGGGTCGCTGTATCTGTTCTTCCCGACCAAGCCGTTGCTCGCGCAATCAATGCTCACGGAGCTGGCGGAGGTATTGTCCGCGCGGCTGGACGCGTTGCAGGCGCGCTCGGCCGGCTGGAGCGCGGTGGCACTGGCCGAGGCGCTGTTCGACGAGCTGACGGCCTTCCTCGTGCAGCACCCGGTGTATGCGGCCTTGATCGACCTGCCGGGCGAGGATGGCTGGCGCGATGCTGTCCGCGTCCGTCGGCGCCGGCAGATCGCGGCCCTGTTCTCCCAGTCCGACCCGGCGTTGCCGCCGGGTCAGCCGGAGCGGCTGGCGGTGATCGTTCCCCAGCTGATCCGGATGACCATGCTGCTCGGCACCGAACCCGAAGCATTGCGCGAGGGCGTGCTGGCGGAGTTGCGCGCGATGCTGAAGCACCATCTGGCGGCGACCTGATACATCCTCCCCCGTGCTTCACGGGGGAGGTGGCGGCGAAGCCGACGGAGGGGGCGCGCGGTGTGCCCCCGGCCCCCTCCACCATGCTGCGCATGGTCCCCCTCCCCCGCTGCGCAGGAGAGGATTTAGGGACGGGTCAGCCCGAGGTGATCGCGTAGGGTGTGACCCTGGTAGTCGGCGCGGAACAGACCGCGTTGCACAAGCAAGGGAACGACCTCGTCCACGAAGGCGTCGAACGGGCCCGGGTAGTACGGGCAGCTGACGATGAAGCCGTCGGCGGCCCCGGCGCGGAACCACGCTTCCAAATCGTCCGCGACCATCGCCGCCGTGCCGTGCACCACGCGGTGGCCGGAGCTTGCGGCGGCATAGTCGCGCAGCTCGCGCAACGTCATCCGATGCCGCCGGGCGACCGAGGCGAGCGTCACCGCATGGCCCTGCATCATCCCCGACGGCGGCAGCTCCGGCACCGGGCCGTCGAGTGGATACGCGGACAAATCGTGGCCCAGCCGGTCCGACAACACGCGCAGCGCGGCGTGCGGGTCGGCCAGGCTGGCGAGTTCGGCGATGGTGGCTTTCGCGTCCGCCTCGGTTCGGCCCAGCACGACGGAGATGCCGGGCAGGATGCGGATGGCGTCGGCGGACCGGCGGTGGGCCACGCACCGGGCCCGCACATCCTGCGCGAACGCGATCGCCTCGGCCATGTCCTGCTGCACGGTGAACACCACCTCGGCCGTCGCCGCCGCAAAGTCGCGCCCGGCGTCGGATGCGCCCGCCTGCAGGATCACCGGATGGCCCTGCGGCGGGCGGGTGATGTTGAGCGGACCCTGCACGTCGAAGAAGGCGCCGTGGTGGTTCAGCACGTGCATCTTGGCCGGATCCACGAACTGGCCGCTGGCCTTGTCGCCCAGCACGGCACCGTCGTCCCAGCTATCCCACAAGCCCTGCACCACCTGCAGATACTCGGCCGCCCGTGCATACCGTTCGGCATGCGGCGGATGTTCGGCTTGGCCGAAATTGGCCGCAGCGTCGGGGCTCGACCCGGTGACCACGTTCCACGCCGCCCGGCCGCCGCTGAGATGATCGATCGAGGCCAGCGCACGGGCGACGTTGTAGGGCTCGGAATAGGTGGTGGAGACGGTGGCGCCCAGGCCGATCCGGCGCGTGCCCATGGCGAGGGCGGCGAGCAGGGTCAGCGGCTCCAACCGCAGCATCATGCCGGGGTGCGCGTCGAGCCCGGTGTTCAGCGCGTCGGCCAGGAACAGGAAGTCGAACTTGCCGCGTTCCGCCGTCGCCGCGAGATGCTGCAGAAGCGGCAGGTTCTGCGAGCCGAACTGTGCGCCGGGCATGCGCCAGCCGGCCACGTGACCGCCGGTTCCGAGCATGATGAAGCCGAGATGCATGTGTCTCATGCTGTCGTGCACTCGTCGGCGGTCGTGGTGATCGCCAGTTGCGGCGCCCGCGTCGCCATCAAGGCGAGGGCGGCGGCGTGGATGCTGTCGGACTTGGCGGCGCACGCATCCGCGACGACGCGGACATGCGCACCGCCATCGACCGCCGCGAGTGCCGTCATCAGCACGCAGCAATCGGTGGACACGCCGCACAGCACGACGGCCGGGTCGGGGCCGAGCCGGGCGGTGATCTCCGGTATCCATTTGGAGAAGGTGTGGCTGGCGATGCTTGGCCGGCCCTGCCAGGGCGGGTCGAGTTGCCACAGCGGCTCGGATTCCGGCGCCAAAGCGAAGGGCCAGCGTTCGTAATAAGGCAGCCAACTGCCGAACGGGGCCGCGGGCGGCACGAAGCGGGTGAACAGCGTGCGCTCGCCGAACCGCTCCACCAGGGCCGCGATGTGGGGTTTCACGTGCGCAAGCGACGGCGTGAACCAGGGGCTGGAGGGGTGCGAGAACGCTGGTTGCAGGTCGATCACCATCAGCCATTCGGTCATGCCGTGACCGCCTCGGGCAGGGCGCGGGCTAGGAACGCGCGGACGCGGGGATCACGGGGGCGGGCGAGCACCTCGCCGGGCGGGCCGATCTCGGCGATCACGCCGTCGACCATCACGGCCACCACATCGGCCAATTCGCGGGCGAACTGCACCTCGTGGGTGACGATGACCATGGTCATACCAGTTGCGGTCAGGCTGCGGATGACGTCCAAGACTTCGCCGACTAGGTGGGGGTCGAGCGCCGAGGTCGGCTCGTCGAACAGCATCAGTTTCGGGTCCATGGCGAGCGCGCGGGCGATGGCGATGCGCTGCTGCTGGCCGCCGGACAGCTGCCGCGGGTAGGCCTGCGCCTTGTCGGCCAGCCCGACGCGGGCGAGCAGGGCGTGCGCGCGGTCGATGGCGGCGGTGCGGGTGTGCTTGCGGACGCGGATGGGCGCGTCGGTGATGTTGTCCAGCACCGACATGTGCGGAAACAGGTTGAAGCTCTGGAACACCATGCCGATCTCCGCCCGCTGCCGGCTGAGCGCGCGCTCGCCCAGGCGGACATAGGCGTCGCCGCGCCAGCGTGCACCGATCGGCTCGCCCGCCAGGGTGACCAATCCGCGATCCACCGGCTCGAG
Organism: uncultured Acetobacteraceae bacterium; assembly: GCA_964242215.1. GTDB lineage: Bacteria > Pseudomonadota > Alphaproteobacteria > Acetobacterales > Acetobacteraceae > LMUY01. The sequence goes on along the minus strand of CAXTCJ010000173.1, from coordinate 1,865 downwards.
CGCGTTGATGCAGCGGAGCAGCGTGCTTTTCCCCGCACCGGACGGCCCGAGCAGGCACACCACCTGGCCCTGCTCCGCGTCGAGGTCGATGCCCTTCAGGACGGGGGTGCGCCCGCGCGTCTTCCACACGCCCGATATCCGCAGCAGGGGCGTGGCGGTCACGCGGGCAATGCCCCGGCGCCATAATGGCGTTCGATGAAATGCTGCGCCACCGACAACACGCTGACCATGGCCAGATACCAGAGTGCCGCGACGATCAGCAGCGGGATGGTCTCGAACGTGCGCGAGTAGATGTTCTCGACCGACTGCATCAGTTCGGGCAGTGCCACCACGCTGGCGATCGAGGTGTATTTCAGCATGCCGATTACCTGGTTGCCCGTAGGCGGCACGATCGCGCGCATCGCCTGCGGCAGCACCACGACGCGGAAGGTTTGGGCCGGGCTGTGCCCCAGCGCGCGGGACGCATCGGTCTGGCCGGGATCGACCGAGAGCAGCCCGGCCCGCACGATCTCGGACATATAGGCCGCCTCGTTCAGCCCGAGCCCCAGCAGCGCCGCGGTGAAGGATGAGATCGCCGCCGTAGAAGAAACCGCCAGCAGCTTCGGCCCGCCGAACGGGATGCCGAGCGATAGCGTGGGGAACAGCGAGGCGAGGTTGTACCAAAACACCAGCTGCACCAGCACCGGCGTGCCGCGGAAGAACCAGATGAAGGCCTGTGCGCAGACCGGCAGCACCGGGTCCCGCGACTGCCGCGCCAGGGCGATGGCGATGCCGAGGGTGGTGCCCATCGCCATGACGAGCACCGTAAGCTCGACCGTCATCAGCACGCCCTGCAGCACGTCCGGGTGCAGCAAGTAGCGGAACACGATGGCCCACTCGAACCCCGGGTTGACCAGCAGCTGATAGACCACCCAGGCGGCAAACACGGCGAGCGCGGCGCCGCCGAACCACCGGCCGATCCGGGGTTCCGGCAGGATAACCGGGCTGGCGGCTTGGATCGGCAAGTTAGGGCGCTGCTGTGTGGATCTGCTCGGCGGTCAGTGCGCCATCGGGCACGCCGAACGACGCGAGGATGGCCTGGTAACTGCCATCGGCGGCGGCGCTCTCCAGGGCCAGGCGCAGCGCATCCTGCAGGGGCTTGTTGGTCTTCGCCACGACGATGCCGGACGGCGTGGTCAGGCCCGGCAAGACGCTGGCGGTGATCGCGAGCTTGGCGTTGGTCTTGGCGATGTAGACGCCCACCGCCTTGTCGGTCAGGAACCCGTCGCCGCGGCCGTTGGCGAGGGCGAGGTAGGTGTCTGCGCTGTCGGGGAACAGCAGGGTCGGGATCGGCTTCTGCCCCGCCTTTACGCAGGCGTCGGACAGGGACGACGCCACCCCCACCTGCGCGCTGCCCTGCGTCAGCACCAGGGTGTGGCCGCACAGATGATTGGCGTCGAGGCCCGGGTCGGCACCCTGGCGCACCAGCAGGCCGTAGCCCGAATTATAGTAGTCGACGAAGCCGACGGCCGCCGCCCGCTCCGGGGTGTGGCCGATCTGGTCGACGCCGATGTCGTAACGCCCGCCGGCCACCCCCGGCACGATGGAGGGGAACTTGATGTCGTCGAAGCTGGGCTGCAGCCCGAGCTTGGCCGCCAGCAGGCGGACCAGCCGGATATCGATGCCGTCCGGCTGGCCGTCCTCCGCCTTGTAGTCGAACGGCGGCCATTGCAGCGAGGTCGCGACCTTCAGCACGCCGGACGACCGGATCGCCTCCGGCAGAGCCGCGCGGGCGGTGTCCACCACGGTCTGTGCTGCGGCGGTCTGCGACACGAGCAGCCCGATCGCGAGCAGGGCAGCGCGGAAGGATGGTCTGGCGGCGTGGT
>CAXTCJ010000172.1:0-10037 GCA_964242215.1 uncultured Acetobacteraceae bacterium | reverse complement strand
GGCGGTGCGTGTGGCTCGCCCCCTCCACCATGCTTCGCACGGTCCCCCTCCCCCGTGAAGAACGGGGGAGGATGTCGCAAATGCGATCGCCCTGCCCGCAAGGGGAGAGGGAGAAGAGGGGCTTGGCGGTGCGGGCTTTGCGCCTCATCTACAATCCGCCGAAGTCGGTTGGGGTAGAGTTGTGAAACAGCGCTGGATCGCCTTGGCCGCCGCTCTGCTGCTCGCCCCATCACCCGGACATGCCGCCGAGCCGATCGGTGAGCCCGGCGGCGTGCTGCGCGCGACCCTGCCCAACGGCCTGCGCGTGGTGGTGGTGCCGGACAAGCTCGCCCCCGTCGTCACCACCGAACTCAGCTACCTCGCCGGGTCGAACGACGCGCCGGAGGGGTTTCCCGGCACCGCCCACGCGCTGGAGCACATGATGTTCCGCGGCTCCGACGGGCTGGACCGCGACCAATTGGCCGAACTCGGCGCCTTGTTGGGCGGCGTCTACAACGCCAGCACCACCGAGACCGTTACCAAATACACCTACACCGTGCCGTCCGACGACCTCGGCCTGGCGCTGCACAGCGAGGCGCTGCGGATGGGCGGCCTCAGCCTCAACCAATCGGATTGGGAGCAGGAACGCGGCGCCATCGAGCAGGAAGTGTCGCGCGACTTCTCCAGTCCGTTCTACACCTACGTCACCCAGGCGCAGGCGCTGCTGTTCGGGGGCACGCCGTACAGCCACGACGCGCTCGGCACCCGGCCCTCGTTCGACAAGACGGATGCGGCGCTGCTGCGGCGGTTCTACGAGACCTGGTACGCCCCCAACAACGCCATCCTGGTGATCGCGGGCGACGTGCAGCCGCAAGCAGCCCTGGCCGAGGTGCAAGCGGCGTTCGGCGGCATCCCGCGCCACGAGGTGCCACCACACGCGCCGATCGTGACCGGCCCGGTGCAGCCCAAGACGCTCGCATTCCCGACCGATTTCTCCGTCGGCCTGGTGACGCTCGCCTATCGCATGCCGGGGCTGAAGGCCGCCGACTTCGCCGCCGCCGACATCCTGGGCGACGTGCTGGGCAGCCGCCGCGGCGCCTTATACGGGCTGGTGCCGGCCGGGCGCGCGCTGCTGTCGCAATACTCCTACCGGGCCAAGGCGGAGGTCGGCATGGGCCTCGCCGTCGCCGGTTTCCCCAAGGGGGGTGACCCGGCGCCCGTGCTGGCCGATCTGCGCCAGGTGCTCGCCGACGCCGCAACCAACGGCGTGCCGGCCGAACTGGTGGAGGCGTCCAAGCGGCAGGAGATCGCCCAACTCGCCTTCGCCACCGACAGCATCAGCGGCCTGGCCACCGCTTGGTCCAACGCCCTGGCCTTCGCCGGCGCGCAATCCCCGGACGACGTGGCCAAAGCCTACGCCGCCGTCACCCCGGCCGACGTGAACCGGCTGGCGCACGAGCTGCTGGACCCGGACCACGCGATCACCGCCATCCTCACCCCGCGCGCAACCCGCGAACCGACGGCCGCGGGCGGGTTCGGCGGCACCGAATCGTTCGGCGCCGTGCCGACCCACCCCGTGACCCTGCCGCCCTGGGCCGCCACGGCGCTCGCCAGCCTGCACATTCCCGACCCCGGCCCGGCCCCCGATGTCAGCGTGCTGCCGAACGGCCTGACGCTGGTGGTGCAACCCGAACACGTCAGCCAGACCATCTCGGTCTATGGCCGGGTGCGCGAGGTGTCCGCCATGGAGGAACCGGTCGGCAAGGAGGGTGTGGCCGACGTCACGCGCAGCCTCTTCGGCTACGGCACCCAGTTCCACGACCGGCTGGCCTACAACAAGGCGCTGGACGCAATCGCCGCCCAGGCGAGCGCCGGAACCAGCTTCTCGCTGAAAGTGCTGACGGACCAGTTCGAGCCCGGCATGAAGCTGCTCGCCGAAAACGAGCTGCATCCCGCCTTCCCCGCCGCAGCCTTCGGCGTGGTGCGCAGCCAATTGACCCAGAGCCTGACCGGCCTGCTGGACTCGCCGGGCTACCTGGCCGGCCGCGCCATGGGCCTCGCCGAAGTGCCCGAGTCCGACCCGACGCTGCGCCAGGCCACCCCCACCACCGTGGCCGCGCTACAGCGCGACGATGTGGCCGCCTATTACGCCGCCGCCTATCGCCCGGACCTCACCACGATCGTCGTCGTCGGCGACGTGACGCCGGACGAGGCGCGCCGGGTGGTGACGGAAACCTTTGGCGGCTGGCAGGTGGAGGGCAAGCCGCCGGCCATCGACCTGCCGCCGCTCCCACCCAGCAAACCGTCGCGCGCCCGGGTGGCCGATGACAGCAGCCTGCAGGATAGCGTGTCCCTGCTGGAGACGATGTCGGTCCCGGTGGACAGCCCGGACCGCTACAAGCTGATGCTGGGCAACACGATCCTGGGCAGCGGGTTCTCGTCCCGGCTGTATGCCGATCTGCGGGTGCGGACGGGTTATGTCTATTCGGTCAGCAGCTCGCTCGACTGGTCGCGCACCCGGGCCGACTACAGCGTGTCGTTCGGGGCAGATACCGAGAACGTGGAGCGGGCGCGTCAACTCGCCATCCGCGACATCCGCGACATGCAGACGATCCCGGTGAGCGACGCCGAACTCAACCGCGCCAAGGCCGAGACGCTGCGCCGCCTGCCGATGCAACGCGCCAGTATTCCGGCGATCGCCGGGGTATATCTGCGGCTAGCCGAGCTTGGACTGCCGTTCGATTTGCAGCAGACTGCCGCGGAGAAATACCTGTCGATCACGGCGGCGGAGATCCAGCAGGCATTCGCCTCGGCGCTCCGCCCGGACGATTTGGCCGTGGTGATCAAGGGCCCACCGCCCCCCTGAACTCAGGTCATTCCGCCGCTTTCGGGGCGGGCAGCCGGGCCGGTTCGACGGCGGAGCGGTTCACCAGGCGGCTGACCGCATCCAGTTGCGCGCCCACCATCGTCTCGGTCTCCAACAGCTCCGCCGCGGATTTGCGCAGCAGCGCCTGATTGTCGGCCAGGATGCGCTGGGACAGGCCGTACGCGCCCTCCACCAGGCCACGCACCGCGCCGTCGATGCTGGCCGCAGTGTCCTCGCTGTAACTGCGCGGCTGGTAGTCGGGGCGGCCCGTCTGCAGCATGCTGCGGCGCTCCGGCTCGTAGGCCACCTGGCCCAGCGCCTTGTCCATGCCAAAACGCACCACCATCGACCGCGCGATCTCCGTCGTCTTCACCAGGTCGTCGGACGCGCCGGTGGAGATCTGCGCGAAGATCAGCTCCTCCGCCGCCCGGCCGGACAGCAGCACCACCATGCGGTGCACCAGCTCGTCCTGACTCATCAGGAAATGCTCCTCAAGCGGGCGCTGCATCGTGTAGCCCAGCGCCGCGATGCCGCGCGGGATGATGGAGATCTTGTGCACCGGATCCACGTCCGGCATCGCCATCGCGGCGATCGCGTGGCCCATCTCGTGATGCGCCACGATCTCCCGCTCGTGCAGGCTGAGCAGGCGGTTGCGCTTTTCCAGCCCCGCGATCAGGCGCTCGATCGCGGCCTCGAAGTCCATCAGGGTGACGAACTCGGCATCCCGCCTTGTCGCGAGCAACGCGGCCTCGTTCACCAGGTTGGCGAGGTCGGCGCCGGTGAAGCCCGGCGTCAGTTGCGCCACGGCATCCGGCTCGATGCCCGGCTCCACCGTGATCTTGTGCAGGTAGATGTCGAGGATCTGTGCCCGGCCCTTGCGGTCGGGGCGGTCCACCAGCACCTGGCGGTCGAACCGGCCGGGACGCAGCAACGCCGGGTCCAGCACCTCGGGGCGGTTGGTGGCGCCGATGATCACCAGCCCGCTGGTCGGGTCGAAGCCGTCCATCTCGGACAGCAGCTGGTTCAGCGTCTGCTCCTTCTCGTCATGCCCGCCCATGGCCGGGCCGGAGCGGGCGCCGCCCAGCGTGTCGATCTCGTCGATGAAGATGATGGCCGGTGCCTTGGCCCGCGCCTGGGCGAACATGTCCCGCACGCGGGAGGCACCGACGCCCACGATCATCTCGATGAATTCCGAGCCGGAGATGGAGAAGAACGGCACCCCCGCCTCCCCTGCCACGGCGCGGGCCAGCAGGGTTTTGCCGGTGCCGGGCGGCCCGACCAGCAGCACGCCCTTGGGAATGTGCGCGCCCAGCCGGCCATAGCGCTCCGGTGCCTTGAGGAACTCGACGATTTCCATCAGCTCGTCCTTGGCCTCGTCCGCCCCGGCGACATCGGTGAACCGCACGCTGGTTTCGTTCTCGGCATACACGCGGGCACGGCTGCGGCCGATATTCATCAACCCGCCCATACCCATGCCGCCCATGCCGCCCGCCATCTTTTTCCGCGCGAAGAACCACACGCCCCAGAACAGCGCCAACGGCAGGACCCAACCGACGGCACTGAACAGCCAACTCGGCGGCGGGCTGGCGGCGAAGGTGACGTGGTCGGCGGTGAGCGACTGGGCGAGCGCCGGGTCGACCCGGTTGGTGGTGAAACGATCCGGCTTGCCTTTTTCCGCCGCCTTGATGCTGCCCGCTATGCGCGTGTCGCTGACGACCAGGTTGTCGAGCTTGCCGGCGTGCAGCATGTCCTGGAACTGGCTGTAGGGCAGGGTTTGCACGCTGCCGGCCTCGGTCCGCAGATAGTCCTGCACCATCATCAGCCCGAGAAAGGCGGCCAATATGTAGAAGAACTGGAAGTGGTGTTCTTTCTTGACGGGTACGGGCATCGGCGGTCTCCCCAAACGCAGGCTACGCCCGCTCGAGTGAAGGACCCGGCGAAAGCTAAAGTTCCCATCGCCTCCAGTGGCGGGGCGGGCCTACCCGGTCCGCTTCACCCCGTAGAACAGCGGGAAGCCATCCGGCATGCCGATCAGCGTCTTCTTGAACGCGGTCGGCACGAAATACATGCCGAGCGGCCCCCAGGACGGGTTCTGGAAAAAGTCGGTTTGCAGGTCCACCACGTCCTTCTGCCCCGTGGCCACGTCCGGGGCGTCGAACCAGGCCTGCAGCAAGCCCTGCTGCTTCGGGTTGTTGGGCCAGCCGAACCACGCCCCGGGCCCGTTGGCGCGGATCGCGATGTCGGCCGCCGGTAGGATGTTGCCGGTGCCGCCGAGGAAGGTGAAGAACACGTTCCACCCGCCCTTGTCCGGTGGCTCCTTGCTCGCCCGGCGTTGCACCACCGAGCCCCAATCCATCGCCTGGTAGTCGACGTTCAGCCCCATCCTGGACATCATGTCCGCCCCCACCTGCGCCATCGCCGAGATGGTGGGGAAGTCGGCCGCACCCAGCACGACCACTTTTTCTCCCTTGTAGCCGGCGTCGGCCAAGGCTTGCTTCATCTTCGCCGGGTCACCGAGCCCCACCATGCTGTCGACGCCGACATCGGTGGCGTAAGTCGTGCCCGGCGAGAACAGCCCCACCCCTGTCTTGATCAGTTCCGGCACGGCGCCTGCCACCGACTCCATGAACCGTCTCTGGTCGATCGCGGACACCACCAGCTTGCGGATCGCCGGGTTGTCGAACGGCGGATGCAGCGAGTTGAACCGCAGGCAGCCGATCTCGCCCGCCGGATCCTTCACGGCAACGACCAGGTTGGCGTTGCGCTTCAGGCTGGGCACCAAGTCGAGCGACGGGTTCTCCCACCAATCCGCCTCGCCCGAGGCCAGCGCCGCGGCGTCGGTGGCGGGTTCCGGAGAGACCGTCCACTCGACCCGGTCGAAATACACCGGCTTGGCCCCGGCGGTGAAGCTGGTCGGCTCCTGCCGGGACTGGTAGCCGTCGAACTTGGTGTAGACGATCTTCGCGCCCGAGATCCGCTCCGCCGGCATGAAGCGAAACGGGCCGCTGCCGATCACTTCGGGCATTTGCTGGTTCGGGTCGGTTTTGGCCAGCCGCTCCGGCACGATGCAGCACATGCTGGTTGGCGTCGCCAGCGCCTCCGGCAGCAGCGGGAACGGCGCTTTCAATCGGAACCGGATGGTCCTGTCGTCGGGCGCCGAAAGCTCGTCCGTCACCGCCATCAAGCGGCCGCCGAACCCGTCCCGCTTGCCCCAGCGCTGGATGCTGGCCACCGCGTCGCGCGCCAGCACCTTGGTGCCGTCGTGGAACGTCAGCCCGGGCCGCAAGGTCAGGTCCCACTGCTTGCCATCTGCGGAGGTCACGTGGCCGGCGACCATCTGCGGCTGAGCGGCATAGCTGGCGTCGAGGCCGTACAGCGTGTCGAACACCATGTAGGCATGGTTGCGGGTGACGTCCGCGGTGGTCCAGACCGGGTCGGTGATCGCCAGGTCCGATTGCGGGATGAAGTGCAGCGTGCTGGCCGCCTGCGCGCGTGCGAAGTTGGGGAGGGCGAGTGCCACGGCGCTCGCGGCCCCCGCGTGCAGCATGTCGCGACGGCGCATGGTTTGCTCCCTGCTTGCAATTACGTCGACGATAGCAGCGGTTATGGGGAAAGCACCATCGCCCAAGACGCAGCGCGATACGCCGCCTCGGCAGTGTCGCCGGCAGGCTGATATCGGCTGAGTGCGTCAAGCATCCCGCGTCGCTCGAGTGCGATACGGGCTACGTCGCCGGTAATCGCCCCTCGCCTTGCAACAGCACTGCCACTGCCTCGCCGTCGTTGGCCGGCAGGGTCGGCCGCTCCGGCATGGCCGCCGTCCAAGTCGTGGCCTTGCGTGGGACCGGGGTCTGCACGGCGGCAAGGGCGTGGAGGTTGGCCACGTCCCCGGGGGTGCGACGCTTCCACGGATGGCGGTAGCCGGGCTCTCCGGCGGTATCGAGGTCGTGGCGGATATCGATGATGATCTCGTCGACGGGGCGGCTGTCGATCTCGTCCTCGAGCTCGGGGCTCTCCAGCCGTTCGACCAATTCCTGGCGCAGGGCCTCGGCCGCCTCGCCGCGGAATTTCTCGTGGATTTCGTCTTCCACCACGCGGAGGATGCGCTGGCGGACGAGGCTGCGGTGCTGCGCCGGGTCGGCAGCGGCGCGCGCGGGTGCCGGGTCCTGCATGCGCTGGGCCAGCAGGATGCTGCGCCGGACGCCGCGAACCGTGCGGTCGAAGGCGAGGCTGACGGCGGCGGCGGGCTCCGCGCTGGGCTCGATCCCGGCGGCAGCTTCTTCGGCGTGGTTGACGGGCTGACGCTGGATGCGCTCGGCCAGGCTGACCCCGAGGTCGATCAGGCCATCGAGAACGCGGAGGTAGTGCTGCGTTCTGTCCACCCGTTGCTCGGGGGTGGTTTGCTCGGCCAGGAGGGGATCGGAGAACATGAACGAAATAAGAACACAAGCGGGCGGAGTTTGTCCACATTCGAGATCGGCGGGCTCGAGTGGCGCATGGGGCGGCACGTAAACAGCTGAGTTCATCGCGATCGCTTTCCACCCCGAAGCGGCCCTAGGGTCATGCCATGCCCCTCGTTCACTTCATCACGCACCCGGATGTTGTCGTTGATCCGTCCGTGCCGGTGCCGGAATGGCCGCTATCCCCGGAGGGCTCGAGGCGGATGAGCTTGGCGCTGGAGCGATCCTGGGTGTGTCGACTTGGTTCGGTGTTCAGCAGCGACGAGCGCAAGGCCACCGACGCTGCCCACCTGCTGGCGGATCGCTGTGGGCTGCCGGTTAGTATCGTTGCGGAATTGGGTGAGAATGACCGTTCCGCGACCGGGTATCTTCCGAAAGCGGTGTTCGAAGCGACGGCCGATCTGTTCTTCGGGCGTCCGGACGAGAGCGTTTGCGGGTGGGAGCGCGCGATCGATGCCCAGCGTCGGATCGTCGCAGCCATGGAGCGCGTCATCGCCGAGGCACCGGCACACGGTGATATCGCCGTCATTTCCCATGGCGGCGTCGGGGCACTCCTCCTCAGCCATCTCAAGGGCGTGCCGATCAGCCGGGCCGAGGACCAGCCGGGCGCGGGCGGGGGGTGTGTCTACTCCTTCGACAAAGGCACCCGTGCGCTACTGTCCGGTTGGCGGTTGATCGAAGAGTAGAGGGGCCGCTCGTTGGTCCGTGTGGTGGCGGGCTTCGCGCTGACCCAGGCTACGTATTAAACAGCGACCGTTATCGACTCCCAACTCGGACGGTCACAGCCCGATCAGCACGCCTCGAAAGCAGACATTCGGGACGACGATCTTTCGGCAGTTACGCGCCAATTGCGGGCGCTCAGGAGATCAGTGCAGGTTCCCGACAGCGGACGTTGCGTTGAATAGGCTGAGCAATCGCACAGGCCAGGCTTCCGGATTTGGGGGCGGTGACGTAGACTGTTCAAGATTTCGATAATACTATTCACAAAAACGCACATATAGGCTTGCTCACAAATGTCCGAGCCAAATTTCCTGATAACCGAGTATGAGGCCGCCGTTCTTGTTGGGTTGTCGCCGCAGCTTCTCCGGTGGTTGACCAAGTACGCGCCTAAGCAGGGTGAAGATCGCAAGCTGAAGGCAGTGCAGAAAATAGGTCCTTTTTTGTATTTCGCTAAAGCTGAGATTTTGGTTTTCAACGAATGGTTAAAGGCGCCGTGGCCGCAAAAGGAAGGTAAACGCCCACCTATCCCAAGTGGCATCAGGGAGGAAATTCGTAGAGAGGCTGGCGGTGGATGCGCTATATGCCAAGGGTTCAGTGGTGCCTGTGAAGCGGCACATATTGACCCAGTATCAAAGAGCAAGAACAACCATCCTGAAAATCTTATCTGGCTGTGCGCCAATCATCACACATCATATGACAAGAACTTTTTTGGACCAACTGAAGAAGACCGAGAGTTTGTGAGGAGCTTTAAGCTGGCCCTTCACAACCATAATAAGATGGGTTGGAGAGTTCTCGAGAATTCTCACAACAAGCTCATGGCTGTATTTGCTCAATGTGAGAATGTTCTTGATGAATTCCAGAAGGCGAAGACTCTGCCTCAGTTTGAGGCGGTGAGTAGATTGGCTGGAAGGGCCTTGTTTGATCTGTCCAACGAAATGTTCCATTCATCCTTGCTCAAAGCAAACGACAAAGTTGCGCAGAAATTATGGAAAGCGCACTTCGAAGGAGAATCCTCGAAGGATGAGGTACCCACTGAAGAACGATTGAAGGCAGCCAGAAACCTAAGAGTTGAGTATGCGGCTGCGCGTGGCTATGTGAAGTGCCCCTTATGTAATGCTACAGGGCGACATGGGGAATACGATTGCCCCATCTGTCTCGGCGAACGGGAGGTCGATGCTCAGTTCGCACGGGAAGTCGACCTTGCCCCGTATAAGAAAGTTTCTTGTCCGCTATGCAAGGGCACGGGGAAGCACCATGGGGACGATTGCCCAGCGTGCGGCGGCGATATATCTATGGACCGTCATTATGCAGACCGTATTGATCTGAGCCAGTACGACACCGTCCCGTGCCCCCTGTGCAAGGGCACGGGAAGGCATCATGGAGACGACTGCCCGGCATGCCACGGCGACAGATCTATGGACCGTCATTACGCAGACCGGATTGACCTAAGCCAGTACGACACCGTCCCGTGCCCCCTGTGCAGGGGCACGGGAAGGCATCATGGAGACGACTGCCCGGCATGTCATGGCGACAGGAATATGGATCGTCGGTACGCTGAACAACTTGATCTGAGACAATATGAGGAGATTACGTGCCCTGCATGCAAAGGCCGCGGAAGATATCGCGGGGAGGATTGTGGCTTTTGCGATAGTGAGGGCAAGGTATCTCGTAACCGCGCGGAAAAATTTGATTTCTAACGCTCCCCCCTGCCAGGGCCCTGAAATGAGTTGTCGGTCAATCGATTGGTGCTCGAGTGGGGGACGCTGTCGGGTGTTTCTTCACTCATCCACCCGTACCGACAAATATCTGGTTATGGTAAGACAGCACAAAGTTTAGAGGTCTGCTTTGCCGACTCCACTTCCTAAAGCAGTCCGTCCACTTCCGGCCAATTTACACCATCGCGGGAATGGCAGCTTTTTTCGATATCGCGCCCTGAAGCGGACTGACGGCAAACCACCAAACCCGGACGGCCGCCGGATAACTTCCAACGGCCGTGGTCCGAAGGCCCCGGGGAC
>CAXTCJ010000171.1:0-10050 GCA_964242215.1 uncultured Acetobacteraceae bacterium | reverse complement strand
CTCTCGCTGTTGATCGTCCAGGCTTCCATCTGGCCGATCAGTCGGAGGCGCACGGCGACGCTACTGCGCATCGTCCGCGCTTCTGGAACTGCCGGGAGAAGCTGGTCAGTTATGATCATGTTCATTTGATAGTATTATAGCGGCGAAAAACAAATTGCACGCATTTGTATGCACTACCTTAGATTTCGGCCTCGGCGAAGATCCGGTTGATGTCACCCCCCCAGGCAGTTGCATAACGGTCGAGCCAGTATTCCGCCTGGGTCGGGCCGCCATCGGCAATAGCGTGAAGCGGATCGAGGAACCCCGTTTCATCGACGCCATCCTTTGCTCTGGCCCGAGCATGCAGGCCTTGCCGCGCAATCGCTAGTACATCCTGCGCCAGATTTCGAAGATTCCCTGTTGAAAAAGTGGTTTTCATGCCCGATTTCGGCACCAGTCCACGCAAAGACGTAAATGCCTCGGTCGGATGGCTCCGAACCAGGGCCTCCGCGGCGGCCAGCGCGGCGTCGTCGTAGAGCAGCCCGACCCACAGCGCCGACTGCGCAACCATCATCTCCGGCGTCCCGGCATCGGCGCCGCGCATCTCCAGGAAGCGCTTGAGGCGCACATCGGTGAACGCCGTCGTCACGTGATCGGCGAAATCGCCCAGGTTCGCCTCGTGCGGCGTCGTGTCGCGCAGCTTCCCGGCCATGAAGTCGCGGAACGAGTGGCCCGCCATGTCGACGAACTGCCCATCCCGCTGGATGAAGTACATCGGAACGTCGAGCAGCCACTCGGCGAACAGCTCGAAGCCGAAATCGTCCCGAAGCATCATTGCGGGCATCCCCGTCCGGTCGCCGTCTACATCCGTCCAGACATGGGCGCGGTTCGACAAAAGGCCATTCGGCTTTCCCTCCTTAAATGGAGAATTCGCACACAAAGCGGTGGCCAGGGGCTGCAGCGCGAGCGACACGAGCAGCTTGCGCTTCATATCGGCCTCATCGGCGAAATCCAGGTTCACCTGCACCGTGCAAGTGCGCAGCATCATGTCCAGCCCCATGGTCCCGACCCGACCCATGTAGCGCCGCATGATGGCGTAGCGGCTCTTTGGCATCCACTCCGCCGCCTCACGCGTCAGCGTCGGGTGGTAGCCGAGCGGCGCGAACCCGAAGCCGAGGGCGGCGGCTTTGGCGGAGACGGCGCGGCAATGCTCGGCCAACTCGGCCTGCGTGTCGTGCAGCGTCTCGACCGGCGCGCCCGACAGCTCGAACTGCCCGCCCGGTTCCAGCGAAATCGAGGCACCATCGTGCCGGCCGGCGCCCTTCAGGCCGATCGGAAGGCCGTTATCCGGAATTTCCTCCCAATCCGGCCCGGCGAGGCCATCCAACAAGGCGCGGATGCCGCCGGGGGCATAGGGCGGCGAACGGAAATCAGCGTGGCGGAAACCGAATTTCTCGTGTTCGGTCCCGATGCGCCAGGCGGATTTGGGCTTACCGCCCGCTGCGAGGTAATCGGCCAGTTGCTGCACCGACACGATCGGGGTCGCGTCGGTCTCAGACGGATTGGACATGCGTGTGTGCCGTTTTTCCAGTCGGGGGGCTTCAGGCATGTTACACGCTCGCGGACCCGTCAAGCGACCTCCGCGCGATGCGGCCGGTTGACCCGGCGGCCATCCTTGCCCGATGAGGCCGCATGGCGGATTTACATACCGATATCGTGGCTGGGGGCTGGGTGGCGCGGCTCCCGGCATCGTGGCGTCCGTACGCGCTCCTGCTCCGGCTGGACCGACCGATCGGTGTGTGGCTGCTGTTCCTGCCGGGGCTGTGGGGCCTGCTGATCTCCGGCGCGCCGATCGGCCGCACGGCGTGGCTGGTGGCGCTGTTCGCGGTCGGCAGCGTCGCGATGCGCGGCGCCGGGTGCGTGGTCAACGACATGTGGGACCGCGACCTGGACCGCCTGGTCGCCCGCACCGCCGGCCGGCCGCTCGCGTCGGGAGCCCTCGGCATGCGGCAGGCGTGGATCGTGCTTGCCGTGCTGCTGCTGACTGGGCTGCTGGTGCTGCTGCTGTTGCCGCCGCTGTGCTGGGCGCTGGGGGTGGGGTCGCTGGTGCTGGTCGGGCTGTATCCGTTGGCCAAACGGGTGACCTGGTGGCCCCAATTGGTGATGGGGTTCACCTTCGGCTTCGGCGCCCCGATGGGCTATGTGGCCGGCGCCGGGCGGATCGACTGGACCTGCGTCGCCATCTACGCCGCCGCCATTCTGTGGGATCTGGGCTTCGACACCGTCTACGCGCACCAGGACCGCGAGGATGACGCCGTCGCCGGCGTGAAATCCACCGCCCGGTTGTGGGGGGAGCGGACGCAGCCCTTCCTGGTCGTCTGCTACGGCCTGACGATCGTGGCCGTGGCCGCCGCCGCCTGGCGGGCCGGGTTGGCCGCGCCGTTCTACCTGGCCTTGCCGGTCCCCACGGCATTTTTGATGTGGCAGGCCGCGCGCCTGGACATCTACGATCCGGAAACCTGCTTGCAGCTGTTCCGGTCCAACCGCGAGGCCGGGTTGGCAGTGGCGGCGGCGATCCTGCTGGGCCGGTTGTGAACCCCGCCCTGACAGACGCCTTCATCACCGCGAACACCGCCCTGGCCCGCGCGCCCATGGTGCCCGAGATCGTGCTGCACCTCGCCACCGAGATCACCCCGATCTGGCAGGCGACCGAACAGTTCCTGCTCGAGACCAATACCGAGCCGCCGTTCTGGGCCTTCGCGTGGCCCGGCAGCCAGGCGCTCGCCCGCTTCATACTGGACACGCCGGCCTGCGTCGCCGGACGCCGGGTGCTGGATTTCGCCGCGGGGGGCGGGCTGGCTGCGATCGCCTGCGCGATGGCCGGCGCCGCCCACGTGGAGGCCGCGGAGATCGACCCGGTCGCCACCATCGCCACCAGCCTCAACGCGGCGCGGAACGGCGTGGCGGTGCAGGCGGTCACCGCCGACCTGGTGGGGGCGGTCTGCCGGTGGGACCTGATCCTGTGCGGCGACGTCTGCTACGAGGCGCCGATGACCGGCCACATCCTGCCGTGGCTACGCCAGATGGCCGGGGCTGCGGAGGTATGGATTGCCGACCCGGGACGCGCTTATCTACCCGGCGGGATGGTCCCCTTCGCAGAGTACGATGTGCCGACCACCCGAGAGCTGGAGGATACCGAATTGCGCCGCACCACCTTGCACCGGCTGCTGCCGTGATCCGCGCTGCCCTGTTGCTCCTGCTGCTCGCCGGGTGTGCCGCGCCGGCCCAGCGCGCCGCCGGCCCAGCGCATCAGGCGCCGGAGCGTTGGACGGCCGTGCTGGTAGCCGGAGACAACAGCATCCCCGTGTTCGACAATGCGACCGGCCGCATGGCGTCCTTGCTGGAGGCGGTCGGGACCTCCCCCGCCGACATTCACCGGCTCAGCGCGTCACCGGACATGCTGGCCAAGCCCCACGTGCAACTCGCGAGCAAGGAGCGGGTGCTGGAGGATATCGCCAGCCTGCATCCCGCGCCTGGGCAGGCCTGCTTCGTGTACATGACCTCGCACGGGGCACACGGCCCGGGGGTGTTCCTCGCCCCGCATCATGAGTTTGTATCGCCCGCCGATCTCGCCGAGGCGCTGGATGCTGGATGCGGTGACGCCCCGACAGTGGCGATCGTCTCGGCCTGCTACACCGGCAATTTCGCCCAACCGCCGATGACCCGGCCCAATCGCATCGTCCTCACGGCAGCCGCCGCCGATCGGCCGTCGTTCGGCTGTGGCGCGGGCCAGGAACTGGCGTTCTACGACGAGTGCCTATTGCAGTCGTTGGGCAGCCTGCCACACGACTGGCCGGAGGTCGTCACGGACACCGGCCGATGCGTGACAAAACTCGAAACGCGGGATCGCGAGCCGCCGTCGCAGCCGCAAGGTGTCGTCGGTGCAGCCGCGGGCGGACTGCCGGTCCCTGGATAGACCTTAAGCACGGACCCACGTCTCGCCTTGTAGGATGCAATGCGCTTTGGCATTGCATCAGACAAACGCGCCGATGTTGCGACGTAACGGTGCAATCCTCCAAGCGGATTGCACCCTACCCGCTAGGTAGAACTCAGACCGCGGTGGGGATCGACGCCGCGATATCGTGGCGGGAGATCTCGGCCAGTAGCGACCAAACCCTCGACGGCTCCATCTGGCTGTCGGGATCGTTCAGCAGCCGGTCCAACTCGTCCAGCTTTTGATCGTAGGCCTGGTCGTCCATTCCGCGCTCCCTACCGCACTGCAACATACTGGTCACATAACGCGGACAGGAGAAGTCGGTTAGCGCCGCCTCACGTCGATTTCAGACGCAGTGCCCTCACATCGACGACGTCACGGCCGGGGCAAGCGCTGCGGCTTTCGCGGCCGGATGAGACGGATTGCGGAAGCGCAATTCACCGTCCGGCGCCACGTCCGGACCCGACATGCCGAACATTTCCAACCGCGACGCGCAGGTCACCGCCACGACGGACTTGGCGCCGGGATCGGTCAGGAACTGGCGTGCCTCACCCTCGAGGTCCAGCCGTTCACGCATCAGCCGCCATTCGGTCCGGTCGGTGTCCTCGATGAACATGGCCAAGATGCCGGGGCGCGTGCCTGTCAGCCGGGCCGGGGCAACGGCGGACATACGGCGGCGGATTGCGATCGCCACCTCGTTCTCCTGCCCGGCGCGGGCGGCCATCACGAACAGGCTGCGCTCGGCCGCCGTGATCGCGATATGCGCCTCCGGACCAAACTCGTGACGCAACCGCGGCATCAGTCCCAGTTCGTCCGCCTGCGCAGCGGCCAGCATCAGCGGGTCCAGCCGCAGCACGGCCGCCTCGTCGTGGTCGCCGCGACGCATCGACGAGAGCATCGCCGTGATCCGGGTGTGCAGGGTGCCAAGCGCGTCCCCCTCCGGCAGGTTCTTCAGCCCCTGTGGCAGCGTCATCTTCAGCAGGTAGCGGCCGGGATGGCTGGCGAGCCAGACTTGCAACTCGGGGTCGATCCGGTCGCACAGGCTGGACCATGCGCCCCGATGCACGCCGCGGCCGTCCTCGGCTGATACCACGTCGCAGGCGACCTCCGCCTCGTGGCCGTCACGGTGCAGCAGCAGGTCGAAACTCGCTTCGTCCGCCAACCCGGCGAACGCAACGTCGAACCCGCGGGCACGCTGCATCTGCGCGATCCGCATGACGTGGAACGACGGGATCAGGGTGTTGTCACCGATCGCCGCCCGGCGCAGCCGGCTGCGGAACCGATCGCGGCTGCCCTCCGGAAGCTCGTCGAACAAACGGCTGGCATCGGCAGCCAGGTCGGCAATGCGTAGTTCCGCCACGCTCGGCGGACGGTTGCGGCCGGCCCGGAGCCAACGATTGATCGTCAGCTCCACAACGTGGCGCTGCTGCGCTGCGCGCGCCATGCGCGTGGCGCCGGCGCAAGCGCTCTCCAATTCAGTCATGCGCTCGGCCCAGGCGACGGGCCCGAAGCCGTCCACGAAGGCTTGAAGCGCAGCGGTGTCGACGGTAGCTGGCGCCTGGGTCATGCCCGTAACTTAGGGCGCTCAGTATTGCACGGTGGAGTCACATACCTGTGATCCAAGCCTGAAATCGCCGATAATCGGCTCATCTCGGCGACTCACTAACCTGTGTGATCTCGATCACCCCGCGGCATGCGCGTTTGCGCGGGCGCGCCCGGGTTTTGCGCCCGGTGACGTAGCAAATGATCGGCCAAAACACAGGCCAGCATCGCCTCCCCCACCGGCACGGCGCGGATGCCAACGCACGGGTCGTGCCGGCCCCGAGTCGCGACCTCCGCCTCGTGCCCTTGGCGGTCGACCGACGGCACCGGTGTCAGGATCGAGCTGGTCGGCTTCACGGCGAAGCGCGCAACGATGGGCTGCCCCGTGGAGATCCCGCCCAAAATCCCGCCAGCATGGTTGGCGCCGAACACCACGCGGCCGTCCGCCATGCGCATCGGGTCGGCGTTCTCCTCGCCATGCAACGCCGCGGCCGCGAACCCGGCGCCGATCTCCACACCCTTGACCGCATTGATACCCATCAGCGCCGCCGCGATCTCGGCATCGAGCTTGGCGTAGATCGGCGCACCCAAGCCCGGCGGCACGCCCTCGGCTACGACCTCGATCACCGCGCCGACCGAGGACCCCTGCTTGCGGATGGCGGCCAATTCCTCCTCCCAGGCGATGGCGGTCACCGGGTCGGGACAGAAGAACGGGTTGGCGTCGACGGCCTCCCAGTCCCACCGGCTACGGTCGATGGCGTGCGCACCGATCTGCACCAAGGCGCCGCGGATCGTGACCCCCTCCAGCACACGCCGCGCCACCGCCCCGGCCGCGACCCGCATCGCCGTCTCCCGCGCCGACGACCGCCCGCCGCCGCGATAGTCCCGAATGCCGTATTTCAGTTCGTAGGTGAGATCGGCGTGCCCGGGCCGGAAGCGTTCCGCGATGTCGCTGTAGTCGCGCGACCGCTGATCGGTGTTCTGGATCTCCAGCGCGATCGGCGTTCCCGTCGTCTGGCCCTCGAACGTGCCGGACAGGATGCGGACGCTATCCGCCTCCTGCCGCTGGGTCGTGAACCGGGACTGCCCGGGCCGGCGGCGGTCGAGGAACGGCTGGATGTCCGCCTCGGTCAGCGCCAGCCGGGGCGGGCAGCCATCCACCACGCAGCCGATCGCCGGCCCATGGCTCTCACCCCAGGTGGTCACACGGAACAGATGGCCGAACGTATTGTGGCTCATGGTCTGGCGAGGTACCTGTTCGTTCCTCCCCTGCGGAGCGGGGGAGGTGGCGGCGCAGCCGACGGAGGGGGCGCGGGCAACGTCCGTGCCCAAGAGCCCACTTCACCATGCTTCGCATGGTTCCCCTCCCCCGCTTCGCAGGGGAGGAACGCCAAACCTAGTAGCTTCAAGCTACTCCGACGGGGCCACATTGATGTCCGGCGCCGTCGGGTTCTTCATCCCCACCGTGTGATACCCGCTATCCACGTGATGCACCTCGCCCGTCACCCCGGACGACAAATCCGACAGGAGGTATACCCCCGCCCCACCCACTTCCTCGATCGTCGTATTGCGCTCGAGCGGCGAGTTGTACTGGTTCCACTTCAGAATATAGCGGAAATCCCCGATCCCGCTCGCCGCCAGCGTCTTGATCGGCCCGGCGCTGATCGCATTCACCCGGATCCCCTGCCCGCCCAGATCCGCCGCCAAATACCGCACCGACGCCTCCAACGCCGCCTTCGCCACGCCCATGACGTTGTAATGCGGCATCACCCGCTCGGCCCCGAGATAGGTCATCGTCAGCAGCGAGCCGCCCGGCTTCATCATCGGCACCGCCCGCGCACACACCGCGGTGAACGAGTAGCAGGAGATGTCGAGCGCCGTCAGGAACGCCTCGCGCGGCGTGTCCATATAGCGGCCGCGCAGGAACGCCTTGTCCGCCCAGCCGATCGAGTGCACCAGGAAATCCAGCTCGCCCCACTGTTCCCGAACTTGGGCGAAGGCGGCATCCATGCTGGCCTCGTCGCTGACGTCGCAGGGCAGCACCAATCCGCTGCCCACGGTTTCGGCGAGCGGGCGCACGCGCTTTTCCAATGCGTCGCCCTGGAAGGTGAACCCCAGCTCGGCCCCCTGCGCCGCACAGGCCGCCGCGATCCCCCAGGCGACCGAGCGGTCGTTCGCGACCCCCATCACGAGGCCGCGCTTGCCAGCCATCAGGCTGCCGGTGGCGGGTTTAGACCGCACGATCGTGTCCGGCATGGCGTGTTCCCCAAGGTAGTAGAGTATCGGGCGTGGTGGCACAGGCGGGCCAGCAAGGGAAGGGGCGGCCTAGCGAAGCGCCATGACGCAGCTTGGCGAAGTGCCCCTGCCGCAGCTTGGCGAAGTGCCCTGAACGCCCCAGTATACGGTCATGCCCGACACCAACTTAGCCGGCGCGAAGCCGGTCCCCGTCGTTACCGACCCGATCGGCCTGTTCCAGGACTGGCTGGCCGAGGCGACCCAGTCCGAGCCCAACGATGCCAACGCGTTCGCCGTCGCCACCGCCACGCCGGACGGCCACCCGTCGGTGCGCATGGTGCTGCTGAAGGGCGTCGATGAGCGCGGTTTCGTGTTCTACACCAACGGCCAGAGCCGCAAGGGCACCGAACTGGCGGCCAACCCGCACGTCGCGATGCTGTTCCACTGGAAGTCGCTGCGCCGCCAGGTGCGCGTCGAGGGGCCGGTGACCAAAGTCAGCGACGCGGAGTCGGACGACTATTTCAACAGCCGCGCCCGCATCTCCCGCCTGGGTGCCATCGCCTCCGACCAGTCCCGCCCGCTGCCGGAGCGCGGCGAACTGGAACGCCGGGTCGCCGAGTACGACAGCCGCTACCCCGGCGACAGCATCCCTCGCCCGGCGCATTGGTTCGGTTGGCGGGTGGCGCCGTCCGCCATCGAGTTCTGGCAGGACATGCCATTCCGCCTGCACGACCGCCGGGTCTACACGCGCGGCGCCGCGGGATGGAGTTCGGAGACGCTCTATCCCTGAGATAATGTCATGCCAGGGCTTGACCCTGGTATCCACGCGGTTGCACCGGTGACGTCAGACGAGTGTGTGGCAATATCGTATGCAACACGGCCAGGCCGGTGCCTACGGACCCCCGTGGATACCAGGGTCAAGCCCTGGCATGACGATGTGTGAGCAGCAGCAGGAGGTCCGCGATCTGCTGAAACGCCTCTCCGGCACCGATCCGGAGGAGACGCAGATTTCGGCCGTGTTCGTCGGCAGCGACACCGTGTTCAAGCTCAAGCGCGCCGTGCGACTGGCATTCCTGGATTTCACCGAGCTCGACGCTCGCCGACGTTTCCTGGAGCGCGAGCTAGAGCTGAACCAGCCCGCAGCACCCGGCCTATATCGGGACGTCGTCCCCATCACCCGCGAACCTGAGGGTCTAGCGCTCGGCGGTCAGGGCGAGGTGGTGGACTGGGTGCTCCGCATGGCCCCGATCCCGACCGGCGACTTCATGCTCGACCGCGTCAAGCCCGGCCTGACGGACGCTCTGCTCGACGCGTTGGGCGACATGGTGGCGGAGGATCACGCCCGCCGGCCAGCCGTGCGGGACCACGATGCCGGCCACCCCGGCCGCAACGCGAGGGGCAACGCCCAGGCGGCGCTGCAGGCTGGATTACCCAAGGACAAAGTCGCCGGCTGGCTGCAGGCGGCGGAGGCAGCGCTGGAGTCGTCGGCCGCCCTGCTCACGGAGCGCGCCGCGTCCGGTTACGTGCGCCGCGCGCATGGCGACCTGCATCTTGGCAATATCTGCCTGTGGGGCGGTAAGCCGGTGCCGTTCGACGCGCTCGAGTTCGACGAGGCGATGGCGACGATCGACCTGGCGTACGACCTCGCCTTTCTGGTGATGGACTTGGACCAGCGGGCCGGCCGGGCGGCGGCCAACCGGGTGCTGAACCGCTACGTCGCCCGCACCGGCGATGCGGCGCTGGTGCGACTGCTGCCGGGATTCCTGTCCCGCCGCGCGATGGTGCGCGCCCATGTCACCGGTGAGCCCGACTACCTGGTTGCGGCCCTCGGCTACCTGCATCCGCCGCCCGGGCGCGTGGTGGCGATCGGCGGCTTGCCCGGCACCGGCAAATCCACCCTGGCCCGCGCCCTGGCCCCCGAGCTGGGCGGTGCCCCGGGCGCGCTGATCCTGCGCAGCGACGAGATCCGCAAACGGCTCCACGGCACCGCGCCGGAGCACAGGCTCGGGCGCGAGGCTTACACGCCGGAGGCAAATGCCCGCACCGACGCCGCCCTGCTGGACGGGGTTCGCGCCGCGGCAGGCCATGGCGTGATCGCCGATGCCACGTTCCTGTCACCCGGATTACGCACGGCGGTCGCGTCGTGCGGTGCCCCGTTCACCGGGCTCTGGCTGGAAGCGCCGCTGGAGGAGTTGGAGCGTCGCGTCGCCAGTCGAAAGGGCGATGCGTCGGATGCCACGACCACGGTGCTGCACAAGTTGGCCGCCGTCGATGCTGGGCCGATCGGGTGGCACCGTGTG
>CAXTCJ010000170.1:7444-10089 GCA_964242215.1 uncultured Acetobacteraceae bacterium | reverse complement strand
TCGCGCAGGCCGCCGGATTGGGATGGCAGGGCAAGCACACGAACCTGGTGTCGCGTAGCGCCGGGTCGTGGCTGTTCCTGGGCGAGATCTACACCACGCTCGACCTGCCGCCGGACGCGCCGCACGCCGACCGTTGTGGCACCTGCGACCGCTGCCAGACCGCCTGCCCGACGGCGGCGTTTCCCGCGCCATACCGATTGGATGCGACGCGCTGCGTTTCATACCTTACCATCGAGCATCGCGGGCCGATCCCCATGGCGCTGCGGCCGCTGATGGGCAACCGGATCTACGGCTGCGACGACTGCCTCGCGGTATGCCCGTGGAACCGCTTCGCCCAGGTGTCGCGCCATGCCAAGCTGCGCCCGCGGCCGGAGCTGACGGCACCGTATCTGGCAGAGCTCGGCGCGCTGGACGATGCCGGGTTCCGCGCGCTGTTCGCCGGCTCCCCGATCAAGCGCATCGGCCGCGATCGTTTCGCGCGCAACGTGGCGATCGCGATCGGCAATTCCGCCGACCCGGCGTTGCTGCCCACCGCCGCCCGCCTCGCCGCCGATCCCGACCCGGTGGTCGCAGAATCAGGCGCTTGGGCCGCCGCACGCCTGGCATGACGCTGGAGAAACGCAGTGTGACGTTGGCCGGCCACCGCACGTCCGTGGCGCTGGAGGCGGAGTTCTGGTCGGCGCTGGAAACCCTCGCCGGGCGGCGGGGGCAAACGCTGGCGGCGCTGGTCGCAGCGGTGGACGCGGCGCGCGAGCCAGGGCGCCCGCTCGCGTCGGCGCTGCGGGTATTTGCACTTTCTTCAGCGCGTTAACCTTCCAGAAAGACTGCTCCGGTCATTGTGATGCCAGGCCACAAACGGCCGTCGCAGGAGCAAAATAGCATGCAGGTTACCGAGACTTCCAAGCCCATCCCCGTCAGCCCGCTCGTACTGGCGGATCGCCTGATTTCCCTGGCGCAGGATGCCGACCGCGCCGGCTATGCGCAGTCCGCGAGCCGGCTGCTGGGTCTCGCCTACGCCGTGTTCGACGAGAAGCCGCAGCACACGAACTGAACCTTATTCGCCGGAGCGATCGGGACGGATCTGTGCCAGTGGCACGGTCCGCTCGGTGACGTTGAAGCTCACCCGGTCGGCGCTCCAGACGCCTTGCCCATACAGGATCGGCGTGCCGTCGAGTTCGGTATCGAGCCGGGTGACAACAAACACGGGGGAGGAGAGGGCCTGCCGCAACAGACGTGCCTCGTCCTCGCTCGGCATGCGGGACTCGATCAACGTCGATGCCCGCAGGTAGTCCTTCACACCATAGCTGGCGAAGGTGGCGGTGAGCGTATCGTGGTCCGCCCGCCGCCGCGGGAAGTCGGGGAAGCGGCTCAGCGGCAGGAACATGTCTGCGAGTTCGATTGGCATGTCATTGGCCCTGCCGAGGGCCCGACGGTGCACCACGGACTGCCACTCCGGCACGTGCAGCCTCCCGCCGATGTCCCGGCCGGCAGGAACCACGACCTCGGACAGCAGCTCGCTGCCGGGGTCGAAGCCTTGCTCGATCAGGTTCTGCGCATAGCGCGTCCGGCCGGAGATCTCGTAGGTCAGGCGTTGCGCGCTCACGAACGTCCCGCGCCCCTGGGCCGCCCGTACCAGGCCCTGCCGCTCGAGGCTGGCGATCGCCTGGCGGATGGTGAAGCGGCTGACCCCGAAACGCGCCATGAGTGCGGGCTCGGCCGGCAATCGCTCGCCAAGCCCCAAAGCGCCGCCCAGGATGTCCCGCGCGATTGCCTGTTCCACCTGGTGCCACAGTACGTTGCCGCCCTTGCGGATCAGCCCCATTTTGCCGTGTATGCCTGCTCCATGCCCTCTCCAACTGGTCGTCCGGACGATTGGATGATGGTGGGAATGGCGTAGAAACGCCACCGTTTCAGGTCGGCGCCTTCTCGGCATGCACCGACCAGCCCGGCAGTGCGCACAGCAAGATGGGCGCCGTCACATGCTGCGCTCCGGCAGCCTCGGCCATCGTGGCGTAGCCGCGGGCGTGCAGGATATCGAAGACCAGCAGCGTGCCGCCGGGGCTGAGCACCCGCAGCGCCTCCCGCACCGCCTGCACGCGCGACGCGCTGCTCGTGTGCGGGATGGCCATTGAGACAACGACGTCAAAGCTCCCGTCCGGAAAGGGCAGCGCGGTGGCGACTGCCCGCTTGAACGACACGCGGGAAGCCACACCGACCGCCTCGGCGCGGGCTGCGGCCAGGTAGCTTTTGCCGGCAGGATCGATACGGTGCGACAGGTCGACGCCGACGACATGGCCGGAGCAAAGCCGCCGCGCCACCGCGATCGTAGCCTGCCCGCGGCCGCACCCGATATCGAGCACCAGCTCGTCACCGGACCAGGGATGACGATCCAACAGCGCCTCGATCGCACGCCGCCTGCCGATGTGGCTCTGCCAGACCAGCCAACCCGCCCGTCGGAGGAAACGGCCGGCAACGCCCCGCAGGGCTGAACACTTGCCCCGATCAGGCCGCATCACGGCTGGTGCGTCCTGCCCATGATCTGGATCCTGCACCGGACACCCCTGGACGACGTGCTGAGGCTATATCATACGTCCGTATGAGAAGGGGGGAGAATCGGCCGGGCCGCCACCGCACGTGCCCGCCAC
>CAXTCJ010000170.1:0-7344 GCA_964242215.1 uncultured Acetobacteraceae bacterium | reverse complement strand
CCGCCACCGCACGTGCCCGCCACTCCACGTTATTGTGGGGTTCGGCTACGCTGCCGGCGTTCGAATCTGGGACGCCTTTCATGAGCCATGCCGCCGACCCGTCCTTGCTCGCAGCCTCGCCCTGGTGGCGCCCCGGGGCCGGAACCAGCCTGGTCATTCAGGGCGGGGCGCGGCTGGTGGGCACCTACCCGATCAGCGGGGCGAAGAACGCCGTCCTGCCGCTGATGGTCGCAGCGCTGCTGACCCCGCATCTGCTGACGTTGCACAACGTGCCGGCCAGCCTGGACGTGGCGGTGCTGTCGAACCTGCTGCAACGGCTCGGCGTGGGCGTGAGCTGGTCCAGTGCGCGGGCCGGCCTGTCGCTGACGCTGTGCGCCGACCGGGTGCAACCGGCGCAGATCGACGGGGCGCTGGTGGGGCGGATGCGCGCCTCTGTCTTGCTGCTGGGCGCGGTCCTCGGCCGCTGCGGCGAGGTGCGGTTGCCAATGCCGGGCGGCGACGCCATCGGGCTGCGCGGTATCGACTTCCACGTCGCCGGCCTGCGCGCGATGGGCGCGGACGTCACGCTGGACGGCGGCATGATCCACGCCCGCGCGCCGCACGGGCTGCGCGGGGCGGAGATCGTCCTGCCGCAACCCTCCGTTGGCGCCACCGAGAACCTGCTGCTGGCCGCCGTGCTGGCGAGCGGCATCAGCACGATCCGCAATGCCGCCCGCGAGCCCGAGATCGCCGACTTGGCGCAGTGCCTGGCCGCCATGGGCGGGCGGATTTCGGGCGTCGGCAGCGACGTGCTGACGGTTCGGGGCGGCCATGCCTTGGGTGGCGCCGTGCACACGGTGATGCCGGACCGCATCGAACTCGGCACCATCGCCTGCGCGGCCGCAGTGACCGGCGGCGAAGTGCTGCTGGAACATGCCCGCGCCGACCTGCTGGGGGCTGCCGGGCCGGTGCTGGAGGCGGCCGGCGTAGTGCTGGCGGAGGCACCCGGCGGCCTGATTGCCCGGCGGTCGGCCGCGGGGCTGGTGGGTGTGGACGTCCACACAAGGCCGTTCCCGGGGTTCGCCACCGACTTACAATCCCCCGTCATGGCGATGCTCGCGACGGCCGAGGGCGCCAGCGGTATCACCGAGACGATCTTCGAGCAGCGATTCCGCCACGTCGACGAACTGCGCAAGATGGGTGCCGTGATCACCGTCCACGGGCGGACCGCCTGGGTGCGGGGCGTGAAGCAGCTGACCGGTGCCCGGGTGGTGGCGAGCGACGTACGCGCGGCGGCTGCCCTGGTGCTGGCAGGGCTGGCCGCCCGGGGTGACACGGTGCTCGACGGACTGGACCATCTGGACCGCGGCTACGACCGCATGGCGGAAAAGCTGGTGGGCTGCGGCGCGGTGATCACCCGCACGACCGTGTAGCGGCGGCGGGCTTCGATCCTCCCTCGTTCTTCACGGGGGAGGTGGCGGCGAAGCCGACGGAGGGGGTGCTTGGGCACTGTCCTCGCCCCCTCCACCATGCTTTGCATGGTCCCCCTCCCCCGTGAAGAACGGGGGAGGATCTTAGGCGCCGTGGATCAGAACTCCTCCCAACCGGCGGGCTCGGTCGAGGCTACGGGCTTAGGAGCAGCCTTTACGGCCGGTTTCATGACGATCACCTTGGCCGAGCGGGGCTTCGGGGCCGCGGCATCGTCACGGGATCCCGAACCGATTTGGAACCGGTCGGTCAGTTGCAGCAGTTCCTCCGCTTCCTTCGACAAGGAATGGCTGGCCGCCGTGCTTTGTTCGACCATGGCGGCGTTCTGCTGCGTCACCTGGTCCATCTGGTTGACCGCAATGTTCACCTGCGCCAGTCCGCTCGCCTGTTCCTGAGCGCTGGCGGCGATCTCGGTCACCACGCCGTCGATCTCGACCACCTGCACCACGATGCGCGACAACGAGCGGCCGGTTTCTGCCACCAGGCCGACGCCGCGATCCACCTGCTTCGACGAGGTGGAGATCAGCGCCTTAATCTCGTTGGCCGATTGTGCGCTGCGCTGCGCCAGGGCGCGTACCTCGCTGGCCACCACTGCGAAGCCGCGACCGGCATCCCCGGCGCGGGCCGCTTCCACGCCCGCATTCAGCGCCAGCAAATTGGTCTGGAACGCGATCTCGTCGATCACGCCGATGATCTGGCTGACCTGCTTGGCGGATGTCTCGATCTCGCTCATGGCAGCGACGGCATCCCGTACGACCTTGCCGGCGCGTTCGGCATCGGCCTTGGCGGTTGTTACGACCTCGCGGGCTCGTTCGGCGCCCTCGGCGGTCTTGCGCACGGTTGCGGTGATCTCGTCGAGTGCCGCCGCCGTTTCCTCCAGGCTGGCAGCCTGCTGCTCGGTCCGGCGGGACAGGTCGTCGGCGGCGTGGGTGATCTCCCCGGTGCCCGAGCGAATGGACGCCGTATTCGTAACGATCACGCCCATGATCGACTGCAGCTTGGTGGTCGCGGCATTGAAATCCTGCCGTAGCTGCTCGTATTCCGGCAGGAAGGCAGTGGGCAGCCGGGCCGTCAGGTCGCCGTCCGAAAGCTTCGACAGACCCCCGGCCAAAGCCTCCACGACGCCTTGTTGCGCGGCCGCCGCCTCATCGCGCTCCGCCTCGTGCCGAACCCGCTGCGCCTCGGAGATCTGCCGCTGCTCCGTGGCGTCGTGTTCCAGCGCGGTGGCCCGGACCATGCCGTCTTTGAACAGCTGGACGGACGCGGCCATGCTGCCGATTTCGTCCCGGCGCTCAGTCCCCGCAATCGCCGTAGCAACGTCACCCTGGGATAGGGTGGCCATACTGTGACTGAGTTGCTTCAGCCCGCCGCCGATCGAGCGCTGCAGCAGGGTGCTCAGCCCGGCCACGAGCGCAAACACGACCAGGGCGGCCGTTCCGAACACCATTGCGAGGTGCCACATCGCGTCGTTCACGTCATCGACGTAAATGCCCGATATGGCGAACAGCGAACCCCCAGGCGGCAGCGCCTTCGCGAAGGTCAGCTTCGGCACCGGTGTTTTCGAGCCGGGGCGGTTGGTCGAATACCAGTAGAACCCGCTGCCGGTGGTGCGCGCGATGTCCCGGCCGGTCTCGACGATGGGCACGCCGTTCGGGTCGGAATGGCCAAATCGGTTTGTTCCCACGCGCTCCGGCTCGATCGGGGCGGCGATCTGGATGCCGGTATCGGTGTAGATGTTGACGTAGTTGTCCCCGTCGTAGCGCTGCGCATTGGTGACTTCGACGAGTTTGGCCGTCGCGGCATCACGCGACAGCGTTCCGGCCTGTACCTGTCCGTTGAGCTTGGCGGCATAGCTCGCGACCATTTCGACGGCGATCCGAGCCTCGGCCTCCCGGTCGCTCATCATCTGTCGATGCGCGATCCATAACGATATGGCCGAGACGGCGAGGAGCCCAAGCACCATCAGGGCGATATTCGCGCCCAATTTGGTGCCAACCCGACGGTTGTTCAGCCAATTCATCACAGTACGCCTAGTGCTTCCAGGCGTGCTGTACAGGCTGAAGGATAACGATCGGTGTAAGCGCAGGCTCTCGTCTAGCGGCCAGCCAGCCATCCGGTGAGGGCGGCGAACCCGGGCGTGCGGCTCGGGTTTGCCGCCGGGCCGATCAGGCGTAAGCCAATGGCTGGGGCGCCCGCCAACGTCGGCTGGAGGGCAAGGCTGAGATCGACCGAATCGCCCGGCAGGTCCAGGCTGCCGGATGCCTTGATGGTCGCCGCCGATGCCGTGACGGTGCCGTCGGTCAGGCTCACCACGCCGTTGGCCAGCGTGCCCGCGGCGTCGAGTTGTGCGAAGGGCGTGGTCCCGCTGCGCAGTGCCTCTGCCACGCTCGCCTGCAGGGGCGCTGGGTCGACCGCATTCGGCAACACCGGGCTTGCAACGCCGCTCAGAAGCGACAGCAGCCGCCCGGCATCCAACCCGGTGATCGCGCCGTTGCGGACGCTGGCCCGTACGCTGCCTTGCAAGCTGGCGAGCAGGGCGGCGGGGCTGTAGCCGGCCGCGCTGACCTCCATCGAACCGGACGCGGTGCCGGCCGTCACATCCAGCCCGGCGTCGAACGTCGTGCCGTCCAACATGGCGGCTGCCACGGTCGCGGTCGCGGTCAGCTTTGGCGTGGCGGTGGCGTCGAGGGTCAATCGCCCCGCCAGTGTCCCACCGAGGAGATGGCCGTTGAAATCGTCCAGATGCAGCACGCCATTGGCCAAAGATACATGGGCAGACGCGGCGTCGCCCTCGGGCGCCCCACCCCACAGCAGATGTGCCGCGCGGATCGCAAGCGTCGCATTGCCGCTGCGCAAAGCCTGCAACGGCAGCGGGTCGACCGAGCGGACATACGGCAGCGGAACCGGCAGCGTGTCGACCGCGAGCGTGCCGGTCAGGGCCGGGGGCCCGGTCGCCGGATGGGCCAACACCAGGTCCCCCGTACTGCGGAGCGCGCCCGCCGACAGCTCCAATCCCGCCAGCGCCACCTGGTCCGACCCGGCGGTTACCGAGGCTTGCAGCGACAGCGAGCCCTCCCCGAGCCACTCGCCCGCGCCGGGTAGCCCGAGCGCGGACAGCAGCCTGGGCGCGCCGGGATGGTGGAACGCCGCATTCCCCGACCAGCGCCCGGCGGGCACGTCCCAGCGGCCGTTCAGCTGCAGTCTGGCATCGGCCATCTCGGCCCGGGCGGCGGTGCTCAGCGCGCCCGGCAGCCCGGCGACGGTGACGTCCAGCGAGGCCGGGCCGCGGAACAAAGGTTGCGTGAACTGCCACCCAGGCGGCAGGCTGTCGGCCAGGCGCTCGGCTTGGCCGACTTGCAGGGCGACGGTGCCGTTGCTGATCCGGCCGCCACCGTCCATGCCGCCCGACAGCGCTACCGACAGCTCCGGCCCGGTCAGGGTGGCGTGGCGCAGGTCGAGCGCGCCGCCATGGCAGCCGCCGTCGAATGCCAATTGGTCGAATACAGTGCCGTGCCACATCGGGTGCTGCGCCGTGAGCGTGATGTCGGCGTCGAAGGCGGCGAAGTGATGCGGCAGTGCGGCCAGCCAGCCGGCGGCGTGGGTCAGGTCCGGCGGGGCGTCGGGTAGCCAGTGGTCGATGACGGGGCCGGTCAGCTGCAGGTTCGCCGCCACCGCGGGGCGTGGGCCGCCACGCACGGCCAGGTCGCCGCTGATCGGCACGCCGCCGACATCGCCGCGCAGGCCGCCGAACGCCACGCCCGCGCTGTCGGCCTGGACCGAGGCGGCCAAGGTCGCGGTGTGCAGGGTGGCGAAGGGCAGCGCGTCCAGCAGAGCGGGCGCGCGGGGTTTGAGCCAGGCCAGCGTCTGGGCGAGGTCCGGCGCCACCAGGCGGGCGCCCCCGGTGAAGTGCCCGCCCGCCAACTCGCCGGACAGCTGCAGCGAGGCATCCCCTGGCAGCACTGCCTCCGACTCGCGCAGCCGCACGCCATCCCCGGTGAGGTCGAACCCTGCGCGCAGGCGGCGCAAAATGCCGCCTGCGAAGGGGGCGGCCTCCGCCGAGAGGTCGATACCGGTGGGCAGCGCGACTGTGCCGCCGTGCAGCAAAGGTGGCAGCCAGGCGTCCAGGTCCAGCCGGTTGGTGGCCAGCGCCGCGTCCAGGCGCAGTTGCGGCAGCAGGCGCAGTGCCACGGCGCCCCGGGCGGGCGAGCCGCCGATCGTGACCTCCAGCTCGTCGGCCACCAGCAGGCCGCTGCCGGCGATCAGGCGGCCATCGGCGTTCCAGGCTTGCGGCGGGGCGGGCAGCAGCAGCGACAGATCGGGGCCGCGCCCGGTGATACGGCCCGACACATTGCCATCGGCCGCGACCTGGCCCGTCAGCGCGCCGCCGGTGCCGACGCCGGCGCCCTGGCCGTCCAGGCTGATTTCGATGGTGGCGGAGCCGTCCGCGCCGGCGCGGCCCATGCGGCCCGTCATACGCCAAGGGCGGCCCATCACCGTGGCCAGTCCGGCGGCCGATAGCGCGGTGGTGGGGCCGCCTGCCGATACCTCGCCGGAGATGCCGGTGATCGCCAAGCCGCCGATCCTCAGCGTGCCGTTCTCCACCCGTGCGTGCAGCCCGGCCGGAGGGGGTGTGCCGCGCAGGGTGAACCCGACGAGCGGCCAGGGCAGGCGAATGTTGGCGTCCTGCAGCACCAGGTCCTGCGGCTCGACGCGTCCGGTCAGCAGTGCGCTCAATCCGACGCGCATCCGCAATTCGCCGACCGTGGCGCCGTTGCCGATATCGGCGATGGTGACGTCGCGGGCGCGCAGCGTTGCTTCTGGCAGCAGCGACAGGCGGATCGGGCCGGCGATCAGCACCGGGCGGCCGAGACCGGCGGAGGCGACGCTTTCGACGGTGGCACGGTAGTGGTCCCAGTCGAGGAAGCGCGGCACCTGCCACGCCGCCACCAGGGCCAGCGCGATCAACACTGCGAGCAGGACGGGGGTGATCCGGAGCAGTCTCACGCTAGTCGACAACCGTCTTGCCAGGGCTTGACCCTGGTATCCACGGAGTGGGGCGAGACACGTCGAGGGCGTGTGCACCGGGGTGGTGCCAAACTGACAGGCCGGTTGCTTTTGCCGGCCCGTGGCTACCAGGCTCAAGGCCTGGCATGACGGGGGTTAGGGCGTGCCCCAACCGCCACCTCCGGGGGTGGCGATCACGAAGACGTCGCCGGCTGCCATGTCCACGCTGTCGGTGCCGGTCAGCACGGTGCGGGAGCCGTCCGTGTGGTCCACCCACTGCTCGCCGCGCAGGCCGGGGGCGCCGCCGGCCATGCCGAACGGGCCCTCGCTGCGGCGGGAGGCGACGATGACGGCCTGCATCGGTTCGAGAAAGCGGATACGCCGCATCGAGCCATCGCCGCCCCGCCATTGGCCGGCGCCGCCGGAGCCGCGGCGGATGCTGAACTCCTCGAGGCGGACGGGGTAGCGCAGTTCGAGCACCTCCGGGTCGGTCATGCGGGTGTTGGTCATGTGGGTCTGCACGGCCGATGCGCCGACCCAGCCCGGCCCGGCGCCGACACCGCCGCAAATGGTCTCGTAGTACTGGTAGGTGTCGTTGCCGAACAGGAAGTTGTTCATGGTGGCCTGGCTGCAGGCCAGTGCGCCGAGCGCCCCCATCAGCGTGTTGCACACCGCCTGGCTGACCTCGGTATTGCCCGCCACCACCGCCGCGCCGGGTTCCGGGGACAGGAAGGTGCCGGGCGGGATCACGATGTGCAGCGGCTCGAGGCAGCCGTCGTTCAGCGGGATGTCCGCGCCGACCAGGCAGCGGAAGCAATACAGCACGACGGCGCGGGTGACGGCGGGCGGCGCGTTGAAATTGTCGCCGCGCTG
>CAXTCJ010000169.1:0-10154 GCA_964242215.1 uncultured Acetobacteraceae bacterium | reverse complement strand
TGATCGAGCTGGCCAATTTCGTCGGCGCCAAGGTCATCGCCGAGATGATCGAGCATGAAGACCAGGCACATATGATGCGGGACCTGGGCGTCGAGTATGGGCAAGGCTGGCTATTCGGCAAACCGGGTGTGCTGCCGGGAAGCCTCAAATACGAGAGCGCCAGCTGAGTCCCGCAGGCTCTGCCCTCGGTCTCGTCCGCAGGCTGCTAGCGCACCAGCAAGGGCTGCAGGATCTCGGTCACGCCCGTGATCAGGATCTGCACACCGATGCAGAGCTGGAAGAACGCCGATAATCGCGTGATCGCCCGGCTGGCCACCTGGCCGAACAGGCGGGAGAGTTGGTCCGTCGCGCTGTAGAGCAGCCACACCAGGATCGCGATCGCGATCGCCGCCACTGACATTCCCGCAAAGAACGGCAGCAACTCGATCCCCTTGGTGGGGTGGGCCGAACCCAACGCCACCGCAACCGAGATCGTGCCGGGCCCGGTCGTGAACGGTAGCGTCAGCGGATAGAACGCCACGTCGTCCAAACCCGCCGCGGCGTCTACCTGCTCGTTTTTCCGCTCTTCCCGCCGTTCGGGGGCGTTCAGCGAGTCCCAGGCATACAGCGCCAGTACTACGCCGCCAGCGCAGCGCAGGGCCGGTAAACTGATGCCGAAGAACGCCAGCACGTAGGACCCAGCCCAAAGCGCCACCATCATAACAAGCGCCGCATACACCCCGACCCGGCGTGCGAGCACGACGCGATCGGCATGACTGCGATCGACCGTCCGGGTGCGGAAGATGAACGCGCCGCTGACCGGATTGACGATCGCGAACAAGGCGGGGAATCCCAGTAGGAAAGCGGAAACGGCAGCGTTCACCGGTTCATACAACGCCGCGGCACGTGATTGTCAAAACGCATTCGCCGCGCGCACAGTCGGCTTGACGCTGAAACGGGCGGGAGGCGCGGTCATGACGCGGATCACACGTCGCGGAATGCTCGGCGCAGCCGCCGGGCTTTGTATCCCGCGATGGGGCAGGGCGGCCGAGTTTGCCTTGCGCTACGGCGGCAACCTGCCGGACAGCCATCCGCTCAGCCGCAGAATCGCCGAGGCCGCCAACACGGTCGCCGAGCAGACTGGCGGGCGGGTCCGCATCGACTGCTTCCCGAACAATCGCCTCGGTGGCGACACCGCAATGCTGGCGCAGGTGCAGGCCGGCACGCTGGATTTCATGACAATATCCGGCCTGATCCTCTCCCGTGTGGTGCCGGTCGCTGCGATCAACGGCATGGGCTACGCCTTCAGCAGCTATGGCGAGGTCTGGAGTGCGATGGACGGCTTGCTCGGCGCCTATGTGCGCGACGCGATCGCCCAGGCCGGGCTGCATGCCACCGAGCGTATGTTCGACAACGGCTATCGGCAGATGACCAGCAAGAAGGGGCCGATCGGTCAGCCCGCCGATTTCAGTGGCTTGACGGTAAGGGTGCCGGCCAGCCCGCTTTGGTCCAGCCTGTTCACTGCGTTCGGCGCCAAACCGGGCGTGCTAGATTTTGCCCACACCTACGACGCCCTGCGCGACGGCTCGTTCGAAGCCCAGGAGAACGCGCTCGGGGTCATCGGTACCGCCAAGCTTTACGACGTGCAGCGCTACTGCTCCATGACCAACCACATGTGGGACGGCTTCTGGTTCATCGCCAACGGAGCGATGTGGGACAAGCTACCCGCCGACGTGCAGGGCACGATCTCGCAGGCGATGAACGAGTCGGCACTGATCCAGCGGGTCGACGTCCGCACCCTGAACGACAGCCTGCAGGGGGAACTCGAAAGCCGGGGCATGGTGTTCAACCGCCCCGACCCGGCGCCTTTCCGTGCGGCCCTACATCAGGCCGGGTTCTACACCGGCTGGCAGCAACAGCTCGATCCGCAAGCCTGGGGATTGCTGGAGAACGAGGCCGGCACTCTGGACTGAAGCTTTACCGCTCTGCAAACGCCTTTTCGATGACGAATTCGCCCGGGGTGCTGTGGTTGCCCTCGTTAAAGCCGCGCGCCAGCAGCATCGCCTTCAGGTCGTCCAGCATGTGCTGGCTGCCGCAAATCATTACCCGGTCATGCGCCGGATCGAGCGGGGGGACGCCGATATCGGTGAACAGCTTGCCCGATTCGATCAGGTCAGTGATGCGCCCAGTGTGCTTGGACGGCTCGCGCGTTGTCGTCGGGTAGTAGATCAGCTTGGCGCTGACGTCCTCGCCGAGGAACTCGTGGTTCGGCAGATGCTCGGACAGGTGATCGGCATACGCCAGCTCGCCGGCCCGGCGGCAGGTATGGGTCAGCACCACGTGCTCGAACCGGGCATAAACCTCCGGATCGGCCACCAGGCTCAGGAACGGCGCGAGCCCTGTGCCGGTGGCGACCATATACAGCGTGCGGCCGGGGCGTAAATTGTCCAGCAGCAGCGTGCCCGTGGGCTTGCGGCCGACGAGCACCGTGTCGCCAACCTTGACGTGCTGCAGGCGCGAGGTCAGCGGCCCGTCCGGCACCTTGATGCTCAGGAACTCCAGAGTGTCGTGATGGTTAGGGCTGGCCATGCTGTAGGCGCGCAGCATCGGCTTGCCATCTACCATCAGTCCGATCATGGCGAACTGGCCGTTCTCGAACCGGAAACTGGGGTCGCGGGTCAGCGTCAGGCTGAACAGCCGGTCGGTCCAGTGATGCACGGCGAGCACGGTCTGCGCGCCGAGGTTGGCCGGCAGCTTGATGGCCGGCGGCTGGCCGGCCTCGGGTGCGTTCACCCGTACGGCATCCTGCATCGTGTTCTCCTAGCGTGCCCGCTATGAGGCTCGCAAATTCCGGGCCGTGATGTCGCGGCCCCAAGCGCTCGCGTCAAGCACCATCCCGCAGCACGGCCGCATAGCTGGCAGCCGCCGGCTCCCAACCGAATTCGGCCGCCATCCCCGCGCGCTGGGTATTCGTCCAGGCTGGCCGGTCCGCCCACAGCGCCATCGCACGCTGCAAGCCGCGCTCCAGCCCCGCGACCGAGGCGTCCGTGACGATCCCCGTGGCCACGCCGGACCGCAGCGCCGCCGCATTGGCGTCGATCACCGTGTCGGCCAGACCGCCCACCCGGCTGACCACGGGGACCGTGCCATAGCGCATCGCCGCCATCTGCGTCAGCCCGCACGGCTCGAACCGGCTCGGCACCAGCAGCGCATCCGCTCCGGCGATCATCTGGTGCGACAAGGCCTCGTCATAGTCGATGACGGCCGCCACTTGGCCAGGATGGGCCGTGGCCACCGCGCGGAAGCCATCTTCGAGCGCTTCCTCCCCCGTGCCCAACACGGCGAATTGCGCACCCGAGGCGAGCAGGCCGGGGAGCGCGTCCAGCACGAGATCCAGGCCTTTCTGCCCCGTCAGCCGGCTGACGACCCCGAACACCGGCGTCTCCGGTCCGGCGGTGAGCCCGAGCGCTGCCTGCAACGCGGCCTTGCACTTGGCCTTGCCCCGCAGGTGGCCGCGGCGGAAGCGGGCCGGTAGATGGGCGTCGGACCAGGGATTCCACACCGCCTCGTCCAGCCCGTTGAGGATACCGTGCAACACGTCCGCGCGGGACCGTAGTAGGCCGTCGAAGCCGCAGCCGAAGTCCTGGGTCTGGATCTCGGCGGCGTAGCTCGGGCTGACGGTGGTGATCGCGTCGGCATAGTACAACCCGGCTTTCATGAAGCCGATCGCCTGGTAGAACTCCACGCCATCGGTGCCCAGCGCTTCGGGTGGCAGGCCGAGATCCCGCCATAGCGCCATCGGCACCTGGCCGGTGAAGGCCAGGTTGTGGATCGTCATCACCGTCCGGGGCCGTGCGCCGCCGGCGAGTGCCAGGTAGGCGGGGGTCAAGCCCGTCGGCCAGTCGTGACAGTGCACCGCGCCGGGCACCCAGCCGGGAATGGCGCCCAGCCCGATATCGGCCGCGACCCGTGCCAGGGCGGCGAACCGTTGCGCATTGTCGGGCCAGTCGGTCCGGTCGGGCGCCATGTAGGGATTGCCCGGGCGGTCGAACAAATGCGGCGCGTCGAGCACGAACAAATCCAACACGGCGGCCTTCCCGGCCAGCACCCGAGCCGCCCCGCCATGCAGCGCCGGGATCGCGTACACGGTTTCGACCTCGCCGAGGGCGTGCATGACCGCCGGGTAGCCCGGCACGAGCGTGCGGACCTCGAGCCCTTCCTTGGCGAGCATCGGGGGCAGGGCGCCCATCACGTCCGCCAAACCACCTGTCTTCACCAGCGGGAATACCTCGCTGGCCGCTTCGAGAACCTTCATCCGACCAAATGGTCGATCATTGGCTGGGTAATCAGGCAAACTCCTTTGCTGGTGCGGCGGAAGCGCTGGGCGTCCAGCACCGGGTCCTCGCCGACGACGAGCCCTTCGGGGATGATCACGCCGCGGTCCACCACCACGTCCTTGAGCCGCGCCCCACGGCCGACGGAGACGTAGGGCATGACCACCGCGTTCTCCAGCTTGCCGTAGCTGTGCACGTGGACGCCGGTGAACAGCAGCGAGCGGCAGACATGCGTGCCGGACACGATGCAGCCGCCGGACACCAGCGAATCGACCGCCGTGCCGCGGCGTCCGTCGTCGTTATGGACGAATTTAGCGGGCGGGGTGATCTCGCCATAGGTCCAGATCGGCCAATCCTGGTCGTACAGGTCAAGCGCCGGCACGACGTCGGTCAGGTCGATGTTGGCGGCCCAGTAAGCGTCGAGCGTGCCGACGTCGCGCCAGTACGACTCCGACTCGTAGTTGGACCGCACGCACGACCGCGAATATCGATGCGCCACGGCCGTCCCGTGCTTGACGATGTAGGGGATGATGTCATGGCCAAAATCATGCGCGGAGTTGACGTCGGCAGCGTCCCTGCGGAGCTGGTTGAACAGGAACCCCGTCTCGAACACGTAGATCCCCATCGAGGCCAGCGCCTTGTCCGGATCGTCCGGCATGCCCGGCGGGTCGGCCGGCTTCTCGAGAAACGCGATCAGCCGGTCTTCAGCGTCCACATGCATCACGCCGAAGCTGCTGGCCTCCTCCCGTGCGATCTCCAGGCAGCCGATGGTCACGTCCGCGCCGGACTCGACGTGCTGCTGCAGCATCGGCTCGTAGTCCATCTTGTAGACATGGTCGCCGGCGAGCAGGACGATGTATTGCGGCGCGTAACTCTCGATGATGTCGATGTTCTGATACACCGCATCGGCGGTGCCTGCGTACCACCCGGTCTCGCTGATACGCTGGCTGGCGGGCAGGATGTCGAAGCTCTCGTTGCGCTCCGGCCGGAAGAAGTTCCAGCCTCGCTGCAGGTGGCGGATCAGCGAGTGCGCCTTGTACTGGGTTGCGACTCCGATGTGGCGGATGCCTGAGTTCAGCGCATTGGACAGGGCGAAATCGATGATCCGGCTCTTGCCGCCGAAATAAACGGCGGGCTTGGCGCGCGTATCGGTTAGTTCGTGCAGGCGAGATCCGCGTCCGCCGGCGAGAACATAGGCCATGGCGTGCCGCGACAGGGGGGCGTTGCTGGTGGGAATGGCGGGCATGGCTCGGATTCCGGGTGGTGTCGCGGGGGCATCCCGGCTGTATTTGCATACAGCCTATTGCGGCGAACGCGTCGCGGCAATGGCGTTCGGGCGGCCCGGTGAGGCATCGGTTACGCTAGAGTTGCGAAACCGCCTTCATCCCGCCCCGATCCCGTGCTGAAGTGGTGACGCCACATCAAGTGTCAGGAGCAAGCGAATGAGAAGACTGGTTTTAGCCGCGACGGTCGCGATCGCCGGCAGCGCTTTCGGCATGTCCGCCCAGGCGATGCCGGGGCTGCAGGTTGCCCCCCAGGCAGATGGCGCCATCGTGCAGGTGATGGGCGGCTGCGGCCCGGGTGGCCATCGCAATCCGTATGGCCGGTGCGTGCCCAACTTCCGCCGTCCGTTCTTCCGTGCCTGCCCGCCCGGCATGCATCCCGTCGGCTACGGCCGCTGCCGCCCGAACTTCTGATGGGAACGCGGCCCGGTTTCTGCCGGGCCGCACGCCGTAGGGGGCTGACGTGAACACCGAAGACAGCCTGCCCGGGGTTGCCGATGCCGAGCTCTGGCCGACCGAGCAGGCTCTGGCCGCGATGCTCCACGGTCAGACATCGGCGATCGACGCGGTGAGGCACGCATTGCCGGCGCTTTCGCTGGCGGTTGCCGCGGCGGCGGTGCGGCTCAGCCGTCAGGGCCGGCTGGTCTATGCCGGGGCAGGGGCGTCCGCCCGGTTGGCGGTGCAGGACGGGGTGGAGCTGTATCCCACCTTCGGCTGGCCGCACGATCGCCTTGCTACGGTGATCGCCGGCGGCACAGCGGCGCTCACCCGCTCGATCGAGGGCGCGGAGGATGACGCGGCCGCTGGCCAAGCCGCCGCGATCGCCTTGCAGCTTGGCGCCAACGACGTCGTGGTCAGTGTAGCAGCGTCGGGTACGACGAAATTCACCCTGGCTGTCCAAAGCACCGCCCGGCAGGCTGGCGCATTGACCGTG
This sequence comes from uncultured Acetobacteraceae bacterium, assembly GCA_964242215.1. Lineage (GTDB taxonomy): Bacteria > Pseudomonadota > Alphaproteobacteria > Acetobacterales > Acetobacteraceae > LMUY01. The sequence goes on along the minus strand of CAXTCJ010000169.1, from coordinate 3,624 downwards.
GGGCTGGCCAACAATCCCGAGTCGCCGCTTCTCACCGGCGCCGAGATCCCGGTTGCCTTGCCGACCGGGGCCGAGTTCCTGCCAGGCTCCACGCGCATGGCCGCGGGCACGGCGCAGAAGATCGCGTTAAACTTGTTCTCGACCCGGCTGATGACCGAGTTGGGCCGCGTGTATCGCGGCAAGATGGTGGGGGTGGTGCCCACGAACGCCAAGCTGGTCGCGCGGGCGCAGCGGATCGTTGCGGAGCTGACCGGTGTCGAACTCCCCGTGGCCGCCGATGCGCACGAGGCGGCCGACGGCGACATCCGGCTGGCGGTGCTGATGCTGGACGGGATGAGCCGCACCGCCGCCCAGGCCCGACTCGACGCCGCCGGCGGCAATCTTCGCATCGCCCGCGGCAGCTAAGGGGTGGAAACGCTCGCCGGGCAGGTGCTGACCCCGGCGGGCTGGATCGCCGCCCGGCTGCACCATGCCGCCGCGATCACCCGCATCGAACCCTGGCCCGACGCCCCGCCCGACCGGTTCATCCTGCCCGGTTTCATCGACCTGCACGTGCATGGCGGTGGCGGCGCCGACACGATGGAGGGGCCGGAGGCGGTCGCCCAACTCGCCCGTTTCCACGCCTGCCACGGCACCACCGCGCTGCTTCCAACCACCGTGACCGCACCCGCCGCCGACCTGCTGCGCGCCACCGATGGCGTGGCGGCCGCCCGGCCTGGACCGGGCGCCGCGCGCATCCTGGGACTGCATCTGGAGGGGCCGTTCATCAATCCGGCGGTGCTCGGCGCGCAACCTCCGTTCGCTATCCCGCCCGACCTTGCCCTGGTGGACGCGATCGGCAGCCGCGTTGCGCTCCGCGTCGTGACGATGGCGCCCGAGATCGACGTGGAGGGCGTGTTGCTCGCCCACCTGGTGGCCCGCGGTGTTCGGGTGCAGCTCGGCCACACATCCTGCACCGACGCGCAGGCCCGGGCGGCCCTACAGGCGGGAGCGAGCGGCTTCACGCATCTTTTCAACGCCATGACCCCACTGCATCACCGCGCGCCGGGTTGCGTCGGCTGCGCGCTGGCGGTGGCAGAGCATGCGGAAATCATCCTCGACGGCATCCACGTCGCTCCAGCCGCGATCCTGGCCGCCCTGCGCGCGATCCCCGGCCTGTATGGCGTGACGGATGCGATCGCGGCGGCGGGCATGCCGGATGGCGAGTACCGGCTCGGCACCCACGCCGTTCATAAGCGCGGCGACACTGCCCGTTTGGCGGATGGCACTCTGGCGGGCAGCGTGCTCACGATGGATGGCGCGCTCCGCACCCTACTCGGTCTGGGGGTGCCCCTCGCCGAGGCCGCGCGGCGCCTGTCCACGGTCCCCGCAGACTATCTCGGTGAGGCCGAAATCGGGCGGATTGCACCGGGCCTGCCGGCGGACCTGGTGGTGGTGGATGCAGCCGGGCGGCTGCTGCATGTCGCCGCAGAGGGTGTCGCTGTTCTGTAACGCTCGCTTCAGCAACATATGCGATGCTGGATGCGTTGGCGCGGCATGGCCATCAAACGCGTGTGTGTCGTGCTGAACGGAAAGGCCGGCGCGCTGCTGGACCAGGCGGATTGTCACGCCATGTTGGAAACCGCCCTGGCCGAGGCCGGACTGGACGCGGAGTTCATCGCGCAAGACGCCGGGTCGCTGCCCGACCGGGTGACGCTGGCCGCGCAATCCGGGGCGGAGGCGGTGATCGTGGCGGGCGGCGATGGCACCGTCGCCTGCGCCGGGCACGCGTTGGCCGGCGGCGATATCCCGCTCGGCGTGCTGCCGTATGGCACCATGAACCTGCTGGCCAAGGATCTCGGCCTGCCAATCGGCGATCTGCCAGCGGCGCTCAAGACGATCGCTGCAGGGGTCATTCGGACGATCGACGTGGGGGAGGTGAACGGCCAAAGCTTCCTCTGTGCCTCCATGCTCGGCCTGCCCGTCCAGCTCGGCCGCACGCGGGAGCAGACGCGCGGCTCCACTCTCAAGCTGTGGTCCAGGATGGCGACCGCCGCCCTGCGCCTGCTGCAGCGGGGCCGGCGCTTGCGCGTTCGCATGCGCCTGGATGGCGAACCCGAGGCAGTTCATGCGACGTCGCTGACGGTCACGGTCAACACGATCGACGAGAGCTGCGGCCGCGCGTTCGGCCGTCCAAGCCTCGAGGGCGGCCGCCTGGGCGTCTACGTGACCCGGCGTTTCGGCCTGGGCGACGCGATACGACTGGCGGTGCGCATGGCGTTGGGCGGCTGGCGCAAGGACCAGGCTGTGGCTGAGCGCCAGGCCCGCGCCGTGGACATCGAGTCGCGCCGTGCCCTGCACGTCATGAATGACGGAGAACTGATGCTGATGCAGCCACCTCTGCAATATCGTTTGCGACCCGGCGCTTTACGGGTTTTGGCACCATGACCACGCGTATCGCCCACATCACCGACCTGCATTTCGGCGCCGAGGACCCGGCGGTGGTGGCCGCGCTGCGCGAGGAACTCAACGCCGACCCACCCGACCTGGTCGCGTGCAGCGGCGACCTGACCCAGGGCGCGCGGCTGTCGGAGTTCCGTCAGGCCCGTGCCTTTCTGGACTCGCTGCGTGCGCCCAATCTGACAGTGCCGGGCAATCACGACATCTCGCCCTACAACCTGGTGGAGCGGTTTACCGACCCATATCGCCGCTGGCGCCGCCTGGTCTCGGTGGAGACCGCTCCGGTGTGGCGGAACGGTTCGGTGGCGGTGCTCGGGCTGAACTCCGCCCGGCGCATGGGGCTGACGTTCGACTGGTCGACGGGCCGGGTCACGCAGCATCGCCTGAAGCGGCTTCTCCGGTCGCTGGACGCGCTGCCGGCGGCAATGACGAAAATCGTCGTGATGCATCACCCGCTGCTCCCGCCGGAAGGCGCGCCGCGGACGCCGGTGGCTGGGGGCGCTCGGGCCGCGCTGCGTGCGCTGGCCGCCCACAATGTCAGCATGGTGCTGGCCGGGCATTTGCACCGCGGCTATGCCCGCCTGTCATCGCCGAATGGGCAGAAGCCGCTGATTTTGCAGGGAGCGACGGCGACCTCGGTCCGACTTCGCGGCGAGCCGAACGCCTACAACCAGATCACCATCGCCGATGACGGTCAGGCCACCGTGCGGGTGCGGAGTTGGAACGGCTGGGCCTGGACGACGGAGGAGCAGCATACGGACGCGCCCGACGCCCCTGCCGTGGAGCAGGCCATTGCTGTGGAATGACAGTCACGGTCGAGCTCGGACCGCTCCTGTCGGATTCGCTCGAACTCGACTTCTATAAATACCTTACCGTCATGCCAGGGCTTGACCCTGGTATCCACGGGGCTCCGCAAACGCCGTCCGGGCCGTGTTGCACGCTATGTTGCCAAACACTCGTCTGACGTCATCGGCCCGACCCCGTGGATACCAGGGTCAAGCCCTGGCATGACGGTCTCTAGCTGCCTGCGACGGTCATTCCGTCGATGCGCACCGTCGGCGAGTCGACCGCTCGCCGGAAGCGCAGATCGTTCGCCGGCGTGAGGTTCAGAAACATCTGCTTCAGGTTGCTCGCGATGGTGATCTCGGCCACCGGCTCGGCGAGCGCGCCGTTGCGGATCATGAA
>CAXTCJ010000168.1:0-10158 GCA_964242215.1 uncultured Acetobacteraceae bacterium | reverse complement strand
CCGAAAGGGCAGGGTCTGTATCACCGCTACAACGCCATCTTGAAGCGATGCACCGGCGACAAGCCGCGAGCGCAGATGAGCGTGCAGGACTTGGAAACTGCGGTGAGTTGGCTAGAGCGCAACCGGCTGGCCGATCATGCACACTTGCTTGCAGGCGACCCACGCTATGGTTGGACACTGCGGCAGCGCGGCGAATGGAAGCCGCCGGTCGGCAACGCGGACGGCAGACCGCGCGGTGCACCGGTCCCCTCGGCATCTGCAAGTGTTCCTACGCGCGAACGGCAGGTTCGGGACCGGCCAGGAAAGACGACGCGCGCGCCGCCTTGACGAAACCACTGCTGTGATGGTCACGGGCGATCTCGACGGGCAGCGACGGCTTGGAGCTCTGCGGCTCGGTCATGAGCCGGGCTGATCTCATCCCAGACGGGAGCGATCGAGTAGCGCCAACACGGTGTCGATATCGGCCTCGGACGTCTCGCCGTGGGTGATACACGCGCGGATCACATCTTCGCCGCCGAACTGCCCGGCCGAGACCCAGGCGTCGCCACTCTTCAGCACGTTTGCCACGATGCCGCGCACGTCAGCCGACCCGGCGGGTGGGCGGAGGCACACCACGGCGAGCGCCGGGTCGTTCACGACGGACCAGCCGCGTTCGACCATCCCGCTTGCCAGCCGGGCCGCCAACGCCACTGCGCGCTCGACGTGAGAGGCGTGCCCGGCCCAGCCGGCCGAACCCAAGGACAGGAACAGTCGCAGGCCAACGAAGCGGCGGGACCATTGCGCTGTGGTCAAATACGGGTCGCGCGCCGGTTCGTGGGATGGCATGAAGCTGGTGCGCACGTCGTAGGTCGCGGGAAAAATAGCCGGGTCGGCAGCGAGCAGCATGCCGCAGCCCATGGTGGTGGCAAACCATTTGTGGGCGTCGATCGTTACGGAATCCGCGTGCTCGATGCCCGCCAGCAGGGGGCGAAGCCGGTCCGAGGCGATCAAGCCGCCGCCCCAGGCCGCGTCGACGTGGAACCAGGCGCCTTCCGCCGATGCCAGATCGCGGCATCCGACCAGGGGGTCGATCGCGCCGGCATTGGTTGTGCCCGCTGTCGCAACCACCATCACCGGCACGCAACCCTCGGCCCGGTCGGAGGCGATTTGGGCGGCCAGCGACGCCAGGTCCATCCGCCCGGCCGCATCGGTCGCGACCAGCCTTGCGGCGCTGCGGCCGATCCCCGCCATGTGCGCCAGCTTGATCCAGGCGAGGTGGCTGTCCTTGGAGATGTAGAACACCGGCGGACCTGGGAAGGCGCGACTGCCGGCATCGGCGAACTGCGGCGCCGCCCGGGTCAGCGCACAGATCAGCGCCGTGCCGTTCGCCTCCGAGCCGCCCGAGGTGAAATGCCCGCCTGCCCCGGCTGGCAAGCCAGCCCGCGCGGCGACGGCGCGGATCACATGGGTCTCCATCGCGACGGCCGTGGGCGACGTCGTGGCGGTGGCGAGTTGCGGGTTCAATTTCGCTGCGATCTGGTCGGCGCATTGCGCGGCAAAACTGGGTGCCGGGTTGAACAGCCCGAGATAGCGTGGATGCGTCATGTGCACGACGCCGTGCTCGAGCTGTGCGATGGCCCAGTCGCACAACGCCTCCAACGGCTGGGGCCGATCGAAATCCACTCCCGCCAAGTCCGCCGCGAACGCCGAACCGTCGAAATCCGGTGTGACCTTGCCCTGCCGGACGCGCGCATCGGCAGCCTCCAGGGCCGCCGCGAGATGCTGCTCCATCGCCTGCCGGACCGGCAATGGCGGAAACAACGCTGGCGTCACGTCGTGGCGAGCTCGCGTTCGAGCGGCGCTGTCTCGCCCGCGAGCAGCTGCAGCCAGCGCACATACAGCCGGACCGCGGCATCGCGCCAAATCGCCGGCGGGGGGCTCGCTGCCACGATGTCCAACGCTGCCAGCACGTCCCCACCCTGGCGTTCGAGGATGCGCGCGTGAAGCTCGGTCGCATGAATTTGGGTGACCGCATCGAAATAGCCGACCGGTAATTCCGGGGCGATGCCCGCGCCGGCCAAGAACTGCCGTGCGTCGCGGCGGTATTCGCGCATCAGGGTGTCCGCCCCGTACTCGGGATGGCCCTGCAGTATCATGAAACGGCTGTGCCCGGCCTGCTTCTCGAAGATGTCCGCGCCACGTCCTGGACCGGTGGACAGGATGCGATACCCGGTCCGCTCCAGCTCGCCGGAGTCCAACACGTTGTAGCGCGAGTGCGGGGTCAGCCAGTGGGAGGGTGCCCCTTGCATGACGCCGGTTTCGACCGCTGCCTCGCACCGGAACACACCGGACAACTTGCGGGGCAGGCGCCGCCGCGCCACGCCGTCCAGATGATAGACGGCCGCCTGGCCCGCCAGGCAAGACCACATGGACGCCTTTGTCCTGGACGCCGCCCATTCCACCAGTTTCACCAGAGTGGGCCAGATTGGTTCGTCCGTGATACCAGTCGCGACCGGCTGGATGCCTGTCACGATCACCGCGTCCAAATCCTGGTGCCACAAGCTGTCGAGCCCGTCACACACCCCGTGCATTCCGGCATGGGTTGCGAAACAGCGGAGCTGGACCGGGACGCCGGTCAACGCCGCCGCTTCGTGCAGAAGCCCCGCAAATTGCGCCTCCATGCTGTGATACGCCCCGGGCGGCATGTTGTTCACCAGACCGATCACCAAAGCCGGCGGAGCGCATCGGGCCATCGCTTAGCCGACCTTCGCGGCGGCGGCAGCCAGTGCTTGATCGAGGTCGGCGAGGATGTCGTCGACGTGCTCCACGCCCACACTCAGTCGGACCGTCTCCGGTGTGACGCCCGCCTCCCGCTGTTGCGCCGGCGTCATTTGGCGGTGGGTCGTGGAGGCCGGATGACAGGCCAGTGACTTGGAATCGCCTAGATTGACGAGCCGCTTCACGAGTTGGAGCGCGTTATAGAACGCCACGCCACCCGCTACCCCGCCCCGCACACCGAATGTCAGCAGCGAACATGCGTGGCCGCCCATGTACTTCACGACTAGGTCGTGATACGGGCTGTCCTCGAACCCGGCATAGTTCACCCACTCGACGCGGGGATCCTGCCGAAGCGCCTCGGCGACACGGCGCGCGTTCTGAACGTGGCGCTCGACGCGCAGGGCGACGGTCTCGACCCCTTGCAGTAGCAAGAACGCGCTGAGCGGCGACAGTGCCGCCCCGGTCGTGCGCAGGCAGTAGTTACGGCATCGCTCGATATACGCGGTCGGGCCAAAATGCTCGGCATACACCAGCCCGTGGTACGAGGCATCCGGCTCGTTCAACATCGGGAAGCGGGCGGCATTGGCGGACCAGGGGAACCGCCCGCCATCCACGATCGCGCCACCCAGGGTCGTGCCGTGTCCGCCCAGGAACTTGGTGAGCGAGTGGATGACGATGTCGGCGCCGAACTCCACGGGCCGCAGCAGCACGGGCGAGGGTACGGTGTTGTCCACCATCAGGGGAACGCCGTGTGCGTGCGCAACTTCGGCCAGCGCACCGAGGTCGGCCACGTTGCCGGCCGGGTTGCCGACGCTCTCGCAATATACCGCGACCGTGTCGGCATCGATCAGCGATGCGATATCACCCGGCTTGTCGCCCTTGGCCATCCGCACGGTGACCCCCATGCGCGGCAACACATGGGTGAACAGCGTGTGCGTCGTGCCATACAGTTGCGGCACTGACACGATGTTGCGCCCGACATCGGCTAATGCGAGGATCGCGCTGTGTATGGCAGCCTGACCTGAGCCGAGGCACAACGCGCCGGCTCCACCCTCGAGTGCCGCCAGGCGACGCTCCAGCACCGCAACGGTCGGATTGCTGATGCGACTGTAACGGAAGCCTTCCGCCTCGAGGTTGAACAAGGCCGCGGCGTGCTCCGCGCTGTCGAACTCGTAGGCAACGGTCTGGTAGATTGGAACGGCCACAGATCGGACGCTACTGTCCGCCTGATATCCTGCGTGAAGCGCGATCGTTTCGATCTGCACAGCGACCTCCAGTGATTGCGGAGCGTTCTATTTATGAGACGTTTTTATGTTATTTGGTCAGAAAATTGGGCAGTTAATAGCGGCGGTATCATGCCCGTATAACCAATTTATCCCGTTAGGCCAATACGGGATCGCAATTCCTTGCCTCTTAATAAATTTTCTGCGTAAATTGTAGACGTTCCTTAACACGGTGCAACCTGGAGGATGCTTATGCCCCTTACCCAGCGTCAAACCTATCACAGCGTCAACGACGCGATTACCGAACTCGGTTGGGACCGGCTCGACGAGCAGGGCTGCCTGAACGCAGCCTTTGCCTACTACTTCTTCTCTATCCAATTTCGCGAGAACTTGGTCGCTGCGCGAACGCTGCATCCCGCCGACGCGCAGTTGCAGGAACTCGAGCAAGGCGAGTGCGATACCGACAATCTCTCGCCGTGGCCTGGTGTCGCTCAGCCCGGCGAGCGGATGCATCATGACGAGTTCATGCGCCGCTCCGTTGCGCTCGCCCCCATCCCACCCGCGAAGCAGAAGCTATTCAGTGAACTCGGCGCCAAATACCTCGAGGCCGCGCGGGGAATGGAACAGACGACGAAGGCTATGAGCATCGCCAGCTACGAGGATGGTGGGCTCGAAGCCGTGTTCACGGCCATGTTGCGCATGCCTGACTGGCCGAACCCGGCGTTGAAGGCGTTCCGCCATTTCCTGTCCGAACACATCCGCTTCGACAGCGACCCCGATGGCGGCCACGGTGCCTTGGCCCGGCATTTGGCGCCCGATGATCGCATCGCGCCGCTTTGGGTGAGCTTCAAGGACCTGCTGGTCGCCTTCGCACCCGCGCTCGACCAGAGCAACACGGTTATGGCCGCGGCTGAGTAGTCGCACCCTCGCCCTGCCTCTTCTTTTGCGGGGGAGGCTGGGCGGGACGTGCCACCACTTTCCATTGTGACACCTACCTCGTCACGGGAACGACCAGAGCGAGCCGGTCCTGCTTCCCCCACGATCGGCGGCCGGTCAGGAACGAGACCCAGCCCAACGCTGCCCCGGCGTGCCGTAGTAATTGGAAGGTGAACGGCTCGATCAGGGCAGCAAAGATCGCAGGCACGAGATACAGTCCCGAAGAGTGACCGAGCCAGCGCCGATACAGGTGCAACGACCAAAGATAAAAGGCGAGATCCAGCGCGATCTTGGCAACGATCACCCCGGCAACCGGCACCACAAGCGCAAACTGGCCGGTCGCCAGGTAGCCCAGCAGCAGCACGGCACCCGTCAGCCCATAAAGCGGCTGCAGCGTGTCGATCGCCTTCACCGGCAGCATCATCGTGCCCAATCGTCCGTAGCCGGGATTGCCCACCATGTGCCGGTACCACAGCTGCGTCTGCAAGAAACCACCGAACCAGCGCCGCCGCTGCCGCAGAAAGGCACCCACCGTCGCGGGCGCGTCGGTACGAGCGTGGGAGCCGCCGACCACCGCCGTGCGCCACACTTGGCCCTGGCGCACTGCGTGGTCACGGAGGCGATGGGTCAGTTCATAATCCTCGACGAGGCAGTCAGGGTCGAAGCCGCCGACCTCCAAAAGAGGCTGGCGACGATAGCAGCCAAAGGCGCCCGAGATCAGCAGCAGCCCGTCCGCGCGCATCCAGGCGTAGCGGGACAGGAAGTTGCGGACGTATTCGTAGGTCTGGAACCACTGCAGGATCCGGCCAGAGGCGGAGGGCGCGCAGATCGGCGTCAACACGCCAGTGGCGGCAACCAACGCCGGGTCGGCAGCGAAGGCCGACTGCATCGCGCCCAATGCCTCCGGCTCGAGGAGCGTGTCGGCATCCACGGTCAGCACCAACTCGGTCTCGGCGACGCTGCACGCTACGTTCAGCGCCTGGGCCTTGCCCCCGTGTGGTAGACGCAGCCAGCGCAGGGTTGGGTGGAGCGGGCTGGGCGCGCTGAGTTCACCCAGTGCCGGTGTGGCAAGACCGTAGCGCGTCACGAGCACGGAAGCGGTGGTGTCGCTGGAGCCGTCATCGGCGATCAGGATCGTGGCGGCGGGGCTAGTTTGGGCGAACAGGCCGGCGAGGGTTGTGGACAGCACGGCCGCCTCGTTATGCGCGGCGACGATGACGGTGGCGTCGGGGACGGGGAGCGGCGCGCCGGCATGGGTTGAGGCAGGGCGCAGCAGGGCGAGCGTCTGCCAGAAAACGAACGCCAGCAGCACGGTATCATAGGCAATGTAGGCGAGCCCGGCCGACCAGGCGAACAGCCCGCCGCCGCCGAACGCGCGCGCGAACAGCAGCAGCCACAGCACGAACGCGCCGCCATGGATCAGCCGGCTGCGGAATGGTGTGGGCACGGGAGCATAGCGCGGCGATATCAACGCTCGCTTGCGGGCCAGGTCCTGTTCGATGGATGTAACCGCCATAGATGCTCCGCTACCGGACGTTCGGCGAGGCGTATGTGGCGCTGCAACGCGGTTTTGCAGGGCGAAGGGATCTTGGTCGCGATGGAAGTTGCCAATCGTTACACGCGGACGGCTATGCTGCTGCATTGGCTGGTCGCGCTGCTGATCGTCGCCAATGTTGCGATGATTTTGATCGTGGACCTGCTGCCGGATGACATGGTCCGGCCGGTGATCGACCTGCACAAATCGATCGGCCTGACCGTGCTGGGGCTGGTCTTGCTACGGGTGCTTTGGCGGCTGTCGCACCGCCCGCCCGCGTTGCCGCGGTCCTATCCGTGGGTGGAGCGGGTAGGGGCACATACCGCACACGGCTTGCTGTATCTATTGATCCTGGGCCTGCCGATCTCGGGCTGGATCCACGATTCCGCTTTCAAGGACGCCGCAGCGCATCCGCTCACGCTGTTCGGCATTATCCCGTGGTTTCGGATCGGCCCGATCATGGCGCTCGACCCGGCGACCAAGGAGCGGGTGCACGCGTTCTGGTTCAGTGTCCACGCCGATCTGGCCTACGCGTTGTATGTGCTTTTGGCGCTGCACATCCTAGGCGCGCTGAAACACCAGTTCATCGACAAGAAAGCAGAGCTCGGCCGCATGCTGCCTTGGGGGCGCGCCGACGTCTGACATCGGTTACACGGGTGAATTCAGCCCGGCCACGAGAAGCGTACGGTGTTTTCGCGTAAGCCGGTCGACACGACTTCGATGCCGCCGGAGCGGATCATCCACTCCAACCGGTGATCGCGGTACTCGCGGCGGCGGCCGCCCGTGCGGTAGTGGTCAGCCGCGGCGGCCATCCGGGCGGTTGCCGCGTCGAATTCGGCGAAGGTCTCTGCCACCGCCGGGCGCTCCCGCAGCCGCGCATGCCACTGGCCGAGCGGCGATCCCGGATCCGGGCCAAGGCCGTAGTGCACCGAGCGATTGACCATGGGCGCCACCGCCGCATCCGCCCAGCCGAAGCCCTCGCCACCGAACCAATCCGCACGGCCCAGCCGCTCGGTCAGCCATCGCTGCAGCGCTTCCGTGTCGCGCACCGCCGCCGCCTTCAGCGTTTCCGCCAATGACCCTTCGGCCCGGTGAAACCAGAGTAGCTCGCCATAGCCCCAGTTCACGGCTTCATACTGCGTGTCGCACACCTCCTCGGTCATGCGGGCATAGGCGCGTGCCAGCGGATCGGCCGGCAGCAACCGCTTCTCGGGCCAGCGTTCCTCGACGTATTCCAGGATCACGGTGGAGTCGAAGATCGGCGTCGTGCCGTCTGGCAGCAGCACGGGCACTTCGGTGCGCGGGTTCGCGGCGGCGAATGCCGTATCGCGGCGGCCGGTGCCGAAATCGTCCGGAAATACCCGCTCGAACGCCAAGCCCTTTTCGCGGAGCGCGATCTTCACTTTTTGGGCGTAGGACGACAGCGGGTGGTCATACAGGATCATGGCGGGCTCTCCGTCAGGGTAGCGGGCAAAGCCTCGACATGGCTCGGTCGGCGACATAGGGGCTTCCTTCATTTTGAAGGTGCCGCCGACGGCACATCAAGACGGCCGGATGAAGCCACTGGCAATCAGCGATCGCTCGACATGGGACCGCATGCGGGCCTCGGCGAGCTTCGGGTTGCGCCGTCGTACCGCGGCCACCAGCCCGGCGTGTTCGCGCAAGGCAAGCCGCGGCTCGTAGGCCGAACTGCGCAAGGCTTGAACCCGCCCAATGTATTCGTGGGCGCGCAAGGCGGCCAGCGAGCGGATGAGGATGACGTTGCCCGTCATCGCGTGGAGCATGTCGTGGAACCGTTCGTTGGCCTCCGCGAGGGCGGCCAAATCACCGGTGACGGTACTCGGCTGCATCGCTTGCAGTTGGTGCCGCAATGCACCGATATCCGCCTCGGTCGCGCGCCGCGCAGCCAAAGCCGCAGCCGCCCCCTCCAGGGCAATGCGAATCAGCCCCACTTCCTCCAGCCGCTCGGGGGGGAACTCGGCGACCACGGTGCCGCGCCGCGGCGACGTAACGACCATGCCGTCCGCCTCCAAACGGCGCAGCGCATCGCGCACCGGTTGCGCGGAAATGCCGAGCGACAACGCCAACGAGCGCTCCGAGATCCGGCTGTCCGGCGGCAGCGTGCCGTCGACGATCGCGTCGCGCAGACGGGTATAGGCCCGCACCGACAATGGCTCGGTCTCACTGGCGGTGAAGGCCTGAATCGGCGTGGTGGCTGGTCGCGACATACGAAAGCATACCGATGCGGGTTGCAATCTGCAATATCAGATGGCAGGCTGCCGTCCCTTTCGAGGCCCAGGCCCTCGCCCGACCAGCCTTGCTCCACCCGACTGCAAAAGGACCTCGCCATGACCTACGATCCTGCCACGTTCCGGGCTGCCCTGACCGGTATTTCCGGCATCCTGGTCACGCCGTTCGACACCTCGGACGCGGTGGCGCCGAAGCAGCTGAAGCCGATCGTCGATCGTGCGGTGAAGGCAGGCGTCCACATCCTGGTGGCCAACGGCAACACCGGCGAATTCTATGGACTGACCACCGCCGAGGCCGAGACCATGGTCCACGCGGCCGCCGAACTGGTGGACGGTCGTGTGCCGTTGCTGGCCGGCATCGGCCGCAGCATTAACGATGCCCTGGCACTCACCCGCGCCTCACGCGCCGCCGGCGCCTCTGCGCTCATGGTGCATCAACCGCCCGACCCGTTCGTCTCGCCACGCGGCGTCGTCGCCTATGTGGAGCGCATCGCCGAAGCCGGGCAGGGGCTGCCCGTCATGCTCTATCTGCGCAATGACGGGATCGGCCTCGACGCGATCGAAGCGCTGTGCCGGATCCCGGCGGTGGCTGGCGTGAAATGGGCGGCACCAACCCCGTTGCGCCTCGCCGAGGCGATCCGTCGTGCGGACCCGGGCATCGTCTGGGTTGGCGGCCTTGCCGAGACCTGGGCGCCGCCGCTGTGTGCCGTGGGCGCGCGCGGCTTCACGTCCGGGCTCATCAACGTGTGGCCCGAGCATTCGGTGGCGATCCACGCGGCGCTCGACCGCGGTGACTACCCCACCGCGATGACGCTGATCGCCAAGATGAGCGTGTTCGAGGAACTGCGCGCGGAGGAAGGCAACGGCACCAACGTGTCGGTCGTGAAGGCAGCGCTGCAACTGCTGGGCAACGATTGCGGCCACGTGCGGCCGCCCGGCGCCTGGCCATTGACCGAGCGGCAGATGAGCAAGCTTCAGGCCGCGCTGAGCGGTTGGGGCCTGCTCGGGGCAGCGCGCGCGGCAGCCTGACGGACCTCTTCGCCACGAACGGGATGGGCCTGGCTCGTCCCGTCGTTTCTAACCAGCCAAGAAAAAGGCCGTCGAGATGCTGACAGGGACTATCGGAGCGACCATCGGCCGGTACCGCTGGACGATCGCCACCCTGCTGTTCCTTGCGAACGCCATCAATTACCTCGACCGCTCCGCACTCTCGATCCTCGCACCGGTGATATCCAAGGAGCTGAATTTCGATCCCGCGCAGCTTGGGCTCGTGTTCAGCGCATTCTTCATCGGCTACTCGATCTTCTGTTTCGTCGGTGGTTGGGCGTCCGATCGCTGGGGACCGAAGTTGGTGTTCGCCGTCGCCATGGCCTGGTGGTCGGTGTTCTGCGGTCTCACCGTGATCGCGACCGGGTTCGTCTCGCTGCTGATCCTGCGTGTGCTGTTCGGCTTCGGCGAA
>CAXTCJ010000167.1:0-10458 GCA_964242215.1 uncultured Acetobacteraceae bacterium | reverse complement strand
CGAGAATGGCATCCGGAACGGGCCGGATTGTCAGTGCTAGCCGAGACGGACGTCTATCGCCAAAGGCGGCGACTGATGCTGGGGCGCAAATCGGGGCCGCCTACACAGTGGCGGGCGCGGACGAACTCGGCGAGATTAACACCAGGGCGGGATCGCCCGAGGCTGGACGACAGTCGGCCTTGGGCCTGGGCGGCAGGACCGAGTCCATCGCCCTCGACCATCAACGACATTTTGGTGCGGCGCGAACATTGCGGTGGGATCGACGTTTTCGCCTCACGCTTGGAGCCGTCCGTCATTACTGCTTCGTTCACGAAATGGGTCAGGGATGTCCAAATCGTCCATCGGTTCTGGCAACATAGGCCATCGACCATCGTGGATACGATCGGGTGGTGATCGCCCGCTGCTCGAGGAAGTGGAAGTGACTGTGCCGAGAGTCACGTCGAATCTGTTTGATCAACGTCGCAAGAACGTCCGCAGCGCCTTCCAGCACCTGGGTGAAATAACTTTGATTGAAAGTCAAAGCCCCGGTAATATCATGCTTGTCGTTCATTGCGCGGGCGGTGGCGAGGATGCGCCGTATCTCCACGTTGACATCTCCGGTCATGCTGGCCAAGCAACTGCGGCTACAATAGGCGACGCGATAAAGTTGGGACATCGTCGGTCACCCGAAATGAGACCAACTAATCTCCCTCTCAGATTAACATTCGGTGAAAATTCCCGTGCCAATTAGCCCTGCCAAGACGTGGTTGTGGAGGCACAAAGGTACGGACCACATTTAATCATTCGCGAAAACCGCTTCCCCTCCCCGTTCGTCTGCATGTCGATAGCGTTACACCCGAATTGCAAGGCAACGATCTGAAAGTGTCGGGAGCAACGGGAGAGCCATGATCAACCTTAAGGGGGAGAGCGGAGTATCGAGTAAACACGAGGCGGTGTAACGAACCCGTTGTATCATGACCGGAGTGGCTTCCCTCCAAGGCGTCCGCGCCTCTACCAAACGGCGATCGGCCGCGACAGGTCAATCCACCAATGTTCCATTTGGAGGACAAAGCCGGCCTACGCGACACTCACAAGCGGTTCAAGCCCGATCGGTATCCCGGCCCTGAGCCGGCTTGCATCTGCCTGCAACGGTAGACAGCAGTCCCGTTGAGGGAAAATTAACCGCATTCTCCTCATTGTTAGAACTGTGAGAATCATTTTCAGCTTTTGGATGTACTGATAAGGTGCTGAAGGTCTCTTTCCCGAAGCCGGTACTGTTGATCGCGACCGCTTGTCTCATGATGCTCGGCATCGGGTGTTGGCGAGAGTGGGTCGCTTACGACCAACAACTTCTTGACAGCAAAACAGCCGTCGCCAACCTAGCAACCTCACTGGTGCGAGACGCCGATGCTACAGTCGAGGTTGCCGATACCCTGGTGGCTGCCGTCGTCGAACGGCTAGAAGCCGATGGCACCGGTCCAACAGCCATCGGACAGCTTAATCAAATGCTTCCGGTGCGCGTCTCCGCGATGACTCGCCTGCACAGCCTCGTTATACTGGACGTAAATGGTGATTGGTTAGCCACCTCGCTGCCGAGAGCCGGCCCTAACCTGTCTGACCGGGCCATGTTTCGCCATGCTCGTGATAATCCAGATCGAGCTGCGTTCATCGGAACGCCGATTTTGGGACGCATGACCGGGCACTGGAACATCACTGTGTCGCGTCGATTTGAGTCGGCTGATGGTCATTTTGCGGGCGTGGTTTTTGCGACGATTGAAATCTCCGACTTTGTCGAGCATTACGCTGGCCTGGACCTTGGCCCAAACAGCCTGATTACGCTGTTCAACCTTGATGGCACCTTGCTCGCCAGATACCCTCAGGACGAAAGATCGATTGGCGGCAATTACTCCAACGCGGCAGTCTTCAGGGCACAAAAAGAAAACGC
The DNA here is from genome assembly GCA_964242215.1 of uncultured Acetobacteraceae bacterium. Lineage (GTDB taxonomy): Bacteria > Pseudomonadota > Alphaproteobacteria > Acetobacterales > Acetobacteraceae > LMUY01. The sequence goes on along the minus strand of CAXTCJ010000167.1, from coordinate 8,534 downwards.
TGGCGGAAGCTATGAAACGACCGCCGTCCTTGACGGAGTAAAGCGCTTCAGTGGTTATCGCCGAAGCGACCAGTATTCCTTGGTCAACGTAGCGTCCGTCTCTGTCGACCATGTACTTCGTGTGTGGCGCGTTAATGCCGCGCTGCACCTCGGGATGACGGTGGCGTCCATAATTGCGGTCGCGCTTCTTGCCCTGTACTTGTTGCGTCAGGTGAAACTGATCCAGGCCGCCAAGGAAGCGCTCAGCAAAAGCGAGGAACGTTATCATCTTCTACTGCAAAGTGGCGGAGTTACGGAAGCGCTGTATATGCTCGATCCGACCGGCACGATTGAGACGTGGAACGCTGGTGCGGAGCGGATCAAGGGCTACACGCCCCAGGAGGTCATTGGCCAGAATTTTGCGATGTTCTTCACGTCTGAAGATGTCGCGAACGCCGAACCGGCGAGGGTTCTGAAGTTGGCCCGCGAGAACGGCCAGTTCAAGACGGAAGCGTGGCGGGTGCGCAAAGGGCACGTTCGTTTCCTGGCTTCCATCGTGATCGACGCGGTTCACTGGCCGGACGGTAAGCTGCGGGGCTTCGCCAAGGTGACGCACGACATCACTGCACAGCGGATCGAGGAGGAGCAGCGCGCGGTCATCGTCGAGGCAGCGCCCAACGGCATGATGATCATTGACGAGGAAGGGCTGATCACGCTCGTCAACAGCCGACTCGAAATGATCTTCGATTATCCGCACGACTTTCTAGTCGGGCACCCGGTTGAAATCCTGGTGCCCGACTTGTTGCTACTGGCCTTTAACGAAGATGATCACCAAGGCATGCCGGCAGGGCGGGAATTCCACGGGCGAAAGCGCGACGGCACCCCGGTGTCGATCGAGGTAATGCTGAGCCAGGTGAAGACGCCAGATGGTGCCATCGTCGTCGCCTCGCTGTTCGATATCACCGAGCGGCTCCAACAGGCAGCGAAACAACGCGCGGTCGAGGCGAGCGCCCGGCTGGCGATGGGGACCGCCAACGTTACCCTCGACAGTCTTGCGCGACATCTCGCTCAGGCACGTGACAAGGCGGAGCAGGCCAACCGGGCCAAGTCTCGTTTCCTGGCTGGGATGAGCCATGAACTCCGCACGCCTTTGAACGGCATCCTGGGCTACGCGCAGTTGCTGCACATCGAGGGCGGCTTGAGCGATACCCAAGCCACGCGGGTGGATGCCATGCTGGAAGCCGGTAAGCATCTGCTTCAAATGATCACCTGCGTACTCGACCTGTCGGAGATCGAGGCCGAGCGCCTAGAGATGCAAGCGGTAGAACTAGACCTCTGGGCGGTTGCCGAGGCGTGTATGGACCTGGTCCGCCCTGCGGCAGAGGCGAAGGGCCTGGTGCTGAGCCTGATTGCAGCACCGGGTTCACCGAGGGCATTGATTGCTGATGCGACCCGGCTTCGGCAAATTCTGCTTAACCTGCTGGGCAATGCGGTGAAGTTTACCGGCGAGGGTACAATCACGCTGCATCTGCGTCACTCGACAGATGCTGCCTCGCTGCGGATCGAAGTCGCAGATACCGGTCCGGGTATAAACGCTGAGCAGCATCAGCGCCTGTTCATGGACTTTGAACGCCTGGACACGGAAGAGACCCGTGCGGTCGAGGGGGCTGGTCTCGGCCTCGCCCTCTCGTTCCGGCTCGCGGAAGCGATGGGCGGACGCCTCGGTCATGATGATAATCCGGACGGCGGAAGCTTGTTCTGGCTCGAACTGCCGTTGAACACGGTTGCCACTGCAATTCCGGGACTGACGCTCGCAGCCAATAGCCTGGACGATGCGTCGGCTCTTCTGCCGTTACGTCCTTTGCAGATTCTGGTGGTCGATGACGTGCTGATGAATCGCGAGATCGCTGCCGAGTTTCTGCGCACGGCCAACCATACCGTCCTTTGCGTCGAAGGTGGGGCGGAGGCGATCGTGGCGGTTGCAAGCACTGACTTCGACCTGGTGCTCATGGACGTGCGCATGCCGGAGATGGACGGCCTGGAAGCAACGCGCCGCATCCGCGCAATTGGGGGTAAGCATGGAAAGCTGCCGATCCTGGCGCTGACTGCTCATGCCTTTACCGAGCAGGTGGCGGAATGTCGTCGCGCAGGCATGGACGGTCATCTGGCTAAGCCGTTTGACGTAGATACCTTACTTCAAGCCGTTGCGCGCACGTTTGCGGCGGGACACGTCTCTGACGACAGACTGAGGTCTCACGGCAACGAAGCGGGTTCGACTGTTGCGCCTGAGGTCGCGGCTACCGCCGGGCCGGTGATAGACCCGGAGCCGCCCGTTCTTGATACAAGAATATTCGAGAAAACCGCCGGCTATCTGAATCCTGAAGCGGTCGCGGACTATCTTCGAACGATCTTGTCGCTCGGGGAAAGCCTGCTAGGCATGGTGAATGAGACGGACTCTATTTCGCAAAATAGGGACGCGCTTGCCGACGCGGCGCACAGCTTGGCTGGCAGCGCAGGAATGTTCGGTTTCGTGCGCCTGTCCGTCAACGCGCGTTCGTTCGAGCGTGCGGTGCTTGCTGGTTCGGCTGACGGCCCCGCGGTGGCCGACGCCCTGAGATTGGCGATCAAGGCTACAGACCAGGCGATCCTTGCGGCAATACGCATTGATAGACAGACTGAGACGGCTTCACGCTCGATTCATGGTGCACAGGAGAGTGGTCCTCCATCCACGCGACTTGAGGCAGAACAAGTCTAGCGTCGCGGCGGACAGCGTCGCCGATACCACCGTCCCGACTAGCGCGTCGCCGACCCTACCGCCCTCCTTTGGGTTCTACCGCGGCAATGGTAGTGTCGGGTCGCAGCTTCATCTCGACCCCGGTTGCAGAACTCACGAATCACGGACCGCCTGTCTGCCTTGTTCAACCTCAATGGTGAGGTGCGAAAGCGACGGAAAGGAGGCAAGCCGCGTCCGGTAGAAGGCCGGTCCCCGTGCCTGCCGCGTGATGATGGAGACTATTGCGCCAAGGTGGCCAGGCCCGAGACGCCAAAGGCGGAGGTCTGCAATCTGATCGCCGTCACCCTCGATAGTCTGACGCACCTTTTCAGCGTTCCGTTTATCGGGGTTCATGTCGAGCAGGATGGCGCCAGTGTCGCGGATCAGGGCATAAATATAAGACCAACTGGCGATGACGCGCGCCCCAACGATACCGGCGAGCGGGTCCATCGAGAGCCAGCCAAATGTTACCGCGCGTAACTATAAGCAAGAGCCGCAGGAATCAACGCACCCGCATGAGTGCTCATATACATCCCGTCAGCGACAAGTGCGATTGAGCCGAACAACAGGTCGCCGCCAATTTCGGCAATCATCATCGCGCCGCAAAGCCAGATGACAGCCCACGTTTTGCGTTCGCTCTTCTGGTGGCCTTCCCCAAGAAACACATGGCTATGGCGATGCGGGGGGACGTTCAGTGCTTCGCTCATGGCGACCTCATTCCAAGTAGGTGCGGACGACTTCGATCAACTCGACGGCACCCTTGGCGCGTTCCGGGTTATTGTCGGTATCGGGATTCACAACGTTGTTGCGGATGTGGTCTTTCATCACCCTGGCAGTCAGACCTTGGACCGCTCCACGTAGCGAAGCGGCCAGCATCAGCACGTCAGCGCATTCGCGCCAGTCTACCGCAACGAACTCGGAACTTGAGCGCACCGAAGCATTTCACGACGATGATATCCGGACCTACTTCGAAGACGATCAGCACCCGTCAGGGGCGACGGTTGCGTGATGGACGTCACGCATGCCGAGAACGACCATAGCGAGACGCCGTCGAGTAGAGACCGGGTCACTATGACGATGGTTACGGTGGCCAATAGACGAACAGCAGTTTAGGCGGCTTACTCCAGCTGCGACGCACAGGCATAACACGCGATCGCCGCGGCTGCGCTGACGTTTAAGCTGCGAGCCACGCCCCGTTGCGCGATTGATATCCTCTGATCATCGCCAATGAAGCTGTCCGGTAAACCGTAGCCTTCGTTACCAAAGACAAGACATGGCGGCCTGGCCATACTGCGGAAATCGAACCTTCGCAGGTCGGCACCGCCCTGTTCGACGAATATCGGCACGTAGCCGTAGTCTGTGAGAGTCGCGTCGAGTTGGGAGCGTGGCACCGCGTGGCCCTCTGGGGTGCAGACGATTTGCACAAGGTCGACATAGTTATGGGCACCGACCGTGCTACGGCGGTCGAAGCGACGCTGGCCAAATAGGAACATGTGGGCTGCGCCAAAGGAAACGGCCGTCCGCATCATCACCCCTATGTTGAGATCGCCATTGAGATTTATTGCGGCAATTGCGAACGGAAGGGTTACCGCAGCCTGGGCGAGGCGAATAGCCTCGACTGTACTTCCTTTAAGGGCGTCGCGAACGTTTAGATCACTGGTTACGGGCAGCATGCTGCATTCCTCATCGGACTCTGGTGAGAGCTCCGGCCGGCATCTGGTTGGTCAAGCCTGCGAAGAACGACCGCCCCGTTGTGCGTCAGGGTTATGACCGTCCATCCGCCATCCGCATACCGGGATCTCAGGGGCGTTCCCTTCGACTGTGTTGCCGTCGATTGAACTAACAGGATATCGTGCTGCACAGGGATGCTTTAACCAAGAAGGCCGAGAAGGCGAGGTACGCTGCCCAGTCTTCTTACCCGGTAAGAACGAGAAACGGAGCGATCACAATGCCCGACACCCACTTCCCGCCCTCCCCCCGCGTGCTCGATGCCTTGATCGTGGGCGCTGGCTTCTCCGGCATGTACCAGCTGCTGTGCCTACGGGACCGGTTGGGGCTTGACGCGGAGGTGCTCGAGGCCGGCGATGACGTGGGAGGAACCTGGTTCTGGAACCGCTACCCCGGGGCGCGCTGTGATTCCGAGAGCCATATCTACAGCTACACCTTCTCCAAGGAGCTATACGAGAGCTGGGAATGGACTGAGCGCTATCCCGGTCAGGCCGAGATCATGCGCTACATGCGCCACGTCGCGGACAGGTTCGACCTGCGCCGCAGCATCCGGTTCGGAAGCCGAGTGGCGGGCGCTCGCTACGACGAAGCTGCCAATCTCTGGACGGTGACGACGGAGAGCGGCGACGTGACGCGCGCGCGTTTCCTGATCACCGCCGTCGGCTGCCTCTCGACCGCCAATCTACCGGCAATCCCGGGATTGGCGACGTTCCAAGGCGAATGGTACCACACCGGACAATGGCCGCACGAAGGTGTAGAGTTCCATGGCAAACGGGTCGGGCTGATCGGCACCGGATCGACCGGGATCCAGGCCACGCCGGTGATCGCCGAGACCGCCGCACACCTGACGGTGTTCCAGCGTACCGCGAATTATAGCGTGCCAGCGAACAACGCGGTGCTGACGCCTGAATTCAAGCAGTGGGCACGCGACAACTACGAGGACATCCGTCGCATCACTCGCAGCAACACCAACGGCCAGGCGTTCTTAATCCAGGACCGCTCGGTGTTCGACGTGACCGCGGAGGAGCGCATGGCTGCCTACGAGGCCGCGTGGGCGAAGGGAGGGCTACAGTTCCGCGCCGCGTTCCGAGATATCCTGTTGGACAAGGCGGCGAACGACACCGCCTCTGCCTTCCTGAAAGACAAGATACGCTCGATCATCAAGGATCCGGCCACGGCCGCGCTGCTCGCCGATATCGATCATCCCTACGCGGCCAAGCGTCCACCTATCGACAGCGGCTATTTCGAGGCGTTCAACCGGTCGAACGTGACCCTGGTAGATGTGCGGTCGGCGCCCATCGAGTGCATCCTACCTGGCGGGCTGCGCACGACGGCGGCCGAATACGGACTGGACATGCTGGTATTCGCCACTGGCTTCGACGCGATGACGGGACCGTTGCTGCGCCTGAATATCACCGGCCGCGACGGCGTGTCCCTGCGGGAGTGCTGGGCCGCCGGGCCGCGCAGCTATCTGGGATTGCAGGTGGCTGGGTTCCCGAATTTGTTCACCATCACCGGGCCGGGCAGCCCCTCGGTGCTGACCAACATGCCGGTCGCCATCGAGCAGCACGTGGAGTGGGTCACCGATTGCCTGGAGCACATGCTGAGCCACGGCCTGGCCACAGTCGAGCCCGAGGAGACTGCAATGGCGGAGTGGGGCGGCGCGGTGAACGCGGCAGCGGCTGCCACGCTGCTGCCGCAGGCGTCGAGCTCCTGGTACCTCGGCGCCAACGTGCCGGGTAAGCCGCGTGTGTTCATGCCCTATGCCGGAGGCATGGCTCGCTACCGCGCCATCTGTGAGGATGTCGTAGCTGAGGGCTATCGCGGGTTCGAGTTTGCGCCGGCCCGATCGCCGCAGGCAGTCTGACGCTGCCCCCTGCCCTTTGCTGGCAAATGCTCCCCGCCCCGGCTGTCGCGGCCGCCCCGGCTGTCGCGAAGACGGTGCGATTTGGGGACATTCGCCCTTTTGCAGCGTGGCCCGGCGCCGTCAAAACCTTGCAAACTCCGCCGTCCCGTTGGATGCGACAGTAGCTTTCCCCCCAACCGACTGGCTAGAGGAGATACCTCGTCGGTTTCGTAGCTGACCCTAGTGCCCTATCAATCTCTGATGGATTTAGCCGGCTTCGACCTAAACCTGCTGAAGGCGTTCGACGCCCTCTATGCTGAGCGCCATGTCACTCATGCGGGGAAGCGGATCGGCCTGAGCCAGTCGGCCATGAGCGGTGCGCTCACCCGCTTGCGTGAGGTGTTCAAGGACGACTGTTTGTCCGGTCGCCGACCGGCATGCAGCCGACGCCGCGGGCCGATGACCTTGCCGGCCCCGTGTCGGAGGCGCTTCGCCTCATGCGACAGGTATTGCAGGCGGATACGTTCGATCCTGTAGCGGCCGATCACATAGTCACGATCGCCATGACCGACTATGCCGCCTTCGTCTTGTTGCCACCGTTGCTGGCGCGGCTCGCTGTCGAAGCCCCCCGCCTCGATGTCCGGGTGCGCGGTATTTTCGGCCGGACCGAAGCGCTCGATCTGCTCGACACCGGCGAGGCGAACCTTGCGATCGGCTTTCCCGTCGAAGCGTCGGCTCGCATCCTGGTCCACCCGCTGCTTCAGGAAGGTTTCGCGTGCATCGCGCGGCGTGGCCACCCGGCCTTTGCGGAGGGCGCCGGTCTGGAGGCGTTCGCAGCCGCCCCTCACCTCCTGGTATCGCCCGAAAACGACCGCATGGGCCTCGTTGACCACAAGCTGGCTAAGCTCGGCCTCAAACGCCGAGTCGTCCTGAGCCTGCCACAGTTCCTGGTCGCGCCGTTCGTGGTCGCTGATACCGACCTTGTTGCGACGCTCGCCTCGCGTGTCGCTCGGCGGTTCGCCGCGGCCAGCTTCGGCGTTGCCGTGCATGAGCCGCCGATCGCGCTGCCCGGCTGGCCGCTGGCGATGATGTGGCATCGCCGGGTGGACGACCACCCCGCCACGATCTGGCTGCGCGATCGCATCGCCGAGGTTTCTACCCTGGCTTGACACCATCGATGGCAGCGATATCGCCACATCACTTCTCGCGATTTTCCTCCCTTTGGCCGCTCTGCTCTTTGCAGCTGTATCGCGGCAAAGAGGTGATGGACATGCGGGTTTTAGTGACGGGTGCGACGGGCTTGATTGGCGGCGCGGTCGCACGCCGGTTAGCGTCAGCGGGGCACGAGATCGTGGGGCTTGCGCGTTCGGACGCGAGCGCGGCCAAGCTCGCGGACCTGGGATATACAGCGGTTCACGGCGACCTCGCCGACGCGGCCAGCGTTGCCGAAGCCGCCCGCCGGGTCGATGCGGTCGTTCACGCCGCCTCGCCGAGCGATCAGAACACGGCGGCTTATGACGAAGCGGCCACGCGCGCGATCATCGACGCACTGCGCGGTACGGCCAAGCGCTTCGTCTATACCAGCGGTTGCCTGCTTTACGGAGCAACCGGCGACACGCCTGCGACCGAGGACAGCCCGCTTGATCCTATCGACCTGGTGCGCTTCCGGCAGGCTCTCGAAGGTGAAGTCCTCGCCGCCGCCACCGATGGGGTCCACTCGATCGTGATCCGTCCGGGTTGGGTGTACGGCAACTGGGGCGGCACCGCGATGATGATGTATGGCTCGGCGAAGCAGCATGGCGCGGCGCGCACCGTCGGCGACGGGAAGAACCGTTGGACGACGGTTCATGCCGACGATCTGGCGGACCTCTATCTGCTTGCGCTCGAAAAGGCTCCCCCGGCTTCGATCTTCAACGGCGTCCATGGCGCGGCCATCCCGCTCATCGAGATTGCGCGTGCGGCGAGCGAGGGCGCTGGCGCTGCGGGCCGGGTGGCGGAATGGCCGCTGGACGAGGCGCGGCAGGTGCTTTGGGGCTTCGCGGACGCGATCGCGTGCGATCAGGTGATCTCGGGCGAGTTGGCCGAGCTCGAGCTCGGGTGGCGCCCGTCGCGGCACTCGATCGTTGACGAACTGCGGTCCTACGCCCCAGACGCGGCCTGACGCGACGGCGATCAGCCCCGGCTGGCGACGAACACGCCGATGGCGGC
>CAXTCJ010000166.1:0-10504 GCA_964242215.1 uncultured Acetobacteraceae bacterium | reverse complement strand
GGCTCCGGCGGGTCGGCCGGCGTCATCCCCTTGGCATTGCTGGCCCGCTGGGCGCTCGCCACTGCCGATGGCGACATTTCGGGCGGCGACCTGCCGGGCTGGTTCGGCGAGCTGTTCGGCCCCGCCGCCGTGTTGGGCCTGGCCGACCGCCGCGGGGAGTGCATCCACGGCGCCTGCCCGCACTACAAACGCTGCTACGTCGAACACACCATCCGCCGCGCCCGCACTGCCGAGCTGGTGGTGGCCAACCACGCCCTCGTCATGATCCAGGCCGCCCACGGCTTCACCGACGGCACCGGGACGGGGGGCATCGACGGTGGCGCCGTGCCGACTCGCTACGTGTTCGACGAAGGCCACCACGTGTTCGACGCCGCCGACAGCGCCTTCGCCGCCGTGTTCAGCGGGATCGAGGGTGCCGAACTGCGTCGTTGGCTGCTGGGGGCGGAGGGCGGCACGTCCCGCGCCCGAGGGCTGCGACGCCGCCTGGACGAGCTGGTCGGCGGGCGGCCGGAGCTGGAGGCACCGCTCGACGCCGCTCTGCAGGCCGCCCGCGCCTTGCCCGCGCCCGGCTGGTCGATCCGCCTGTCGGAGGAGATGCCCGAGCTCGGCGGTCTGGAAGCGGGGCAGGCCAACGCGTCCGAGGTGCTGCTGCGCCTGGTCCGCCACCAGGTGCTCGCCCGCACTCCCGGCCCGGAGCTGGCGGCCTCGGAGCGGCGCCGGGCCAATTTCGAGTGCGACCTGCACCCTCTGCTGCCCGGGCTGGACGAGGCGGCATCGCGGCTGGAACGCGCCCTGGGCCGCATCGCCGAGCCGCTCCGCATCCTCGTGTCCCGACTGAACGAACGGCTGGACACCGAGGCCGACGAGCTCGAAGCCGCCGTCCGCGCCCGCATCGAGGCAGCGTCCCGTGTGGTCAAGCACCGGGCAGTGGATCGGCTGGCGGCCTGGCAGGCCATGCTGAACGAACTGGCCGCCCCGCCCAGCGAACCCGGCGAGCGCCGCTCCCACGTGACCTTCCTGCAACTGGACCGGCGCGAGGCCGGCGACCGCGACGCAGGCGTGCACCGCCACTGGCTGGACCCGACAGTGCCGTTTGCGGGAACGCTGGCGGCCTCGGCGCACGGCTTGTTGATCACCAGCGCAACCCTGCGCGACGGGGCGGAGGGGGAGCCCGAGGCGGCCTGGGCCGCGGCTGAGGCCCGGGTCGGCACGCCGCATCTGCCATCTCCCGCGATCCGGGCCGCCGTCGCCAGCCCGTTCGACTACGCGAATCAAACGCGTGCCTTCGTCGTGACGGATGTGGGGACCGACGTCCCAGCGCTGGCCGGTGCCTTCCGCACTTTGTTCCTGGCCGCGGGCGGCGGCGGATTGGGGTTGTTCACCGCGATTTCCCGCCTGCAGGCGGTCCACGCTCGCATCGCTCCGGCGCTGGAGACAGCGGGGATCCCGTTGCTCGCCCAGCACGTGGATGGGATGGACAACGCGACTTTGGTGGACGTTTTCCGCACCGAGACCGATTCCTGCCTGCTCGGCACCGATGCCATGCGGGACGGGGTGGACGTGCCCGGCCGCGCCCTCCGCCTAGTGGTGTTCGAACGCGTTCCCTGGCCACGGCCCGACATCCTGCACCGCGAACGCCGCATCCATCTCTCCGCCGGCGACCCGCGTGCCTACGACGACGCGATCGCGCGGCTGAAGCTGCGCCAGGCTTTCGGCCGCTTGATCCGCGCCGCCGGCGACCGCGGCGTGTTCGTGCTGCTCGACCGCCGGGCCCCCTCCCGCCTGCTCTCAGCGCTGCCGGCGGGGGTGGCGGTGCAGCGGCTCGGGCTCGCCGATATCGCAGCGCAGACCCGCGCATTTCTTGGCGCGCCAAGTTTATCGCCACCCTCGGACTTGATATCCCCGCCCGCTTCGATCACGGTCCCGCCGGAATGGGAGAGGTAGTGATGCTGGCTCAGATTGGATTGGACCCGCAGGAAGCCCTGGTCTGCACGATGGTGCTGGTCGCGGCGACTGATGGCGGCATCACCGACCGCGAGATCGGGGTGATGTCCGGCTTGGTCCAGACGCTGCCCGCCTTCAACGGCTTCTCCTCCGAGCAGCTGAGCAGCGCGACCGAGGCTGCGATCGACCTGCTCGGTGAGGATGACGGTCTGAACCACGCCGCCCGCCTGATCCGCGACGCGCTGCCCCCGCGGCTGCGCGAGACGGCCTATGCGCTGGCCTGCGAGGTCATCGCCGGTGACGGGTTCGCCGCGCAACCGACGTTGCAGATGCTGGAGTTCGTGTTGGCGGAATTGCAGATCGATCCCCTGGTTGCCAGCGCCATCGAACGGGCCACCCGCGCGCGGTACCGCCGGGTCGAGGAATAGAGCCAGCTTCATCCTCCCCCGCGGAGCGGGGGAGGGGAACCATGCGAAGCATGGTGGAGGGGGCACTTGGGCACGAACCGTGCCCACGCCCCCTCCGTCAGCTGCGCCGCCACCTCCCCCGTGAAGAACGGGGGAGGATCTATCTTGCCTTGTCCGGCACGGTCTGCAGGAACGACGCGAGTTGGGCCGACCAGAAATGCGCCATACCCGTCGTGCCATGCCCACGCGTCGCCGCACTGGCCGGGATGAGATACAGTCGCGCGTCCTTCACCAGCTTGATCTCGCGGTCCTCGATCCCTGTGTCCGGCGGGTTGCGCTCGTCGTCGGCTGAGTTGATCGCCAGCAACGGCGCTTCAATGCGGCCTAAATCGGGTGCCGCGTCGAAGTCGCGGGAGGCATCCCACTGATAGATGAAGTCGTTCGCATCTGCCCGCCCGGGATCGGCCAATTGGTGTTCGACATAGGCGTCCGCCTGCGCATGCGTCGGTGCGATCGACTGGTAGCCCAGCGTGCCGCCGCTGGTAGCGATGCCGAACAGTACGTTCGCAGTCCGTAGCGCCACGGGTTGCTTCGTGTAGTTGCCGCCGTCATACTCAGGGTCGCTGCGGATGGTCTCGATCAGCATGCGGCGGAGCATCCAGTTCCGGCTGGCCATGGCGGTCGGCTGGGACGCCATCGGCACCAGCGCATCCATGAAGTCGGGGTAGGTTTCGCCCCACACCCAGGTCTCCATGCCGCCCATCGAGTTGCCGAGCACCAGGCGCACATGCTGGATGCCGAGCCCCTCGGTCAGCAGCCGGTATTGCGCCAGCACCATGTCGGCGTAATCGTAGCGCGGAAATTTGGTCCGCAGTCCGTCTGACGGCTTGGCCGATTTCCCAGCGCCGATGGCGTCCGGCATGATCACGAAATACTTGTGCGCGTCCAACGCTTGGCCGGGGCCGAACAATTGGCCGGCGAAGGCCGCGTTCAGCATGCCGGTGCCTGACCCGGCGGTCCCGTGCAGGACCAACACCGGTTCACCTGACGGATCGCCGACAGTGACATAGTGCATGCGTAGTTCCGGCAAGACCTCGCCGGTGTGGAAGCGGAAGTCGTGCGCAGTCCAGTCTGCTTGCTTGGCTGCGGGCTCCTGGGCAGCAGCGGCCCATGCGAACAGGACGGACGTCAGGGCTGTTGCGAGCAAGCGTCGTGTCGTCATCAACCTTCTTCCTCTCCCCTTGAGGGAGAGGGCCGGGGTGAGGGGTAAGCCACACACGCGACGTAGGTGGCGGGGCCACCCCTCCCCCCACCCCCTCCCTCAAGGGGAGGGGGCTTTCTTGCTATTGCGTCTAACCCAGCAGCGGCGGCAGCCGGCTGTGCCAATCCGTGTCGCGCTGATACGCGTCGCCGACCGTCAGCACGCGCGCCTCGGCGAACGGGCGCCCGACGATCTGCAACCCGATCGGGCAGCCATTCGGGTCCAGCCCGCACGGCACGCTCAGAGCGGGCAGGCCGAGATAGTTGAACGGGCGCGTGTTATGCGACACCGCGAGAAACCGCGTCTCGGTGCCCGGCGGCCCCTGATCGATGTCGGTCTCGGCCAGCGTCGGCAACACGGTCGGGATCGTCGGCAGCACCAGCACGTCCACGTTGGCGAACGCCTCCCCCACCACAGCGCGCAGCATCGGCCCCCGAGCTGACAGCGCCTCCACGTAATACACGGCAGGGATCGCGAAGCCGGCATACATCCGTGCGCTGAGATGCACCGCGTAGTCCTGCGGCCGTTCGCGCATCCAGCGGGAGTGGATCGTGGCGCCCTCGCAGCGCGACACGATGCCGCCATAGGCCGCCACCGCGTCCATATACGGCAACTCGACCGGCACGACCGTGGCCCCGCGCCCCTCGAGCACCCGGGCCGCCTCGGCGATCGCCGCCACGACGGCCTCGTCGCTGCCCTTCAGGGCGGCGTTGGTCACCAGGCCCACGCGCATGCCGCGCAGATCGCCCGTCAGCGCCGCCTCGTAATCCGGCACCGGTTCGCCGGCGGAGGTCGGGTCCGCCGGGTCGTGTCCGGCGATCAGGCCGGTGACGCGGGCGCAGTCCCGCACCGTGCGCGTCAGCGGCCCCACGTTGTCGTGGGAAAAACTGAGCGGCATCACGCCGGCGCGGCTGATCCGGGTCTGCGTCGGCTTCAGGCCCACCACGCCGCAGGCCGAGGCCGGCAGCCGGATCGACCCGCCCGTGTCCGACCCCAGGGCTGCGAAGGTGAAGCGCGCCGCCACCGCGGCCCCCGATCCGCTCGACGAACCGCCCGTGATGAACGGCGGGTTCCACGGATTGTGGCAGTCGCCATGGTGGCGGTTGTGCCCGGTCGGGTTCTGCGCGAACTCCGCCATGTTCAGCCCGCCGAAAGTGATCGACCCGGCGTCATGCAGCCGCTCCAGCACCGTGGCCGTGCGCTCCGCAACCCACTCGCCGCGGATCATGGAGCCGCAGGTGCTGACCTTGCCGGCCTGGTAGTACATGTCCTTGTGCGCGAGCGGGATGCCGTGGAGCTTGCCCAACGTGACGCCGGCTGCGACCTGCTTGTCGGCGGCGGCAGCGGCCTCGTGCGCACCCTCGCGGTCGATCCAGATCGTGGCGTTGACGGTATCTTCGTGCGCGTCGATCTCGGCCAGGCAGGCATCGAGCAGCGCCGTGGCGGTGATCTCGCGGCGGGCGACGGCGTCGGCGGCTTCGGTTAGGCTCAGCCTGTTGGGCGTCATTCCTTCATCTCCCGCAGGGCGGCCTCGAAGCTGCTCGGCTCGTCCTCGAACCGCAGCCGGCCACGCTGCGCCTCGAACGCGGCGATGGTGGCGGCGAGCTCGGCGGCCAGTCGGCGGCCCGGCTCGTTCGGTGGTTTCACGCCATGCCAGGCTTCGATATAGGCCTCGGTCTTGGCCAAGAAATCATCGTCCATGTCAGCCTCCGGCTTCGTAGCGGCACTATGTCGGACGATGCACCGGGCCGTCCACTGTCCGCCGCCGCGAATACCGGGCAGGATCGTCAGCACGCGCAGCGGAGAGTTCAGATGGCAGCCGACGCATTGGTGTTCCTGGTCGACGTGGACAACACGCTGCTCGACAACGACCAGTATCAGAACGAGTTGAAGGCCTACATCGAACAAAAATCTGGCGCCGAGGCGAAGGATCGGTATTGGGCGATCCAGGAAAACCTGTTCCACACGCTCGGCTACCGCGATTATTTGGGCGCGTTCCAGCAATACCGTTTGGAACGCCCCGACGAGTTGGATGCGATCTGGCTCAGCGAGTTCGTCGTGGATTTCCCGTACGACAAGCTGGTCTATCCCGGGGCGTTCGACGTCTTGGCGCGGATGCGGGCCATGCACCCGACCGTGGCCCTGACCGACGGCGACGCGGTGTTCCAACCGCGCAAGCTGCTCCGCTCGGGCCTGGCCGAAGCGCTGCAACGCCGGGTCGTGATCTGCGTGCACAAGGACAAGGAGTTGGCGCGGGTCGAGGCGGCTTACCCGGCGCGACACTACGTGCTCGTCGACGACAAGATCCGTATCCTGACGGCCTGCAAGCAGGTATGGGGCGACCGTCTCACCACCGTCTTCGTCAAGCAGGGCCAGTTCGCCCGCGACCTCAAGGCGATCGCCGAGTGCCCCACGCCGGACATGACGGTGGACAACATCGGCGATCTGCTGGACGGCGATATCCTGACCCGTCTAGGCGCCAGCGTTGCAACCGCCGCCGCAAGCGTCCGGCATTGAAACGGCCACCGTCACCTATCACCTGTTAATCCGCCATGGACCTGTCGGAGAACATAGCGCGTCGCGCGTCGGGCTATTGCCAGGCCGCCGCGCTGGGGACTGGCGCACGATTTCTGCGCCAACTCGGGCCGGTGCAGGCTTCGAATCTCGGTGGCTGGCTGGCGCGCATCACGGGGCCGTCGCTGTCGGTTTCGGCTGTAGCAAACACTAATCTGCAGCACGCCTTCCCCGAGTTCGACGCCGGGCAGCGTGACCGCATCATCCGCTCGGTCTGGGACAATATCGGCCGCACCGTCGCCGAGCTGCCGCACCTCGCCGCACTGGACCGCACGACCACCGGGCCCGGATGGGAGCTGCAGGGCGAGGAGCACGTCGACGCCGTGCGAAGCCGTAACCAGCAGGCGCTGTTCTTCTCGGGCCATTTCGGCAATTGGGAAATGGTGCTGCCGATCGCGGCCAGGCTCGGCGTGCCGGTGTCCGGCTTCTACCGGGCTTCGTCCAATGTGCGGGTGAACGCGATCGTGCAGCGCATGCGTCTGGATGCGCTGGGCCCTGCGGTTTCGATGTTCGCCAAAGGCGCGGCAGGCGCGCGCGCCGCGCTGCTGCACCTTCAGCGCGGCGGCTCGCTTGGCATGCTGACCGACCAGAAGATGAACGACGGCATCGCCGTGCCCTTCATGGGCCGCGGCGCGATGACGGCGCCGGCGTTGGCGCAACTGGCCCTCCGCTTCGATGTGCCCGTCATCCCGGTGCGCGTGGTGCGCCTCGGCCCCGCGCGGCTGCGAATGGTCTGCGAGGCGCCCTTGACCACGACGCGGTCGGGCGACCGAAAGTCCGATGTGTATGCGCTGACCCTGGCGATGAACCAGACGCTCGAGCGGTGGATCCGAGCCGACCCGGCGTCGTGGCTGTGGCTGCATCGCCGCTGGCCGAAGGTACCTAGTACAGCTTTTCCAAAGACCGACTCCAATGCCACCCCACCATTTTCGTAGGGTGGGGTGCGCTTTGGCATCCCACCACCAGCGCCACGGCGGTGCGTTGCCAAAGCGCAACGCACCCTACCGGTTGGAGCAGTTTCATGGTATCGTTATGCTAGTCAGGAACGTAGGCGTGCCATCGCGTGGGAGTCGGCATACAAGCCGTCACGGAAGCCGTAAGCCCGATGGGTGCCCTCCAAGACAAAGCCGAACCGGCGGTACAGCGCGAGGGCCGGCGCGTTATCCGTCCACACTGTGAGCTCCACCCGCTGGAGGCCCAGCCACTTGTCGGCCGTGTCCAGCAAAGCCGCCAATAGCGCGCTGCCAACTCCGCGACCGGTCCAGGCGTCGTGCACGCCCATTCCCACGCGTCCCACATGCGACCGGCGCCCGGCTTGCCGTTCCAACGCGGCGTTGCCGATGATGCGGCCGTCTGCCACCGCAACCAGGCTCACTAGGTCCGGCCCAGCCTTCTCGATCCGGCGCCCCACCTGCTCGGGAGTTTCGTAGGGCAGGCGTAATGTGCCCCAGCGAAAGCCGGGTAGATTGATGAGTGCGGCCACGCCCTCGGCGTCTTTCGGTTGAACGGCGCGCAAGATCCATTCAGGTGGGCGTGCATCGGTGTCGCTCATGGTGGTCTCCGTGTTGGCCGGGACGGAGGAACCACCTACGGCCCCGAACCGTGTCCGGCGGGGCCTTGGGAAAATACGCCGACGCTTAGCGCACGCAGTTCCCCGGCCCGCGGAGATGGGTCGTGAGGTTGCTGCGAGTGAGCATTGGGCGGCGCATGCCGGAAGTCTGAACGAGAGAGGCATCCGAAGTAAAGCGAATCGACAGCATCGGATGGTTCAGCGCAGTCTGGCCATCACTGGACGAGGTGGTAGCCATGGAAGCAACGACCGAGGCAGCCGACCGATCGGCGAAATTGCGACAGTTTTTTGCCAGTTTCATTACGGCAAAGGGCGGCGCACGCGACAAGCGGATCGAGGCGGCGTTCGCCAAGGTGCCGCGCGAGGTGTTTGCCGGGCCAGCGCCGTGGTTCATCTTCTCGCCGCTCCCGGCGGGAACCAGGCGGTTCGGGACCAACTACATTCAGACCCCGGACGACGACCCGGCGTTCCTGTATCATGACAGTTTAATCGCGCTGGACGCCGATCGCGGCATCAATATCGGCGAGCCGAGTTCGCATGCCATGTGGCTCGAGGCCCTGGCGCCGCAGCCCGGTGAGACGGTGCTGCAAGTCGGCGCCGGCAGTGGCTACTACACCGCCATTCTCGCGGAGCTGGTGGGGCCGAAGGGCCATGTTCATGCCTTCGAGATCGATCCTGGCCTCGCGCGCCGGGCGCAAGCCAATCTCATGGCATACCCCTGGGCCGAAGTGCACGCCACGTCCGGCGTTGCTGAGGACTTGCCTAAGTCCGACGCGGTCTATGTGAACGCGGGGATCACGCAGCCGAGTTGGGCCTGGCTGGACGCTTTGAATCCGGGCGGCCGGTTGCTATTCCCGCTGCAGCCCGAGGGCGGCTTCGGCGGGATGTTGCTGATCCGCAAGCCCCTCGACGGTGGCCTTTCCTGGGCGGCCCGGTTTGTCTCGCGCGCTGGTTTCATCGGCTGCCATGGGCTGCAGGTGGCGCAAACTGGCCGTGAATTGGCGGAGGCCTTTGCGGGAGGCGAGTGGAGCCGCGTGCAAAGCTTTCGGCTGGACGAGCATCCGGACGAGAGCTGCTGGTTCAACGGCGGCGACTGGTGGCTGTCGACGAGTGCGCCCGAGTGATCAGCCCGGTTCCGGACAGACATCGATGCCCATCGCGCCCAGCAGAAGATGCTGCTGGCCCTGATCGATCTTCATCCGGACAAAGCTGGCCAGCTCGATCAGGTTGAGGCCGCTGATCTCCGCCCCGCGCAGATCGGCGCCCGCGAGTTTCGCGCTGGTCAGGATCGCCTGGAACAGATCCGCGTCGCGCAGCATGGCATCGGTCAAGTCGGCGCCCGTGAGATCGGCCTCGCGAAAGCGGCAGGATGTGAGGTCGCAGCCGGGCAGGCGGGCCTCGCTCAGATCGGCGAGTTCGAAGTTGCAATTCCGAAAAGTAGCCCGCGTGGTGACCAGCTTGCGGGAGTAGGCGTGGCTGAAATCCACTTTAATGAACCGCGCGCCGCGCAGCACGCACTGGTCCATCTCGATGCCAAACAGGTCGGACCGATCGAACTGACACAACGAGAGATCGCAATTCCTGAAGCGTGCATCCCGCAGGTTGCTGAACACGAAGCTGCAGCCGGCGGCGTCGGCATCGCGCGTGGCGAACTGGCAATCCTCGAACACGGCCTCGCCCAATTCCGCGTGGGAGAAGCGTGCGCCAAAGAAATGGCATCCCACGAACCGGGCGCCCGAAAACACCGTGTTGGTGAACTGCGCCCCGGCAAAGCTGCAACGATTGAACTGCGCGGCCTCGCAGTCGAGGTCGGTCCACGCGACCTCGTGCAACTGCGCGTCTTCGATCGGGCCGTGACCGAGCTTGGCCCTGAGTTGCCCGGTATCCATCAGGTTAGCAGTGGCGTCATCCCGGGATCGCCTTTCTGCATCGCCCGCTGGTACGCCGGGCGGGCGCCCATGCGCTGCAGGTAAGCGAGGATGTTGGGATACGGCGAGAGGTCCAGCGGCAGGAAGATCCGCATTGTCGTCAGCGAGAACACCGTCATGATATCGGCCGCGGTGAACTCGGCGCCGGCAAGATAATTGGTCTCGCCGAGCCGAGCTTCGACCAAGCCGAATACCAGGTCCAGCCGCCGCTTCGCATCCATCCGCACCGGATTATCGGGTGCGAGGTCGAGCCGTCGCAGCATCAGGTTGCGGCCCATGACGGGTTGCAGATTGCCATTGGCGAAATGCAGCCAGTAGAGATACGGCGCGAAATCCGCGTGGTCCGGCCCGAGTGTCAGGCGGCCGCTGCCGTACTTGGCGATGATGTAGTCGACGATCGCGCCCGATTCGGCCAGCAGCACGTCGCCATCTTCGATCACCGGTGCAGCGCCGATTGGGTGCAGCGCCTTCAGCTCCGGCGGAGAGAGGATGGTGACGGGATCGCGCACATACGTTTTCAGGTCGTAGGGCAACCCCAATTCCTCGCAGAGCCAGATGATCCGTTCGGATTGCGCTTTGCCGAGATGATGGATGGTCAACATAGGAGCGTCCTTTCGATCCTCCCACTCCCCTTGAGGGAGGGGCCGGGGGGAGGGGTGACCCGCGAAGAACACCCGAGTGTCGACCGCGCTCCCGGCTTAAGCATTGTGCACCTGCTTACCCCTCCCCTGGCCCCTCCCTCAAGGGGAGGGGGATGCATTTGCAACATCCTCCCTCGCGAAGCGGGGGAGGGGGACCGTGCGAAGCATGGTGGAGGGGG
>CAXTCJ010000165.1:2170-10564 GCA_964242215.1 uncultured Acetobacteraceae bacterium | reverse complement strand
GGAAACCCCCTCCACCAATTACCCTGTCGTGAACGTTCGCAACCGTCCAAGACCCCCGGAGTGCGCACCGGCGGACCGAGGCCGGTCGACGCTTGTGATCGACGAGCCGACCCTTGTGACGAATTGCCCGATCAGCGTCGGCGCGCGCTGCCCGTGACGATCTAGGTGAAGACGCCTTTAGGCGTGCACTGCCTTAACAGGTCGATAGGAAGGTCAGTTCACCCACTCGACGAATGCGACAGACTCTATGCGCAATGAGTATTTGGACACCAACCATTGTCAAATGCTACTTTGACGTCACGTGAGCGGCATGAAACACGAAGCTAAGACGTCGTTCGCTGAAATGGGCGTGTTTGAACTGGCCGCCTTGATTCGAGATGCGGGCGCGCCGTTGCAAGTCAGACGCCTGGCGTTCGAAGCTTATCTAGTGCTGATGGAGGAGCCGCGCGGTGTATTTCAGAAGATCCCTTGCACCGTGAACTAGGTGGAGGCCAGGCCCGGAGCCATCAAACATGAGTGCTTGCGGACCGCGGGCTGCACTATCCCCCGTGGCTATCTGGCGGCCGCCACCGATCAATGCAGGGTCGGACGTTGCAAGAACACCTGCCCGACACAGCGTGTCCCTGACCAGATCTCGGCCCGCACGCGAACTCCGAGAAGTCGCCGCGCCATCTCGCAAGCAAGCTCGTCACTTTCGCACCTGGCATCTAGGCCCTCCACGATCGAGCCTGTCGCGTCGATGTGGTAGATCCGGTAATCGTTCATACTCGGCCTCCTGAGTGCAAGAGACATAGATGTTCCGATCCAAACCAGGCTCGGAATCTACCTACGGCCGTGGGGAACTGGTGCGGAGGGACGAGCTCTTCACGAAGCCCAGCAACGTCGCCCACATCTGGTGCTCGGCCGACCTGAGCCTGCCATGCGCGATGCCCGACGCCGCAACTGTGTAGCCGCCGTTGCACAGAACCGCGGCGCGCTGCTCGAGCTTGGCGTTCAGCCGCGCTGGCAGTTGCACAGTCGCCTGGACCGTCGCCAGCCGTGAGCTAAACGCCGGGCCGCGGTCAGCCGTGTGGCGAACCATTCTAGTCGACATACCCGGTTTGGGTGTAGCCCGGCTTTTCTCGCCCATCTTATAGCTCGAAGCATCCTCGCTTCACACACGGCGAGTCCAGGAGCCGAGACAATCTGGAATGCTGGCGCGGGTGGGATCTCGGTGGTCAGCACATTCCGCCTAAAACCCGGGTGACGCCGAAAGCCTGATATCAGTGCTGGTAGGCGCACCCGGCCTAGCGGCCCCAAACTTTCACTGTGACCTCGGCCGTCGGTTCTCGCTCGGTGACACCCGGTCCCGCGAGGCCCACTAGCGAACGAGACAGCCCGCGACCGCCTTGCTGACCTCGAGTAATTGCCGGTCGGCGAAACGCGCGCTGGTGAGGGTCACGCCGACGGGCATGCCATTCGGCCCGACATGGCCCGGTATGTTGACGCAGGGCACGTGAAGCAGCGTCCACATACGGTTGAACACGGCGTTACCGGGATGGCGGCCCGGCGGCGCCTCACCCGGTGCGCTGGGGGTCAGAACCGCGTCATACGGACTGGCGATCCGATCGAATTCGGTACGGCACAGGGCCGCGTTGTCATAGGCCTCCAGCAATTGCCGGTGGCTGTATCCGTCGCGATTTTCCACCCGGGAATGGAAGTCGTCGTGCAGGTCATGCGGGAAGGCACGGGCAAGATTGAGGAACGCGGTGCGGCCTTCCGAATGCATCACGATACGCTGCATCTCGCCCAGCCGTTCGAACGGCGCCGGCAGGTCCAGCGGCGTCACCTCCGCACCGGCCCGGCGCAGCGCTTCGGCCGCCGCCTCCATCGCGTCCGGCGTGCCGTCACCAGCGCCGGCACTGGCCCAGAACGGGGTGCGGCACAATGCGATCTTGCTGCCCTTCACGCCGACCGGCCGCGGCGCGGCATCGTCATGCACGTCGAACACGTCACACAGCAGGCCCAGATCGTCGAGCGACCGGGCATACAGGCCCACCGTGTCGCACGTGATGGAATAAAGCTTCAGCCCCTCGCGGCTCACCGCGCCCCACGTAGGTTTCAGCGCGAACACACCGCAGAACGAGGCCGGGCGGATCGTCGAGCCGCCGGTCTGTGTGCCGAGCGACAGCGGCGTCTGGAAGTCTGCCACCGCCGCCGCCGAGCCGCTGGACGAGCCGCCCGGCGTCCGGCTGAGGTCGTGCGGGTTGCGCGTCGCGGCGTGCCGGCCCGCCGCGGCGAACTCCGACGTGTCGGTCTTGCCCAGGATCAATGCACCCGCCGCCCGCAAGGTCGACACGATGGCGGCGTCCACGCCCGGCCGGTGGGTGGCGAATAGGTTGGAGTTGAACGTGGTCGGCATGTCGAACGTATCGATCATGTCCTTCACGCCGATGGGGATGCCGTGAAGCGGGCTGCGGGCCGGCCGCTTGTCCAATTCGCGGGCCTGGCGAATGGCCGCATCCGGGTCGACATACAGCCACGCGCGAACGTCACCGTCGCGTTCGGCGATCCGGTTCAGGCAGGCACGGGTGAGCGCCTCTGCCGTCAACGTGCCATCGCGCAAGCGGGCGGCGGCTTGGCTCGCCGTCAGCCTCTCGGGCGCGGTGTCGAGGGTCATAGGCGTTCTCCTCTGCAGTCCGGATGTACGGACAAAGCAACGCGTGTGCCAGGCGCAATGCTATAGCCAGGTGGGCCGGGGGTCGTTACGGTCCGCCGCCGTTGAACGTGCGGGGCCTTTCGTCGTCATGACCGATCCGGATCGTTACCCCTATCTTCCGATCACGCAGCGGCCCCAACTGCGCCTGCCCAACGGCGCGCAGATCGCCGTTTGGGTTTGCCCGAATGTTGAGCATTACGAGTTCCAGCCCGGGCCGATCCGCGTTCGCGATCCCTGGCCGCGCTCGCCTCATCCGGATGTGCTCGGCTATGCGACGAAGGATTACGGCAACCGTGTCGGGTTCTGGCGTATGGCGGAGGTGCTGGACCGCTATGGGGTGCGCGGGACGCTATCACTGAACCTGGCGAATTTCGAGCATTACCCCGAGATCATGGACGCCAGCCTGCGCCGCAACTGGGACGTGATGTGCCACGGCATCTACAACACCGAGTATCTGTGGGGTTACCAGGAGGACGAGGAGCGCGCCTATGTCGCCGATTGCGTCGCGACCACGCAGCGGCTGACAGGGCGCAAGCTGGCCGGGTGGTTCTCGCCCGCGGCCTCCTTCACGTTGAACACGCCCGACCTCGTGGCCGAGGCAGGGATCAAGTACTACTGCGACTTCTACCAAGACGACCAACCGGTGCCGATCCGGGTGAAGCAGGGCCGCCTGATCACCATCCCCTATCAGATGGACCTCAACGACTCCGTGCTGTACGCCGGTGCCAGCGAGGGCGAGAACTTCCTGCGCATGACGCAGGATATGTTCGACACGCTGTATGCCGAGGGCACCGCGCAGCCGCGCATCATGTGCCTGGCGCTCCACCCTTACATGATGGGGCGGCCGCATCGGCATGGCTATCTGGACCAGGCGCTCGCCTACATCGCGCGGCACGACAAGGTGTGGTTCGCCACGGGGGAGGAAATTGCCGATTGGTACTACTCCCAGGCTTATGACGCGGTGCTGGCGGCGGGGGAGAAGGGCTGATGCCGGGGCAACGCCGGGCCGGGATGGACCACACGATCTATCCGTATTCCGCCCTGCCGACGCGTCCGGCGTTCACCCTGCCGGGCCAGGCGACGCTCGCCTTCTTCGTGCTGTTGCACCTGGAATATTGGGAGCTGACGCCGCCGGACGATGCCTATCGCGACCCGCGATTCCGGGGCGAGTTCGGCAGCTATGCCCCCGATTACCGCACGTGGACCTATCGCGATTACGGCGCACGGGTGGGCATTTTCCGCATCCTGGACCTGCTGGCCGAGTTCGGCATCGTGGCCAGCGTCGCGGTGAACGCGATGGCGGCGGAGCGCTACGCCCCGCTGGTGGCAACGCTGCGCAACGCTGGCCACGAGCCCGTGGCACACGGGATTTCCGCAAACCGCATGATCACCAGCCGCATGAGCGAGGCGGAGGAGCGCGGCTTCATTGCCGAGTCGCACGATCGCCTGGCGCAAGTATGGGGCAGCCCGGCGCGTGGCTGGCACGGGCAGGATTTCGGCGCGACGGAGCGGACGTCGGTTCTGTTGGCCGAGCTGGGGTTCGACTACACGCTGGATTGGGCGAATGACGAGCAGCCCTACTGGCACAATCCGGACCGCTCCCTGGTGGCGGTGCCGGCGCAAACCGAATGGGACGACGTGCAGACCCACTGGCTGCGCCGGGTGCCGATCCAAGCCTTTCCCGGCCTCGTGGGAACGGCCGTGGACCAATTGCTGACGGAGGAAGGCGGCCGCGTGCTGGGCATCGGGCTGCATCCCTGGATGATCGGGGCGCCGCATCGCATCCGCTACCTGCGCGAGGCGCTGCAGCGCGTGGTCGGCCGACCCGGCGTGGTGCAGGCGACCGCCGGGCAGATCGCAGACTGGTTCCGCGCGGCGGCTTGACGTGACACGGCCGGCGTGTTGTCCGGACCTATCGCTTCGACTGGGGAATGTAGAATGACCGAAGGACTCACGCGCCGCACCATCATGGCGGCAGGCGCCGCCACCCTGGCGATGCCCGCTGTGCTGCGGGCCCAGACCGCGACCGTGAAGATCGGGCTGATCCATCCCGTGACCGGGGCGCTCGCGTATGGCGGCTCGCTGTGCCGCATGGGCGGCCAGGCTGCGATCGACGACGTGAACGCGGCCGGCGGCATCAAGTCCATGGGCGGCGCCAAGTTGGAAGCGTTGCTGGGGGATGCGCAGGGGCGTCCGGATATCGGCGCCAGCCTGGTGAGCCAGATGCAGGAACAGGGTGCGGCCGCATTCACCGGCTGCTACGCCAGCCCGATCGCCCTGGCCGCGACGCAGGAGGCGGCGAAATACGGCCTGCCCTTCAGCATCGACAGCGGCCTGGCCGACACGATCACCACGCGCGGCCTCAAGAACGTATTCCGCCTGTTCCCGACCGCTAGCGCCACCAGCGCGGATGCGATGACGGCTCTCGACTCGATCAACAAGAAAGCCGGCTCGCCGGCCAAGACCGCGATCGTCGTCCACGAGGATGGCGAGTTCGGCACCAACCTTGCCAAGTTGCTGGGCACGCAGTTGGCTGGGATCAACATCAAGCTGCTCGAGACGATCCCGCACGCCACACCCACGCGCGATTTCACCAACATTGCGCTGCGCATCAAGGCGGCGAAGCCGGACATCGTCATTCCCGCCGACTACACCAACGAATACGTCCTGCTCTGCCGCACGCTCGTGCAGCAGAAGGTGGATCTCGTGGGCATCTTCTCGGTGTCGGGTGGCGGCTTCAACCTGCGCTTCGCCAAGGACCAGCCTCAGGTCGCCGAAAACATCATCGACTTCAATCACTGGCTGAACCCGCTGTCGCCGCAGGCTCCTGCCTTCCGCAAGAAGTTCGAAGACAAGGGCACGATGTTCAGCTTCGAGTTGCTGTTCGGCTATTTCGCCGTGCGCTTCATCACCGATGGGATGGAGCGCGCGGGGAGCGCCGACAAGGAGAAGCTGGTGGCGGCGCTGAGCACCAGCAGATTCGGCGACGACCTGCTCACCTACGGGCCGACGAAAATGGTCGACGGGCAGAACGTCAATGCCCACGCGACCGCTCAGCAGATCCAGAAGGGCGATATCCACGTCATCTTCCCGGAGGCGTTCGCGGACGCCAAGCCGATCTTCCCGCGCCCGAAAGCCTGACGCGCCGAAAGCTTGATGGGACAATGTTAGACCTCCTCCTGCCGTCGGTGATCAACGGGGTGCTCACCGGCGGCGTCTATGCGCTGTTGGCCCTCGGGCTGACGCTGATCTACGGCGTTCTGCACATCGTCAATTTCGCACATGGATCGCTGCTCATGGTGGCGATGTTCGGCGTCTGGCTGTTGGCGTCGCAGGCGGGGATCGACCCGTACCTGGCATTGCCGCTGATGATCGTGGCCATGTTCGTGTTCGGTTGGCTGCTCTACGCGGGCGTGATCGGCCGGATCTCCCGCGGGGACGACCGGACGATCCTGCTGACCACGCTGGGCGTGGCCGTGGTGTTGGACAATCTCGCGCTGGTGATTTTCACCGGCGATACGCGCACGATCGAAACGCCGTACTCGTTCGACATGATCGATTTCGGCCTGGTGTCGGTGCCGACGGCCAAGCTGATCTCGTTCGGGTTCGCGATCGCCCTGGCAGTGGTGCTGTGGGCGTTCATGGCGCTCACGGATACCGGCCGCGCCATACGCGCCGTCGCGAAGGAACCGGAAGGCGCGAGGCTGGTGGGCATCCGGCCGCAACGCATGTTCGCACTGGCCTACGCCATCGGCGTCGCGTGCCTTGGCGCGGCGGCGTGCCTGTTGCTGCCGACCTTCTATGTCAGCCCCAGCGTCGGCAATGTGTTCGTCCTGCTCGCCTTCACCATTGTCGTCCTCGGCGGAATGGGCAGCTTCGTCGGCGCCGTGGTGGGCGGCTTGCTGATCGGGATCACGGAATCGGTCGGCGGCTTGTATCTGGGTGAAAGCCTGGGTCCGATCTGCGTGCCGATCGTGTTCGTCGCCGTGCTGCTGCTGCGACCGACCGGGCTGTTCGGGGCGAAAGCATGAGGGTGGCGCTTCCCGCCGTCCTGGCGATCGCGGCGCTGGTGCCGTTTGCATTACACTCCCAATTCCTGATCGACATCGCCATGCTGACGGCGATCTCGGCCGCGCTGGGACAGGCTTGGAACCTGGTCGGGGGATTTGGCGGGCTGACCAGCTTCGGCCATACCGCGTTCTTCGGCTTCGGCGCCTATGGCGCTGCCATCCTGCAGGTCCGCTTCGGCGCCAATGCCTGGCTTGGCCTTCCCTTGGGCGCGCTGCTGGGTGGGCTCGTGGGCGCCGCGATGGGATGGGCCGCCTTCCGCGCCGGGTTGCGCGGCAGCTATTTCGCACTGGCGACGCTGGCCGTGGCCGAGGCATTCCGCATCCTGGCCAACAGCCTGGATTTCACCCATGCCGGGCTGGGCCTGCTGGTGCCACTGCGGATCTCTGCCGCAAATTTCCAGTTCTCGGACCGGCGCGTGTCGTACGGGTTGGCCCTGCTGCTGGTGCTCGCAACATTGGCCGTCGCCCAATGGCTGACGCGAAGCCGGTTCGGCGCGCAATTGATCGCCGTGCGCGAAAACGAGGAGGCAGCTCGCGCACTCGGTGTTCGCGTGTTGCGGACCAAAGTGCTCGCCCTCGCCATGTCCGGCAGCCTGACGGCGATCGGCGGCGTGCTCTACACGCAGACATATCTGTATATCGACCCCAACATCGCCTTCAGTTCCGAGCGCAGCGTGGAGATGTTGCTGGTGGCGATGATCGGCGGCGCCGGCACCGTGATCGGCCCGGTGCTGGGCGCGATCGCGCTGCACCTGGTCGCCGATACCAGCCGCACCTGGATCAATGTGCCGGGTTTCGCCCCCATGCTGTACGGCGTGGTGCTGCTGCTGATCATCGCATTTCTGCCCGGTGGCATCGCGAGGCTGCGCTCTGCTTGAGGTCCGCAATCTGTCCGTCCGGTTCGGCGGCTTGCACGCCGTCCGCGACGTGTCGTTCACCGCGCGCAAGGGAGCGATCACGGCGCTGCTGGGGCCGAACGGCGCCGGGAAAACCACGACCTTCGCCATGATCGCGGGCTTCGTGCCGCCCACCAGCGGCAGCGTGCATTTCGAAGGCACCGAGATCAGCGGCTGGGCTGCAGAGCGGATCGCATCTCTGGGCATGGTCCGCACCTTCCAGGTGACGCAGCCTTTCGCGGGCTTGTCGGTGGCGCGCAACATCCGCGTGGGCGCATTCCTCCGCCACCGCCGCCCGCGCGACGCCGAGGAGAAGGCGCGGGAGATCGGCACCCGGCTGGGATTGGGCCCGATGCTGGACCGCCCCGCCAGCGCGTTGACGGTGGCCGGGCGCAAACGGCTGGAGCTCGCGCGGGCGCTGGCGACCGAACCAAGGCTGCTGCTGTTGGACGAGGTCATGGCGGGATTGAACCCGTCCGAGATCAACGAGATCGTGGCGCTGATCCGCACCATCCGTGATGGCGGGGTCACCATCCTGCTTATCGAACACATCATGCAAGCCGTCGCGGCCCTGGCCGACGAGGCGCACGTATTGGCGCAGGGCTCGTTGATCGCATCCGGCACGCCGCAATCCATTGCCTCCGACCCGAAGGTGATCGAGGCATATCTGGGCCATGGCGCCGCCGAGAGGATGAGTCGTGCTTCTCAGCCGAAGGGATGAGCTTTGCTG
>CAXTCJ010000165.1:0-2070 GCA_964242215.1 uncultured Acetobacteraceae bacterium | reverse complement strand
GGATGAGCTTTGCTGCTAGAGGCAACTGATTTGGTGGCCGGCTACGGCTCGTTCCAGATCCTGCATGGCATGGGCCTCCAGGTGGGCGAAGGCGAAGTCGTCGCGCTGCTCGGCGCCAACGGTGTCGGCAAGACCACGCTGAACCGCACCCTCTCCGGCCTGCTGCGAACCCGCGGCGGAAAGGTGGCGTTCGACGGGCGCGACATCACCAACTCCGACCCGGCGGATATCGTTAGGGCCGGCCTTATCCACGTGCCCGAGGGCCGCAAGATCTTCCCGACCCTGTCGGTGAAGGAAAACCTGCAACTCGGCTCCTACCTGCGTGGCCGTGCCGAGCGGGCGAAGACCTTGGACTACGTGCTGGAAACCTTTCCCCGGCTGCGTGAGCGCCTGCGCCAACGCGTCGGGCTGATGAGCGGTGGCGAGCAGCAGATGGTCGCCATCGGCCGCGGCCTCATGAGCCGCCCGAAACTTTTGATCCTCGACGAGCCCTCGCTCGGTCTCTCGCCGTTGCTGACGGACGAGCTGTTCGCGCTGATCCGGCGACTGCATGACGATGGGCTGTCCATCCTGCTGGTCGAGCAGAATGTCCTGCAATCGCTCGGCGTCGCCAGCCGGGCGTACGTGATGGAGCATGGCAGGATGGCACTGTCCGGCGATGCTGCGACGCTGATGGAAAATCCGAAGCTGAAGGCGGCGTATCTCGGGATGTGATGCCCGGGATCATGGGGCGTTGCCCCATACCCCACCAGAGGACAGTCGTCCTCTGGACACCTGTAGATGTGGTGAGCACCTTTAGCTGGAATTGGGTGCTGGCCGGTTGCGCGCCGGCGGGGTTGCAGGCTCGGCTCCGTATGCGTGCGCTGCCAATCCTAGATCGCGGCTGATTCGCCGCACGATCTCCTCTACGGGCAGCGCCAGGATCTCGTGCTCGATGGCCGGGTCACCCAGCCGCTCGGCCAGTTCGTCGAACAGGCGTTCCGCCGCCTCGCCGTCCTCCGCGTTGCGGATCATGTCGGTGACCCGGCGGGCCACTTGCCGCCGCACCATGGCCGTCCGGTCATCGGGCGATGCGGCGCGCGGCCATCCGGCCTGCATTCGCCGCAGCAATGCAACGCTGCGCCGCACCGAGCGCGATACCCGGTCGAGCGCCAGCGCCAATACCTCGACGCGCGGCACCGCGTCCGTCATCGCCGCGGTGACGCTGTCGACGCCTTGGCCGGCCGCAACCGCCTCGCCGAGCGACGCGGCCGAGTGGCCCATCTCGGGCAACCAGCTCGCCGCCACCTCGGCCGCCGCTTGTTCGATCTCCAGCATCCGTGTGACCACGCGCGCCGCCCGCATGCCGAGGGTGACCAATTCGGCGAGCGTGGCATCGAAATCCGGGTCGGGGGCGACGGTTGCGTCCATGGCTGGGGAGATGACGACACGGCGCCGGGCAGTTTCAAGCAATGATTGTGTTGGGTGTCGCTTTGCGGCGTCCCGTCCACGGTCCAGTTGCAGCGTTGCGCAGTCGAGCTATAGGGAGACAGCCTGCCATTGCAGTGATTGGGTAAGCACCACCATGCCGGATCATGATCGGCTCCGTCTCTCGTCGCAGATTGTCGATCTCGAACAGTGGCGCGTGATGGATTGAAGCACCGCTCGGTCCGGTTCGGTCGATGCTAGGCGGCAGCCGACGGCTGGGGGTGCGCGTGCACCGGCGCGAGACGCTGGGCTGGCTGGTCTTGCTGTCACTGGCGCTGCACGTGGCGGTCTTCTTGTGCTTTCTGATCATTCCGTCGGCGCAGCCACCCACGAGTGACGCGGAGCCGCTCTCGGTCGAGGTCATTGCGGAGGCCGCGCCGGCAGACGCGTCGCCGGGTTCGCCCGCCCAGGCAGCGGCAAGCGACGCTCCGACGGCTCCGGCCGCAGCGGTTCAGCAGGCTGAGACACCCCCACCACCGCCGGTGCCTGAGCCGCCGCCGGTGCCGCCGCCTGCGCCAGCACCACTGCCGCCAGCGCCTGAGCCGCCCCCGCCCCCGCCGGCACCTGAGCCGCCACCGGTGCCTGAACCACCACCGCCACCGC
>CAXTCJ010000164.1:0-10698 GCA_964242215.1 uncultured Acetobacteraceae bacterium | reverse complement strand
CCCTCAAGGGGAGGGGGAGAGGGCGAAGCGGGCGAAGGATTGTACCAGGACCTCGTAGATCGGCCGCTTGAATGGGACGGCCAGGCCCGGCAGTTCCTCGAGCGCGGCCCAACGCCAGGCGTCGAACTCCGGGTGCTTGTCGAGATCGAGCCGGATGTCGCTGTCCTGCCCGAGAAAGCGCAGGGCAAACCAGCGTTGCCGCTGGCCACGGTAGCGGCCACCGAACGCCTTGCCGAGGATGTGGTCCGGCAGGTCGTAGGTCAGCCATTCGGGATGCTCCCCGAGCACCGTGGCATCCGACGTGCCGATTTCCTCCTGCAACTCGCGGAACACGGCCACGCGCGGCTCCTCGTCACCGTCGATGCCGCCCTGAGGCAACTGCCACGCACCGGCCAACGCCTGGTCGGCCCGGCGGCCCACGAACACTCGGCCCTGCGCATCGAACAGGACTGCGCCCACGTTGGCGCGATACGGAAGGTCGCTCATTTCGCGGCCGGCAGCATCGCGCTCACCGGAACCAGGTTGATCCCGCGGCTGTCGAGGCCACGCGCCCAATTGGCGATGCGCTCGACGGTGACCGGCCGCAGGGGGCCGGCGAGCCCGATCGCGGGCTTTCCGTCGCGGGCACGTTGCTCCAGATCGGCAAGCTTCGCGTCGATCGAAGTTCGCACCGGCGGATCGTCCACGACGGTGGTCACGACGACGGTTCCCCCAGTGACGGCAGCGCTGGGGCGGGGGTCGACATACAGCAAGCCACGTTGCGCAATCTCCTTCAGCACGTCGCCGAACGCTGCCGGGGAATTGGCGAACCGCTCCCCGCGCAAGCCGTCCGAGGCACCCGATACGCCTGCCTCCCCTTGGAAGCGCGATAGCACCCATTCCAGGTTGCGGGCATTGTCGGTCTGCGCCGCGCCGGTCAGTAGCGCACGCGGGCCCGAATCGTTCAGCGGATATCCCTGACTTTCCATGGGCAGCGTGACGAGGAACTCGTGCCCATGCGCCCGCGCCTCCGCGAGCAGCGGCTCCGGATTGGCCGAGTAGGGTGACACCCCGAGTGTCACGGCTGGTGGCAGGGTGTTCATGGCGATCCAGCTCTCGGCGTCGGACAGGCCGATGCCGACGAGCAGGAAGGCGACCCTCGGCCGGGTGTCCGCGGGGTTCGCCGCGGGTGCGTATACCTGGACGGATGTCCGACCATCGGCGGCGATCCGGGGCAGTTGGGCGCCGGGGAAGTCGGGCGCCGGTTCCAGCAGTGCCGGGTCGGGCGGCGGGATGGTACCGTCAGCGGCGTGGGTTACGGCAGGCCGGGGCGCCGCCGGCACTATGGGGCTCGGCGGAGGAGTGGCGGCCGACGCATCGCGCTCGACGGCGGGCGCCTGGGTGGGGCCGGCGAGAGCGGGCGCCGGGGGGGCAGCCGGTGCCGAGATGTCCGCCGATGCTCTAGGTGGCTCGGCGGGCGCCGGCGCCCCCCGGGTCGGCGGCGGACCCATGACCTGCAAGGCGGCGCCAGCTCCCCCTGCGACGACCAGGAGCGCCAGCCAGAACAGCCCTAGGGTGCGCCACCGGGCCACGGCCGCAGGCTCACCGGGCGGCGTGCGTCTGCTGCTGAACCGCCATCGCACGAACGACGACCAGGCCTTGCTGCAGCTGGAAGTCGGTGTCGGGCTTCGCTGCGTCGAAGGTCGGCCAGGTCTCGGGCGGCACCTTCGGAATGGACGACGCGATCGCCGGCAGGTCGGTGCGCGGCACAGCGGCGGCGCTTGGGGGCGTGCCGCCCTGGTTCGTGATGGTGTGGTTCAGATCGGCTTCGCGCTCCGGCCCGAAATGCGGCGTTTCAGTCCGGCTGGATGCGACCGGGACGTCGGGGGTGATGCCCAAGCCTTGGATGGACCGCCCCGATGGCGTGTAGTAGCGCGCCGTGGTTAGCCGCATCGCGCCGTTCCCTGGCAGCGGGATCACGGTCTGCACCGACCCCTTGCCGAAGGTGCGCGTCCCCAGGATCACGGCCCGGTGCTGGTCCTGCAAAGCGCCCGCCACGATCTCGCTGGCGGAGGCGCTGCCGCCATTCGTCAGCACGACCAGGGGCAAACCGCCTGTGATGTCGCCGGGCTTAGCGTTCCAGCGCTGGCTATCCTCGGGGTGGCGGGCGCGGGTGGACACGATCTCCCCCTTGTCGAGGAAGTCGTCGGATACGCTCACGGCCTGATCCAGCAAGCCGCCGGGATTGTTGCGGAGGTCGAGCACGATGCCATGCAGCCGGTCGCCGATCTGCTGGCGGAACTTGGCCACCGCGGCGCGCAGTCCAGCATCCGTCTGCTCGTTGAACTGGGTGAGGCGGACGTAGCCGATGTCGCCCTCGAGATGGCTCTTGACCACTTGGATGTGGATCACCTCACGCTGCAGCGAGACGTCGATCGGGGTGTCCACGCCCTCGCGCTTGATCACTAGCCGGATCGTGCTGTTCGGCGGCCCGCGCATCTTGTCCACGGCGTCGTTCAGCGACAGGCCTTGAACGGTCGTGTTGTCGATGGTCGTGATCAGGTCGCCGGACTTGATCCCGGCGCGCGAGGCGGGCGTGTCGTCGATCGGCGAGACCACCTTTATGATGCCGTTCTCCTGGGTGACTTCCAGGCCCAGGCCGCCGAACTCGCCATGCGTCTGCACCTGCATGTCGCGGTAAGCTTTGGCGTTCATGTACGAGCTGTGCGGATCCAGCCCGGTCAGCATGCCGTTGATGGCGTTCTCGATCAGGTCGCGGTCGCTGACCGGTTCGACATATTCGGCCCTGATGCGCTCGAACACGTCGCCAAACAGGGCAAGGAGCCGGTATGTGTCGCCGCGCCCGCCGGCATCCTGGGCAAGAGCCGAGCCGATCGGGGACTCCCCGCCGAATACGCCGTAGACGGGGCCGATGGCGGCGCCCGCCAGGAAGGCGGCGCCGACGAGCAGGCCGGAACGGAACTTCATGCGATTATCCCTCTTGGCGCCCGCCCGGGGCTGTTCGGAGCTGCCCAGCGCTACTCGAAAGTCTGCTGTTCGAAAGTCTAGTGTGTCACATAGGACCGGGTTGAGCCACCGTCATGGTAGGCCACGCAAATATGGCGCAGGATTAATCGGCTGACCGTGATCGCGCAACTCGACATAGAGCTGCGGACGACTGCCCGGCGTGCGCGGATCCCACGCCGCCATGATGCCGACCGGCTCCCCGGGCTGCACGGGACGGCCCACGGCGACATCCAGCCGGTCTAATCCCGCTAACACGAAATGGTAGCCGCCGCCGCAGTCGATGATCATCAATTGGCCGAACGAGCGGAATGGCCCGGCGAACACCACCCGCCCGCCGCACGGCGCCGACACCCGTGCCGCCGGGGGTGCGCCGTAGGACACGCCCGTCGCCGGCCCCGCTTCGCCTGCCTCGCCGAACGCTTTCACAACGTTGCCCGCCACGGGGGAGCCGAGCTGGCCGTGCGCTTCGCCAAGGCCCGGGCCGGCCGGCTGGGTCAGCGCCACCTGCCGCTGGCGGGCATCCGCCGCAGTCGCATCCTGCCGCTGCCGTGCGGCCGAGGCGGCGTCTGCCCGGGCGCGGGCCTCATCCGCCCGCCGGGCCACATCGAGTTGGGTGAGCGCGGCGCGCAGGGTCGCGGCCTGGGCCGCCTGGTCCGCCGCGTGCTGGGCGGCGAGCGTGGCCGCGTCCTCTGCGGCCCGGCTGCGGGCCTGGGCGTCCACGATCTGCCGGTCCAGCCCGGCGGCCTGCGTTGCCTGCGCCGCTTGCGCCGCAGCCAGGCGGCTCTCCTGCTGCGCCATGCTGCCGGTGAGCCGGGCGACCTCGGTCTGCTCGGCCCGCAACGCCTCCGCCTCCGTTTCCAGCTGCCGTGCCAGGCCGCGGAGCACCAGCAGGCCGCTGAGCGAATCCTCCGGCCGGGCCGGTACCGCAAGCAGGGTCTCGGCCGGATACAGGGACAACCGCTCGATCAACGGCAGCAGTGGGGCAAGCTCGGCGGCGCGGGCCTGCAGCCGCGCTTCCGCCTCGGCCCGGCGGCGGGCCAGGCCGTCCATCGTCGCCGCGGCGTCCGACGTGGCGGTTTCCAGGCTGCGCAGCGCGGCGGTGGACGCCACCCGGGCATCGGCCAGGCGCTTGGCCTCCGCCTGTGCCGCCTGGCGCCGGGCTGACGCATCCTGCGCTCGGGCGATCTCCGCGGCGCGGGTCCGCTCGATATCCCGCAGCTGTTGCGGCGTGGGCTCCGACGCAGCAGGCAGCCACAGCAAGGCTGCCGCCAGGCAGGCGGCAGCCCATCCACCACCAAGCGGCCGGGCTACATCACACGAACTGGCGCGCCGTCCATCCAAGCGAGTAAGTTCTCCACCGTGTCTGTGAAGAATATCGCATAAGTCCTTGTCGTAACGAAGCCAACATGTGGAGTGGCCACCACATTATCGAGCGTGCGGAGCGGGTGGCCATTCGGCAGCGGCTCCGTATCGAACACGTCCAGCGCCGCGCCGGCGATGCTGCGCCGGGTCAGGGCGTCGATCAGCGCCGGCTCGTCCACCAGCGGGCCGCGGGACGTGTTCACCAGCCATGCCGACCGCTTCATCAAAGCGAGGTCCTGCGCGCCCACGATGCCCCGCGTCCGGCCGGACAGAACCAAGTGCACGGTCAGGAAGTCCGCCTCCCCCAGCAGGGTCGCCTTGTCGACCAGCGTGGCGCCCGCCGCCTCGGCTGCCTCCGCCGTGAGGTTCTGGCTCCACGCGATCACCCGCATGCCGAAGGCGCGTCCCACCGCGGCCATCTTGGCGCCGATCTTGCCCAGTCCCATGACGCCGAGCGTGCTGCCCTCCAGGTCCGCCCCGACGCCGACCTGCCAGCCGCCCGACCGGAACGATGCGATCTCCGCCGGGATGTGCCGGGCCGCGGCGTGGATCAGCGCCCAGGTGAGCTCCATCGCGCCGTGCGACGTATAACCTGTGCCGCTGACGGTGATGCCGAGCGACTTGGCCGCCTCGAGGTCGATGGACGCGTTGCGGGGCGCGTTGGAGCCGATGAACTTCAGGTTGGGCAGCCGCTCGAGGATGGCGCGGGTGAGCGGCGTGCGCTCCCGCATCACGCAGACCGCATCGAACGGCAGCAGGCGATCCACCACCGCGTCGGCCTCGTGCATGTGGTCGCGGAACACCGTCACCTCGGCCCGGGCCTGCACGGCGGACCAATCCGCGTAGTGCAGCGCCACGCCCTGATAGTCGTCCAGCACCGCGATCTTCGTCATGCAGCCCTCCGAGGGTCAGTGGCGGCCGCTCAGAACACGGAACCGCCGCTGCCGAGCGTGTAGTCGAGCCCCTTCGTGAACGGAAGCGACTGGTTCAGGTATTGGTCGACGAACAGGTCGAACTCCGCGATCCGAGCCTTCGGCACGAAGATCACGTCCGACGCCTGCAGCGGCATATCGTCCTTCGCATTCGCCGTCCCGGCGTACCGCGACAGGTTCACGGTCCGCAGCATCGGCACGTTGTCGGCCCGGCGGCGGATGATCACCACCTCACTGGACCGCGCCGTGTTCAGGAAGCCGCCCGCCATCAGCACGCCCTGCATGACGTCCGTCGGACCCTGCAGCGGCAGCACGCCCGGCGTCTTCACCTCGCCGCCCACGAAGATGCGGGACGAGCCGTAGGTGCGGATCACTACATCCAAGTCTGCCACGCGCAGTTTGGACGCGTAGCCCTGCTCGAGCTGTGTGCGAAACTGGTCGACCGTCAGGCCGGCGGCCGTCACCGGGCCGAGCAGCGGCACCGTCACCCGCCCGTCCGGACCGATGACGAGCCGTGTGTCGTTCAGCTCCGGATTGAGCAGGAATCGCAGCTCGATCTCGTCGCCGGATGCGATCCGATGCGGCGGCAGGGTGTCGGACCACGCGGCAAAGCCATTAACGTGTTGTGGGATGACGGTGGTGTATTGCGTGCAACCCATGACAAGAAAATTGCAGGCCAATATGCCGACTATGACGAAGGAACGTGGTTGCAATCTCGGGCCTTCCACGAGTTCACTGCTCTATCGCACAACGATTGCCAGAAGCCGGGTTATTTAGCCAGCACGACGGCTCGCCGCTTCGCACGACTGCTTTTCGTGTGGCTGAAAATCGTGTATGTTCCACGATCATGGCATCCAGCAAGACCATCTCGGGTTGTTTCCGCCGTTGAGCGACGCTGCTATGCGGCTCGACCGCGGTCGGTTGCGCTCCAGTGCGTTTGGCGGCTTCACACTGCGCGATCTTGCGACGGCCCTGTTCTACTACAAGCGGCTGGTGGCGGTCGCCTTTATCGTTCCGGTGCTGCTGGGCATCGTTGCCGGCACGATGGCGCACACCACCTTCACGTCGCAGGCCCGTCTGCTCGTGCTGTACGGCAGCGAATACGTGTTTCATCCCGGCAACCGCGACACCGGCAACGACATCACGCTGGACCGCAACCAGATCATCCAGGGGGAGCTGCAGATCCTGCAAAGCCCCGCTCTGGCCGCCGAAGTGTTGCAGGCCGTGGGGCCCACCACTGTCTACCCGAACCTCAAGGACGATGCGTCCACGTTGCGCACCGCCATGTCGCGGTTCGCGACCGATCTCGTGGTCACCAGCATCCCGCAGTCCAACGTGGTCGAGCTGAGCTTGCGCAACGCCGATCGCGGAATGGCGATCCGCGTGTTGAACGAGTTGATCGCGCATTACCTCACGTACCGGACGAGCATCTTCGAGAAGCAGCAGACCGGCGGCGTGAACACGCAGCGCGACGAGTTCGGCTTACGGCTGCGCAATGCCGAAGACAATCTGGCGCAATTCGGCATCGATCACGGGATCACGAACCTCGATGAGCAGATGAGCCTGCAGTTGCGGCTCAAGACGGACAACGCGACAGCGCAGAGCACCAACGACCAGCAGATCAGCGAGACGGCGGCCCGCCTCGATGGCCTGCGCAAGCAGTTGGCGAGCGTGCCGCCTAACGTGCAGATGTTCGCCGAGAGCGCACGTTCGCAGCAGACCACCGGGCTGACCGACAGCTTGGTCAAGCTGCAGATCCAGCGCCGTGACCTGATGTCGCGCTATCAGGACGACTTCCCCCTGGTGCGCGATGTGGACCGGCAGATCGCCGCGGTTCGCGGACAGATCAGTGGTGACCCGGCCCGCGAAGGCAACATAACCCGGCTCGGCCGAAACACGGTCTATGACGAGTTGCACCGCGACGAGATCACCCAGTCCGCGCAGTTGCAGGGCTACGTCGCAAAGAAAGCCGAGTTGGCGGCCGAGGGCGTTCGCCTCCAGGCCCGCTACGACGAATTGGCCGGACTCGCGCGGCATTACCGTGACTTGCAGCGGACGCGCGACGTGCTGGACCAGAGCTACCGTGCGATCTCCCGCTCCAGCGAGGAAACCCAACTGTCGGGCGCGATCGAGCGTGCCAGCGGGGACAACGTGCGGGTGGTTCAGCCGGCGGATGCGCCGCTGGCGGGCCGCAATCCTGGCCGCGTGATCTATATGGCCGGTTTCGTGCTGGGACTGTTTTCGGCCGCAGCGGTCTTCGCCTTCCTGAACGCGACACGGCAAGTCTTCATCAGCGTGCATGACGTCGAGCGGCAGATGGATCTACCGGTGCTGCTTGCCGTGCCGTTCTCCGTTCGCCGCCCAGCCCGGGCTGCACCCGCTCAGGGCCGCCGCGTGTTGGGACGGCCGAGCTTCGGCGTTTGAGCAGCACCATCGACGGCGAGGCCGTCACCGCCGGGCTGCCCCCGCCTCTGCTGATGAGCGTGACCGACGCCAGTCAACTCGCGTTCGTGCTTCGGGCCGAGCGAGGTGCGTCGGTCGTGCAGTTGCTGGCTTCGCGCAATGGCGAGGGCGTGTCGACGCTGACGCGTGATCTCTGCCTCGTCTCGGCTGCCAACGGCTACCGCACCCTGCTGTTCGCGGCCGAGACGCCGGGACGGCGCGTCGATTGGCCGCGCAGCATCTACGGCATGCCGAGCGGGCTCCGGCCCGTCGAGGGTCCGCCGGCACTCGAGGTGGTCCGGGTCGGCGAAACGAGTCTGACTTTGGCCGCTCCGTTGGCGAGCCTGCCGTTGCAAGCCCAAAGCTGGGTGGCAATCATCGCCGAACTGCGCGCGTTGTTCGATTTCATCGTGATCGACACGCCGGCGCTGTCGCGATCCTATACCGGGATCATGCTTGCCTCGCTGATCGACACCACGGCGATCGTTGTGGCGGCGGAAAGCACGCGGGCCAGCACGGCGCGTAACCTTCGGGACCGGATAGCGGAGGCGGGTGGCGACACGGCGGGGGTGATCCTGAACAAGCGCCGCTTCTACGTCCCCCGCGCGGCGTACGATCGGCTCTAGGCGCGCGCGCTTACGACCGACAAGCGTGGCTCCCTTGCATGCCCTTACCGCGGCCGGAGCGTTTCCGGGTGAGGCGACCGCATGAGTGAAGCGGTTTGCGACCCGGCCAGCGATGGGTAAGCCGCAGACGCCAAAACCCCGACAGCAGGCTGCGACCGCATCGCCGCCTCGAGCCGTAGCAGCAGCTGTTCGGTTGCATCCGGTGCCGGCCGGCTACGCGGCCGGAACCACGCAAGCAGCGACAGCACCAAGCCAACGACAGCAACGGCCGACATCGTGAGCCAGCGCTTATCCGGGCCGCTCGCCATCGTCGTCGCGGCCTCGATCAGCAGGGGGGCCGGCGTGATCGCCGCGGCAACGCGGCCGGTGACGGCGATCTCCGCGGGCGTTGTGGCCAGCGTCCGGCCGACCGCAGCCAATTGTGCGCCGACGGCGACCCGGCGGTCATTCAGCTGCGATAACTCGGCCCGTAACCGATCCCGCTCGCTCTCCAGCGTCGAAGCGCCGGCGTCGAACGGGAGCGATTTGGCGGCCGCGTCCACCCGGCGCGTCTCGTCCTGAAGGAAGCTGCGCAAACTCCGGATCTGTCCGTCGAGCGCAACCACGGCCGGGTAATCATCCAGGTAGCGGCCCGCCAGCTGGATACGTTGCAGTTGCAGGTCGGCCAGCGCCGAGGCGCCCTTGTCCAACGTTTCGCGCCCGCCGTTCCGCTCGGCCACCGAACGTGCGCCGGCCGCGATGTCCCGCGTCAAATTCGTCATCGATGTGGAGACCGCAGCTGCCCGCGCGTCCGTTGCGTCGGCGATGGACGTGAGCCGATCGCGCTCGGCCAACAAGGCGGCACGGGGGCTCGTGAGTTGGCCACCGGTCGGGTGCAGTGCGGACGCCGGAGCCTGCGCCACGGACAGGTCGAGCAGGGAATTGGCCAGCGAGCGTGCGCGTTGCCAGGCGGCCGCGGGTTGCTCGTCCTCCACCTCGATTAGCAGGGCATCGCCATGTTCGCTCAACAAGGCGGATCGGCCTGGCGCGGTGCCGATGCGCAACGCGGCCTCTGCCAAAGCCGCGCGGCCGGCCGGCCCCGGGCCGTCCGCGACAATACGGGTCTCCACCACCGTCGTCGGCGCGATGGCGAACCACGCCCCCGTTGCCGCTGCCGCAGTTGTCAGCAAGCCCAGGCACGGAACCAGGATCCGCCAAAGCGAGAGGCCTCGCCGCTGTTGCACCGGTTGCGGGTAGGGCTCTGCCTCCCACGGTTCTGCCCCCCATTGGGGCAGGTCGTCAGCAAAGGCCCGTGCAAGGCGCATTACCGGGGCGCTACCAGCCGGAGGAGGCCATGCGGATCGCCTCCTCGGCC
Organism: uncultured Acetobacteraceae bacterium; assembly: GCA_964242215.1. Lineage (GTDB taxonomy): Bacteria > Pseudomonadota > Alphaproteobacteria > Acetobacterales > Acetobacteraceae > LMUY01. Next base: position 976 of record CAXTCJ010000164.1, on the reverse strand, counting down.
GGGAGATGCAAACCGTGGAGCGCCATGACTGTGCAGCAGCTTGCGACGACGAGCGGCCAGCTTGTGAAGGTGGGCCGTGGGCCGGCCGCAACGGCCAAAGCGGCCACACCCGCGCATCCCACGACAGCCCCCGCGATCACCTCGCCGACGCTATGTGCCCCCAGGCTGACCCGGCTGTAGCCAACGATCAGCGCGGCCACCAGCGGCACGCACGCGATCACCGCAAACGAGACCTTGCCCCGGAACAGCAGCACCGCCAGTCCGCCATACATGACGCTGGCAGCTGCCGCATGGCCGCTCGGGCTCATCGAGTAGTCGCTACCATAATTCTCCGACAGCGCGACGAGCCCGGCCTTCAGGCCCAGCATCAAGCCGAATACGCTGCCGATGATCAGCAGCCAGGCGGCAAGGCCACGCCACCAGCCGACCACGACCAGTACCACCGCAACGACAATGGCCAGCGGGAGCATGACCGCCTGGTCCGCGAAATCCGATACGAAAAGCATGTGAGCCCCGGCGAGTACAGATCACTCTATCCTGGGATGAGACTATAAACGAAATATTACCCGGAACTAGCCTTCGCTATGCCCAAAGCGTCGGTCTGATAGGCGAGTTTGTCGCTTTACCGCTTCTGTAACGGTGCCATCGATTCAGAACTCACGCAGCACATCCCGCAGCGTGCTGCCTTCGTAATGCGTCCGCACCAGCCCGCGGCGTTGCAGGGCGGGGACCAGCCCCTCGGTGATCTCCACCACCGTCCGGCGGCTGGACCGCTGGAACGGGGTGCTCACGAGGAACCCGTCGCCGCCGATCGCCTCCATCGCCTCGCCCATCTTCTCCGCGACCTCGTCCGGCGTGCCGATCAGCTGCAGCCCGCCGTCGTATCGTTCGGTGGCGAGTTGGCGCAACGTTTTGCCGCTGCCCCACTGGGCGAACTTGTCGAGCGATCCCTGCTCGCCGTTGGTGGTCAGCGGCG
>CAXTCJ010000163.1:0-10973 GCA_964242215.1 uncultured Acetobacteraceae bacterium | reverse complement strand
GGACCGTCATCCACGCCCGGGACGTAGGTGGCCAGATAGGCCCGCTCCAGCGTGTCGAACTCGGCGCACGCCTCCAGCAGATCGGCATCGGGCGATGTCACTATGGACGTCGGCGACCCGCCCAGCGCCGCGCTGTCGCGGATAAGGTAGACCAGCAAGCGGTCGACCATGCTGGTGTCGCAATCGAACGGGTATTGTCCGTGCCCGCCGTGTAGAGCGAGGCTGTGCGCCCTTGCCTGGATACCGGCGGGCGTGGTGGCTCGCAGTTCGTCCATGCGGTCGAGAAGGACATGCATGCGGGTGAAGAGTGGAGCGGACACGACGTTCGCTTCGTCATCGTCCACCACGCAGTCAGGGCCGGTGCCGTGGATGATGCAGGTTTGGCGCTCGCAGGCGTCGAACTCGGCACAGACCGCGATGAGTTCAGCGTCTAGGTGCCGTACCGGCTCAGCATGGGCCGCCAGCGGTAACACGGTCTTGGCCACCACGGCGCCGGCTGTGAAGGCGAAGAAATCCCGGCGAGTGCTCATGCTGGGCCCCTTTCCATCGTCGCCAGGTCGCGGAGCAGCGCCGACTTAAAACGATCCTCCGCCGCACCCTCTGGGTTGTCCCTGCAACCGGAATGGCCAGGCAGATAGAAGAACGCCATGGAGCGGGCGCGAGCGAGGTGCCCTTCTGCCGTGGTGGCGGGCAAGGCGACAATGACCTCCACCAGTGCAGGCGCCGGGCCCAGTATCGCTAAGCCGGGATCGCCCATCTCAATGTCGCCTGGCAGGGTGTCGTAATAGGCCTCAAACTCGCGTTGGATGCGGAGGTATTCGCTGCACGCGGCGATCAGGGCCGCGTCGGGGTGAACTGAGGGCGCCCCCGAAACGGGGATATCTTCGGCCTTCACGGCACCCGGCTGGAGAACCGGGCGGCTCATGCGACCTCTCCCAGCGCCAAGACGTTCTTCAGCAGGCGCCAGGCGCCTAGAGCCTGCCACTCGGCCGAGTCCTCTACCGTGTCACCTACGAAGATTGGCTCCTGCATTTGACGACCGTCCACAGGCTTAGCCTGCCCTGGCGACCGTCCGGTGTGCGTCAACACGCGTTCAGGGGTCTACCACTATCAGGGCGATCGGTATTACGGCTCCACGAAAGAGGGGCCGTGAGTGTGAGGCGGCGGCAAAGCGCGAAGGCGACCGGGCGACCCCTAACGGGCAGTAACTAGCCGGCCCCATGCCCCGCCGCCTTGTGCCCAGCCTCCGCTGCCGCCGAGCGGAAATAGCGCATGACGTAAGAGTGCAGAGCTTCGATCAGCGGACGGTCAGGGAAGGCCGCATGCGCCATATCCTTGACCTGCGCCTCATCCAGGCGCTCGCGGGCGCAAAGCTCAATCAAACCGGCTGAAAATTCCGCCGCCAATCCCAACTCGGCTAGCAGGCCATTATGCGCGTTCATGCGCTGGCGTAAGCGCTGCGTTTCGCTCCAGCAACATATATCATCATCGCCAAGGAGTTGGATGTTGCAGTGCAGCATTATGGCAACAGTGCTGTCGTTCACAGGTGGGTGGGTCAGGGGCTGGTTCGGTTTTTCACACAGCGAAACGGCATGGAATCAATTCCTTTACGCTCAGATCGGTCGGGTTCAAGCTGACCCACTACCGATTGGCACGACGGCGGCGCTGGGAGTTACCCCCGGGGTAACCCCTAGTCGTAATCGTCAAATCACTGGCGCTCTACCGCGCTGCTAAGCCATGCTGCCGCGATGTTCTGCGTCACCGAAGCCGAGGCCCCCACCATCCGCGCCGCCTTCAGTCAGGAGGGAGAATTGTCCCCCAGCGTCGAGCTGCGCCGGCCGTTCCCGGGGATCCCCGATGACACCGAGGCTCGGGAGATGGCCAGGATGATTGCTGGGCGGGGCCCTCTACACGGCAAATTCTCCCAGCGCCGGGTTAGTCGAGACATCCGCAAGATCGCAGGCCGACACATGGACACCATACGGCTACTGACGATCCTGCTTGCATCTGGGCTGACAGTGCCGGCTGCAGCAGACGAGGTCACGGCCGTGACGCTTGCGCAGACCGCGCGCCTGTCCGGCGACGCCGTCATCGCTGATGCTTGCCACCTCCGGCCAAGGGCTTGGGTGACGATCTCCGTCCCAGCAATCGTGGAGGAGCTCAACCGGCAGGCAAGGGACGTGAGCCCGTCTGGCGGAGTAGACCCAAGCGAGATGCCTGCCTTCCTCTACGCCTCGCTAAATCAGGCCGTGGACGAAGGCACGGTGCAGTTCGCCCGTTATCACCAAGCCGCATGCCAAGCGATTCAGGATGACGGCAGCCTAGCGCGCATCGATGCACTGGTTGCAGGTTTCAAGCCGCGGAAACGCTGACTGGATGACTGCTTTTCGTACACGATCACAGGGCTCCAATGCATCGTCCAACCCTTTTTCTTCTTGCTTTCCTTGCTGCCACACCCGCAGGGGCACAAACGGTCGTCCCGATTGAAGACACCTTTCATCGCGTCATTGCGGTGGGACAGGAGGCGGTGATCCGCAGCTACAGCTCTTGGAATAGCAGCACCTGCGCTCCGAACCCGCCGCCCCAGGTATTACTGCGCTCGCAGCCGCAGCACGGCACGGTGACCATTCGGCCCGGAATGTCCACGATCCGGCTAGTTCGCGATGGGAAACCGAAGGCATGCCTTGGCGTGACAATCCCTGGCACTGTCGTTGCCTATACGCCTTCACCGACCTTTAGGGGCACGGACGGGTTTGACTACATCATCACAAGCACCAACGGCGTCTACCACGACACAGTGGTGCTGGACATGCGTTAAACCTGCGCCACCTCACCAGCCACCACCGCCAGCCGCCGTCGGTTAGCCTCGAGCTCGGGCCCCTGCTCCACGCGCCGGGCGCAGAACCCGTTGGTCTCGGCGCATCCGGATACAGCGCAGCGTAGTCGCTCGCGCCCGACCCGTGAGGGAAAGGCGGTTGTGGTGGGTCCCGCCAGAACCTGCCCGGCGGGCTATAGTTGCGTCTCAATGCAGTGTGGCGGGTCGAAGAACGATTTCTCCAACCCATCGGGTCCCCGACCAAACCTCTGATCGGTCATAAAGGCCGATAAAACGCCGCGCCATCTGACAGGCGATTTCGTCACTCGCGTAATTCGCATCAAAGCCACCTACGACCGCGCCCGCCTCATCCATGTGGTAAATCTGATAATCTTCCATAGTACCCTCCTCGGGCAGTGCGCGCGAGGTTGCTCGCCAAAGCCAGACTCGGAATCTACCTACGGGTGCATGCCTGAGCTTGGTGCAAACTCGTGGCCAGGCTCGTCAGAACGGCCCTGGTGTGGCATGGATGGGTAGTTGGCGGCGGCTCAACCCCGGTGATAGTTGCCCCGCAAAGCACGGTGTTCATTGCGACGTCGTAGGTAGATTCCGGGCCTCACACTGCGATGTCGCAACCAGTAGCTTCAGAGTCTGGTTTCGGTTCCCCTGCCGAACCAAGGGCGGGTAACTTGTCGTGTCAACGCTAACCTGGCGAGCTGCTTTGCTGCCAGGCGGAGGCCGTGTCGCATTTACGATCCTTTCTGTCATCGGGGTCGAGTGGCGTCTGGCGAGATGTGACCCGCACTGTCGCCGCGTAGCAGCAAGTTCAACCTCACGTTACGGCAGACTCGCGCTCGCTAACCTGAACGGATGACGCGCTCGCCGTGATCGTGGTCGACAAATTGGTGTTGTTGGCGACGGCGGTCAGCTTGCGGCTGGTGAAAGCTTCGAAGGGGATAGGCAGCATTACGCGAACGCCTTTCCACCGAGGGTGCCGTTCGTCGACGTTCCGTCGTAATAAGCCAGGATCATGTCGACCGAGTAAGGCGCCGTGCTCAGGGTCGGTATGATGCCTGAAGGCCATTTCCAGCCGGAGAAGGTCAGGCCGCGGCTGCCGGTCGCGTCCTAGATGACGCGGAAAGTATAGTAGTTGCCCGCCCGCACGTTCGCCGGAATACCGAGCCGGGACGTGGCGAGCGACAGGGTGATGACAAAGGCAGTGCCTGAGGTGGCGTCGGCGGTGATGGTCGCCGTGTCGGTAAGGGCGATCTCGGCAGTGTTGCTGGCCGCGCCGGGAATGCCTTGGGCACCCTGTATCCCCTGAATGCCCTGCGGCCCCATGAGGCTTCCGACCGATGCATAGGCACCCGACTGTCGCTGGTACAGGGCTCCGGTGGCCATGTTCAGATAGTAATCGCCGTCTACGCCAGTGCCGTTGGAAGGAGCGCCGGTGCCATTGCGCAGGATCGATCCCTGCAATTCCTAGATCGCCTGCGGTTCCCTGATGTAAATGATCAGGGTGTAGTGGCCGGACGCACGCTGATAGAGATCGCCTGAGCCGGTTACGAGATACAGGTCGCCATCGTTGCCGACCGTATCGTTTGGAACGGCGCTGCCTGAGCGCCACAAGGTGCTTGTTCCGGCAGGGCCCTGAACGCCGTGCGGTCCGACCAGGCTTCCTACGATGCCGTAGGTTCCGGTGACTCGGCGGTAGAGATTGCCCCTGGCGTGATCGTATAATATTCGCCATCGATCCCCAGAGTATTGCTCGGAGCACCGGCGCCGTCGCGTGTGGTCGTCCCCGGCGCGCCGTTACCAGGAGGGCCTTGGATGCCGATCTGGGTGCTGAAGACGGTCGGCGCATAAGTGGCGGTCATAGAAACTCTGATGGCGAGGATTAAACGGTTAGCGTGTGACGTTCAGGCTGAGAGTGATCGTCCCCTGAAAGGGACGGACGACATAATCAGGGCCGCCTCCAAGCGGGGTGAAATAGAGCTCGATGTCGTAGGCGGCCTGATCGAAGGTGAGCAGGGCGGTGGAGACTGCTGATAGGTTCAGCTGCACCTGCGAGCCGGTGATGACGATGCCCGGCGCGTCCTGGTCGGTCGGCGTGCCAGCCACGGTGACGCTGCTGCTTTCGGTGGTCAGCGCGAAGATGACGCTCGGATCGGTGGCGCTCGCCCGCGCCCGCATCCGGGCTTTGTAGCCCGTCCAGTCGATAGGTGCCTGGGTCTGATCCAGGGCGGTGAGGACGGGAGTGAAGGTGGCGCCTTGAAGGATCGTCAGGTCGGTTGCGCCGGGATAGGTGGTCATGTGGGGTTCAGAAAAGGTGGTGTTTCAAAAAAAGTCGTGCGCGTTGAGGAACCGCTAATCGTAATGAATCCCCTTGCTTGGCATTAATAAACCGTTAACGTCTCATCCATCTGAGCGACCATCTGAGCGATCAAGGAAGCCTACGAATGGGACATCGTTATCGTACCTGCCGCGTTTCTGCGGCCGTAGCTCTGTCAGTCATATGCGGCGGCGCGATTAACGCTCGCGCGCAGAATTACCCCGGGTGGGGCCTCGTTCAGCCCTATGCAAGCGGCTTCTTACGCCAGCAGCAGACGTATGACCGGCAGCAAGCGCAGGCGACACAGCAGCAGGATCAGGCCGCGCGGCAGGAGGCGGCCCGTGAGCATGCCCCGCACCCCGCTTCGGTCAGGTACAGTGGAGAACTCACCCCGGTCACTGACCTGAAGAGATTTATTTCAGGCCGCACGCTTTTTCTGGCCGCCCCAATCGTCGCTGATAACCAAGTCGTTCGCATGAACGAGATGCCTGTTTATTTCAGCGCCGAGGGACGGTCATATTCGCCTTTCTGGGCGGGCCAGACCTGGGTCGTAGAAGGCAACGCATTCTGCGTCGGCGGCAGCGACCCAGCTCATTGCGTCCGCGTGTTCCAAGACAGCGAACATCAGGTGTTCGCCATGTCTCCCCAGAACATTCTCCAGCATCTCACCAAAATCGAAAGCGGAGATACGCAACGGTTCCAAGCCGCCTCTGCACATATCCAATCAGCGCAACGGGGCGCCCAGCCGACTAGACCCACGCCTAATATGTCAGAATATGACGCGTCCGCGGCACTGGCAGGGATGCTTTTCAAGCAGATCGGTAAAAACCCGTCCCATTGTTACAACTTTGTTGGACGTTATACAGGCAATACAGACAAGTGGGACGATTGCGATCCTAATATCGCACCGTAACGGATAGGCGTTGTCCTGCGACCCTCCGGCTGAACGCGCATATTCTCCGGGAGACTAAAAACGATCAAAATGTCGCGTCCAAATCGTAATCGATAGAGCCCTCAAAGCCCGCAGGCGGTGCCGCAAAAGAAAGTAGATGTCTATGACGCAGCGAGTGTCCAGGCGATTCAGGAGAGCGGCTGCTTTCGCGGCCGGCGTCGTGGTATTAACCCTTTGTGGGCCGGCAGACGCCCAAAATTACCTGAATCAAATGCTCAATCAGTTTGGCCGATCTATGGCGCAGCCTGCGCCTCGTTATTATGCGCCGCCGCCGGCTGCCTATCCGTATCAAAATGCTCCGAGCCAGGCAGCGCCGTACGCTTCCGATCCTGGGCCTGCGTACAGCCCAGCTCCGGGGCCAACTTACAGCTCTAGCCCGGGGCCGACTTACGGCTCCGCGACGACACGTCGCGCCGCAGCTCCACGCCCCCCTGTAAGGGGGCCGTCCGATGTCACAATGACGAAGGACGAAGTGGACATGCTGATACGTGGAAATACTGTCCACTTCACCAGCGCGCAATCGAAGGCTGCAATTTCAATCGACGACTATTTCGCGGCCGATGGCAAGTTCTGGGAGTCGTACAACCATCAGCCGGCTCAAACCGGATCATGGAAGATCATCAGCAATCAAGTTTGCACGTTCGTGCCGGAGCGAAGCGCACCCTACTTGTGTTTCGATGGCCTACGCCACGAGCATGCGGTGAGACTTTCCGAGCCGAAGTCTACGAGGAAACTGCTCGTCACTTCTGTAGAAGTCGGCGACAAGATGAACCTTGCGTCGATCCAGACGCCGCCGGTCGCGGTGACTTCTACGCCACCCGTTTCACCGCCTTCTCCGTCTCAGCCACCGGATGTACCAGCACCCTCGGTGCCACCTGCCAGCGCATCCCGCGGAGAATGTCGAGATATGGCAGAACCGGCTAAGACCGCGATGGCTATGCATGCGACGGCATGGCATGACTTGATCAGCAGCTTACAAAGCGTAGGTCTAAACCCGCGAGATGCTGAAGATGTAATTGTGGACTATACGAAGCTGAAACCTGAGATCCTCCATGACTCACAAGCGAAGGCCGCATTGTTCTATCAATACGGGGTCGAGGAGGCGTTCGTCCAAAATACTCCGGAGAAGGCCATCAAGCCTTTCACGGTGGTAATGGAGTCGGCCTTAGATTCGCCTACTGACGCATCGATCTTCTACATCAACACTATTGCAGTCTTTTTTGCAGCGGAAAGGAACTATAAGGCGGCGAGGGCCACGGCCAACGAGGGCCTAAATATCAAGTCCAAAGGCGCCAACATAGTATTTGGCCCCTTTCTCAGTCAGATAAGTGGCTGCTAGAGATCGCTGCTTCAATAAATCTCCCGTGGCAGGCCCGTGGAATGACAGGCCCAAACGGATCGCCCGTCCAGAACTCGATTACGATGGCTCGGTCTCAATCTGCGCTATGCAGCCGGTTCTGCGCCGACCGACGTTGGATCGCCGGTATAGAACCGGAGCGAGCAGACTCCGTTCCCGCCGGGAGCGCCGGACTCGCCGCTCGATGGGGTGCGATTGTAGCTACCGCCTGAGCCATTCACGTTGCCGGAGCTGTAACTGCCGCCGCCACCGTACGATCCGGCATAACCGGCTGCTCCATAATTCCTCGCTCCGAAAGCCAAGCTCAGACTTCCCTGTGATGGCTTTTTCACCGAAAGGTCGATGGAGTTCAGGTTGCCACCGCCACCGCCACCGCCACCGCCGCCACCACCGCCTTGAGTGCCATTGCCGTAAGCCCCGCTACAACCATAGTACGATCCGCCGCTTTGCCCATTCGGTGACCCCCCTGTTCCAGGTGTCGTAGCGGTGGCAGTGCCGCCATAGGTTCCCTGGCTCGAACCAGCCATGATATGGCTCCGTCACGATCCAGGTCGGAACTGGACTCCAAGGTCCTTGTCAGAACGGAACGGACGACGGCGAGGATGTTCTTGATGCGGTGCTGCAGCTCGGCGCTCTGATAGCCGTTGCCTAAACCGCCGTCATACGACCCGCTCGAACTTGCGCCGCCACCACCACCACCACCTCCTCCGCCCCCAGTGCCGCCGACGAGATCAATCCAGACGGCTTTGATCCGAGTGTCGGTAATGGTGACGGGTCGGCTTCCCGTGGTCGTTAAAAGCTCGCTCGATACCAGCTGAACACCCGAGAAGACCGAGGTTGCAGCCGTCATAGGAGTGTCCGCCCGGCTTCGACCTGTTACAGCTTCCAGTATGTGCTGCCATCGGCCGACTTGGCGTCGCTGGTGATGCGAAGTCGACGTGGTTCCGGCCGCGATCGTTTCGCCGGGCGTTCTGACCGTGTTGAACGCAGCGTCGAATGTTAGCGCATAGGCGGACGAGGATGGCGCCGTCACTTCCACGATCATCGTGCAGACGTCCCCAGCGGGAACCGTACGGGTAGGTGGAAGCAGGTTCAGATTGCCGCCCATGGTGAGATGCGCATGGGTGCCTACAGTCGGGTCAAGCGTGACGTTATGACTGCTGCGGCATTTGTCTGGCGCACCTCGAAGAAGTTCAGCATCACCGCGTCTTTGATCGGCGTCCCGTTCATCTCGATGCCGAGAGAGGCTGAACTGAAAATGGGCTGCGTTGGATCCGTCTGGGAAGGTGGGTCGCTGGCCGGGAAGGTATCGTCGAGCGCGTCGTCCAAGTCGGCCTGCTCGACGTCGTGCGGTTTGGTTTCCGATTGGGTCACTTTCGACTCCTTGCTCTGTTGGACACCGACCCGGCGGACTGGATTCGCCGACGAGGCCGGTTGTCATGGCAAAACGCTAGGCGACACGCACAGCGTCGACAAGACCGTCCGCCGCCCGCAAACCGCCAACATCGCCTCGGCGGCAACCAGGTTTCAACCGCGCTTTGACCTGATGGTCGCCTCCTCAAATCACTCAAGAGTGGATCAGCACTGAAAATGGGGCTCCCCGTCCCGACCCAACGATGGCGTTTCAGGTTGGGCTCCGATCGTCGCCGATCGGGACCCAATCCGAGTTGATGCCTCAGCAAACGCCATCAGTGGCAAGGCGCCTTGGGATGTTGCATGAAAAAACGCACCATCTCGCCGGTGGCGTCCGGCCCACGCGGATCCGTGTAGCTGCCCGTAGACGACCCGCCAGCCCAGGCGTGCGGAGCGCCGTGGATGGTCCACTGCTCCACAACTGGACCACCGGCAGCGTCCCTGCGCACCCTGCGGGTATAGCCGCGCCCGCCGGCCGCGGATCCACTCTCGGACGAAGCCGCCAAACTCGCACGGCCAATTACCTGAGCAGCGACCGCATCCGCGTTTCGGACGTTCACCGTAGCGTCACTGTCGCCATGGAACACGATGGCGGCGCGGAGCAGATCCCGGCCGCCACGAGCCGCGCCCGGCGCGCCTTGGCGCATGGCAGCGAACGCCGACGGCATGTCGTGGGCGGCTCCGCCCGCCAGGCCCGAGTGGACGCCGATGGCGGCGTATAGGTCCGGGTAGGCCTCGCCCATGATTGCGGACATCGCACCACCTGCAGACAGCCCGGCCACGTAGACACGCAGAGGATCCACGCTATGCCGGGCCATGATCTCCCGAGAGATACCAGCAATTACCGCCGGTTCACCGGCGTCCCGGCGCTGGTCGCCGTCGACGAACCAATTCCAGCACTTGTTCGTGTTGGAGGCGCTTGTCTGCTCGGGATACGCCACCAGGAAGGTTCCAGCCTCGGCGGCTTCGTTCATGCGCGTGCCTGCGGCAAAATCATCGGGCGACTGGGTGCAGCCGTGCAGCATCACGATGAGCGGACTGGCAGATCCGGCGCGGTAGCCGCTCGGCACGTAGAGCTTGTAGCGCCGTGATCCCGTTGGTCCGGCGTAACTGGCCCACTCGAAGCTGGCGCCCTCGGGCACGGACACACTCGCAGAGGTGGTCATCGGCACCTTGGGCCGCACCAAGTCCCTCAGCGACACCTTGCCAAGGTAGCCGGGCCTCGCGGCAGGAGCTTGCGGTTCGCCGACGCGCTCTGCCGTTCCTTCGATGGTCATTGCGCCTCGTGTGGAAGCGCTGGCGGTGGCAGCGACGCCGTCTCCGCGAAGCATGCTCTGGATGGCCCCGGTGGCCTCCATCAAGCGACCGGCTCCAGTCAGGCGAGTGGCCTCACGCAGGGCGTCGGGGATCGTGAAATTCATGGCTTTATCCTTGTTGGAGACCCGATTGGGCATCTCCGTTCGGAACCGGCAACCGGCTTCCGTTCGCGCCCGAAACTCCCTTTATGGGCCGCCTCGGGATCGTGGTGGCACTTCAGCGCGTGCGGTCGGCGAGCGCTTTGCGGATCTCGGGACGTGCCTGCATCGCACCCAGCACCTGGATAGACGCGATGGCCTCTGTGGCCAGGGCCACATCGACATCGTCGGCGATGGTCAGCAGGCCCAGCACCTTCAGCTCCAGGCGCTGACCCGCCGCCCGCGTGTCCTCCAGGGTCCTTCGATCCAGGTGCTGCAGGCCGAGGTGGAGGCTGTGGCGAATAACGGACTGCCGGACCACCTCGGAATGTTTGTCGAGTTGGTTGCGTATTGCCGTGCGGATTAGCTCGTCCCGGCTGGCGTAGATGCCCTCCGACACGAGCAGGTCGATGTGGCCGAGGTCGACGTAGGGCACATTGACAGTCAGCTTCTCGCCGAGGTCGGGCTTCGGCTTGCGGGGGCTAGGCACGCCCGACGTTGGCCCTGCCGCGTCGAAGGAGGCCCACCGCCCGCGGGCTGCCGCCTGCGCGATTTCCTTGCGGCGTTCCGGACTAAGGGCTTCGGCTCTTGCGCGCCCCCCCATGGCTCGACCTGGCTTCGGCGGTGTCTGATCGCTCATGGCCAACTCC
>CAXTCJ010000162.1:0-11063 GCA_964242215.1 uncultured Acetobacteraceae bacterium | reverse complement strand
AGGTGGCGGCGAAGCCGACGGAGGGGGCGAGGGCACACGGCGGTGCGTGTGGCTCACCCCCTCCACCATGCTTCGCACGGTCCCCCTCCCCCGTGAAGAACGGGGGAGGATGTCGCAAATGCGATCGCCCTGCCTTGAGGAAGGGGGCCGTGGGGTGGGGTGCCGCAAGCTGGATGTCGCCTGTTTCAATGGAGTTCTCGGGTGGAAGCGCGTGCCGTCGGCTACCCCTCCCCTAGCCCCTCCCTCAAGGGGAGGGCGATGGTCTTCTTTCATCGGCAATGCCATCGGTGTCTTCGGCGGCCAGCGAGGTGCGGATCAGGCCGCGCTTGCTGGGCGCCTCGGCGAAGTCGAGCATCTCGGCCACCAGCGGCTCCTGGCCGTACTGGGCGCGCACCGTTTCCAGCCGTTGAGCGAACACCCCCTCGCCGCCGAACAGGGCGCGGAAGGCGGCACGGATCGTGTGCAGCCTGGCCTTGTCCACGCCGCGGCGGCGCAGGCCAATCACGTTGAGGCCGGCGAGTCTGGCGCGGTTGCCGATCACGCTGCCGAACGGGATCACGTCCGCCTCGACGCCCGATACCCCGCCCACCATCGCCGCCCGGCCGATGCGCACGAACTGATGCAACGCCGCCGACCCGCCGATCACGGCACCGTCGCCGATCTCGACGTGGCCACCCATCACCACGTTGTTGGCGATGATCACACCGTCGCCCAGCGTGCAGTCGTGCGCGACGTGAACCACGGCCATCAGCAGGCAGTCGGCACCCACCCGGGTGATGCCGGTGCCCGTGATCGTGCCGCGGTGGATGGTGCAGTGCTCGCGGATCTGGGTGCGGGGGCCGATTTCGCAGCGCGTCGGCTCACCCCTGTATTTGAGGTCCTGCGGCGGCAGCCCCACCGTGCAGAAAGGATACAACACCGCGCCGTCACCGATGGTCGTGTGGCCATCCACCACCACGTGGCTGACCAACGTCGCGCCGGCGCCAATTACGGCGTGGGCACCCACGCTGCACCACGGGCCGACCGTGGCATCCAGCGCAACCTGGGCGCCCTCGGCCACGAGTGCGGTCGGGTGGACGGTCAACGCCGGGTCATCCGGCGTGCGATTCGAAACATACGCTCATCCTACTGGACGCGGCGGACCATGCGATGTCACGGCCCTTTCCGCCAACCCACCATTTGTTTCGACCAGTTACGGGGCCGTGGGGGCCTGGCGGTCCATGATCATTGCGCTGAACGTCGCCTCCGCGACCGAAACACCGTCGACAGTGCCGATGCCGTGGAACTTCCACACATTGCCGCGGCTGCGTTCCTTGACTACCGCCAATCGCAACTGGTCGCCCGGAACCACCGGGCGGCGGAACTTGGCACTCTCGATCGTCATGAAATACACGAGCTTGCCGGCCGCGTCTGGGCCGAGCGTTTCGACCACCAGCACGGCAGCGGTCTGAGCCATGCTCTCGATGATCAACACGCCGGGCATCACGTAATGGGCGGGGAAATGCCCCTGAAAGAAGTGCTCGTTCACCGAGACGTTCTTGATGCCGATGGCGGATCTGTCCAGCACAACCTCGGTCATGCGGTCGATCATCAGCATCGGATAGCGATGCGGGATCGCGTGCATGATCTGCTTGATGTCGAGGTCGCGGCCCATGGGTTCGTTCTGTGTGAGTTCGTTGGGCGTGGCGGTCGTCTGATTTGTGTCCACGTTCAGCCCTCCCCGCCCCGGCGCGACGCCAGCTTGCGCAGTGTCGCCACCTGGCGGAAGAATTCCCTTACCGCAATCGCCGGGGCACCCAGTACGTCGGCGCCAGCCGCCACATCACGCATCACGCCTGCCTGCGCACCGATGCGCGCCTTCGCCCCGATCCGAAGATGCCCGACAAGGCCCGCTTGTGCCGCAACCACCACGAAATCCTCAAGAACGGTGGACCCTGAAATCCCCGCCTGCGACACCACGATGCAGCATCGACCGAGCCGCACGTTGTGCCCGATCTGTACCAGGTTGTCGAGGCGCGACCCGGCGCCGATCACGGTATCCTGCGTAGAGCCGCGGTCGATCGTGCTATTCGCGCCGACCTCGACGTCATCCTCCAGCAGCACGCGGCCGAGCTGCGGCACGGTGAGGAATCCGGCCGGCCCGATCGCGAAACCGAAGCCTTCCTGGCCGATGCGGACGCCCGGGTACACGTAGACCCGCGCGCCCAGCACGGCGTGGCTGATTGTTGCCTGGGCGCCGACCCGGCAGTGCGGACCCATCTGCACCGCCTCGCCGATCACCGCACCGGGCCCGATCCGGCACGCCGGGCCGATCTCGGCATGGGCACCGACCACGGCGAGCGGACCGATTTCGGCCGACGCGTCAACCAACGCCGACGGGTCCACCACGGCGGAGGGGTGGATCCCCGGCACCGGCGGCGGCGGCGGATGGAACAACGCCGCGACCTTGGCCCAGGCCAGGTACGGCTCGGGCGTCACGATCGGCAAGACACCCTCCGGCACCCGGGTTGCCATGTTGGGGTGCACGATCACCGCACCCGCCTTGGTCGTGTCGAGCAGGTCGGCGTAGTGCCGGTTATCGAGGAAGCTGACCTCCTCCGGCCCGGCGGACTGCAACGGCGCGACGCCATGCAGCAGCGGCCCCGGCCCGCTGGCGTCCACCCCGGCGGCAGAAGCCACCGCGGCGAACAGGTGCGGGCCGGTCCGCCGGAAGAACCGCGGGTCGGCGGCCGCTGTCACGTCGGCCCTTAGCGCCGTGCGGGCGGCGGCGAAGGCGGCGCCGAGGCCGGCGTCGGCGTCGCAGGCGCGCCCGACGCAGGGGTTGCCGTTCCCGCGGCCTTGGCTTGAGCCAAAGGCGACACGCCGTCCGGTGGCATGTTGATGGTCGGCATCACCTTGTTCATCTGCTGCGTGACCTGATCGGTGATGTCGAATTCGTTCACGTTCAGTGCCACCTGCGCCCGGTGCAGCACCAGGTTCATGCCGCGGCTTTCTGCCACCTGGCGGATGACACCGATCAGCGTGCGCTCGATCTGGCTAAGCGAATACTGCGCCGTCTCCTGGATGATGCGGTTACGGTCGCGGAAGCTGTTCTGCGAATTGGTAATCCGCTCCTGCAGGTCCCGCTCCTTCTGGCGGACTTGGTCGGGGGGCAGCGTCGCGCGCTGGGCGCTCAACTGCTCCTGCAGTTCGCGCCAGGCTGCCTGCTCCTTCTGCGCGTCCTGGTTCAGCTTCTCCCGGCGTTCCGCGATCACCTTCTCGACCTGCTGCGCCGCGCTGGCAGCGTGCATGATCTCAGGCACGCCGAGCACGCCGATCACGGCCGCCGGCGGGGTGGACCCCTTGGGCAGCGCGGGCAAGTCGGGCACCGGGATATTCGGCATCTGGGCCTGGGCCGCAGCGTCAGTCCCGGCATCGACGGTGTCGTTTCCTGGAACGCCAGCCATGCCCGCGGGGATCTGCACGGGCGGCGGCGGCGGCAACGCCTGCTGCACCGGCGCTTGCGGCCGGGGCGCCGGGCGCGCGACAGGGGCCGGAGCCTGAGCGCGTGGTGCGGCGGCCTGCGGCGGGATGAAATAGCCCTGGGCCGAAGCGGGGGCCGACCAGACCAGCAGCGCCGCGGTTGCAAGACTGGCCGCCCGGCGGATTGCCGGGCGGGTGATGATGGATGTGCTCAATTCAGAACCTCGTGCCGAAGCCGAACCGGAAAAACTGTGTCTGATCGTATTTTTGTTTCAGCACAGCCTGCGCCAGATCGATGTTGATAAGTCCAAAGGGCGTCGCCCACGATACGCCGACGCCGGAGCCAACGCGCGGCGACAGGTTGCTCTGGCCGGAGATCGCCTGGTTCAGGCCGCCCTGGATGGGAATGCCGAACACGTTCTGAGCAAACAGCCCCGAGTTCGCCTTCCTCACGTCGCTCAGGCCGCCGACGTCGACGAAGGCTCGCCCGGACAAGCCCAGATCGGACGAAATCGGCAGCGGAAAGCGCAGTTCGGTGGATTGGGTATAGATGAACTTGCCGCCCAAGCTGTCGCTGCCGAACACCACGCCGCCGGCCTGGACCGGGTTGGAGTGCGGCCCGGCACCGCCCGACTGGAAGCCGCGTAGGTTGTCGCCACCCAGGAAGAAGCGGTCGACGATGCTCTCCTGTTCGCCACCGAAGTTCAACAGGTAGCCCGCCCCGGCCGAGATCGCGATACCCCACGCGCTGTCGCCGGTGAGCCGCTCGAGGGGGATGTAGTACAGGCCGTCCACCTTGTTGCGGACGTAGTGGGCGCTGCCCCCCAGCCCGGCGACGTCCAGGCCGTAGTTGATCACGAAACCAGAATGCGGCGCGGTTCGGCTATCGCGGTAGTCCAGGGTGAGCGTCTGCCCAATCTGCGACAAGAACGATCCGCCGGCCTGGTTCTGCACGTAGAGGCTGGCCGTATCGCTCACGTCATACACGTTACGATCGACCACGGAGTAGCTGATCGCCTGGCGGAGATGGTCGCTGATCTCGTAGCCGAGCCGCAGGGCACCGCCCGTTCGCCGCTCGTTATACGCCGCGATCGACTGGTTGTTGTTCTGCACTCGGAACAGGTCGAAGCCGGCGACCAGGTTACGGTCCAGGAAGTACGGGTCGGTCACCGACAAGTCGATTTCCGACCGCTTCTGCGCCAGCACGCCCGACAGGCTGGCGTCGATACCCGTGCCTACGAGGTTCTTTTCCCGCAGGCCGGCGCTCAGCAGCGCGCCGGCGTCGCTCGAGAACCCGCCGCCCAGGCTGAGCTCGCCGGTGGCTTTTTCATCCACCGCCGCGGTGACGACGACCTTGTCGGCACTGCTGCCGGTCGCCGAGGTGATGTTGACCGTGTTGAAGTAGCCGAGATCAGTCAGCCGCGACCGCGACCGGCGCACCGCGGCCGCGTCGAACGCGTCGCCCTCGGCCAGTTGCAGCTCGCGGCGGATCACCTTGTCCTTGGTCCGGGTATTGCCGACGATATCGATGCGTTCGACGTAGACGCGCGGACCTTCCGTAACGTCGAACACCAGGTCGACGGTGTGCTTGGTGGTATCCCGCGCGATCCGGGGGCGCACCAGGACGAAGTTGTAGCCGCGGGCCTGCGCTGCATCCTGCAACGCGGTCACCGAGCGTTCCACCGCTTCGCCGTCGTAGACCTCGCCCTTCTCCTGCTCGACTTGGGGAAGCAAGTCGGCGCCGTTCAGCCGCGGCAGCCGCGACTCGACCTGGATCGAGTTGACCTTGTACTGCGCGCCCTCGTTCACCGTGAACGTGACGAAGAACGACGAACGGTCCGGAGCCAGCTCGGCCGTGGCATTGCGGACCTCGAAATCGGCATAGCCGTTGCGCAGGTAGAAGCGGCGCAGCAGCTCCTTGTCGTAATCGATGCGGGCCGGGTCGTAATTGTCGCTGTTCGACAGGAAGCGGTAGAACGCCTGCTCCCGCGAGCTCACGACTTCGCGCAGCCGGCTCTCGCTGAACGCATGGTTGCCGACAAACGCGATACGGCTGACCAGGGTGGACGCACCGTCGTTGATCTCGAACACCACGTCGACGCGGTTCTGGCCAAGCTGGATCAGCTTCGGCTCTACCGTGGCGCCGAAGCGGCCTCGCTTGGCGTAGGCGTCCAGGATCTTCTGCCGGTCGGACTGCGCGAGTTCGGGCGTGAACACCGCGCGGGGGCGCAGTTCCAGCAACGGGCGCAGCGTATCGTCGGTGATCTTGTGGTTACCCTCGAAGGCGATGCGGTTGATGATCGGGTTCTCGACCACCTTCACCACCAGCGCCGTCCCGTCGCGCGTGATCGACACGTCGTGGAACAACCCGGTCGCATAAAGCGTCTTCAGGCTGCGATCGACGCGGTCCGCATCGTAGCGGTCGCCGGGCTGGATCAGCATGTAGGACTGGATCGTGCCAGTCTCGATCCGCGCGTTTCCGGTCACGCGGATGGCCGAGATGGCATCGCCCAGCCGAGCGGGGGCGGCGGCTCGGGTCGCTGCCGAACGCGCGGGAGCCGCCCGGGTCGTAACCGGCCGAGGTTGCGCATCGCTGCTCGAACCAGTGGTGACAGCGGCAATGCAGGCAGTCGTCAGTAGCAGAACGCGAATGCGGGACAACGGCTTCAACCCCCCCGGGACCGGGGCTTTTAGGCAGGTAATGCCCGGTCCGCCAAGACCGCACATCACCGGGCCGGTCGGGGGCGCCATAAACCGGTGCCACAACGCACCCCGCCGAGCCGGCTGATGCGGTGGCTTACGCAGCTCAGCCGATAAGCCCGGCAACCCAGCGGAACAGCCCGAAGCTCGTCAGGTCGTTCCAGGTCACGAACAGGAAAATGCACGCGATCAAGGCCAAGCCCGCTCGGAAGCCGTAATCCAGGGCACGCGGCGGCAGCGGCCGGCCACGGATCGCTTCCAGCGCGTAGAACACGAGATGCCCGCCATCGAGGATCGGAATCGGGAACAGATTAATCAGCCCGAGATTGACCGAAAGCAGCGCGATAAACGAAACCAGGCTGCCGATGCCGTGCTCCGCCACCTGGCCGGACAGCTGCGCGATCTTCAGTGGGCCGCCGAGTCCCGAGGCCCCGCGCTGCCCCGAGATGATCTGCCACACCCCCTCCAGCGTCTGGACCGAGACGTCCCAGGTATGCCGCACGCCGTCCACGACCGCGCCGAACGGGCCGACCGGCCGCAGCGCGCCGGAGATGCCCAGCACGCCGATCTTGCCGCCGCCGCCGTCATCCTGGGCCGCCGGAGTCACGTCGAGGGTTTGCAGGTGCCCGGCGCGCAGCACGTCCACGCGCAGCGGCTTGCCGGGGCTGACCGATACGACCTTAACAATGTCTTCGAAGTTGTTGATTCTGCGAGTATCTATGTTCGTGATGCGATCGCCCGCCACGAAGCCGGCCGCCTCCGCCGCAGTGTGTGGGATGACGGTTTGCACCACCGGGTCGCCAGGCTCGCCCTGAATGGCGAACATGATGCTGAACAGCACGATGGCGAGCACGAAGTTGGCGACCGGGCCGGCCGCGACGACGATGGCGCGCGAGAGCA
Source organism: uncultured Acetobacteraceae bacterium (assembly GCA_964242215.1). GTDB lineage: Bacteria > Pseudomonadota > Alphaproteobacteria > Acetobacterales > Acetobacteraceae > LMUY01. The sequence goes on along the minus strand of CAXTCJ010000162.1, from coordinate 4,001 downwards.
CCGACTTTTCGTGGAACGTGCGTCCGGTGATCCAGGCATCCCTCACCTCGGGTGCGACGTCTTGCGGCCGCTCCTGGCCGTGCAGCTTCACGTAGCCGCCGAGCGGTAGCCAGCAGAGCCGCCACTCCGTGCCGACCTTGTCGGTCCAGCGTGCGATCGGGTGCCCGAAGCCTATGGAGAAAGCCTCCACATGCACGCCCCGCCAACGCGCCGCCAGGTAGTGGCCCATCTCGTGTATGAACACGAGCACGCCCAGGACGACGATGAACGACCCGATCGTGCGTGCGGCTTCAGGCAAGAACATCATCGTCGTTTCCCTTATGCGGCCGGACGAGCGCTGTGCCCGGCCACCAGTTCCGCCGCAATCTGTCGCCCCATCGTGTCCAGCGCCATCACATCATCCAGTGACCCGGCGGGCGGTGTTCCCATCCGGTCCAGCACCGCTTCTACAATGCCTGCAATGGCAAGGAAGCCGATGCGGCGGCCCAGGAACGCCTCCACCGCGACCTCGTTGGCCGCATTCAGGATGGTGGGTGCGCCGCCCCCCGCCCGCAAGGCGTCCCGCGCCAACCGCAGCGCGGGGAACCGGCCGAGGTCCGGCGCGGCAAAATCCAGCCGGGCCACGGCGGCAAGGTCGAGCCGGGGCGAGGCCGTGACCAACCGCTCCGGCCAGGCGAGCGCGTGGGCGATCGGGATGCGCATGTCCGGGCTGCCCAACTGGGCCAGCACGCTGCCGTCGCTGTAGCAGACCATGCCGTGCACGACGGATTGCGGATGGATCAGCACCTCCACCTGGCTCTCCGGCAAGTCGAACAGGCGCGCGGCCTCGATCAGTTCGAGGCCCTTGTTGAACATGGTGGCCGAATCGATGCTGATCTTACTGCCCATCGACCACACCGGATGCCGCAACGCCGCCTCGGGGGTCGCGGCCTGCATCTCGGCCAGCGAGGCGGTTCGGAACGGGCCGCCGGAGGCGGTCAGGATGATCTTCTCCACCGCGCGGCCGTTGTTCTCGGCCATCGCCTGGAAGATCGCGTTGTGCTCCGAATCGACCGGCAGCAGCGTCGCCCCGGCGTCGCGCACGGCCTGCAGCATCAGTTCGCCGGCACAGACCAGCGCTTCCTTGTTGGCGAAGGCGATAGCGCCGCCGCGGCGGATCGCGGCCAGGGTGGAGGGCAGCCCGGCCGCCCCGGTGATCGCTGCCATGGTCCAGTCCACCGGGATGGCGGCAGCTGCGGTCACGGCGTCGGGCCCGCAGGCGGTGCGGATCGCGGGGTGCGCGGACAATGCCTCCTTCAATGTGGCGTAGTGCGCCGGGTCGCTGATCACCGCGAGTTCGGCGCCGAGGGCGATGGCTTGCTGGGCCAGGATTGCGGCGTTGCGGCCACCCGCCAGGCAGCGCACCTGGTAGCGGTCGCGATGGGCGAGCAGCAGGTCGATCGTGCTGCACCCGACGCTGCCAGTGCTGCCGAGGATGGTGACGGTTCTCATTGCTTGATCACGGCCAGCCACGCCCCCGCCACGATCGCGGCAGCCATCAATCCATCCAGCCGGTCGAGCAAACCGCCATGGCCTGGTATCAGCCGGCCGGAATCCTTCACGTTGTAGACCCGCTTGACGGCACTTTCACCAAGATCGCCAAGTTGAGAGGCGATACTAAGTGACGCCGACGCTATTAGAATGCTCACGCTGAACCCTGCCCACATGCTGCCCAGCACGATCGCGGCGGCTAATCCGCCGACCGCACCGCTCCATGTCTTACCCGGGGAGACCCTTGGTGCCAAACGGCGCCCCCCGATCAGGCGACCGGCGGCATAGGCGCCAATGTCGCTCGACCAGACGACGATCAGGATGAAGATGATCGCGTCGGTCCCGAATACCCGCAATCTTGCCAGCGCCAGAAGGGCCAATGCCGCATAGGCCAAGCCGAGCAGCAAGGGGACCTTACGCCACTTGCACATGCTCCCCCATTCCCAGGCGATGCCCACGAACCCCGCCACCAGCATCAGCCAATACAGCCAGCCGCCCATCCAGACGCAGAACAGGGCTAGGGGGGCGAGGATCGCCGCCGAAATCACCCGCAGCCGCAAATCCGCCCAGCGGGTGGCGCGGTCAGCCAGGGCGGGCTCCGAAGCGCCGCTCGCGCCGGGCGAACTCGGTCAGTGCCGCGCCGAAATGCGCAGGGCCGAAATCGGGCCACAGCACGTCGGTGAACACCAATTCGGCGTAGGCGGACTGCCACAGCAGGAAGTTGCTCAGCCGGTGCTCGCCACTGGTGCGGATCATCAGGTCGGGGTCGGGCATGCCGGATGTCGCGAGGAAGCTGGCGAACATCGTCTCGTCGAGCGCGGCCGGATCGAGCACCCCGGCGCGAACCGCTTCGGCGGCCCGGCGCGCCGCGGCGGCAATCTCGGCCCGCGCGCCGTAGGACAGCGCCACGTTCAGGTTCAGCCGCGTGTTTGCCACGGTCTCGCGTTCGGCGCGGTCCAGGTCGGCGCAGATGTCGGCGTCGAACCGCGTGCGGTCGCCGATGACACGCAGCCGCACGCCCTGCGCCTTCAGCTCGGCCAGCTCCTGCCTGATGTAGTTGCGCAGGAGCCCCGTGAGGTCGAGCACCTCGGACGGCGGGCGGCTCCAGTTCTCGCTGCTGAAGGCATACAGGGTCAGCCAGCTGACCCCGGCCTGGGTCGCGGCCTCGATGGTGCGGCGAACGGCCTGGGCGCCGGCGCGGTGCCCGGCGATGCGTGGCAGACCGCGTGCGGCGGCCCAGCGGCCGTTGCCGTCCATGATGATGGCGACGTGGGTGGGCAGCGACGAACCGCCGACGTCCGGCACGAGGCGGCTGGGCTGCACGTTCACCCCGAAAACCCTTTCTACGCCGCTAGACCTGCTTGATTTCGCGTTCTTTATCGACGAGCGACTCGTCGATCCGTTTAATGTACGAATCGGTCAGCTTCTGCACTTCGTCCGACCAGGTCTTGGCTTCGTCCTCACCAACGACGTGCTTCTTTTCGGCGGCCTTGATCTGCTCCATGCCATCCCGCCGCACGCCGCGGACCGCGACCCGCGCGCCCTCGCCGTAGCGGCCGGCGGCCTTGGCCAGTTCCGTCCGGCGTTCGGCGGTCAGCTGCGGGATGGGCACCCGCACGGTCTGCCCGTCGGATGCCGGGTTCAGCCCAAGGCCCGAGTCGCGGATCGCGCGCTCGACGGCGCCCACGAGCGTCTTGTCCCAGACCTGCACGGTCAGCATGCGCGACTCGGGCACGCCGATGGTGCCGACCTGGGTGATCGGCACTTCCGAGCCATAGGCTTCAACCTTGACCGGCTCGAGCAGGCCCGGGCTGGCACGCCCGGTCCGCAGCCCGGCGAAGTCACGCCGCAAGGTTTCCATCGCGCCGTCCATGCGGCGGGTCAGGTCGGTTTTCAGAGAAGGAAGGTCGGTGGCCACGTAATACCTCGGTTAGCCAGGACGGCTGTCTAGGATTTTTCGATAATGGTGGTGAAGGCGCCCTCGCCACGCATCACCTGGGCGAACGCGCCGGGAGCATGGATATTGAAGACCACGATGGGCAGCCCGTTCTCGCGCGCCACGCTAATGGCGGCGGCGTCCATCACGGCCAGGTCGCGCGCCAACACGTCATGGTAGGTCAGTTCCTGGTAGCGTTCGGCGTCCGGATGCTTGCGCGGGTCGGCGGCATAGACGCCATCCACCTGGGTGCCTTTCAGCAGCAGGTCGCAGCCCATCTCCACGGCACGCAGCGCGGCGGCAGTGTCCGTGGTGAAGAACGGGTTGCCGGTGCCGGCGGCAAAGATCACCACCCTGCCCTTCTCCATGTGACGCATCGCGCGGCGCCGAATGTATGGTTCGCACACGCTCGCCATGGGGATGGCGGATAGCACGCGGGTCGGCACGCCGATCTTCTCGAGCGCATTCTGCATGCCGAGTGCGTTCATCACGGTGGCGATCATGCCCATGTAGTCGGCCTGCGCACGATCCATGC
>CAXTCJ010000161.1:0-11182 GCA_964242215.1 uncultured Acetobacteraceae bacterium | reverse complement strand
CTTTTGGCCAAAACTTCCGGGAGACGCGGGGTTCCGAAGTATAAGGCAAGGTCTGGTGCCAGGGCGGAGGTTCTAAAAGACGGAAATATGGCCTTGTCTCAGGATGAGCTTGATGGTTTTTGGACCGTCGATCATGACAAGAAAGAAGCCGTTATGTCTCTGGAGCGGCAGCCCTACCGGCCGCTTGCCATTTTGAAGTGTCTTACGAAGTGCGCTTATGCGGTCTGCCCGGAGCAAGATCTAGCGGAAATCGAAGGCACGCGGACTTGGCTGCTAAGTGAAGATGTGGACCGTCGGGAGAAGTCCGCGTCCATAATCCCTTACTTGATTGAATTTAAAAGCGGCGGAGTGTTTGATAGGCCATTCTCTATTCTTTTCAAGAAAACCAGTAGTATTAACGCGCCATTTCTTTCGTTGCTTATCGGTGCAGGCTTAACAACGTATCAAATATTCTTAACGTCCGAAGAACAACGATCGCGGATATTCACTGGTAGAGCTATCATTGTCCCATTCCCCCCACCGGCTCCGCCTCACACGCGCCACGAGTCCCCCCGAACACTCAAGGGACGTATGGAGGATATGAGCAGTCCAGAGCGCTGCGTCGGGTCGGTCTATCAAGCGTCGTTCTCATACGGAAATCGAGTAAAAATCTGACAAGTCGGCGTGGACCACAAACCTCGCCTGACTTTCCCGCAATGCCCTCCGATCGACCACGGACTCTGCCCGCTACTACCAAACACAACTTTTCAGTTGGCAGGTTATAGGAAGTGTCTGACAGTCTGTGGCGGCATCTGGCAATTCTCTGCGGGATGACTTTGATGCGGGGTCCACAGTCCGTTCATGCCACCATCTGGAAAACCCCCCTCTCCGCCGCCACCTCCTCCACCGAGGCCGCCGCCCCCGGCATTCGATGATAAGAAGGGCGCCTATCGACCGGTGACGCCGCGGCCACCGCCGCCTTCCCCGCCACCGCCACCCAGGAAGTAGGAGAGGCACAGTGGCAGACTGGAACGAGCGCCGGCACAATCTTGACTACGACAGTGCGGTAGCCATCCGGTATCACGGCCACCGCAAGGCCTTTTTGGACGGTCTATCGCGGCTAAGCCCCGCTATGTCGGTCATCTTCGGCAGCGCGGCGTTTGCGACCGCGACGCTGGGGATGAAGGGATTAGCTGCTGGCGCTGGTCTAACTGTCGCCGCGTTCGGCGCCGTAAATCTTGCGTTTGGCTGGGGGGAGCGCGCAAGATTACACGAGCGGTTGTTCAAGGAATGGGCGCTGCTGAACGGCAAAGTGGCAGTGCTGGACTCCGAGGACGAGGTGGCCTTGCGAGCCCTGGAGGCGGAACGAGCAAGGATTGACGGCGATAGCCCCAACCAGCTTCTAGCTCTGTCAGTTCTTTGCGAGAACGAGGAAAAGGATGTGCGTCGCGCCGGTGGCATTATCAGGGTCGGCTGGTGGCAGCGCACCTTAGCCAATTGGTTCACGTTGCCCGGTTGGAACGTCGGCCACTCGACCTAGCGCAGCCCCTTCTGCGCCCACCACAAACCCCGCCCAAGCCTCCAGCGCCGCCTTCCGCTCGGCCAGGAATTCCGCTCGCTGATACACCGCCGCCACGCCCTGGATAGCCCCGGTGACGTGGTTGAGCAGCCGATCGCAGACGTGCGGGGCGAAGCCTAGCCCGGCCAGGGCAGTCACCCCGGAGCGGCGGAAGTCGTGGTACGTCCAGGCTGCCATGGCCTTCACCTCGCGCCCTGCCCTCTCCGCCGCCTCCGCCTCGTCCTTCGCGATCTGCCCGTCGATCGCCGCCTTGATCGTCGAGAACGCCACAACCGGCGTGCCACCCGGCAACGCGAACACTAGCGGCTGCCCCTGATCCCGTTCCAGCCCCTTCAGCACCGCCTGCGCGGCCGGAGCGAGCGGGACGACCTGCGCCCGGCCGTTCTTCGCCCGCTCGGCCGGCACCGTCCAGGTCGACAGATCCGCAGCGAGCTCGGCCCACATCGCGCCTGACACCTCGCTGCGCCGCTGCAGGGTCAGCATCAGGAACCGGACATAGGCGCCCTGCATCGCGCCGGCGACTGGGCTGGCCGCCCAGATGGCGCGCAGCTCGGCCTGGCTGAGCACCCGGTCCCGCGCCCTCTCCCGCCCCGGCGCGGCCAACGCCTGCCAGGGGTTGCTCTCGACCAGGTTCGCCTTGATCCCCCACCCGTAGCAGGCCCGGGCGTAGGCCATCAGCCGATTGGCACCGATCGGGCCCCGCTCCGTCGCGAACGCCTGGAGGGCTTGGGCTGCCTGCGCACGTGTGAATGCCGCGGCAGGTTGCTGGAGGTGGGCCGCAAGCCCCTGCCGCACCCGGGCTGTGGCCTCCTTGCGATAGGATGCCCGGCGCAGCGACAACGCCCGTTCCTCCCAGGCCTGCACCAGCTTCTCGAGGGTGAAGGCATCCGCAGTCGCCGCACGCTTGTTGTCGGCCTCCGCGACGCGCCTGGCAGCCTCGGCCTCCTTTCGCTCGCCCACTGGGTCGCGGCGATCGCGCACGGCACCCCGTAGCGCCTCGGCCTTCCGCCGGGCCTGGGCGGTGGTCAGCTCGGATCCCCAGTCGCCCAGTGGCTCCCGGCGCACCTTGTCCCCGGCCCGGTATTGGAGGAGGAACACCTTGCGGTGGCTACCGTCCGCCCGGTTCGGCATCACGCGCACGCCGAAGCCTTTCAGGACGTTGTCGAAGACCAGCACGTCCTTCTTGCCCTCCGGGCAGCGCAGCCCTTTCACGCTGTCATCGGTCAGCTTCAAACCCCCAGACTTTTTTGCCGGCCCATTTTGCGGACTCGGAGCGGACTCCTTTGAGTGGCCTGGTCCTGGCGTCGGCTGGCGGGTCATGTCGGATCGCGTAGCAGAGAACCGGCCAAGATCAAACGGTTAGGCGGCCCGTGTCGTTCTATGTCTGTTCGTGGCGGCTCCCGAGGCGCGACTACGAATCTGGGGGTTGGAAGTTCGAGTCTTTCCGGGCGCGCCAAAATCAATGACCTGATAGTGCGTTCTCAGCTGCAAGCGGGAAGACCCAGCTCGTTATCGATAGAACGTAGCTAGAACGCTGGATGTGAGCTGCGTCCTGCGTCAGCCTCGGGGCACTTGAAGTCCATATGGTTCCTTTGCGTGGTCCCGACGTAAATCACGCTCCCGGCCTTTGATCACAAGCGAGTCCAGGCGCTCAATCTTCTGGAAAGCTGGCGCGAGTGGGGGCTTGGTGGCCAGCGATAGCCCCTTGGTGACGTGGAAGGGGACGTCGAGACGCTTACTTAGGCGCACCCAATGCACAGCCTGCGCCGATGGGGCGGAACGCGTCATTCCCCGGAATCGTCGCCTGCAGCGTGTAGTCGTCCGATTTGGCATGGCTCTGCTCCGGCGACTTCACGACGTAACGGTACATGTCGTGCACCGCCCGGCCGTCCGGGCGGATCGTGACGCGGCCCCACAGCACATCGTCGATCGGCTTGGCGCGCATCTGCGCCACCACCGCCTCGCCGTCGATCGTCTTGGTGTCGCGAACCGCACGCAAATAGGCCAGCGTCGCGCTGTAGACACCGGCATGGTCCTCGGTCGGCATGCGGCCGTTCATCACTGCGGCAAATCGCTTGCTCCAGACGCGCGTGCCGTCCGTGCGGTCCCAGTAGAACCCGGTCACCAGCTGCAGCCCCTTGGCTCCCTCCAGCCCGATCGCGTCCACGTCCGACAACTGGATGAACAGGGCCGCCGGCACGAGTTGGCCCGACAGGCCGAACTCCTTGGCCTGCTTGATCGCGTTGATCATGTCCGTACCCGTCGACGCGAGCGCCAGCACGTTCGCGCCAGAACCCTGCGCCTGCAGCAGCGGGCCCGCGAAGTCCGTCGTGCCCAGCGGGTCGCGGCTCGACCCGGCGACCTTGCCGCCGAGCGCCGTCAGCGCCGAGGTCGCATCCGCCTCCAGCGCCTGCCCAAGCGCGTAGTTCACGGTTAGGAAATACCAATCGTTCAGCTTGGCTGGCACCAGGCCGGCGGCCATCGCCTTGCCCTGCGCCCAGGTGTCGCTGACCCATTGCACCGTCGTCGGCTGGCAGGCCTTGCCGGTGATGTCGGAGCTCATGGAGGACGACGCCAGCGCCGTGCGGTGCTTGTCGTGCGCGATCCCGATGACGGACAGCGCCACGCCGCTATTCGGCAAGTCCACGACGGCGGCGACGCCATCCTCGTCGAACCATTTGCGCGCGATGCCGGAGCCGATATCGGGCTTGTTCTGGTGGTCGGCGGCGACGATCTCCACCGCGAGCCCGCCGCTCTCCTTGGCGAAATCCTCCGCCGCCAGCTTGGCCGCCGCCACCGACCCGGCACCCACCTGGTCGGCGAACGGTCCGCTCATATCGGTGAGCACGCCGATCTTCACCTTGTTGCCGGTCACCTCGGCGTAGGCCGAACTGAGGCAGGGTGCGATGAGGCAGGTGGCGAGTAGCAGCGTGCGGAGTTTCGGCATAGAGGCTCCTTCAGAGCAATTCGAAGTATTCGGTGTGTTCCCACTCGCTCACCTCGGCGGCAAAGCGGTCGAGCTCGGCCTGTTTCAGGCGCGCGAAATAGTCGATGAACAAAGCGCCGAACGCGGCTTCGTAAGTAGCGTCGTGCGACAACGCCTCGAGCGCCTCGGCCAGCCCGCGCGGCAGATGCGGCGCGTCACCGTCATAGGGAGCGTGACTGGGCGGTCCCGGATCGAGCTTTGCGTCGATGCCATCCAGACCGGCGGCGATCTGGGCCGCCATCGCGAGATAGGGGTTGGCGCCGGGTTCACCGGCCCGGTTCTCGATCCGGCTGGCGGCGCCGCTCCCCAGGACCCGCAGCATCACGCCGCGATTGTCCGCCGCCCAGCAGGCCCGCGTCGGCGCGTTGGTGAACGGGCGGTAGCGCTTGTAGCCGTTGATGGTCGGCGTGGTGAACGCGCAGGCGGCCCGCGCATGCTTCAGCAAGCCGGCCATGTAGGCCATGCCTAACCCACTCAGCACCTGCCCCGGCGCCTCGGCCGCGAACAGGTTGCGCCCCTGCCCGTCCCGCAGCGACTGGTGCAGATGCCACCCGCTGGACACAACGCCGGGCAGCCGTGGGCGGCACATGAAGCTCGCAACGTAGCCGGCCCGCTGGCAGGTCTGCTTGACGGCGGAGCGCACCAGAGTCAGCTCGTCCGCGGGCAACAGCCCGGTGGACGGCGCAAAGGTCAGCTCGACCTGGCTGGGGCCGAACTCCACTTCCAGCGTGCGCAGGTTCAAGCCCAGGCCCTGCAGCACGGCGCGCAGCTGCTCCATCAGCGGATCCAGCTCGTCGTAGCGGAGTTCGGTCAGATACTGGTAGCCGGCGTTCAGCAGGCCGGGTGCGCCGCCGGGCGTCTCGGGGCGGCGCAGGATGTGGCACTCGATCTCCACACCCGCCACGAAGGTGATGTCGCGCGCCCGCAGCGCCTGCACTTGCCGGGCCAGCAACGCGCGGCTGGACAGCGGCATCGGCGAGCCATCCGGCAAGTACAAGTCGCACAGCAGCCAGCCGGAATGCGGCGCCCAGGGCAGCACGCGGAAGGTGGTGGGGTCGGGCAACATCACCATATCGGCGGCGCCGCGCAGGGCCGGCAGACCCATCCCACCCTCGGCCGAGAACACCGGGAACACGGTCTTGCCCGATAGATCCTTCATCAGCAGCGTCGTCGTCGCGTTGGCGCCGTCAGCCAGGATATGCGCGGCCTCGTCGGCCACCAGCGTCTTGCCGCGCAGCACGCCGTGCGCGTCCACAAAGGCCAGCCGCACCACGCCAAGCTTTGCCTCGGTGATCCGGGCCCGCACCGCGTCGGCGGCCTGGTGCTGCTCCGCGGTCCAGGCGCCGTGACGGTGGGCGAAGCTGTCCAACGCCGGGCTACGCGGCCAGCGCCGCGTCCCACGACGCGGCGGCCCGGCGCACGCGGTCCTGCTCCTGCCAGTACGCCTGCCACCCATCCACAGGCCCGATCGCATCGATCGACGCCGGGCCGCGAACCCGCGCGGCCGCCTCGGCCGGCAGTGCGAGCGGCGGCTTGCGACCCTCGGCCACGTCGCGGATGGCGCGCACCAGCAAGCGGCGATAGGCGGCGATCGCCTTGTCGCTGGCCCCCAAATTCTCGCGCGTGCGGTCCTGGATCGCGCCCATCGACTCCACCGCCCACTGGTCGTGCACGTTGATGTCGTCGCCCATGCCCGTGTACGTGCTGTGCTCCTGCTCGTGCGGGTCGAAGCCGTATTCGTTCAGCTTGTTCACCTTCGGCAGATAGTCCGGCAGGGCGTAGTTCTTCAGCCGCTGCTCGCGCATCTGCGCCTTGTCCACCGGCGCCGTGAAGCTGGTGAAGATCGCGTACCAGTAGCAGTGCGTGTCATCGACCGGCACGTGCCATTGGGTGATCGTCATCTCCTTGCTCATCGGAATCACGAAGGCATGCGGAAACGCCATGTTGGTGACGCGGATATGCATCTCCGCCTCGTTCAGCCGCCGCAGCGCCGCGATCTGCAGACCATACTCCGTCGTCTCCACTTCGATCTGCGGGCGGCCGTACTCGCGTAGGATGCGGGTCATCGGCATGTCCGCGCCCATCGTGGCGCCGCGGAACTGCTTGCCATACGCATCCTCGGGGCTCTCGTCCTCGAAGAAGCGGTGCAGGTAGGAGGCATGCGCCGGGTCGATGCCGACCTCGAGCGCCTGCAGCCAATTGCACTCCATCATGCCCTTGAAGGCAAAGGTGTAGGCGTCGGGCGCGGTGAAGCAATCGAAGCCGGGCAGCGCCGGCGGCTCGCCCTCCCCCATGAACGCGAACACGATCCCGCCCGCGACCCGGCACCGATAGGACGGTTGCCGCACCGACTTGCAGAAATTGCTGCCCTCGGGCTCGGCCGGCTGCTCCAGGCAAGCGCCGGTCGCATCGAACAGCCAGCCATGGAACGGGCAGCGCAGCCCGCCATCCTCGGCCCGACCATACGACAGATCGGCGCCGCGGTGCGCACAGTGCCGGTCGAGCAATCCATAGCGGCCCAGCGGATCGCGGAACAACACCAGGTCCTCGCCCAGCAGGCGCACCCGCCGCACCGGGCGCGGCCCTTCGAACTCGTCGACCAGCGCCGCCGGCTGCCAATACTGCCGCATGAGCGCCCCCAGTGGCGTGCCGGCGCCGGTCTGGGTGATCAGCGCGTTGCGTTCGGCGGTGAGCATGTGCCATCCTCGTGTTCGATTAGCGAACGACCGTTCGTCTAGCGTAGATGCCGACACTGAAAGCCCGCAAGCGAAAACGATACGGGGATCGACGCGAGAATGACCAGGTTGCGGCAGGAGGATTCCGATCGGCGGCGCGCGGCAGCCCTCGGCCCCGACCATTCCGAAGCGCTCGCCCGCGGCCTGCAGATCCTAACCGCGTTCGACGCCTCCCATCGCGCGCAAAGCCTGAGCCAACTGGCCGCCCATGTCGGCCTGCCGCGGGCCACGGCGCGCCGCGCCCTACTCACCCTGGTGGCGCTCGGCTACGTGGAGCTGGAGGACCGCCAATTCCGCCTCACCCCGCGCGTGCTGCGCCTGGCCAGCGCCTATCTGACGTCGAACCCCGTCTCCACCCTGCTGCAGCCCGCGTGCGACCGCATCGCCCGCGAGGTCGGCGAGTCGTGTTCCGCCGCCGTCCTGGAGCGCGACGACGTGGTGATGGTGGCCCGCGCCGTCCCCGCCCAACTGATGCCGATCGGCGCCGGCATCGGCTTCCGCCTGCCGGCCTATTGCAGCGCGCTCGGCCGCGTGCTGCTGGCCGCCCTGCCCGACGACGCGGTGGCCGCCTACCTGGCCCGCACGCCCCTCGCCGCGATCACCCCGAACACGCTGACCCGGCCCGCCGCCATCGCCAACGCCATCGCCACCGTGCGACAGGCCGGTTTCTGCTTGGCCGACCAGGAGGCGGAGCCCGGGTTCCGCTCCGTCGCCGTCCCGATCCGCCGGTTCGACGGCACCGTGATCGCCGCCCTCAACATCGGCGCCCGCGCCGAGGCCGCAGATGTCGCGACGATGACAGGCTCGTTCTTGCAACGCTTGCAGGAAGCAGCTGCGGAGCTGACCGGCTTCCTGGTGTGAGATGGCCCAGAATGCACCGCGCTACCCGGCCGCACGCCTCCAACCGAACGCGAACAGTCCCGCCCCGATCAGCAGAGAGCCGCCTGTCCTGTTCACCACCCTCTGCACGCGCGGTTGCCTGAGTCGCTGCCGGGCCGCCGAAGCCAGCAATGCGAAGCCGAGTGAGTTCAGTGTCGCCATGGTGACGAAGGTGCTCACCAGAATCATCACCTGCGGCAGAAAGGCCCGCGAGGCATCCAGGAACTGCGGAACGAACGCCACGAAGAAGATGATGCCCTTGGGATTGAGTGCGGTGACGGCGTAGGCATGCGCGAACATCCGCAGCGGGCCTGCCGTAGGGGCGGCCTCAAATCCGGCGGCACCCACCGGCGCGCGCCACAGTTTGATGCCGAGATAGATAAGGTAGCTTCCGCCAAGCCAGCGCAGCCCGGTGAACACCATGGCAGAGGTTGCGAGCACTGCCCCCAGCCCCAGCATGGACGCCGTCATCGCCGTAAGGTCGCCGAGGGCCACACCGGCTACGATGGCCGCGGCTGGCTTTCGGCCGTGACCAAGCGCGTAGGAGATGACAAGCAGGACAGTCGGCCCGGGAATGGCCAGCAACACGGCAGAGGCGGCGACGAAAGCGAGCCAGTGATCGATGGACATGGCCACTCCTGTTCGTTGGTCCCATCCATCCATGGCCGTCCGCAAGACGCAAGCCGTCTCGAGCAGAGCTGCCCGTTGCTCGCCGCCGGTGCGCTGTCTTCGATCCGCTCACTGAGATAGCCTGCTCATCGAACGAGAAAGGCGGCACGACAATGGCCACGGACGTCTTGGTTGCAAGCAGCGAATACGGGAGCAGCGGTACGGCCTGGGACGATGCCGCGGATTGGTCTCTCGGCGCGCTCCCTCAATCGGGCGATACGGCGGTTTTGGAGAACCTGACGTATCCCGACCCGGCGTTCTCCCTCGAGCAGGGCGTTTACACCTCGGCGACCGACCCGGCATACATCGTTGCCTCGCTGACGATCAGCAGCACCCAAGGCGTCTATCTCGATCTCATCATAGCCAATTCACTGACTGTACTAGGGCCGACGACACTCGGGGGTCCCGTCACAATCGAGGCAGGTGGAACCGTCCAGCTTGACGGGACATTGAACGGCGATATCAGTAACGGTGGAACGCTCAGTGTAGCAACGATCTCCTCGGGCGTGATCACCACTGGGGCACAAGGCGTGACCTCGGTCGGCAGCGCAACGGGCGCGACGGAGATCGGGATCGACGGCGGCACGACGACCATCGGGGCGTTCACATCCACCGTGACATTCGGTCTCGCCTCGGGTGAGGTGGTGCTCGCCCCGGCAGGCGCGACACTGACCAACGCGATGACGTTCGGTGGCGGTTCGGTCACCCTCGACCTGACCACGATCCCCTTCTTGCAGGGCGAAACCGTTTCAATCTCGCCCCCGCAGGGAAGCAGCCTCGAAGCACCCTACCAGCAGAGCATCTCCCTCGTCGCTGCCGGGGGGACCGTGTTCGAGTTCACCGACATCCAGGACCCGATCGGAATCGAATATAGCCACGACACGGTCGCACAGGCGCAAGTCGCGAGCGACGGCAACGGCGGCACGCTGGTGACGTTCGCGGCTTGCTACGTCGCGCAAACCCGCATCGCCACCCCCGACGGGTCGCGCGCCGTTGAAGATCTGCGCATTGGCGACGCAGTCCTGACCGCATCCGGTGAGCACCGCGCCGTCAAATGGATCGGACGGCGCTCCTACGCAAGGCGGTTCCTCGCCGCCAATCCAAACATACGGCCGATCCGCTTCCGCGCGGGTTGCTTTGGCAACGGCTTGCCCCGGCGCGACCTGCTGGTGTCACCCGACCACGCCATGTTCCTGGACGGCGTGCTGATCCCGGCGCGCTGCCTGGTGAACGGCGGCACCATCACACGGGAGCGCGGGCTGGACCGCGTCGACTATGTCCACGTCGAACTGGACAGCCACGACGTGATTTTGGCCGAGGGTGCTCCGTCCGAGACGTTCATGGACGACGATAGCCGCGGCCTGTTCCACAACGCCGCCGAACACGCCGCACTCTATCCAAACGCGCCCGCCCCGGACGGCTACTGCGCCCCACGCATCGAGAGCGGGCTACCGCTGGAGAGGGTCAGACGCCGCCTGGCCGCCATTACCCAAGCAGACGCCATCGTGGCGTAGACGACCGTGCTGGGTTCGGCTGCAGCCGGAGGCGAAATGGCGAGGTATGGTGGAAGCGGACATTCAGACTGGTGCGAACTTCAAAGCTTCTGCCCGCACTCTTGTCACCGAAGCGATTTGGAGAAGCCAAACGCCATGATCGACATACCCTGCCGGAAGTAGAAACGGTGCGCTTCGGAGCGTTGGACCCCGGAGTCGAGGGCAAAAGCTTGGCAGCCGTTTTGTCGTGCTTGATCTTCCAGCCACCGCAGGACGGTTGAACCGTAACCTCGCCCTCGCTCTCCTTCCACGGTGACGAGATCGTCTACGTAGAAGCGGCGTCCGTTGAACGTTGTGTGAAGGATGCGATAAACTGTGAGGGCCTTTGGCACCCCTGCCTCATGGAGGGCGGCCATTTTAGCCCCCTCCGAAAACATCAGCCGCAGATAGCTTTGGTAATCGGTCGGCAAATCCGGTCTTAAAACACGATGAAGCGGCTCGGTGCGCATAAGCCAATCGGTTAGCGTGGCTTCGTCGTCGGAGACGATGTGTATTTCGCGCTTCTGGTGAATGATCTAAAACTCCTCGAGACTAGAGTGGCGTTAGAGTTATTCAGAACCGACGGCCTAAACGACCGCGAGGCGCCCCTTCAGCCTGTCCTACGGTCCTGCGCCGCCTGGAACAAGCTCAGACCCGCCTTAGCTCGTTATGTCAATCGGCGTACACGGGCAGGCGCGCAGACTCTGATCAGAGAGCCTCGCTGTCAGTCAATCTCCATCGCACCTCCCGGAGCGCGTGTCCGCTTTAGGGTCGAAAGCGGCAATTTTGGCCGGTGCATGATTGTTGATTTACGGGAATGGCG
>CAXTCJ010000160.1:0-11356 GCA_964242215.1 uncultured Acetobacteraceae bacterium | reverse complement strand
GTCGCCTCGTTCCGATCCACCCTGGCGGAGGCGCTGGAGGCATCGCTGCTGCTGTTCGTGGTCGACGCGTCGGACCCGACCTACGAGGCGCAATTGGAGGTCAGCCGCAGTGTGTTGCGAGAGATCGGCGCGGATGCGGTGCCGTCGCGCCTAGTGCTGAACAAGATGGACCGGGTGGACGCCGCTGGGCGCGCCGCTTTGCTGGAAAAGCATCCCGACGCAATCCTGCTCTCCGCCCACGCGCCCGGTGATGTGAGCGCGCTGCGGGACAGCATCATCGCCTTCTTCGAGGCTGCGATGGTCGAGGATGTGCTGGTGCTGCCCTACGCCAAGCAAGGCCTGATCGGCGAGGTTTACGAAAGCGCGCGGGTGCTGTCCGAGGAGTACGACGAGACCGGCCGGGTGCTGAAAGTGCGCGGCCTGCCCGGTGCTATCAGCCGGTTGCAGCGAAGCCTCGCCGCGCACTGAGTCTTCCACAACCAGCAGCAGGACTTCGTCGGCAATGGATCTCAGCACATGCATTCTGCTCGGCGCGCCGGTCCAGGACGGCACGGGACGCCTAGGGTGCGACATGGGACCGAGCGCGTTCCGTGCCGCCGGACTCGCCGCTGCCTTGCGCGAGCTTGGGCACACTGTGGAGGATCGCGGCAACATTGTACCGGCGCCGAACCGGCCCACGACACACGGCAATCCCGCGATCAAGTCGCTGCCCGAAATCGTCGCATGGACCGAGGCGGTCGCCGAAGCAACCTATCGGGCAAGCGCCGGCGGAATGCCCATCGTCTGCGGCGGCGATCATAGCCTCACGGCGGGAACGCTGCTCGGCATCAGCCGCCGTGAGGCCGAACGCGGTCGTGCTCTGTTTGTTTTGTGGCTCGACGCGCATCCGGATTTCCACACCCTCGACTCGACACAGAGCGGCAACCTGCACGGCGTGCCGCTCGCCTATGCAGCCGGGCGCCCGGGCTTCGCAGGTATTTTCCCGGGCTTCGCGCACCCGGTGCCCGCCGAGAACATCTGCACGCTGGGCACCCGCAGCGTCGACCTGGCCGAACGCAAAGCGCTGACGGATGCGGGTGTCGTCGTATACGACATGCGTGCAATCGATGAGCACGGCATAGCGGCGCTGCTGCAGCGGTTCCTGGCGCGCGTCGCCGCTGCCGATGGCGTGCTGCATGTCAGCCTCGACGTCGACTTTCTCGACCCGGCGATCGCGCCGGGTGTCGGCACCACGGTTCCGGGCGGGGCCACGTTTCGCGAGGCCCATCTGGTGATGGAGCTGCTTCACGACAGCGGCCGCGTCGGGAGCGTCGACCTCGTGGAGCTCAACCCGTTTCTCGACGAACGCGGCCGGACCGCGATCCTGATGGTCGACCTCGTTTCCAGCCTGATGGGGCGTCGCGTGCTCGACCGGCCAACGAGAAGTCTCTGAGACCCAAACATTCAAGGACTGGCTTCGAGTGGAGCGTAGCACGACGTCATCTTGGTCGGTCGTTCCAAGAGTTTGTCTTACTCTCGACGCGTGCCAGAGTAGAAACTCTGACCTTTGGCAGGCGGCACCGTTGCGGTTGCCGAACCGGTTTTGCATGCTGAATGCCTCGATCGCGAACAGGGGATTTCATGCTGCGAGGCGTCACGAGACGATCACTGACGGGTTTTGCGGGCACCCTTGCGTGGCCGGGCCTCGGCCGCGCAGATGCCGCAACGGTGCGGATCGGATATCAGAAAAACGGCTCGCTGGTGCTGATCCGCAAGCAGGACACGCTGCGGGCGTTGGGTGTCGCTGCGGACTGGGTGGAGTTCAACTCTGGCCCGCCGATACTCGAGGCGCTCAACGCCGGGGCGATCGATTTCGGTGCGGTAGGCGATACGCCGCCGATCTTCGCGCAGGCCGCCGGGTCGGACCTACTGTATGTCGGTGGCCAACCGATCACGGGCGTGAACGAGGCGATTCTGGTGCCGACGGATAGCACGATCCGAACCGTGACCGACCTCCGCGGCCGTAGGCTCGCCTTCACCAAGGGATCGAGCGCGCATGCGATGGTGGTGAACATTCTGGCCGCCAACGGCATGAAGCCGTCCGATGTACAAGCCATGTACCTGCAGCCGCCCGACGCGGCTGCGGCGTTTCGCACGGGCGCGTTGGATGCCTGGGCGGTTTGGGATCCGTTCTATGCCATTGCCCAATTGGAGCCGACCACACGCGTGCTGACGACTGCAGAAAGCGCCGCCCCCAGCAACTCGTTCTTCATGGCCGGCCGACGCTTCGTGGAACGCCAGCCTGCAACGGTGACGGCCCTGCTGACGGCGATCAACCAAGTGGCTAATTGGGCAAAGGCGCATCCTGAGGAACTGGCGCAAACGATGGCGGCGGTGACAGGCGTACCACTGGCAGCGCAACGCCTAGCCGCCCCGCGCGGCGTTTACGCGGTGCAGCCGATGGACGACGCCATCATCGCACGGCAGCAAGGCATCGCCGATCTGTTCACCGCGTTGCGCATCATTCCGACGAAATTGGACATACGCGCTATTGTCTGGACGCCACCCACCCAAACCAGCGAGAAACTCTGATGAACTTTGCCGCTCCCTCGGACCAAGCCGAGAAGCTCGATTTCTTCTGGTTCCTTCCGACCGGCGGCGATGGGCGGTATCTCGGCACCAGCCAGGGGGTCCGGCAGAACGACAACCGCTACATCCGCCAGATCGCTCAGGCCGCCGATCAGTTGGGCTATCACGGCGTGCTGTTGCCCACCGGGCGCGGCTGCGAGGACGCTTGGATCACCGCCGCGACGGTCGCCCCGTTCACCGAGAGGCTGCGCTATCTGGTGGCGCTGCGGCCGGGTTCCATTGTACCCGGTGAGGCCGCCCGGCAGGCCGCGACGTTCGACCGTGCCACCGACGGCCGCTTGCTACTGAATGTCGTGGCGGGAGGCACGCCGAACGACCTCGCCGGCGACGGGATCACGCTGGGGCACGATGAACGCTACGATCAGGCCGGGGAGTTCCTGCAGATCTTCCGCGGCATGATGCGGGGTGACACCGTACAATTCACTGGTCGGCATTTGTCCAGCCGCGGCGGCAGCCTGGTGTTCCCTCCGGTCCAGTCACCTTACCCGCCGCTGTACTTCGGCGGCTCCTCAGCCCCGGCGCGCCAACTCGCGGCGGAGCAATGCGACGTCTATCTCAGTTGGGGTGAGCCACCCGCGATGGTGGCGGAAAAGATCGACGACGTACGCCGCCGCGCCACAGCCCTCGGCCGCACACTGCGCTTCGGAATTAGGCTGCACTTTATCGTGCGGGAGACCGAGGCCGAAGCATGGGACGCCGCGCGCAAGCTGATCAGCCATTTGTCGGACGACACGATCGCCAGTGCACAGGCCAAACTCGCTGCCGGGTCGGACAGCGAGGGGCAACGGCGGATGTCTTCGCTGCACGGTGGCTCCCGCGAGAAATTGGAGGTCGCGCCAAATCTATGGGCCGGTGTCGGCCTGATCCGAGGCGGCGCCGGCACCGCACTCGTCGGCGACCCGGCGACCGTTGCAAGCCGCATCGCGGAGTATCGTGCCTTGGGGATCGACACGGTGATCGGCAGCGGCTTCCCCCATCTCGAGGAGTGCTATCGGACGGCAGAACTGCTGTTTCCCCTGCTCAACACGAGTGGTGCTCCGCGTCGCTTGCCAGGCGGGCCATCGATGCTGACTGGGGGCGGCAGCCTCAGCACGGATCGGCCGAAGTAGGATTGTACCGTCATGCCAGGGGTTGACCCTGGTATCCACGTCGCTCCGCAAACGCCGGCTCGGCCGTGTTGCCTGCGATGGTGCCAAACACTCGTCCGACGTCACCAGCCCATCCCCGTGAAAACCAGGGTCAAGCCCTGGCATGACGGTGGCTTCGCCTCATGGCATGTGCCGTGCATGGTGTTATAGCAGCAAGGAGGTGCTGCGATGATGATCCTCGGTTTGATGGCGAGCCCGCTCGGCGCCCACCTCGCCGGTTGGCGTCACAAGGACGCATTCCCCACCACGTCCATGGAGTTGCAGAACGCGATCGAAGTGGCGCAACTCGCCGAACGCGGCAAGTTCGACCTGATCTTCCTGGCCGACGGCAACGGCGTCCGGCAGATGGACAAGCCGGCTTTGTTCGCGGCTAACAGCCCGTCCGACCGCCCGGCGGGGTTCGAGCCCGTCACGCTACTGACCGCGATTTCACAGCACACCAAACATATCGGGCTGGCGGCGACGGCCACCACCACCTACGAGGAGCCATTCACCATCGCCCGCAAATTCGCCTCGCTCGACCATCTGAGCGGCGGACGCGCGGCGTGGAACCTGGTCACCACGCAATACATCGAGGACGCCAAGAACTTCAGCCACGACGAGCACGTCGGCAAGGACACGCGCTACGAACGCGCGCAGGAGAGCCTCGACGTCGTGCGGGCACTGTGGGATTCCTGGGCCGAAGACGCCTTCCTGCAGGACAAATCCACCGGCCAGTATCTCGACCCGGCGAAGGTCCGGCGCACCGAGCACAGGGGCAAGCATTTCTCCGTCCGCGGCCCGTTGAACGTCGCGCGCTGCCCGCAGGGGCAGCCGGTGGTGTTCATGGCCGGGCAGTCCGAGGCCGGCCGGGAATTGGCGGCCTATGGCGCGGAGGCATTGTTCGGCACCGCCAGCAACATCGCCGAAGGGCAAGCGGTGTACGCCGACATCAAGGGCCGCATGGCGAAATACGGACGCGCTCCGGAGTCGCTGTGCATCCTGCCCGGCATGACGGTGTTCGTCGGCCGTAGTGCGGCGGAGGCGGACGAGTTGTTCAATGAACTGCAATCGCTGATCTCCCCCGCGCTCGCCGTCGCCTACCTGTCCAAGATCGTGAATTTCGACGTGTCCGGCTACGACCCGGATGGACCAATGCCCGAGCGGACGGTTTCCGACAGCGTCGGCGGCACGGCGATCGGCCGCTCGGTTCAGGCCATGGCGGCGCGCGAGGGGCTCACTGTGCGGCAAACCTACGAGCGCATCCTACCCTCGATGGGCGGCAACATGCTAAAGGGCGATCCTAAGCAGGTCGCCGACGGGTTGGAGGCCTGGTACACCAGCAAGGCATGCGACGGCTTCGTCCTGTCCATGCCCGTGCAGCCCCGCTCCCTGCGCGATTTCGTGGACTTGGTGGTGCCGGAACTGCAGCGCCGCGGGCTGTTCCGCACCGATTACGAAGGCACCACGCTGCGCGCCAACATGGGGCTCGCCGTGCCGCCCGACCCGTTCGCCGTCACGCGAGGCCTCGCCGCGGAATAGCGTGTAGTTAGGTGATTGAACCGATCCCGAGGCGCACGCCCAGCTTGTCCAACACGGCCGACAACGCTGGGATGATGGGAATACCGTCGCGTGAGCGGGTTTTCCATCGGCGGGCGCGCTCCTCGCCGGGCAGGCGGATCACGTCGATCCCGGGCAATCGGGCCGAGCCGCGTAGCTCGTCCAAATGCGTGTTCACCGCGGCGGCGAACACCGCCGGGTCAATGAAGCGGCGCACATCCAGCGCCAGGATGAAGTGGCCGGTATTGGTCTCGGTGCTGTCGTCAGCGTTGAAATCCACCACCGCTTTGCCGACCCCGGCGCCATTCAACGTTCCAGCGAGCAGGCCCAACACCAGCGCGAGGCCGGCGCCCTTGTAGCCGCCGATGGGCAGCAGCACGCCCTCGCCGCTGCGGGCCGAATCCGTCAGCGGCGCACCGGTCGTGCGATCGACCATCCAGCCTTCCGGCATCGCCTTGCCTTGCAGGGCGTAGTTCTTCACCGTGCCATAGGACACGACGGTCGTCGCGATATCCAACAACACCGGCGGCCCGTCCCCAGCCGGGATCGCGACCGCCAACGGATTGGTGCCTAGCAAGGACGCAACACCCCCCCAAGGCGCCATGTGGTTCGCGCTAGCCACTGCCGAGTAGATGCCGATCATGCCTTGCGCCAGCGGCATCGCGGCATACAGCGACGCCGGGCCCGCATGGTTGGAGCGGCGCACGCCGACCCAGCCCACGCCCGCTTCCTGAGCCAGCTCGGCGGCGGTCGCGGCGGCGCGCGACATCACCAGATGGCCCATGCCGTTATCGCCGTCGACCAGCGCGGTGGCGGCGGCCGTGCGGCTGACGGTGATGGCGGGCGTGCGATTGACCGCACCGCCCTCGATGCGTCGGATATATTGCGGCAGTCGGAAGATGCCGTGCGCGTCGGCGCCGACCAGGTCCGCCTCGATCATCAAGGCGGCAATGCTGGCGGCGTCACTATTCGGTAGGCCAACGGCGATCAGGGCACGCTGCGCGAACCCGGCCAAGGCCGGCGCAGGCACCAACCGGGTCATGTCAGCAGGCGGTCCGCGGAATGCTCGGCGGCAACGGGCCGCGTCTCCCCGGTTGCAACCAACGTGCGGTCGGCCGTGACCGACGCGTAGGTCCAAAAGATCCGCAGCGGTTCGGTGGCCGACGCGTTGCGGAAATAGTGCGGCAGACCTGGCGGGATCCAACTCGTGTCGCCAGCGGTGACGGAATGCTCGGCCCCGCCGACCACCGCGATTCCGGCACCCTCCAGCACGATCACGCTCTCCTCGCAATTGTGGAAATGTTCCTGGATGGCACCACCCGCCGCGATGATCGTGATGCCGTTGATCAGTTGGCGCGCACCCACTCCGGGCATGACGAGCGGAATGGTGCGGTTGCCGCCGCCACGGTCCGCAACAGGCTGGTCGGCGGGGCGGATCACGGCGGCTTGGCGGTCAATCGGAGTGGATGTTGGCGGCACGCAGGATATCCCCTTTTGCTTGGTAGTCTTGCGCGATGAGCGTCTTCAGTGCGTCGGGCGTACCGCCGACAATCTCGTAACCCAACGCGGTCAACTGTTTCTGAACGTCCGGATCGGCGAGCGCGGTATTCGCTGCGGCATTCAGCTTGTCAATGATCGGCGCAGGCGTTCCAGCCGGCGCCAGCAGCGCGCCCCAGGCCGTGAACTCGAACCCCGGGAGGCCACTCTCGGCGACCGTCGGCGTGTTCGGCAGGGTTGGCAAGCGGTGTGGGTCGGCCACGCCCAGAATAGTCAGCCGGTCGTCGGCGAGGAAGGGCAGCGGCGTCGGCAGTGCCGTGAACATGACCGGGATATGGTCCGCCACGACCTCGTTCAACGCGGGGGTGGCGCCGCGGAACGGCACGTGCTGCAGCTTGATATCAGCGGCACGCATCAGCAGCTCCATGGCAATGTGCTGCGGGCTGCCTTGGCCGCCGGACGCAAAGTCGATCGCGCCAGGTTTGGCCTTCGCCGCGGCGATGAACTGCGCCAGTGTGGTGGCATGCAGCGATGGGCTGGCGACCAGCGCCCAGTGGATGCGGACCAGTTGCACGATCGGCGCGAAGGCCGTCCGGGGATCGTAGCCGGCGTCGCTGCGAATGTTCGGCAGCACGGTCACGACACTGTCGTTCACCGCCAGGATCGTGTAGCCGTCCGGTGCGACGTGGGCGCCGGTCCGCATGCCCAGCAACCCAGCCGCGCCCGGCTGATTGTCGACGAACAGGCTGCCACCCAAAATGCGGCCCATCTTGTCGGCCACGATCCGGGTAACGACGTCCACCGCGCTCCCCGCCGCCAACGGTTCCAGCACGCGGATCGGCCGGCGCGGATAGTCCTGCGCCCAGGCTGGCACAGCTACCATCATTGCTGCCACGAGCGTTAGGATGCGCCTCATGTGGCGAGGTTCAGCAGCTTCGTGGCATTGCCGCCCAGGATCGCAACCGTCTCCTGCTCGCTCAGTGATGTCGTCGCGAGCACCATGTCCACTGGATGCAGCTCCCACGGGATGGGGAAGTCGGTGCCGAGCACGATCTGGCTGCTGCCCACCTGCGCGACCAAGTGCCGCAGCGCCTCGGGCGTGAACACCAGGGCGTCGTAGAACATCTGGTTGAGGTATTCGCTCGGCTGCTTGCGGAGCACGATGCCGGGGTTGCAGTTCTGCGGCGAGACGAAGCAGCTGTGGTCGATGCGCGGAGCATAGGATGGTAGAAAGCCGCCGCCATGCGCCGCCAGGATCTTCAGGTTCGGAAACCGGTCCAGCGTGCCTTCGAAGATCAAATGTTCCAACGCAATCGTGGTTTCCAGCGGGTTGCCGATGGTGTTGCCGATCCAACCGTTGCCGACGAAGCGCTTGGCCATTTCCGGCAGGGCTTGCGGGTGGATGAACAGCACGGCGCCGAGTTCCTCCGCCTTGGCCAGGACGGGGCGAAACCGCGGATCGGCGAAGCTGGCCCCCATCACGCTGCCGCCGATCGCGGCGCCGCGGATGCCGGGTTGCTTCATTGCGTCTTCCAACTGCTTCACGGCCAAGTCGGGAAACTGCAATGTCAGCGATGCGAAGGCACCGAACCGGTCTGGGTTCGCGGCGCACAGCTCCGACAGATGCGCATTCTGCAGGGCGACAATCTTGCCGCCGGTGTCACGGTCAGTGCCATACCAGAACGGGTTGATCGACAGGATCTCCATGTCGATGCCCATGGCGTCCATCGACCGCAGCCGCCCATCCACGCCCTTGGCCAGGAAGTGCTCGTCAACTCCCCTCGTCGGCGGCACGATGCCCTGGCCGGCGCCGCCCATCAGGGACAACGCGTCTTCGAAGATGCAGTGTGAGTGCGTATCGATCGTGCGGACGGGCTTGCCGCCCACGGACACCGGTCGCTGGACCGGGGCGGGCTGTTGCGCCCGCGCTCGGTCCAGCATGCAACAGCCGCAGAACGCCAGGCCCGCGCCCAGCAGGCCCCGTCGTGAGGTCACGCGCGTTCCCCCCGGCTACTTCGCTCTCAGGCCCAGGATCTCGCGAGCCTCCGCCACCGTCGCGATCTCGCCGCCGAGTTCGTCGACGATGTGCACCGCCTTCGCCACCATCGCCGCGTTGTCCGGCGTCAGCACGCCGCGACGCAGGTTGACGGCGTCCTCCAATCCGACTCGCACATGGCCGCCGAGCAGGAAGGCCTGCGCCACCATGGGGAACGCCATGCGGCCGATGCCGAAGCCGGCCCACACCGCATCCGGCGGCAGCATGGAGCGCGCGTAGGCCATGGTCTGCGGCGTCATCTCGAAGCCGAAGCGGATGCCGGTAACGATCTGGAACAACGCCGGGCTGTCGAGCACGCCGTCCTTGATCAACTGCTTGGCCAACTGAATGTCGCCGCTGTCGAACACTTCCAATTCCGGCTTGCTGCCGGCCTCCTTCATGGCCTTCGCCATGGTGGAAATACTCTCCGGCGAATTGATCACGGCGGACGTGCCGGACCACATCGTATTCAGATCCAGCGTGCAAATTTCCGGCTTCAGCGCCAGCACGTGCTCGACCCGGCGCATCGGCGCCATGAGCGTTGTGCCGGGCGCGGCGACACTGGGGTCGTCCTTGCCGGGGATAAAGCGTTGGCCGGGTCCGGTGGTCAGATTGATGATCACGTCGGTCGCGCTATCGCGAATGCGGTCCACCACTTCCTTGTAATGCGCCAGCTCCATCGACGGGCGGCCATCCGGGTAGCGCACATGGATGTGGGTGATGGCAGCCCCAGCCTTTGCCGCACCGATACAGGCGTCGGCGATCTGCTGCGGCGTGCAAGGGAGGCCAGGATGCTGCGCCAGCGTGGTTTGATTGCCCGTGACGGCGCAGCTGACGATGGTTTTGCTCATGCACGTTTCCCGTTTGCAGTGGATCGCTTGACAACGGACCCTATGACAACGACGGTATACGAACGTTCGTACTAGTCAAGGCGCAGCCAACGGCATGAGTGAAGTGGTGGACAGGGATGCGAGACCAGTGCGGCAGCGCTTGCTGGACGCTGGCGAGCAGCTGTTCGCAGCCCATGGCTGGAATGGCGTCAGCATCCGCACCATCGCCGCCGCGGCGGATGTCAGCCTGGCCGCGCTGAACTACCATTTCGGCGAGAAGGAAAACCTACTCGCCGAAATCTTCGCCGCCCGCGCCCTGCCGATCGCGGCGGAACGCATGCGCTTGCTAACCGAGATCCAGCAGCGCGGCACCCCGACCCTGGAAGCAGTGATCGAAGCCTTCCTCCGGCCCGCCCTCACCGTCCGCTCGCAATTCGGCGGCAAGCAGTTCGTCAAGTTGCGTGCGCGGCTCGCGACCGAGCCAGAGGCGTTCAGCCGCCGGATCCTCGCGGGTGCATTCGACGAATCCGGTCGCCACTACATCACCGCGTTACAGGCTTTGTTGCCGGAATTGTCCCCGGTGGAGTTGGCCTGGCGGTTCCATTTCCTGCTCGGCGCCATGGTCTACACGATGGCCGATCCAGGCCGTATCCAGTCGATGACCGATGGGGGCTGCGACCCCGGCGACGTCGATGCGGCGCTGCTGCACCTGGTGCCATTCCTGGCTGCAGGATTTCGTTCCACCCCGCCAACCCGCCCTACCCGGCGTAAGAAAAAAGCTTGAGGGAGACGACCAATGGATACCAACGTCATCACGCCAACCCGTGTCACCCGCACCGAATTGGATGCCGCCGCCGCGCGGTTGAAAAACTGGGGTAAATGGGGACCGGACGACCAAGTTGGAACACTGAACTACACCACGGCGGACGATATCGTGCGGGCTGCCAAGCTGGTGCGAAAGGGCCAGGTGATCTCGCTTGCGCTGAACTACGACAAGGACGGCCCACAGGGTGGCAAGACCAAGTTTCCCCCGGTCGGGCGGTTCAATCCCGTGCACACCATGCTGCGCAGCGGGTCGGACGCGTATTCCGGCACACTGGATAAACGCGGCATCCGGTCGGCGGACGACATGGTGCTGTTCCCACTTCAGGCCGGTACGCATTGGGACGGGCTGGGGCACATCTTCTTCGATAACCACATGTGGAACGGCTACGATTGCCGCGAAGTCTCCTCCTTCGGCGCGGCCAAGGCGGGGATCCACTTCACCAAGGAAAAGATGGTCGGGCGCGGCGTATTGCTGGATATCCCGCGCCATCTGGGCATGCCGTGGTTGCCGGAAAGCTACGCCATCAAGAATGATCTGTTGGATGCGTGCTGCGCGTCACAGAAGGTGTCGGTCGGGCGTGGCGATCACCTGCTGATCCGCACCGGGCAGATGGAGCAATGCCTCGCCGCCGGGTCGTGGGACGGCTATCCCGGCGGCGACGCGCCAGGGCTCGATTTCGAGACGCTGGACTGGCTGCAGGCCAAGCAGGTGTCCGCCGTGGCCACCGACACGTGGGGCGTCGAAGTGCGGCCGAACAATAGCGAGGGCATCAACCAGCCCTGGCACTGGATCTGCATTCCGATCATGGGCCTGACCATGGGCGAGATCTTCAAGCTAGACGAATTGTCGCGGG
>CAXTCJ010000159.1:7727-11642 GCA_964242215.1 uncultured Acetobacteraceae bacterium | reverse complement strand
GCGCGCAGCCAATTCGCGACGGCGGTGCCGGGCATCGGACGCCCGAGTAGGAAGCCTTGCAGGTTGTCGACCCCCATCGCCGTCAGCGTGTGCTGTTGGGCGGCGGTTTCCACGCCTTCCGCCGTCACCTCGAGCGCGAGGGCGTCGGCAATGGACAGGATCGCCTGGATGATCGCGTAGCCGTCGCGATCGGCGGTGCGAACGAAGTTCTGGTCGATCTTGATCACGTCGAGCGGCAGCTTGCCGAGATAGGCCAGGGACGAGAAACCGGTGCCGAAATCGTCGAGCAGGACGCGGATGCCGCGCCGGCGCAGATCCTCGAAGACGGGCGCGACGCGGACGTGGTCGCTGACAAACATGCTCTCGGTAATTTCGATTTCCAGGCGGCTGGCGGCAAGGCCGGTCTGGGCAAGTGCGTCCTCCACGTCGTCGAGCAGCATGCCGGAGACTGCCTGGGACACGGACGCGTTGACGGTGACGGATAGCGTCGGGTCGGCCCAGGATGCCGCAGCCTTGCAGGCTTCCATGAGCACCCACCGCCCGATGGTGGCAATCTGGCCGGTCTGCTCGGCGATCGGGATGAAGGTGGACGGGCCGATCGAGCCTAGGTCCGGGTGCTGCCATCGCAGCAATGCCTCGAAGGCCTTGCAGCGCCCGGTGGCGGCGGAGATGATCGGCTGGTAGGCGAGCGAGAACTCGTTCCGCGCCATCGCCTCGCGTAGGGCCTGTTCCAGCCTATGCCGTTCGGCCACGTTGCGCGCCAACGCCGGGTCGAACAGCTTGACGCGGCCTTTGCCCTCCTTCTTGGCTTCGTACATCGCTACATCGGCGGCGCGGATCAGCTCGTCCTGCGTGCGACCATCTTCCGGGAAAATGGCAATCCCCACCGTGGCATCGATTCGGACAGCGTCGATGCCGGTGTTCAAGGGGCGCATCAGGACGTGGCGCAGCGACGTGGCCATCTCCACGACCGACTGGCTGTCTTCCGTGATGGGAACCGCCATGACGAACTCGTCGCCGCCCCAGCGGGCCAACTGAACCGTTTCGTCGGCCGCCTGGCTCAGCAGATGGGCCGAGGTCTGTAGCACCTGGTCACCTGCCGTATGGCCGCGCACATCGTTGACCTGCTTGAAATTGTCTAGATCGAGGAACACCACCGCGATCCGCGTGCCGCCTGCGTCGGCATCCGCCAACATGCAGGCGAGCCGCTCGGCGAAGGTCGTGCGGTTCCACAGACCGGTCAGCGGATCGGTCGAAGCCAGGCGTGCCAAGGCTTCGGCATAGCGTTGTCGCTCGCCGATCTCGTGCTCGAGGTCGGCGGTACGCAGTTCGATGCGCCGTTCGAGCGTCTGATTGGCGTCATTGAGCGCCACCTGTGCCGTCGCGAGCCTTGCGTTGGCGGCCTCCGTCTCCCGCCGCTGCGCCTCCGATTGGGTCACCAAGGCCTGGTTTATGTGGCTGAGCCGCAGTGACTTGACGACCAAACGGTTTGCCACGCGGGAGGCGGCGGCGGTGGCGGCGAGCATGGCGAGCGCCAACATGCCGAGGAAGGTACTCTCCCGGCCGGCCAGGGTGAAGAAGACCAGCCCCGGGGTGAGCAGCAGGGCGGTGCAATAGGTGATGGCCAGCGGCAGGCTCGGCCCGAGTACGGTCGCGCTGCCGCCCGCCATGGCCGCGAGAACCACCGACGCCGCGGTTCGCCCGTTCTCGTTCATGGTCGGGAAGAATAGCACGGGGAACAGGGCCCATAGCGTGGCGGAGCTCAGTAATCCAACCGCGAAACGGGCGATTTCGCGCTTGCCGTCCAGCTCACCGCTTTGCCTGCGCCGATGCGGGTGTAGGAACGCCAAGTCCAGCGTGCGGCCGGCTAGGACGAATTACGTCGCCGCCAACCAAGCGAGCAGCCCGGCACCGTTCGCCGGGACGATGACCATGATCACCAGGAACACGCTGGCAACCGCAGTAACCATCAGCCCACCCGCGTCGTGGGCATACAATGCGAGAGCCCGATCGCGGGTGACCCGGCGCTCGACAGAGTCTGCTAGCCCCGAAATGCCCTCGGCGTTCGCGTGGTGAACGACGGGTTTCGGCGCAGGCAGGAAGCGCGTCGCTACGACCGGCACGGCCGATACCCCCCGGCCTGGTACAGCACGGGACGTCCGCGTCGGTCAGGGTGTCCCTGCAGCAAACCCGCCAATCCGCGATCCTCCCCCCGGTCCGCCGGGCTGCCGGGCTGCCGGGATTGTCGCGCAATCTTGTTAAGCGGACGCTAACGCAGCCGGTTCGCGGGAGCGGAGCAGGAAGGCGCGGCCGTCCCAAAGCTGGAATGGCTGGCTTGCGACTGCGTCCAAACCATAGTCGGCGGCCCACCGCTGCATATCCGCAACGTCCATCGCCGGGTCGCGGCCATAGGACATATTCAGGATCGCCAGCGCGCCGCCCGCCCGCAGACCGGCCACCACACCGGCCACGATCGCGTCGGCGAGGCCGGCTTGCACGACGTAGGGCATACTATCCACCACAAGGACGAGATCGAACCGGCCCGGCGGGACCGCACAGCCGTCCGTGACCTCGAACCGCAATCCAGGCTGGCCGCCATGCCTCCGGCGGGCCTCCGCCACCATGCCTGCTGACACATCGACGCCCAGGACCGAGCGGCAAGATGGTGCCAGGGCGGCCGCCACGCGTCCGATACCGCAGCCGAAATCCAGCACGTCGCTGTCTGGCCGCAGCAGGTGTTCGGCCTCGAGCCAGGTGGTGATCTCGGCGGTTGCGGCCTGTAGGATCGCCGGGTCGCCGAGGGAATACAGCGCCACGCCGGCCTCGGGCGAGTGGCTGACGGCGCGATCGAAAAAGGCGGCGACATTCGCCATTCCTCCCATCGCGGTGTGATCGCTGGCGGTGTGCCGGATTTCGGCGGCGAGCCCGTCCAGGTCCGTCGCGCGGCCGTCGAGCAGGGCGGCGAGTGCGGACCACTGTGGCGTCAGCGGCTCCGGCCGGGCGGCGGCGACCGCGGCGGCGATCGCGCGTGAATCAGCGCCCCCCAAAAGCAACCGAGCCAGCGCGATCTGGGGCGAGATGGTGCCGCGCAGGCAGTCGGCGAGATCCGTCATAGCCCGCCCAGCCGCTGCAGCAGTTTGCCGTTGCCGGCATTGGGTCGCCCACTGACGGGCAGCTTGCACGCCAGGTCCTTCAGAATCGGGCAGTCCGGGCGGCCGTTGCCCTGGCAGTGATCGGCGAGGTCTTGCAGCGTATCGGCCATCGCGGTCAGTTCCTCGATCTTGCGGCGGAGTTCGGCGACGTGTTGCAGGGCGATCGCCTTCACGTCGCGGCTAGCCCGGTTGCCATCCTGCCACAAGGCGAGCAGCAGCCGCACCCGCTCGATCGGCAGGCCGAAATCACGCGCGCGGCGAATGAATTGCAGGACGTGCATGTCGGATTGTGAATAGAGCCGGTAGCCGGCGTCCGTGCGGGGGGCGGCGGCGATGAGGCCGATGCCCTCGTAGTAACGCACCATCTTGGCCGATACGCCGGAGGCCTTGGCGACCTCGCCGATATTCATGTCCGCACCCCCGTCGGTGACCAGCGCCGCAGCAGCAGCGCGTTGGATATGACGCTGACGCTGCTCAGCGCCATGGCGGCCCCCGCCAGCATCGGGTTCAGCAGGCCCAAGCAGGCCAGTGGGATGCCGATGGCATTGTAGGCGAAGGCCCAGAACAGGCCTTGCCGGATCTTCGTGTAGGTGCGGCGGGAGATCTCGATCGCGCCCGCAACCAGGGCCGGGTCATCCCTCAGCAGGGCGATGCCAGCTGTCTCCATCGCGACGTCGGTACCGGTGGCCATGGCGATGCCGACATCGGCGGCGGCCAGGGCAGGGGCGTCGTTGATGCCGTCGCCGACCATCGCGACCACGTC
>CAXTCJ010000159.1:0-7627 GCA_964242215.1 uncultured Acetobacteraceae bacterium | reverse complement strand
GACGTTCGCGACCACGCCGCCGCCGGTGCGGAGTTTGGCGATGGCGGCCGCCTTGTCCTGCGGCAGGATCTCCGCCTGCACGTCGTCGATGCCGAGCGCTGCCGCGACCGCCTGGGCTGCCCCGGCGCCATCCCCGGTGAGCATCACGGTGCGGATGCCCATTGCTTGCAGGGAGGCGATGGCCGGGCGGGCGGTGGCCTTGGGTGTGTCGCCGAACGCGAACATGGCGAGCAGGCGCGGCAAAGGTCCCTCCTGCGCGAGCCACGACACGCTGTGGCCGGAGGCTTCGGATGCGGCGGCCCGATCGGCGAGCGGGGCCATGTCCACCCCGGCGTCGCGCATCAGCCGGGCATTGCCGAGCAGCAGACGGACGCCTCCGATCGCGCCGGACACGCCACGGCCCGGCAGAGTGCGAAAGCCCTCGACTTCAGCGGGCGCGATGCCCTCGGCCTTACTGCGGATCGCGGCGGCCAGCGGGTGTTCGCTGCCTTGCTGAAGGGACGTGGCCAGACGCAGGGCTTCGGCGTCGGCGTTGTCCGGTGTGACGATCTCAGTGACCGTGGGACGGCCCTCCGTGAGCGTGCCCGTCTTGTCGAAGGCCACGACCGTGATGGCATGGGCCCGCTCCAACGCCTCTGCGTCCTTGATCAGGATGCCGTGCCGGGCGGCGGCGCCGGTCCCTGCCATGATCGCCGCGGGGGTGGCTAGGCCCAACGCGCAGGGGCAGGCGATCACCATGACCGACACCGCGTTCAGGGTGGCCGTGGACACGCCGGCCCCCACCACCAGCCAGCCGAGCAGCGTGAGTGCGGCGATGCCCAGCACCACGGGCACGAACACCGCGCTGACCCGGTCCACCAGGCGCTGGATCGGAGCCTTGGACGCCTGCGCGCCCTCCACCATGCGAACGATGCGGGCAAGCGTGGTCTCGGCCCCGGTTTCGCTCACTCGGACGACCAGCATGCCATCCAGATTGATGGCGCCTGCCACCAGCTTGGCGCCGGGCTCCTTGTCCACTGGCAGGCTCTCGCCGGTCAGCATGGCTTCGTCCACGCTGCCGCCGCCCTCCAGCAGTAAGCCATCGGCTGGCAGGCGCTCGCCGGGCCGCACGACCACGATGTCGCCGCGGCGCAGTTGGGCCACGGGCAGATCGGTTTCCACGCCATCGCGCCGGACATGGGCGGTGTCGGGGCGCAGCGCGATGAGGGCTCGAAGTGCGGTCGCGGTGCTTCGCTTGGCCCGGCCCTCCAGCCACTTGCCGAGTAGGATGAAGGTGATGATCAGCGCGGAGCTCTCGAAATACAGCGGCGCCCCGGGCGGGCCGGCAAGCAGCATGACCGTGCTCAACCCCCAGGCGGCCGACGTGCCGATCGCCACCAGCAGGTCCATGTTGCCGGCGAGGGCGCGCGCGGCCTTCCAGCCGGCGACGTAGAACCGCCAGCCCAGGACGAACTGCACCGGCGTCGCCAGGGCGAACTGCGCCCAGCCGGGCAGCATCCAGTCCAGTCCGAGCGGCCGCAGGGCCATCCCGGCGAGCAATGGCAGTGACAGGCAGGCGGCGATGACGACAGCCGACAGTTCGCGCCGGTGCTCGCCTGCCCGCGTATCCGGCTCGTTCTCGGATACGGCGTGGGCCTCGTAGCCGGCGGTGTGCACGGCCTGCAGCAGCGCCGCCGTGTCGAGCTTGCGGCCGGATGCGGTCACCCTTGCCTGCTCGGTGGCCAGGTTCACCGCTACGCTCGCGACGCCGGGCACGCCGCCCAGCGCCCGCTCGACCCGGCGCACGCACGACGCACAGGTCATCCCGTTGATACCCAGGTCGATGCTCAAGTCTGGGGCGGGTCGAGCGGGCGGGTTGAGCGTTTCGCTGGCCATCGTCATGCTCCTGGGGAGAACCATGTTCCGCTACATGGGGCTTCCCATGGTGGGAAGGTCAAGGGATCGACAAATCCTGCGGTGGCGAAAGGGTAAAGCGTTGAACGACGTCATCGTCTTGGGTGCGGGAATGGCCGGCGTGGCCGCGGCGCTGCAGTTGCAGCTGCGGGGCCGGTCAGTGGTGCTGGTCGACCGCAAGATGCCGGGGCGCGAGACGAGCTACGGCAACGCCGGTATCATCCAGAGCGAGGCCGTCGAGCCGACCGCGATGCCGCGAGACTTCTCGGCCCTGCGGGACATAGCGCTCGGCCGCACCAACGACGTGAACTACCGGCTGGCATCGCTGCCGGGGCATGTCGGCCCGCTACTGCGGTATTGGTGGCATTCGGCGCCGGGCCGGCACGAGGCGATCTCGGCCAGCTATGCGACGGCGATCAAGCATGCCACAGCGGAGCACTGGCCATTGATCACGCGGGCCGGGGCCGAAAATCTCGTCCGCAAGGAGGGATACCGCGACATGCACCGCACGCAGGCGTCGCTGGACTTGACGCTTGCCAGGGCGGAGCGGGTTCGCAAGCTGTATGGTGTGGGCTTCCGTGTCCTGTCGGCGGCCGAACTGGCGCAGGCGGAGCCGAACCTGACCGAAACCGGCGTTGGTGCGATCCAGTGGACCGACCCCTGGACGGTGCGGGATCCGGGTGGCTTGGTCGCGGCCTATGGCGACTTGTTCATCCGCTCCGGCGGCGTGTTCGCGCATGGCGATGCCGACAGTCTGGAACGCGCGGGCGAGGCGTGGCGCGTGACGACAGGGGAGGGTGCGTTCGAGGCGCCGGAGGTGGTGGTGGCCCTCGGGCCCTGGTCGGTGCGCGTGCTGCGCCGGTTCGGCTACCGGTTCCCGATGGTTCGCAAGCGGGGCTACCACCGGCATTTCCGCGCCAAGCCGCTCGACTTGCCGCTGCGGGATGCGAAGTTCGGCTATATGATCTGCCCGATGGCGGCCGGGCTGCGCATTACGACGGGTGCCGAGCTGAGCGGGCCCGATGCGGAGGGCACTCCGGTGCAACTCGGGCGGGCCGAGGTTGCGGCTCGCGGCGTGATCGATCTGGGCGCGCCGGTTGAGAACCAGCCCTGGCTCGGCACCAGGCCCTGCATGCCGGATATGCTGCCCGTGGTCGGGGCGGCACGGCGCCACAAGGGGATGTGGCTGCACTTTGGTCACGGGCATCAGGGGTTCACGCTCGGACCGGCGACCGGGCGGTTGTTGGCGGAGATGATGACGGGCGGGGCTACGTATATCGACCCGGCGCCGTTCCGGCCCGAGCGCTACCGCGGCGGCCGGTAATGGATGCCTTATCCTCCCTCGCGCAGCGGGGGAGGGGGACCGTGCGAGGCATGGTGGCGGGGGTTGGAGGCACACACCGCGCGTCCCCTCCGTCGGCTTCGCCGCCACCTCCCCCGTGAAGGACAGAGGAGGATATTGCAATTTTGGAGTGGCGGAGGTGGATGGGAATCGAACCCACCGCACGCTTTTGGCGCGCCACTGGTTTTGAAGACCAGGGAGGCCACCAGACCCCAGTCACCTCCATCAACCGTCATGCCAGGGCTTGACCCTGGTATCCACGGCTTTCCGCAGACACCGGTCCTGCCGTGTTGCTCGCGACGCTGCCAAGCACCCATATGACGTCATCAGCGCAAACGCGTGGATACCAGGGTCAAGCCCTGGCATGACGGGGGTGGGCTAGTCCACTTGGGCCAGAACCCGGCGGTCGGCAACCCGGCGGGTGAAACGGATTGCGTCCAGGTGCTCTAGCAACGGAACGCTGAACTTGCGGGAAATGCCGAGGGCCTCGCCCGCCTCCTTCACCAGCAAGCCGGGCTCGCCCAGCAGGGGGGCCAGCCGGCGGCGTGCCGCCTCCACGGCGTCGGGGTGGAAGACGATGTCGCGCTTCTGCACCCGGTCCGTCGTTCGGATCACGGCACCCTCCCGCACCAGGCGGTCCAGCAGGCGTTTGGCACGGGGGTCGGGAGCGAGCGTGACCGGGTCCGGCGGGGTCAGCCCGGCTCTGCGCAGCGCGTCGATCATGGATGTGGCCAGAGCGATGTCCGCATCGGCCTGGCTGCGCTCGCGGGCGGCCTGGTAGACGCGGATCAGCCCGCGCTCCTGCCGCAGCACGCCGGAGCGGACGAGCCGGCTGGCGGCCTCGTCCAGCACGGCCGCGCCGACACCGGGCAGCAGACGGCCGAGCGCCTCGCGGGATAGCCCGTCCGGATGGGTTTGCAGGGCGCGGGGTAGGCGGGCCGCCACGGCGTCCAGGGCATCGGGCATCACAGCGTAGCCATGAAGCAGCACAGCCGGGCCGCCCGAGAGCAGCGCCGCCGCCCGGGCCGGCGCCACACCGGCCACCCGGGCCAGGCGGGCCAAGGCGATCCCAGACTGGCCGGCGCGCTCCGTCTCCTGCCGCACGATGTCGGCGGGGGTTGCCATGGCGAGGGCACGAAGCCGCGCCAACACGCCGGGTGCGTTGCGGCGCTGGCGGATCGTTTCGGGATCCAGCACCACACCACCGGCGACGGTGGCGGCCGGGGAGGGCTGGCGCAGGATGAACGGCTCGCGCGCTGGGACGCAAACCAACGAGGCACAGTGTAGCTGCGCTGTTGCCGTCTCGCCGGGTTGCAGTTCGTCGCAGTCGAGCAGGCGCAGGCGGGCGTCCACCTCCTCGGTCCCGAACAGCAGGCGCAGGCGGGCCCCTGTGGGCAGGACAGGTGCGGTGCCGACCGATCGCAGTTGCACCGACAGCCATGCGGAGGGCCCGAGCAGTCCGCCCAGGCTGAGCGCCGAGCCGCGGGGCACCGACGCGAACTCCGTCCCGCGCAAATTCACCGCCACGCGCTGACCCGGCGAGGCCGTCGTGACCGCGGCGCCATGCACCTGCAGCCCGCGCACCCGCACGGTCTCGCCGGAGGGGGTCGCCACCAGCGCACTGCCGGCCGCGATGCTGCCGCGGCGCAGCGTGCCGGTGACCACCGTTCCGTGGCCGGCGAGACTGAACGCGCGGTCGATCGGCAGATAGGGGAAACCGGCCTCCTCCGTATCCTCGGCGGTGCGCAACGTCGCTCCGATCGCATCGCGGAGTGCGTCCAACCCGGCGCCGGTGACGACGGAGGTGAGCACCGGTGCCGCCACGGCCATGCCGGCCGCCTGGGCGAGTGCGGCGGCCTCGCGCCCGACGGACTCGGCCTGCGCCGATGGCACCAGGTCCGCCTTGCTGACGGCGACGACGGCCTGCCGCACCCCGAGCAGCCCGGCGATGTCCACGTGCTCGCGCGTCTGCGGCTTGATGCCCTCGGCGGCGGAGACAACCAGCAGCACCGCATCGATGCCGGTCGCACCCGAGATCATGGTGCGCACGAAGCGCTCGTGTCCCGGCATGTCGATGAGGTCGGCCACCGCGCCAGGCAATGTCAGATGGGCGAAACCGAGGGCGATGGAGATGCCGCGGCGCTTCTCCTCCGCCAGCCGGTCGGTCTCGATGCCGGTGAGGGCGCGCACCAGGGCGGTCTTGCCGTGATCGACGTGGCCGATCACGCCGAGCAGCAGCCGGCGGCGATCGGGGTCAGGCAGTTTGGCGAGCATCCTGCCGCCGTTTGGTGAACTGCATGGTGCCGTCATCCACCTTGCCGAACCGCAGCGCCAGCAGGTCGCGCGCATAGTTCTGATGCAGCTTCCACGGCTTGCGGTCGCCCTGCCGAGGCAGTTGGTCCAGCCCGCGCTGCACGTAGCCGGAGGTGAAGTCGATCACCGGTTCCTCCGCAACCCCCGGCTCCCGCTTGGGGGTGCACTGCGCATAACCGTGGCGATCCATGAAGCCCAGCAGGCGGCAGACATACTCGCTGGTAAGGTCGGCCTTCAGCGTCCACGAGGCGTTGGTGTAGCCGAACGCCGCCGCCAGGTTCGGCACGTCGCTGAACATCATACCCTTGTAGCTCATGGACTGGGCGAGCCGGGTGGGCACGCCGTCGATGGTGAATTGGATCCCGCCCAGCAGGATCAGGTTTAGCCCGGTGGCGGTCACGACGATGTCGGCCGGCAGGTCGGTGCCGGATTTCAGGCGCAGGCCAGTCTCGGTGAAGGTTTCTATTTCATCGGTGACGACGGAGGCCGTGCCGGCGCGGAGGGAGCGGAACAGGTCGGCGTCCGGCACCAGGCACAGCCGCTGGTCCCACGGGTTGTAGCGTGGCGTGAAATGCGTCGCGACGTCGTAGTCCGGCCCGAGCTGGGCGCGTACCGCTTTCAGCACCCCCGCCTTGAACTGGGCAGGTTTGCGGCGCGCCAGGTGGTAGAAAAACATCGTCAGCAGCACGCTACGCCACCGCGTGATGCCATAGGCGAGCTTGGCCGGCAGCCGCCGCCGCAGCCAGTTCGCCACCCGGTCCTCCGCGGGGCGGGAGACGATGTAGGTCGGCGAACGCTGCAGCATCGTCACGTGGGACGCTGTCTTTGCCATGGCGGGCACCAAGGTGACCGCCGTGGCGCCGCTGCCGATCACGACCACGCGCTTGCCGGCGTAGTCCAGGCTTGCAGGCCATTGCTGCGGGTGGACGATCCGGCCCTGGAACCGTTCGGTGCCGGCGATGTGCGGGGTGTAGCCGCCGGCGTAGTCGTAATAGCCGCTGCAGGTGAACAGAAAGTTACAGGTGAACCGCAGCATCTGGTCGCCGTGCTCGGCCTCGATCGTCCACCGTGCGTCCTCGGAGCACCAGGACGCCCGCTTCACCTGGTGGCCGAAGCGGATCTTGCGATCCACGCCATAGGCCGCCGCGGTCTCGCTGACATACGCCAGGATGGCAGGGCCGTCCGCGATCGCCTTCGCCTCTGTCCAAGGTCGGAACGAGTAGCCGAGGGTGTACATGTCTGAATCGGAGCGGATCCCGGGATAGCGAAACAGGTCCCACGTGCCGCCGATCGTGTCGCGCGCCTCGAGCAGGGCGAAGCTCGTGCCGGGGCGCTTCATCACCAGGTGGCACGCGGCGCCGATACCCGATAGGCCGGCGCCGACGATCAGAACGTCAAAATGCTCCACGGCTGTCCTTCTCTTCAATCAGGGCGCGGTCGCAGATGCATCCAGAATGCACCCGCATCGGCCATGTTCGGCGTTTGGGCCGCATCCGGCACGCCCTCGGCCGCAACGGCGAAGGCGTTGCGCAACAACGCGGCCACGTCGATTCCGTCGCCGGCCCAGGTGAACCGGCCGGCTTGTCCCGCGGCGTCGATAACAGCGGGGACCGCGCGTTTCGGCATGTTGAGGATGAAGCCGTTTCCGCCGGCCGCCAAACCACGACGCATCCGGGCGATATCGTCGGCCGGCGCGAAGCAGTGCTGCAGCACCCAGACCGAGATCGCTGCATCCACCCGCAGGCCGGCCCGGCATAGCGTGTCGAACTGCGCCGGGGTGACGGCGATGAACCGGTCCGAGCCGACGTAATCGACCGCCAACCGCAGCATGTCGGCGCTGATGTCGAGGCCGATCACGCTGCATCCGCTCGCCTCGATCATCGCCTTGGCCATCCTTCCGACGCCGCAGCCGTAATCGAGCACGACCATGTCCTGCCGCAGCCCGACGGCCCGCTCGATCAGCCCGAGGACATAGGGCGTCTCCGTCGCCCACCGCGCCTCGGTCCCGGCGCCGGGGCCCTCGTCGGTCAGGATGATCTGCTTGGCGCTGTCGAGGTCCGGTTTGCTGAAGATTTCGGG
>CAXTCJ010000158.1:0-11663 GCA_964242215.1 uncultured Acetobacteraceae bacterium | reverse complement strand
GCAGAAGATCACCGCCGGATGACCGCCGCAGTAGACTTTCGGGACAGACACTCAGACCTTGCTGTATTTCACCAGTTGCCGATCGATCTTGCCTGCCGTGTCGGTCAGCATCGTTTTCACGTCGCCGCCGGTCTGCATGTCGCGCAGGCACTGCCGCAGCAAATCCTCGTATTCGCGCCAACCCGGCGTCGACGGCCGGGCGACGGCCGTGTTCTCCACCTCGTAGCGGATGATCTTCCAGGTGGGAGTGGCGAACACCTCGGGCAGCTTGTCCCAGATGTCCAGCCGCACCGGGACATAGGGGCGCAGCTTGAACCACTCCAGCTGCAGCTCCGGACCAGTCATGAAGCGCAGGAATTGCGCGACGCCATCCTTGTTGCGGGTGCGCGGATTGGCGCCGATGTGCCACGAACCGGTGGGCGTGACGGGCTTGCCGCTGGCAAAATACGGGTGCGGCGCCACGCCCCAGTCCAGGTCCTTGTACTTGGTGCGGAACAGATCCAGGTTGAACGTGCCGGCCAGGAACATCGCCGACCGCCCGGTGCCGAACAGATCCGGCGTCACGTTGTTGTCGAACACGCCTGGCGGCGAGATCTTCCAATCGGTGTACAGGCGCTGGACGAAGGTAAATCCTTCGACAAAGGCGGCGTCGTCGATATAGCCGCTGGCCTTCAACCCGTCCGCGCTGAGCGCCGTGCCGCCGAGCGACTGCCCGAACGGCAGCAGCTGATACGGCCGCTCCGGCTGTTCGAGGATCAGCCCCCAGCGGTTCTGCGCCGGGTCGGCCATCTTGCGTCCGGCCTCGACGACCTGCTCCCACGTCCAGCGCTTTGCCACGTCCGCCGGCGGCGGCTCCAGCCCGGCCTGTTTGAAATACGCGCGGTTGTAGAACAGCAGCTGCGACGAGGTGGAGAACGGCGCGGAATACATCTTGCCGCGGAAGCTCGCGGCATCCACCGCCGCCTTGGAGAACTGGCTGCGATCCAGCACATCGTTCAGCAGCATCGCCTGGTTGCGCACGCCGTAGCTGGCGGACAGCGGACTGTCGCAGGAATACAGATCGGGGTCCGGCGTGCGGGCGCCGAGACGGACCTCCAGCGTCTGGAACAGGTCGGAGAACGGGATCAACTCGTAGCTGGCCTGGGTGTCCGGATACGCCGTGTTGAAGGCATCGAACAGCGGCTTGACCTGGCTGTCCGGCCAGCCGTTCCACGTCGCCTTCAGGGATGTCGCGGCTCGCGCCCGGGTCGCCAGCCCGGCCATCCCAAGCCCTGCCAGGGTCGCCCGCCGTGTCAGCCGCATGCTGTTTCCCTCCACTGCCGGGCGCAGCTTGACGGCACCCCGCGTTTGTAGACTTAACCTTGGCTAACAGCGGCGCGAGCGGCTGTCCAACGCGGGGATGGAATGACCGGTATGGCGCGCACCAAGATCCTGATCGACTGTGACCCCGGCCACGACGATGCGGTCGCGATCCTGTATGCCGCCAAACATTGCGACCTCGTCGGCGTCACCACCACGCACGGCAACAACTCGCTCGACAACTGCACCCACAACGCGCTCGCCGTATTGACCTTGGGCGCGCTGGACGTGCCGCTCGCCAAAGGCTGCGCCGAGCCGATCGCCGGCATCCGCGTTCAAGCCGGCAACGGCCATGGCAAGACCGGGCTGGACGGCACCAACCTGCCGCCGCCCGATCGTGCCCCGATCGACCAGCATGCCGTGGACTTCCTGATCGACATGGCGCGCCAGCATCGGGACGAACTGGTGCTGGCCGTCGTTGGCCCGGCCACCAACGTTGCCATGGCGATCAAGCGCGAGCCCCGCTTTGCCGGCTGGCTGCGGGAGATCACGGTGATGGGCGGCTCGACTGCGCTGGGCAACATCACACCGGTCGCCGAGTTCAACTGCTGGGCAGACGCGGAGGCCTCCGCCGTGATGTACAGCTGCGGCGCGCCGATCCGCATGGTCGGCTACAACGTCACGTCCCGCACGGGCACCAACGAGGCCGACATCGCCCGGCTGCGCACCGGCGGCAAAGTCGCCGGGCACATTGCGGACCTGTTGGAGTTCTATCTGGGCCGGCAGCGCCATCTGTTCGGCCTGAACATCGCGCCGATGCACGACGTGTGCGCCGTGGTGCCCTACGTCCACCCCGACATGCTCACCTACCACCACTGCAACGTGCAGGTTGAGCTGAACGGCACCCTGACCCGCGGCATGACAGTGTGCGATCTGCGGACCCTCACCGAGGACGGCAAGGCCATGCGCGGCAGCGGCGACGCGAACGTGCAAGTGGCTTTGGAGTCGGACGCGCGCCGGCTGATCAGCCACGTGGTGGATACCATCCTGACCTACCCGTAACCTGCGGCCACGTTGCGGGCTCGGGTCAGACACCCGATCTTCTTCGTATGACATTGCTCAAAATCGTCCTGGTCCTGTTCGCGATCTGCTACCTGCTGCCGCTCGCTGCCTCGGCGACGCTCTATTGGATGGACGGCACCGGAGCCGGCTGGCGCACCGCGGACCGGTCCAGCATCGGCGTCCTTCCGCCAGCGTCTGGTCACCCCGGCGCCCTGGTGCGGATATTCGCCGCCCAGACGGTGCGGTGGCGCGGCATCTTCGCCGTCCATAGCTGGATCGTGGTAAAACCGGCCGGCGCGCCGGGCTATACCCGCTACGATTACACCGCCTGGGGCGACCCGATCCGCATGAACGGCTTCGAGCCGGACGGGCGCTGGTTTGGCCATGTGCCGGAGGTCGTGTTCGCAGCCGATGGCGCCGCGGCCGAAGCGCTGATCCCCCGCATGCAAGCCGCCATCCAGGATTATGCCTGGCGCAAGCAGGGCGATTACCGCGCCTGGCCGGGGCCGAACTCCAATACCTTCGTCGCAGCGGTGATGGACTCTGTCCCCGAGATCCGCACCACTTTGCCCCCGACGGCGCTCGGCAAGGATTACCCTTACGACGGACGGTGGCTGCGCTGGGCGCCCTCCGGCACCGGGATACGCGTATCGGTGGCCGGGTATGCCGGGCTGACGATGGCCTGGGTGGAGGGCTTCGAACTGAATATCCTGGGCACGGTGGCGGGGTTCGACATCAGGCGGCCGGCGGTGAAGCTGCCGGGGTTCGGACGGATCGGCGTGCGGGACGAAAGCGGTAGGGCCCTGCCCTACGACCCGGAAGGGGATAGTCATCCCCTCCACCCCTGATTAATGCTGGTGCGAGACGAATTATAAAGGGGTTCGCCGTGCGCCGCTTCTCGTGCTTCGCCCTCATGCTTCTTCTCACCGCCGTCGCCCACGCCCAAACTCTTCGCATCGGGCTGGCGAGCGACCCGGATGCGCTGGACCCGACGATCTCCCGCACCGTCTCCGGCCGGCAGGTGTTTGCCGCGATGTGCGACAAGCTGGTGGACATCGACGCCAAGCTGACCATCGTGCCGCAGCTCGCCACCGCATGGCAGTGGCAGGACGACAACAAGACGCTGGTGCTGACCCTGCGGCCCGGCGTCAAATTCCACGACGGGTCCACAATGGACTCCGCGGCCGTCGTTGCCTCGCTCCAGCGCCACCTCTCGTTGCCCGGCTCCACCCGCAAGCCCGAGATGGGGCCGATCGACCGGATCGAGGCATCCGGGCCGCTCGAGGTGCGCATCCACCTGACCACACCGTTCGCCCCATTGCTCGCGGCGCTGTCCGACCGATCCGGCATGATCATGTCCACCAAGGCGGCTGCGCTCTCCGGCGCCGAGTTCGCGGCCAATCCGGTGTGCGCCGGGCCGTTCAAGTTCGTCCGCCGCATCGCGCAGGATCGCATGGAGCTGGACCGGTTTGCGGATTACTGGGATGCCAAGGACATCCATTTCGACCGCGTGATCTACTTCCCGATCCCCGACCCGACCGTGCGCGCCGTGGGGCTGCGCGGCGGAACACTCGACCTGATCGAGACGGTGCAGCCGACCGACATCGCCACGCTGAAGGCGGACAAGCGGCTGCAGGTGCTGACCGGGCCGAGCCTGTCGTCCTACTACATCGCGATCAACGTGGCCGACGGTCCGCGCGCCAACAGCAAGATCGGCCAGAGTGCCGCGGTGCGCGAGGCGTTGGACCTGTCGATCGATCGCAAGGCGCTGGTGGACGTAGCGTTCGACGGGCTGTTCATCCCCGGCAACCAATCCGTGCCGCCGGGCAGCCCATTTTACGTGAACGCGTTTCCGCTGCCGGGCCGCGATGTGGCGCGCGCAAGGCAGATCCTAAGCCAGGCCGGGCTGGGCCGGGTCGCGGTGCAGATGACCATCCCCAATTCCGCCGATTACCAGCAGGCTGCAGAGGTAATCCAGTCGATGGCGGCGGAGGCGGGCATCGACATCCAGATCGTCAAGACCGAGACGGCGACCTTGCTGGCGCAATGGACCAGCGGCGACTTCGAAACGCTGCTGATCCAATGGAGCGGCCGCACCGACGTCGACGCCAATCTGTACAACTTCAACGCCTGTGGCATGGCCTTGAACGGCGGCCACTATTGCAACCCGAAGCTGGATGAGGCGCTGAATGCCGCCCGCTCCACGACCGATATGGCGGCCCGCATGGTCGACTACACGGCCGCCGCACGGATCTACCTTGCCGACCGGCCGTACATCTATCTGTGGCACCCGGTGCTGGTGTTCGGCGCCACGTCCCGCCTGAGCGGGCTGCGCGTCGTGCCCGACAGCCTGATCCGTTTCCCGGGACTGCAACTAGCGCCATAGTCACCGTCATGCCAGGGCTTGACCCTGGTATCCACGGGGCTCCGCAGACACAGGCGCAGCCTATGTGCTGCCTTCGGAGTGCAGCCGGCCTCGACGTGTCGCGCCCCACCGCGTGGATACCAGGGTCAAGCCCTGGCATGACGGGTGGTTAGCCCCGCACCACGTTGTAGAATTGCGGAAAGCCGGACCGCACACCCTTCAACGTCTTGTCGTAAGCCGTCGGCTGGTAGAACACACCGAGCGGAATATATGGCACGTCTTGCCAGAACTGCAGCTGGATCTGCTCGCAGATCTGCTTCTGCGCCGCGAGGTCCGGTGCCTCGAACCAGGCGCTGCGGAGCGCTTCCAACTTCGGGGCTTTCGGCCAGCCGAACCACGCTTGGTCGCCGTTGCCGCGGATGCCCAACTGGCTCGCCGGGTCGAGGTTGTTGGTGCCGTTCAGGTAGGTGAAGAACACGTTCCACCCGCCCTTGTCCGGCGGCTGTCGGCTGGCCCGGCGTTGCACCACCGTGCCCCAATCCGTGGTCTGCAGATCGACATCGATGCCCACCCGCTTGAACACGTCGGCCACGACCAACGCCAAAGCACTGGTCGAGGGATAGTCGGACGGATTGAGCAGAACCACTTTCTCGCCCTTGTAGCCGGCCTTGATCAGGTCGGCCTTTACCCGGTCCAGATCGCGCGGACCGGCCATCACCTCGATGCCCGCCTCGGAGGCCAGTGGCGTACCGGGGCTGAACACGCCCACCCGGTCCTTCCACAGCGAATGGTCGTCGCCGACCGCCGCCTCCATGCAGTCGGACTGGCTGATCGCACCGAGCAGCGCCTGGCGGATCGCGGGATTGTCGAACGGCGGAAACAACTCGTTGAAGCGCAGGACGCCGATGCCGCCGGCCGGGTCCTGGATCTCCACCGTCATGCGGCCGGAGCTGCGGATCGGCCCGAGCACGTCGGGCGTGGGGGTCTGCCACCAGTCCATTTCACCCTGGGTCAGCGAGGCCGTCGCCGTCGCCGCGTCCGGGATCACGTGCCATTCGATCCGTTCGAAATGCGGGATCTTCGGCCCGGCGGTGAACGCGGGCACCCCGTCCGCACGCGGCACATAGCCGTCGAAGC
The DNA here is from genome assembly GCA_964242215.1 of uncultured Acetobacteraceae bacterium. Classification (GTDB taxonomy): domain Bacteria; phylum Pseudomonadota; class Alphaproteobacteria; order Acetobacterales; family Acetobacteraceae; genus LMUY01. Next base: position 5,800 of record CAXTCJ010000158.1, on the reverse strand, counting down.
GCTGGTAGACCACCAATGAACCCGAAACGTGCTCACCGGCGATGAACCGGTACGCGCCGCTGCCGACCATCTCCGTCACCTGCTTGTAGGGATCGGTCGTCGCCAGCCGCTCCGGCATGATGCAGGGCATGATCGTGCCGCTTTTGCCGAGCGCGTTCGGCAGCAACGGGAACGGGTGCTTCAGCCGGAACTGCACCACCTTGTCGGACACGGCGGTCAGCTCGTCGGTGGCGTCCATCAGCGCGCGGCCGAAGGCGTCGCGGGCGGCGAAGCGCTGGATGCTGGGCACCACGTCGCGCGCACGCACCGGCGTGTTGTCGTGGAACATCAGCCCGTCCCGCAGCGTCAGCCGCCAAAGCTTGCCGTCCTGCCCGATCGTGTGGCCGGCGAGCATCTGCGGCTGCATCGCAAACTGGTCGTCCTGGCCGTACAGCGTGTCGAACACCAGGTAGCCGTGGTTGCGGCTGTTGGTCGCCGTGGTCCAGATCGGGTCCAGCACCGCAACGTCGGCTTCCGGAATGAACTTCAGCGTGCTCGTGCTGGCGGCGCGAGTAATCGCCGGAGCGGCCAGCCCGGCGGCGGCCGCGGCCAGGAAATGTCGGCGCTTCATCGGGCTCAACTCCGCTTCACGTTCCAAAATAGCGTGAACGGGGAGTGGATCACCCCGGACAACTTATCCGAGTAGGCCGCTGGGTTGTACAGTTGTGCCAGCGGGATGAACGGCAGGCTGACGAACGCTTCCTCCTGCATCTGCCGGGCGATCGCCTGCTGCGCCGGCATATCCGGGGCGTCGAACCATTTCAGCCGCAGCGCTTCCAACTTGTCGTCGGTGGGCCAGCCGCTGGTGGCGTTCAGGCCGTTGGTGCGCAGCGGATACGAACTGCCGGGAGTTGACGCTGTCAGCCCGGCCCAGGTGATGCAATACAGGTTCCAGCCGCCGTCCGCGATCGGGTCCTTCTTGGCCATGCGCGAGACCATGGTGCCCCAATCCATCACCTGCAAATCGATGTTGAGGCCCATTCGGGTCAGCTGGTCCTGCATCACCTGGCTCATCGCCATGATCGCCGGCAGGTCCGATGGGGCCAGCATGACCAGCCGCTCGCCCTTGTAGCCGGCGGCGGCCAGGCGCTTGCGAACCTCGTCGGTGCTGCGTGGCGTCGTCAGCACGCCCAGCCCGGCATCGTTGCTCATCGGGCTGTCGGCGGTGAAGAAGCCGACCGGCACCTTGGCGAAGGTCGCCTGCTCCCCGACCACGGCGTCCACCACGCTTTGCTGGTCGACGCCCGCCAGCAGAGCCCGGCGGATCTCCGGGTTGTTGAACGGCGGGATCAGCTGATTGAAGCGCAGCATGGCGAGGACGCCGAACGGGTCCACCGCCTCCACCCTGATGCCCGGCGATTTCTGCAGCATCGGCAGCAGGTCGAGCAGCGGCTGCTCCACCCAGTCCACCTCGCCGCGTTGCAGGGCGGCAGCGGCGGTGGCCGGGTCGGGTTGCGCGATCCATTCCACGCGGTCGAAGTTCGCAACCTTGCCGCCGGCCCACAAATCGGGCGGCTCGCTGCGGGGCACGTATTTGTCGAATTTCTCGTAATGGGCCACGGCGCCGGGCTGGAATTCGTGCGGCAGGAAGCGGTACGGGCCGCTGCCGATCACCTCCCTGAACTGCTCGGTGGCGGGCGTGCTGACGATGCGCTCCGGCATGACGAAGACGTTGCGGGCGCCGAGTGCGAACAGCATCTGCTTGAACGGCTGCTTCAGCACGATCTGGAACCGCTTGTCGTCCAGCACGCGCATCTCGTTGGTGATCCCGGCGATGGTCTGGCCGAACGGATCTTTCTGCGACCAGCGCTTCACCGAGGCCACGGCGTCGCTCGCGCGCACCGGCGTGCCGTCGTGGAACATCTGCCCGTCGCGCAGCGTCACCGTCCAGGTCAGTTCGTCCGCCGACACCACCGCGCTATCGGCTGCCTGGGGATGGGGCACCAGGTTGTGGTCGATGCCGAACAGTGTGTCCCAGACCATGTAGCCGTGCGTGAACGAGATGGTGGCCAGGCTCCACAGCGGGTCCACGGTGGTGAGCCCGGCCGACGGCACGAAGCGCAGGACGCGGTTGGTCTGTGCCGACGCCAGCCTGGGCAGGGCGGCGAGCAAGGGTAGTCCAAGCACGGTGCGGCGATGCATGGCGAACTCCTGAACGGTTGTGCAAACCTGTAGGGTGCGTTGCGCTTTGGCAACGCACCGCTGCGTCTCCGTGGTGGGGTGCCGAAGCGCACCCCACCCTACTCAGTCCACGTGCAGGCGCTACTCCGGCGGCAGCGGGCTGCAGGCGGCGGCGGTCGAGCGGGCCAAGAGAATCATGCGCCGTGCGGCCACCCCTGCCCCGGCCATCTCACCCAGCCCGTGGGTCAACAGCGGATTGGACAGCAGCGCGTGCGCCGCCGCGTTGATCGCGACCTCGGACCCGGCGACCATGCCAGCCGCCAGCACGCTCCGGCGCAGCAGCCCGAGCGTGCCCAGCAGCCCCGGCCGCATGCCGTGCAGCGCCGCCACTTGCCTCACCAACCGCACGCCGCGCCACGCAACCAGCAACACGGCTAAGGCGGGGGCCGGGGTGGCGGCAATGCCGGCCGCCATCTGCACCGCGGCGGTGCGGCCCAGCGCGTCGGAGCGGGTGCGCAGATCGGCGACTGGCCCGGCCCGCAACAGGGCGAGAATGGCGTCCGGGTCGTTGGCGGCATCGATGGCGGGCCGCAGGATCTCGGCCTCGGGCAGTGTCGCGACCCAAGTCCGGGCGGCGGCGTGGATGCGCTTGGCGTCGCCGCTGCCGAACGCGCTGCGCAGGCGGTCGACGCGGGCCAAGCCGAACAGCCCCCGCAACTCCCGCAGGGTGGAGGCGAACAGCAGGCCGAAGCCGACCACGGCCACGACCAGGGTGACCACGCCGAGGGCGGTGGCACGGTCGAACTGCTCGGCCACGAAATTGCCGGTCTGCAGCGCGGCCAGTCCGACCGCGAGCACCGCAACCCCGGCCAATGCGAGTAGGGCGCCGCTTGCCTTGGGCGCCGGGTCGGCCAGCGGTTCGACGAAGCTTGGCATTTCAGGCTCGAGCCGAGGAGCGGTGCGATCCTCGATGATCACGCGGGGGCCGCCAGCCCTTCCATCAGTCCTCATAGTAGGTCGTCCAACAGGAAGGTGAGCAGCGCGTCCAGTTCGATCTGCGGCACGCCGGTGCGGCCTGCGCCGGGCAGCCGGGTGGGTTCGAGGTCGGGCAGATCGAAGAACTCGCCGGCCCAGAAGGCGTCGTCCGGCGGGCCGTCCGGCACCTCGCCGGGGTAGGACAGTCCGACGCCCTGCCCGGCGATCCGACCGCGAACGGCGGAGACGCTGCGGCCACCCAGCGGCATGGTGGCGTCCTCGGTGCAACGGATCGAGGCGATGGCGAAATGCCGGGTCACGACGTCGCCCCCGCCCGGCGTCAGCGCCGCCATCAGGGCGCGCAGGTTGCCACGCTGCCGACTGGCGACATGGTCCGCCTTGGTGGCGGCATAGGCGACCCGGCGGATCACCGGCGGCGGGCGGCGTAGCGACAGCAGCGCGGTCAACGCCTCGGTCCATGAAAAGCGCCATCGCAGCGCCCCACTCGCCGCGGCGAGGGCGGCCTGGGCATCGGCAAAACTGTCGCGTCCGCCATGCAGCGCGGTCAGGAGATCGGCCAGCACCACCATGCGGTCCAAATGGCCGAACAGCGGCGACACCAGATCCTGCCGCACGCGGTCGCGATAGGCATCATACCGCTCGGACAGCAGCGCCTGCAGACCGCCGCGCCCTCGCATCGGGAAGAAATGCACCCAGGGTGGCTCCGATCCGGGCGCCGGCATCAGGAACCGGCCGGGTTGCAGCAGGGCCCACCCGTCCTCGTCGCGCAGGCGGTGCAGCGCTGCGCGGTATAGCCGGTGGCCGGTGGCGGCGAGGGTCTCGTCGGCCGGGGCGGTGGACGGAAGGCCGGCGGCGAACTGCAGGAACGGTTGCGCGGCCTCCCGCCCGTCCAGCCGGTGCAACGTCGCCTCTGACCATGTGGCGAAATCGGTGGTGAGCAGCGGCAGGTCCAGCAGCCACTCTCCCGGATAGTCGAGCAACTCCAGCCGCAGCACCCGGGGCGGCAACGCGGACGCAAGCCCTGCCCGCGGCACCGTCAGCTCGAGCGCGAGCAACGAGACGGCGCCGGTGCGCGCGGGCCACTCCGGCGGATCGGCGGCCAAGGCGCGCAGGTGGGCCGCCTCGTCGAACCGCGGCACGGCGCTGGCGCCGGATGGGGCCACGCGCACGCCAAGGCGCCGCCCCGCCAGCCGTGCGGACAGCGCGGGAAGCGTCGGCAGCCCTGCCCCGGCGGCCAGCAGGTTGGCGGCGAGCGAGGTGATGAAGGCGGTTTTACCCGCCCTGGCCAGGCCGGTGACACCGATGCGAACGGTGCCACCAACTAGGTCAGTGAGCGAGGGGATCAGGAATTGCGTTCGATCAGCTCGATCTTGTAGCCGTCCGGATCCTCGACGAAGGCGATGACGGTGGTGCCGTGCTGCACCGGCCCGGCCTCCCGCGTCACCTTGCCGCCGCCCTTGCGCACGTCCTCGCACGCCGCCGCCACGTTGGGCACGCCGACGGCGAGATGGCCGAAGCCGGTGCCGACTTCGTACGGCTCGTCATGGCCCCAGTTGTATGTCAGCTCGATCTCGGCCTGCTCCGGATTGCCGGCGTAGCCGAGGAAGCAGAGCGTGTACTTACCGCCCGGGACCTCGCTGCGGCGCAATTCCTTCATGCCCATCAGCTTGGTGTAGAAATTCACGGAGGCGTCGAGGTTTTTCACGCGAAGCATCGTGTGCAGGTAGCGGCTCATGGTGTTTCTCCGGTTGGATCCAGGCCGAGCAGGAACAGCCCGGCGGTGTCGGCCCGGGCGACACAAGACGCCCGGTCGGTAAACAAGGTTCCGCCCGCCTCGAAGGCAATGCCGCGCAGCCCGGCGGCGGCGGCGGCATCGATCGTGCGGGGGCCGATCGTTGGCAGATCGGCCCGGCGATCCTGCCCCGGTTTGACCAGCTTGACCAGTACGCCCCCCGGGCCGGGCCGGCTGAGCGTGGCCGCGCGGGCGAGCATCGCGTCGGTGCCCTCGATGGCTTCGACCGCCAGCACGATCCCCTGTTGCACCACGCAACCCTGGCCGACATCCACCGCACCCAGCGCGCGCACCACGGCGACCCCGCGGGCAATGTCGGCGGTGGCCTCCGCATCGGGCATGGCTTGGGTGAGCAAGCCCTTGGGGCCCACGGCTTCGGTCAGGATTTCGTGCGCGCCGAGTACGCGGAAGCCCTCTTCGCCAAGCACGCGGACGATGGCGGCGAGGAACCCGTCATCGCCGGCAAACGCCGCGCGTCCGATGCGGGCAAGTAGTTTGGCGCCCTCGGCGTCGGGGCGGAGGTGCAGCAGATGCGGCCGGCGCACCGGGCCGATCAGGACGATGTCGTGGCAGTCATGGGCACGCAACAGGCTGATGATACGCCCGGCCGCGCCCAGCCGGGCAGGCTCGTGCGGGTGGGCGGCGAAGGTGGACGGGTCGGCGTATCCCTCAAGGGCGACGAGAAAGACGGGGCGGCCGGCGGCGTGGGCCGCGTCGGCCACCCGGCCGGGAAGCGGCCCGCCGCCGGCGATGATGCCTAGGGGGGAAGCAGCCGTCATCTCTCCCCCGTCCCCTTAAAGGCAGGGCGATCGCATTTGGCTGATCCTCCCCCGTTCTTCACGGGGGAGGTGG
>CAXTCJ010000157.1:0-11925 GCA_964242215.1 uncultured Acetobacteraceae bacterium | reverse complement strand
ATGAACTCCGGCGTCTCCTCGGACAGGAAGATGGTGCCGTCGGTGTGGTTCAGCACCTCGACCGGGATGTCCTCCAGCCGTTTGCGACGCAGCATGATCAGCACCGGCATTTCGAGCCCACGGCGGCGGACGAGCGAGATCAGCCCGGCCGGCTTGCTCAGGAGCCCGCGCTTGCCCCAGTCCACCACCATGCAGCCGATCGCGGCGTCGGTGTGGATGGCGAGCTCGGCGTCTTCGGTGTTGCGCGCGACCAGGACGCTGAAGCCGAGGCGCTCGGTCTCGTGGACGATCTCCTGCAGGCGGACCCAGTCCAGATCGGCGTCGTTGAACGACGGTGCGCAGATCAGGAACTTGAAGCGGCGTTCGTATTCCATCGGTATCCTCGGCAGCTCGTCGCTGCACGGGATGCTGGCAGCGGCCCCCCCTTACCAGCCGCGCGGGATGCTTCCCAGGCCTGTGTCGTCAGGCTGCGGCGGGAGGGAGCCGGCTGTGTCGGAAACCGAGCCCTAGAAACTGCCGAGGAGAGCCACGAGCACGGCGGCGACTAGGCCGACCACGATAATGATCTGGATCGTGCGTGCATTGCCATCCCTCTCGGGTGGGCTACTGCTCGCAGGGGTCGCCGGCATGATCTCGAAGTCGGAACCGTCGGCCGCATGGCGATCTTGATAGGGCATCGTGTGATCCTCAACACATCCGCATCCCATTGGTCCGCGAGTATTGATCAACGCGCGGAGAACGAAGGACTGCAGTAATCCTATCGTTTGCAAACAGCAAAGAAAAGGCCGGAGTAGTTGCCTACCCCGGCCTTTTCTTACGTACGGGCCGGTCTTAAGGCGGCATCGACATCCGGTCGAAGCTCAGGCTTTGACCAACATCGCCTGGGAGGTCGGCAGCTCGATCGGGCGTTCCGGACGGGTGGCGAAGAACTCGGCGAAGGCCTCGCGCACGCCATCGAGATACGAGTAGTCGTGCGTCAGCAACACGCCGCCGGGCAGCAGACGCGGGTAGAAGAACTCGAGGCAGGCGCGGGTGCTGGACTTCAGATCCACGTCCAGATGCACGAACGAGAACCGCCGCTGCTCCACCGGGCCGGAGGTATCGGGGAACAGTCCCGGATAGAAGCTCACGTCCGGGCGCCCGGACATGAAGCTGCGCACCCCCTCGAGCGAGGCGGCGTAATGGCCGGTCCGCATCCGGTCGTGCTCATCCGCATCGGGCGCAGGCAGGCCGGTGAAGGTGTCGAACAGGTGCAGCGGAACACCGCCGCTCGCCATGCTGATGATCTTCGCCGAGCAGCCTTGGTAGACGCCGACCTCGGCCATCTCGCCACCCAGGCCACTCTGCGATCGTGCTAGCGAATACAGCGTGAACGCCTCGTTGCCGCTCAATAGCGACTCACGGCCGGCCCGGGCGGACTTGATGGCGGCCATGACTGCCGGTTCCTTGTGGCCGCCTAGCAACATGAGTTCGAAGCGGGCCAGCAAACCGATCGAGAGCGAGCGCACCGTGCGGCTGGATGCGATCAGGCGATGAAGCCGGGCGCTATTAAATCGGGTGCCGGTGGTGGTGGCTGGAGCCGCGGCAAAGGCAAGGGGCTCCATCGGGAGGGCTGAAGAACGGGAGATGGCGGAATCCCTTCCGGGTGGAGCGCGGCCCCAGGATCGGCGCCGCGCTGCCGCCCCAACGCTTAACAAACAGCATTAGTTCGCGGATGAAATGCTTGGGCGCGTGCCGGATTACAATCCCAAGTTCGGCAGCAGGATGTGCAGCACCAGCAGGATGAGGAATAACGCCAGCAGGAGCCGGAAGAAGCCGCCGAAGAAGCGGAGCACGGCGACGATGAACACGATCGCAACGACCACGATCACGATGCGCTGGATGTCGCCGGGCACGCCGAGCTGGTTCAGCAGGTTGCGGAGGCTGTCCTCGATCACGCCGAAGATGGTGGCGAGGAAGGCGATGATGGACGCGATCCAGTATTCCACTGTCGCGAGCGCGCCGCCGGTCTGGTTCATGGGTTAGACTCCGTTTCGAGGCGCGTATAACTGCCGCCACCGCGCCGTGTCACGCGAGAGTGGCTTGACGGCGGCGGCGTCCGGACGGAACCCGGCGCCATGATAAGATGGTTCGAGACGATCCTGACGCCCACCGCGCCGCCCCCGCCGGGCGAGCCGCCGGATGGCTTGGCCGCGTTCTACTGGCACTTCGTCCGCCAGTCCCGCTCGTTGGTCATCGCCCTGTTCACCGTCGGCACCCTCTCGGCGCTGCTGGACGCGCTGATTCCCGCCTTCTTCGGCCGGGTCGTCGCCCTGACCACGCGCTACCAGCCCGGCGAGCTATGGGCACAGGCCGGCTGGCAGTTCGTCGGCATGGCGGCGGTGCTGCTGGTGGTGCGCCCGGGGGCGTTGCTGCTGCGCAACCTGGTGACCAACCAGGCGATCGTGCCCGGCTTGACCAACCTGGTGCGCTGGCAGAGCCATTGGCACGTCGTGCGGCAGAGCTGGACGTTCTTCCAGAACGACTTCGCCGGCCGGGTCGCCAATCGGGTGATGCAGGTCGGCCCGGCCCTGCGTGAGAGCGTGGTCGCGACCACCAACGCCGTCTGGTACATCATCATCTACGGCGGCAGCGCGATGCTGCTGATGGGCCACGCCGATGCCCGCCTGGCGATCCCAATGGCGCTGTGGTTCGTGGTGTATGCCGTGCTGCTGCGCTGGTTCGTGCCCCGCGCCCGAGCCCGGTCGCGCCGCAATTCCGAGGCGCGCTCGGCCGTAACCGGCGGGGTGGTGGACAGCTACACCAACATCCTGACCGTCAAGCTGTTCGCCCGCGCGACCGACGAAGACGCCTATGTCTCGGAACTGATCGACGAGCAGACCGGGTTCTATCGCAGCAGCACCCGCCTGCTGACGCTGTGGGCGCTGATGCTGCAGGTGACAAACGCGTTCATGGTGGTGGGCACCGCCGGGCTGTCGATCTGGCTGTGGCAGCGCGGCACCGTGGGCGTGAGCGTGGTGGCGATGGCCCTGCCGCTCGCCTGGCAGGTGAACAACATCGCCGGCTGGGTGTCGGACAGCGTCACCAGCATCTTCGAGAACGTCGGCGTGGTGCAGGACTCGATGCGCTCCATCGCGGTGCCCCAGCAGCAACCCGACACTCCCGGCGCGCGGGACCTGCAGATCACCGAGGGCGCCATCCGGTTCGAAGGCGTGCAATTCGGCTACGGCACCCAGCGCGGCGTGCTGCACGGCGTCGATCTGTCGATCCGGCCAGGCGAGCGCATTGGGCTGGTGGGGCAATCGGGCGCCGGCAAGTCGACGCTGGTGAACCTGCTGCTCGGCTTCTACTCGCCCGAGGCCGGCCGCATCACGATCGACGGCCAAGACATCGCCCACGTGACGCAGGAGAGCCTGCGCGGCCAGATAGGCATGGTGACGCAGGACACCTCGCTGCTGCACCGGTCGATTCGCGACAACATCCGCTACGGCCGGCCGTCCGCGCCGGAGGCCGAGGTGTTGGATGCCGCACGGCGCGCCCATGCCGACGTGTTCATTACGACGCTGGAGGATTGGAACGGCCGGCGCGGCTACGACGCCCATGTCGGCGAGCGTGGCGTGAAGCTGTCCGGCGGCCAGCGTCAGCGCGTCGCCATCGCCCGCGTGATCCTGAAGGACGCGCCGATCCTGGTGCTGGACGAGGCCACCAGCGCGCTCGACTCGGAGGTGGAGAACGCCATCCAGGAGCAATTGGACGGCCTGATGGAGGGCCGCACGGTGATTGTGATCGCGCACCGCTTGTCGACGTTGGCCCGGATGGACCGGATCGTGGTGCTGGACGGGGGCGAAATCGTGGAACAAGGCACCCACGCGGCGCTGTTGGCGGCGGAGGGAGCTTATGCCCGGCTGTGGCAGCGGCAGTCCGGCGGGTTCCGCGATTCGGACGCTCCCCGGGCCGTCAGCGTGGGTTAGCGCAGATCGATTAAGACCCGCGGTTAACCTGAAGATAAACTATGTGACCAGCGTCAACGTCGGCTCGCGCCCTTTCAAAGGCAGCCGGGTGCCTCTCGCAAACCATTGCCCTCCCGTTCTTGACACTCCTGTAACCCGCCGTTAGCAAGCCCACGCCTTCTGACGGCGCGCACCAGCGGGCTCGGAGAGCAGGATGAGTGAGGATTTCGAGCGCCGGCTAAAGGCGGCACGGGACCGCGGAACTCCGGTCGATCGGTCCCCGCAAGGGTCAGGACCGTCGCCTTGGGGGATCGGCGCCCGGGTTGGGGTGGAGTTGCTCTCCGCCTTGATCGTGGGGCTCGGGATTGGATGGGCGCTCGACCATTGGCTGCATACCACACCGCTGTTCCTGGTGGTGGGCGTGCTGCTGGGCGGGGCGGCCGGGGTTGCAAACGTGTGGCGCCTGATGGCGCCAAAGCCGGCCCGCGTGGCCGACGAGAAGGGACGGGATATTGGCTGAGGGTTCGGCGCCGACGATCGACGCACTGTCGCAGTTCAAGCTGCATCACGGCTGGGGCCTGATCGGCAAGTCGGTCAACTTCACGCAGGCGAACGCCTGGATGGTCGCCGGTGGGGTGATCGTGCTGTTCATGCTGGTCTATGGCATGCGCAGCAAGGCAGTGGTGCCGGGCCGCCTGCAATCCGCCGCCGAGATGAGTTACGGCTTTATCGAGAAGATGTGCCTCGACCAGATTGGGCCGGAGGGGCGCCGCTTCTTCCCGTTCATCTTCACGCTGTTCTTCTTCGTGCTGATGGGCAACCTGCTCGGCCTGCTGCCCTTCGCCTTCACCTATACCAGCCACATCGCCGTCACGGCGGCGTTGGCTATCATGGTGATCATATTCGTGACCGTCGTGGCGATCCGCGAGAACGGCAGCCACTTCTTCACCGAATACTTCTTCCCGCCGGGAGCGCCCAAGTTGCTCGCGCCCCTGATCATCCCGGTGGAGATCATCTCCTACCTGTCGCGGCCAGTCAGCCTGTCCATCCGTCTGTTCGCCAACATGGTCGCCGGCCACGTCATGTTCGAGGTGTTCGCCACCTTCATCCTGATGCTGTCCGCCGCCGGCGTGCTCGGCACGATCGGCGCAATCGGCCCGCTCGCGATCAACGTGATCCTGGTCGGGTTCGAACTGCTGGTCGCGTGTCTGCAGGCCTACGTGTTTGCCATCCTGACCTGCATCTACCTGCACGACGCGGTGCACCTGCACTAACGTCGACAGCTCCGCCTCCCCTTCTCACTATATCAAAGGACTAGGACACATGGACGTCGCCGCTGCAAAGGCCCTCGGGGCTGGTATTGCCGTCATCGCGCTCGCAGGCGTTGGGATCGGCATCGGCAACATCTTCTCGGCGCTGGTCACCAGCGTGGCCCGCAACCCTTCGGCCCGCGACCAGGTTTTCGGCCTCGGCATTCTCGGCTTCGCGCTGACGGAAGCCGTGGCGCTGTTCGCACTGCTGATCTCGTTCCTGATCCTGTTCACCTGATCAGGTAGGCCGCCGCGATGAGCCGCCTTCGCCAGCAGCTTCAACTGGCCGGCATCGCCCTGTTTCTCATGGCCGCCGGGCCAGAGAAGGAGGGCATGCCGCAGCTGAACTTCAAAAGCCCGCTGACCGTCAGCCAGGTCGTGTGGGGTGCGATCATCTTCGTGCTCCTCTACGTGCTGCTGTCGCGTTGGGCGCTGCCGAAGGTCGGCACCGTGGTGGAGGATCGGCGCGCACGGATCGCGGGCGACCTCGAGACCGCTCGCGCGTCCAAGGCCGAGGCAGATGCAGCGGTCGCCGAACTGACCGAGGCAACGAAGCGGGCCCGCGCCGAGGCACAATCCTCGATCGCGGCTGCCACGCAGCAGGCCAAGGCGGAGGCGGCCACCCAGGCCGCCACCATAAACGAGCGCCTCGACGCTCAACTGACCGAGGCCGAAGGGCGGATTGCGACGGCACGGGGCGCGGCGATGGGTGCGCTGCGCCAGGTGGCCGGCGAGGCCGCCACCGCGGTCGTGACCCGGCTGACCGGGCACGCCCCGGATAGCACGGTGATCGACCGGGCGGTCGCATCGCGTCTCCCCGCAGCGGCCAACGGCTGAGGATCCCGAGATGCACGCGTTTTTCTCCGAGCCCCGCTCGTGGGTCGCCATCGCCTTCGTCATTTTCTTCGTGTTATTCGGCTCGAAGCTGTGGAAGGCGCTGTCCGGCATGTTGGACGCGCACGCCGCCGCGGTTCGCTCCGAACTTGACGAGGCTAGCCGGCTGCGGGCCGAGGCCGAGGCCATGCTGGCCGACGCCCGCACGCGCCGCGAGGCCGCCCTAACCGATGCGAGGGCCATGCTCGACGGCGCCCGTGCGGAGGCCACCCGTGTGGCCGAGCAGGCCCATGTCGACGCGGAAGTTGCCGGCCGGCGTCGCGAACAGATGGCGATGGACCGCATTTCCGCCGCCGAAAAGGCCGCAGTGACCGATGTCCGCCTGGCTGCTGCCGACATCGCCGCACGCGCCGCGGAAGAGGTCATTGCGGCGACGCTATCTGCAGAGGGCGACTCGCCGATCATCGACCGGGCGATTGCCGGACTTCCCGCCGCCCTCGCCCGACGCGCCGCCTGATCTCAGCGGCGGCCACCGTGGTTGAGCGGTAGGCCATAGATCCGCCCTCGCGGTAGGCAACGCGAGGGTATTTCTCTGCCTTGCTCCCTCTCCCGCGGCTGGAGCGGAGAAGCAGACCGTTGAGCTTGATAACCTGCTCCCCTCACCGACATCTGCTAACGCCGTTGCCGGATCGAACCGCAGCGTCATCAACCGTTGCAAACCAGCAACACTCCTCAGTGTGTAAACGACAGGATTATTCTCTGACGAATCCTACGTTGTGCTCCTACGATTGCGTATTTAACGTCCGAGTAACGCCACCGATGACGAACACCAAATAGACGGAGTTTTTAAGATGCGCCTGCTGTCCCGGTTCGCGGCCACGCTTCTTGCGTCCGCGATGGCCCTATCCGCCGCTGATGCGTCAGCGGCGACGTTCCGGTGGGCCAATGATGGCGACGCGAACTCCATGGATCCCTACACGCGCAGCGAAACCTTTCTGCTGACCTTCACCCAGAACTTCTACGACCCGCTGGTCCGGCGCGACGACAAGCTGAAGGTCGAGCCAGCCCTCGCCGAGAGCTGGGAGCAGCCAAATTCCACGACGTGGCGCTTCCATCTCCGCCACAACGTAAAGTTCCACGACGGGACCCCGTTCAACGCCGATGACGTCGTGTTCAGCTACAACCGTGTCGTCGCCCCCGGCAGCCAGCTCAATGGCTACATGCAGGCCGTGTCGGAGGTGAAGAAGGTCGACGACTACACCGTCGACTTCATCACCAAGGTGCCCGATCCGATCTTCCTGGACGAGATCACCTCGTGGGCCATCATGTCCAAGAAGTGGTGTGAGACCAACCACGCCGAACAGGCGATGGATCTGACGAAAAAAGACGAGAACTTCGCGACCCGGCACGAGAACGGCACCGGCCCGTTCATCCTGGACGACCGCGAGCCCGACCGCCGCACCACCATGCACGCCAACCCGGCCTGGTGGGACAAGATGCCGGGCAACCTCGACAAGGTCGAATTCAACGTCATCGGCAACGCCGCCACCCGCGTCGCCGCCCTGCTCTCGGGCGACATCGACATGATGTACACCGTCCCGCCGCAGGACATGCAGCGCCTGTCCTCCAGCGCCGACCTGAAGGTGCTCGAGACACCGGAACTGCGCACCGTCTTCCTAGGCTTCGACCAGTCGCGCGACGAATTGCTGAAATCCGACGTCAAGGGTAAGAACCCATTCAAGGACGAGCGCGTACGCCAGGCCTTCAACGAGGCCGTCGACATCAAGGCAATCCAGCGCGTCGTGATGCGCGGCCAATCCCACCCGACCGGCCTGCTGTATGGCCCCGGTGTGAACGGCTACACCGAGGCCTCCGACGTCCGCTTCCCGTTCGACCCGGCGGATGGCAAGAAGCTTCTCGCCGCCGCCGGCTACCCCGACGGCTTCGGCGTGACGCTCGATTGCCCGAACGACCGCTACATCAACGACGAGGCGATCTGCCAGGCGGTCACCGCGATGCTGGCCCGCATCGGCGTGAAGGTGACGCTGAACGCCCAGACGCGGCTGAAATACTTCGCCGAGATCAGCAATCCCGACTACCACACCAGCTTCTACATGTTGGGCTGGACCCCCAACACGTATGATGCGCTGAACTCGCTGTACAACCTTGCCGGGACCCGCAGCGGCACCCGCGGCATCTTCAACGACGGCGGGTATTCCAACTCGAAATTTGACACCCTGCTGGACCAGATCGCCGTCGAGACCGATCATGCCAAGCGGGATGCCGAGATCCTCGACGCCTCCAAGATGCTGAAGGACGACGCCGCCTTCATGCCGCTGCATCAGCAGGTCGTGGTGTGGGCCACTCGCAAGAACGTCGACCTGGTCGAACTCGCCGACGACTCCTTCCCGCTGCGCTTCGTCACGGTGAAGTAGCGCTGCACTCTCCCCCTCCCCTTGAGGGAGGGGGCCGGGGGAGGCGTGCCCACACGCCAGGTCCAAGCCCAAGATGCACACTCTCCCGACGGCGCAGCCCTATGCGGCGCCCCCCTCACCTAGCCCCTCCGTCAAGGGGGCGGGGATGCTACTCCCTCCCTGTTGGACGGCTCACCGGACCCGCACCCCGGCTGCCCCCGCCACCATCCGTCCGATCACCGCCGCCGGCGCGATCAGCTCCGCCATCACCCGGTCCACCGCCTCTGGCGCCACCGCGATCAGCAGCCCGCCGCTCGTTTGCGGGTCACACAGCATCGCCGCCGCCCACCCCGGCAAGTCGGCGGACACCTCTACGCTCGCCCTGTAGCTCGCCCAATTGCGCCCGCCCGCCCCCGTCACCACACCGGCGCGCGCCAACCCCTCCGCGCCCGGCAGTAGCGGCACGTCCGCGAACCGCACCTCGGCCGCCAATCCGGCCCCCTGGCACATCTCCAGCGTGTGACCCAACAGCCCGAACCCGGTCACGTCGGTCACCGCATGCACGCCCGCGATCCCCGGCAGCACACCGCCTGGCGTGTTCAGCCGCGTCGTGGAGGCCAGCATGGTGGTGTAGCCCGCCGCATCGAGCTCGCCGCGTTTCAATGCGGCGCTGAACAGCCCGACGCCAAGCCCCTTGGTCAGCACCAGCACATCGCCAGCCTGCGCACCGCTATTCCGCATGACCCGGTCCGGATGCACCAACCCCAACGCCACCAGGCCATAGATCGGCTCCGCACTGTCGATCGAGTGTCCACCCGCCACCGGAATGCCCGCCGCCTGGCAGACCGACGCCCCACCGGCCAGGATGCGCTGCACGTCCTCGATCGAAATCTTGCCCAGCGGCATGCCCACGATCGCCAGCGCCATAATCGGCGTGCCGCCCATCGCGTAGACGTCGGACAGCGCGTTGGTCGCCGCGATCCGGCCGAAATCGTACGGATCGTCCACGACCGGCGTGAAGAAATCCGTGGTCGCCACCAGCGCCTGGCTGTCGTTCAGCCGGTAGACGGCCGCATCGTCCCCCGTCTCCGTCCCGACCAGCAGGTTGGCCCAACCTTGTCCTACCGGCATCGTGGCCAAGATATCGCCCAGCACGGCCGGGGACAGCTTGCACCCACACCCCCCGCCATGAGCCAGTGACGTCAAGCGGGGTGGGGCATCGGTCATGACTGAGTTTCCAATGTGGGGACGCGCGCGGTGGAACTAACGAACGCCGGGTCGGCCGGGAAGCTGCGCGCGCTGCCCGCCATCGGCCACCTGCTCGAGCGCTGGCAAGTTTTCCCGCCGGGCGCAGCAGAGGTGCTCCGGCTCGTTCTCGCCCAGATCCGCGCCGCCCTGTTGGACGGCACGCTGACCGAAGTACCCGGCCCGGACGAGATCATCCACCGCGCCGCCACCGCCCTCGACGCGCAGGCGCAACCCGTGCTGCGCCGCGTGATCAACGCGACCGGCATTATCCTGCACACCAATCTCGGCCGCGCGCCCCTACCGTCCGAGGCCTTGCAAGCGGTGATGGAGGTCGCCGGCGGCTACTCCAACCTCGAGATGGACCTGGAGTTGGGCGCCCGAGGCTCCCGCCTCGCCGGGGTCGAGCCCCTGCTCCGCACCCTCACCGGCGCCGATGCCGCGTTGGCCGTGAACAACTGCGCCGCCGCCATGCTGCTGGCGCTGGCCGGGCTGGCGGGCGGCGGCGAGGTGATCGTCTCCCGCGGCGAATTGGTGGAGATCGGCGGCGGTTTTCGTATTCCCGACGTGATCATCCAGGGCGGTGCCCGGCTCGTGGAAGTCGGCACCACCAACCGCACCCGCCTCGCCGACTACCGCGCCGCCATCGGTCCGGCGACCCGTGTGCTGCTGAAAGTGCACCAGTCCAACTACCGCGTCGTGGGCTTCACCGCCGAGGCCTCGCTAGCCGAGCTTGCCGGCCTGGCGCGGGAGGCCGGTCTGCTCGTGGTGCACGATCTGGGCAGTGGCGCGATGGGTGCGCTGGGCTCGGTGCACGAGCCCACGGCACGCGACAGCATCGCCGCCGGGTCGGATGTGGTGGCATTCAGCGGCGACAAGCTGGGCGGCGGCCCGCAAGCGGGTCTGTTGGTTGGCCGCCAAGCCCCGATCGAGCAACTCAAGCGCCACCCCCTCATGCGCGCCCTGCGGCTAGACAAAATGACGCTGGCCGCCTTGGAGGCAACGCTGCGCCTCCACACCGACCCGGCCCGTGCCGCACGGCAGCTGCCGGTGCTGCGGATGCTGCGCCAGACCGAGGCTGAATTGCACGACCGGGCAACCCGGCTGTGTGCGCTGCTCGGCGGTTTGGCCCGGGTGGAACCGTCCAGTGGCTTCGCCGGCGGTGGCACGCTGCCCACCGACACGCTCCCGAGCCGCGCGGCCGTGCTGCGTGTGACCGACGTGGAAGCCTTCAGCCGCCGGTTACGCCGGCACCACCCGGCAGTGGTCGGACGGATCACCGGCGGTGAACTCTGGCTGGACGTCCTGGCGATGGAGGACGCCGATCTACCTTTGGCGTCAGCCGCGGTGTCGCACTCGGCGGAGAAGAACATCCCCCTCCCGTTGAGGGAGGGGCTGGGGGAGGGATAGCCGCGGCACGCTCGTACACCGAGGAGCACCCAGCCATCGGTGGAAAGGGAGATCTCTACCGCGCGGGACAATTCGCCTTAGACCAGTCCTGCCCAAGCACGCCCGTAATGCAGGGGCCGTAGGGACCCTTGTAGCCGTTATCCGTCGGCGCACTGCGGGACGATCCCCCACCTGGGCCGGTGTAGAGGCCGCCGCCCGGCCCGGTCGACAGCCCCCCGCCAGGGCCGGCGTACATACCGCCGCCCGGCCCTCGATACAGACCACCACCTGGGCCGGCGTACATGCCTCCCCCCGGACCGGCATACAAGCCGCCGCCTTGCCCGTGGTAGAGCCCGCCGCCAGGACCGCTGTAACAAGGTCCACCGGGTCCCGAGTAGCCGCTACACTCCTGCGCCCCGGCGATCATGGGGAACGCCATTAGAGCGCAGGCCAGGATGACATCTGCGAACCTCATCCCGCCCCTCATGCACACCCGCCGGATGACCGGCGCTAAAAGTGAATCGCGCGCCCGTATGCGTCCAGCACGGCCTCGTGCATCGTTTCGCTGACGGTCGGGTGCGGGAACACCGTGTGCATCAGGTCGGTCTCGGTCGTCTCCAACGTCTTGGCGATGGCGTAGCCCTGGATCAGTTCGGTCACCTCCGCACCAATCATATGCGCGCCCAGCAACTCGCCCGACCCGGCGTCGAACACCACCTTCACCATGCCCTCCGACTCGCCCATCGCGATCGCCTTGCCGTTGCCGATGAACGGGAAGCGGCC
>CAXTCJ010000156.1:0-11968 GCA_964242215.1 uncultured Acetobacteraceae bacterium | reverse complement strand
GTTTCCACGATCCGGTCGATATGCGCTTCCTCGACGATCAGCGGCGGGGACAGGGCCACGATGTCGCCCGTGGTCCGCACCAGCAGCCCGGTGTCGAAGCAGCGGCCGAACACCTGCACGGCGCGGTCGGTCGGCTTGCCGGCGCGGGGTGCCAGCTCGATCCCGGCGACCAGGCCGATGTTGCGGATGTCGATCACGTTCGGCAGCCCCCGCAGCGAGTGGACGGCCTTTTCCCAATACGGCTCCAACGCCCGCACCCGGCCCGGCAGATCGTCGGACCGCTGCAGATCCATCGCGGCGATGGACGCAGCGGCGGCTAGCGGATGGCCGGAATAGGTGTAGCCGTGGAACAGCTCGATCCCCTCGGGCGCACCATGCACGATCGCGTCGTAGATGCCGTTCTTCACCGCCACCGCACCCATCGGCACCGCCGCATTGGTGAGGCCCTTTGCCATGGTGAAGATGTCCGGGATCACGCCCAGCCGCTCGGAGCCGAAATTCTGCCCCAGGCGGCCGAACCCGGTGATGACCTCGTCGAAAATCAGCAGGATGCCGTGCTTGGTGCAGATGTCGCGCAGCCGCTGCAGATAGCCCTCGGGCGGCGGCAGCACGCCGGTCGAGCCGGCCATCGGCTCCACTATCACGGCCGCGATCGTGTCGGGGCCGTGCAAAGCCACCAAACCCTCGAGCGCATCGGCCTTGTCGGCGCCATGGGCGGGCAGGCCCTGGCTGAAGGCGTTGCGCGCCGGGTCGTGGGTGTGGGGAAGGTGATCCACATAGGGGAGCATGGCGCCGAACTGCTTACGATTGCCGCCGATGCCGCCGACCGACATGCCGCCGAAGCCGACGCCGTGATAGCCGCGCTCCCGCCCGATCAGCCGCACTCGGCTGCCGTCGCCACGAGCCTTGTGGTAGGCGAGCGCGATCTTCAGCGCGGTATCGGCGCTTTCGGAGCCGGAGTTGGTGAAGAACACCTTGTCCATGCCGTCCGGCGTGATCTCCGCCAGTCGGGCGGCGGCCTGGAAGGCGATCGGGTGGCCCATCTGGAAGGTCGGGGCGAAATCCATCACCGCGGCTTGCTTCTGGATCGCCTCGACGATCTCCCGCCGGCCATGTCCGGCATTGCAGCACCACAGCCCGGCGGTGCCGTCCAGGATCTCGCGGTTGTCGTTGGTGTAGTAGTACACGCCCTCGGCCCGGGCCAGCAGGCGGGGGTTCGTCTTGAACGACCGGTTGGCGCTGTACGGCATCCAGAACGCGTCGAGGTTGTTCGGACGGCTGATCTCGTTCATTGCGCGGGCACCCCGGTTTGCGATGGGGCGGCAGCGTGGCATTGTCCGGCCCCTGGCTCAACCTTGGAGTTATTATGGCCGACGGTCTGCTCGTCATCGGGACCCGCCGCTACTCGTCCTGGTCGCTGCGCGGCTGGCTGGCGGTGCGGCTGGCGGGGTTGGAGGTGGAGGAGCGGGTGATCCGCCTCGCCGGTGCCGGCGGCAGCGGGCCCGGTTCGCCCGGCATCGCGGAGGTAACGCCCGCCGGGCTGGTGCCGTATCTGGAGCACGAGGGCGCCCGGGTCTGGGAAAGCCTCGCGATCTGCGAATACTGCGCGGAGATCACGCCGGGCCTATGGCCGGTGGGTCGCGTGGCGCGAGCGGCGGCCCGGTCGATCGCGGCCGAGATGCACGCCGGGTTCCGGCCGCTGCGCCAGGCGATGCCGATGAATTTGGGCCGCGAACGCCGCGCCACCCCGGGCGGCGACGTGATGGCCGATATCGCGCGGATCGAGGCCATCTGGCGCGAGGCGCGGCAGGGCACTCGGTTCCTGTATAACGACCAGTTCGGCATGGCGGACGCGATGTACGCGCCCGTCGTCGCCCGTTTCCTGTCCTACCTGCCTGAATTGTCCGCCGAATCGCGCGACTACTGCAAAGCCGTGCGCGAGCATCCGCTGCTGACCGAGTGGTACGATGCGGCCGCCCGGGAGCCGCTGGATTGGCGGCTGGCGCATTACGAGGACGTGCCGTGACACCGCCTGAGCTAGCATCCTCCCCCTCCTTCAGGGGGAGGGGAAGCATGGTGGAGGGGGCGCTTGGGCACGGACGGTGCCTGCGCCCCCTCCGTCGGCTGCGCCGGCACCTCCCCCGTGAAGGACGGGGGAGGATGTGGTGAGCAGCGCCTTCGAACTGGACCATGTCGGCGTCGGTGCCCGCGAGCTAGCGCCGCTGGCCGCGGCCTACGAGCGGCTCGGCTTCACGCTCACCCCCGTGGCACGGCACCGGGGCAAAGCGACCGGCAATCGCTGCATCATGCTGCAGCACGGCTACCTCGAGTTGATCGCCTTGATCGACCCCTCGATCCCCGACCGCCTGCACGCCCAGCTGGACCGCTACGCCGGGCTGCAGATCATCGCCTTGGGCATCCATGACTCGGACGCGACCCTCGCTCGCCTGCGCCAGGCCGGGCTGGAGATCGACGGCGTCACGCCCCTGGAACGCCCCGTCGACGATGCCGACCCACAGGGCCCGCAAGCCCGGTTCGAGCGCATTCCGCTGCCGGACGCGCCCGAGGGCACCATCCAACTCATCAAACACCTGACGCGCGAGGCCATCTGGCAGCCCCGGTTCACCACCCATCCCAACGCCGCTCTATCGCTGGAGGAAGTCGTCCTCGCCGTGCCCGACCCGGCGCAGACCGCCGCCCGCTTCTCCCGCCTGGCGGGCCTGCCCGTGGTCCCCGACCCCGCCGGCGGGTTTGCGCTGCCGATGGAGCGCGGCCGGGTCCGCATGCTGCCGCCGGACGCACTGGGGGCCGTCTACCCGGGGGTGACCGCGCCAACCATCCCGTGCATTGCCGGCATGACGGTGGCGACCGCCGACCAGTGCGCCGCACTGCGCCCGTTCCTCGCCGGCGTGACGCACTCGGATGTGGCCGGTGGCGTTCTCGTGGCTCCGGAGGACGCTGGCGGGGCGGCGTTGCTGTTCACCTGATCGTTGCGACGGTTCTGCCTCCCAAGGAAGGGTTCTCTGCCAGTGCGGTCGGCGCGATCGGTCTGCTGGTGCACCGGCTCGCCCGCGCCGCCGGCGGAGCGGTGGTCGGGCGCCCGTCGAGCGACCCGTTCCCAGGCATCCCGTTCCACCCGGTTCGCCCAGGTCGAGGGCTGACCGAGACCATGCGCTATGCAAGGGGGGTGGCGGCCGTGCTGCGCGGCCTCCGCCCCGACCTGGTCGAGGTGCACAACCGGCCGGAGATCGCCCTGTACCTGGCGCGCCGCTTCCCCCGCGTGGTGCTGTTCCTGCACAACGACCCGCAGGGCATGCGCGGGGCCAAGACGGGCGCCGACCGAACCCGGCTGCTGCGCCGGCTGGCCCGGGTCGTCACCGTGTCGGAGCATTTGCGCGGACTGTTCCTGCAGGGCGCCACCGGCGAGGTCACCGTGCTGCCCAACAGCATCGACGTGCCGCCCCGGGTCCGGAAGGTGCGCGACCGGCTGATCCTGTTCGTCGGCCGGGTCGTGTCCGACAAGGGCGCCGACGCCTTCGTCGATGCCTGCGCCGCCGTGCTGCCGCAGCTGCCGGGTTGGCGGGCGGAGATGGTGGGCGCCGACCGCTTCACCTCCCACAGCCGCCCCACGCCATTTACCGAGCAGATCCACAAAATGGCCGAAGCCGCGAATGTCCAGCTGTGCGGCTACCTGTCCCACGACGCCACGATGGAGCGGATGAGCCGTGCCGCCATCGCCGTAGTACCGAGCCGTTGGCCCGAGCCGTTCGGCCTGTCCGCGCTCGAGGCGATGGCGCACGGGGCGGCGCTGGTCTGCTCGCGCCGTGGTGCCCTGCCGGAGGTCGCCGGCGACTGTGCCGTGTACGCCAGCCCCGATGCCCCCGGTGCTGTCGCCGCTGCCGTGCTGGCCCTGGCCCAGGATGTCGATCGCCGCAGCGCCCTGGCCGCCGCCGCCCGCCTGCGGGCCGCGCAATTCGACACCGGCCCGGCGGCCCAGCGGCTGTTGGCGTTGCGCGCGGAGTTGGTCGGATGACCGCGCTGGACCGGCTCGCGGTGGCATGCCTGCTGCTGTGCCCACTGTTTCTGCTGCATGGTCGGCTGATCGCCGACGTGCTGATGATCGTGGTCGGCGTCTGCTTCCTGGCCCGATCCGCACTGGCGCGCGATTGGGCCTGGCTGCGCACCGGCTGGGTGCTGGCGGCGGCGGCCTGGTGGCTTTGGCTACTCGTCTGCTCGCTGCGGGGCGGCTTGGCCGAGGCGCTGGCGGCGGTTCGCTTCCTGGTGTTCGTGGCGGCGCTGGAACACTGGGTGCTGCGCCTGGCGTGGCGCCGGGTCTGGCTCGCGCGACTCACCGCGATTGCGGCGCTGTACATCGCCTTCCAGACCGTCCTGCAGCTCGCCATCGGGCGCAACATCCAGGGGTATGGCCGGTGGGGCGACGGCGAGCTGACCGGGCCGTTCGAGCATCCGCGCGCCGGGGCACCATTGTCGCGGCTGCTGTTCCCCGCGGTGCTGCCGGCGATGGCGCGGCTCGGGCGATGGGCCGGGTTGCTGCTGCTGGTCGCCGCCGTGCTGGTCGTGGTGCTGATCGGCCAGCGCATGCCGGTGCTGCTGACCGGGCTCGGCTTGTTCGTCACCGCGCTGCTGCTGCCCCGTCTGCGCATGGGTGTGCTGGCGGCCTGTGCCGGGGCGGCGCTGCTGCTGTCGGTGTCGGCGATCGTGGTACCCCCGACGTTCCACCGGCTGATCGACAAGTTCTCCAGCCAGATGGAGCACTTCCCGACGAGCCCTTACGGCCTGATCACCGTGCGCGCGGTGACGATGATCGAGCAGCACCCGTGGGTAGGCCTGGGCTTCGACGGATTTCGGCACCACTGCGCCGAACCGGCGTATTTCGTCGGCTGGTATGGCGGCGACGGCGGGGGCGCCAACGTCTGCGTGCAGCATCCGCACAACCACTATCTGCAAGCCGCCGTCGAGGCCGGGTTACCCGGGCTGGTGCTGTTCAGCGTGATGGTGCTGGCCTGGCTGCGCCCGCTCGCCCGCGGCCTGTGGCGCGACCCGGCGCCGCTGCGCACCGGGCTGTTCGTCGCGGCGCTGCTGCAGGAGTGGCCGATCGCATCCACCAGCGATTTCCTCTCCATGCCGCTTTCGGGGTGGTTCTTCCTGCTGCTGGGGCTGGGGCTGGCGGAAACCCGCGCCTATATGACGGCGCGTATTGAAAGGGGCACCTGATGTCCGAAACCACAACCATCCCCGTGACCGTGCTGACCGGCTACCTGGGCGCCGGCAAGACCACGCTGCTCAACCGCATCCTGAGCGAGAATCACGGCCGCAAATATGCCGTCGTGATCAACGAGTTCGGGGAGCTCGGCGTCGATAACGCCCTCGTCGTGGACACCGACGAGGAGGTGTTCGAGATGAACAACGGCTGCATCTGCTGCACCGTCCGCGGCGACCTGATCCGCATCGTCGGCGGTCTGATGAAGCGCCGCGACAAGTTCGACGGCATCATCATCGAGACCACCGGGCTGGCTAACCCGGCCCCGGTCGCCCAGACCTTCTTCGTGGACGAAGGCGTGCGCGCGAAGACCCGGCTGGACGCGATTGTGACCGTGGTGGACGCCAAGAACCTACCCGCTCGCCTGGCCGACAGCGCCGAAGCCGAGGCGCAGATCGCGTTCGCCGACGTGATCGTGCTGAACAAGACCGACCTGGTGACGCCGGACGAGCTAGAGGCGGTCGAGGCCAGCATCCGCAAGATCAACCGCTTCGCCCGCATCCACCGGACCCAGCGCTCGGCCGTGGACATCGCCGACGTGCTGGACCAGGGCGGCTTCGACCTCGCCCGCATCCTGGCCGACGTGCAGCCCGGCTTCCTGACTGAGACGGAGCACGAGCACAACGACGACATCAACAGCATGTCGTTCGAGGTGACGCGGCCGATCGACCCGGAGAAGTTCAACGCCTGGATCAGCCAGTTGCTGCAGGAGAAGGGCCAGGACCTGCTGCGGACCAAGGGCATCCTGCACTATCCGGGGGAGGACCGGCGGTTCGCGTTCCAGGCGGTGCACATGATCGCGGACGGTGATTTTATCGGGGCGTGGCCGGCGGGGGAAGAAAAGCGGTCCCGGCTGGTGTTCATCGGTCGCAACCTGAACCGCCCGCAACTGCGCCGTGGATTCGAAGCATGCCAAGCGGAATGACCTCAAACCTCCCCCTCCCCTTGAGGGAGGGGGCCGGGGGGAGGGGTAAGCCGCAACGACCGGGGCAGGACCAGCCCTCCCCCAA
Source organism: uncultured Acetobacteraceae bacterium (assembly GCA_964242215.1). Classification (GTDB taxonomy): domain Bacteria; phylum Pseudomonadota; class Alphaproteobacteria; order Acetobacterales; family Acetobacteraceae; genus LMUY01. The sequence goes on along the minus strand of CAXTCJ010000156.1, from coordinate 5,677 downwards.
CCCCCTCCCTCAAGGGGAGGGGGCTTTTCGGTGAGTGACTTCGTTCTGGATACGCGCGGCGACACCCGCGAACTCGACGCATTCGTCGTGTCTGCCGCTTGGGTCGGGGACACCCCCGCCTTCGCGCTCGGCGATGGCCGTTTGGTCATGGACTGGCAAGACATCGCCGCGCATGACGGCGCCGTGCTCGCCCTCGCCGCCACGGCGGACGCCTTCCTCACCGGGGGCGACGACGGCAAGTTCCTCCGTACCGATCTCGACGGCGTCTCCACCACCATAGCCGAATTCGGCATGAAATGGGTCGAGCAGGTTGCCGCCCACGAGACCACCCTCGCCTGCGCCGTCGGCAAGACCGCGCATCTGTTCGACGTCCCCGGCAAGAAATTGAAACAGCTTGACCACCCCTCCACCGTCACCGGCCTGGCATTCGACGCCAAGGGCAAGCGCATTGCCGCGTCCCACTACAACGGCGCCACGCTGTGGTTCGTCGGCGCCAAGGTGGACAGCCCGCGGCGGCTCGAGTGGAAGGGCAGCCACACCGGCATCGCCGTCCACCCGGCGGGCGAGGCCGTAGTGACCTCGATGCAGGAGAACAGCCTGCACGGTTGGCGGCTGTCCGACGGGCAGCACATGCGCATGTCAGGCTACCCGTCCAAGACCGAGTCGCTGTGCTTCACGCGTAACGGCAAATGGCTGGCCTCGGCCGGGGCGGACACCATCGTGATGTGGCCGTTCTTCGGCGGCGGCCCGATGGGAAAGGCGCCGATGGAAATGGCGGGCGGCGACAACGTGCTCTGCACCCGGGTCGCGGCGCATCCCCAGCATGAGGTGATCGCCGCCGGGTTCGCCGACGGGCTGGTGGTGCTGGCGGACATCCAGTCCGAACGCATCTTGCCGGTGGCGGCACCCGGCCACGGCGCAGTTTCCGCCCTGGCCTGGAGCCGCGATGGCGCCCGCCTCGCCTTCGGAACCGAGACCGGGTTCGCCGCCTTGGTCGATCTAAGCAAACGATAGGAGTGTCCCCATGGAGATGATCACCTCGCACGGTCTGCGTATGCCCAAACTCGGGCTAGGCACCTGGCGCATGAAGGGGGACGAGTGCCGCGAAGCCGTGGAGCGGGCGTTCTCGCTCGGCTACCGGCATATCGATACCGCCGAGATGTACGGCAACGAGGAGGATGTCGGCCGCGCGCTGGCTGGTGCCCGCCTGCCCCGCGCCGACATCCACGTGACGACGAAAGTGTGGTGGGACCACCTGGCGCCGGACGCGATGCGGAACGCGATCGAGACCAGCCTGCGCAAGCTGCAGACCGACTACGTGGACCTGTACATGATCCACTGGCCGGCGCCGGATATGAACCTGCCTTTGGCGCTCGAGACGATGGTGAAGCTGAAGGAGGAGGGGCTGATCCACGCGATCGGCGTCTGCAACTTCCCGGTGGCGCTGCTCCGCCAGGCGGTCGAGGAGATCGGTGCGCCGATCGCGGCGAACCAGGTAGAGTATCATGTGCTGCTCGGCCAGCAACCCGTGCTGGACTACCTGCAGAAGCACGACATGGCGTTGACGGCGTATTGCCCGATCGCCCAGGGCAAGCTGGCGGATCACGAGGAACTGGGCGTGATCGCACGCAAGCACGGCGCGACGGCGGCGCAGATCGCCCTGAAATGGCTGATCGACCAGCCCGGCGTGGCCGCGATCCCCAAGGCAGCCCGGCGCGAGAGCCAGATCGCAAACCTGGAAGCAATGAAGATCACGCTCGACGATGCCGACCGCGCCGCCATCGCCGCCTTGCCCAAGGCGCAACGCATGGTCAACCCCGGCTTCGCCCCCGCCTGGGACAAAGCCGCCTAACCACTGCTTCTTCCCCCCTCCCCTTGAGGGAGGGGCGGGGGAAGGGGTAGCCGGTCCACCGTCTGGCGCGTGGGCCACCCCTTCCCCCCCCCCGGCCCCCCTCCCTCAAGGGGCGGGGGAGAGTTTTGTGGCTTCGGTCACTTCACGGCCGCGCCCGGCTTGGGTCATCAATTCCGCCAGACGTGGCCGGACGTCCAACTGCAACCCGTGCAACGCATGCGTCGCGGTGACGAGCGAGCCGCCCCGCCCGAGCATTGCATCGCCCATTTCCATGATCAGAAGGTTCGGCCACGCCTTCTCGCGGATCGCGTGCACCTGTCCGAGCACCGCGTCCGCCGCAAGCGCCGGTTGGGCTTGGGCCAGGATCAGCGCCATCGCGGCGGTAGAGCGCGAAATGCCGGCATGGCAATGCACCAGCAGGTTCGCCGATGGATCCGCCATCAGGTCGCGGCCGAACGCCAGAATCCGCTCCACATGCTCGGACTGCGGCAGGGCGGAGCCCGGCGCGGCCTCGATGATGTCGTGGAAGCGGAGTTCCAGACGCTCGTGCTCGCCGTACTGGCCGAATGCCTCCGGCACCGGGTAGTCCGGATCGAGGATCGAGAGCACGTGGCTGGCCCCGGTCTCGCAGTGCCCGGCCAGTTCCTCGATGCCGCAGACGGTGATCCGGAATGGCGGGTCCTGCATGAAAACTCCCTAGCTTTGGCCTGTCAGATACAGTGTGGCCCAACCGAACACGCGCGTCTCGAACCTGATCCGCACCGGCACCGGCGCCTCCCCGGGGGCCAGCCGGGCGAACCAGGCCGAGCCGTGCTGCGGGCGGCGCAGCGCATCGGGGTCCTGATCACGGAAGAAGCCGGCAAGTTGGCGGCCCTGGAAGTCGCAGCGCAGCGCAGGGCCTTGGAAGCTGGAACGGTCGGTCTGCTCCAGCGTCTCCTCGCCGACGGTATGGGCTTCGACCTCGGATAGGCGGCGGCCGTCGAAGGTATTCGCGGCCCCCTCGCACCGTCCCGTGGCTGCGACCCGGCGCAGCAACGAGGCCATGGCGCTGAGCGAGTCGATGGTGTGGGCCTGGTCCTCGGCCGGCACCGGGTCGCGCTCGGTCTCGACCGGGGGGACCATCTGCGTAATCACCGGGTTTCCGTTGCGCCAGTCGATCTGGGTCACCCGCGGCTGCCCACGCATATGGCCGCTGCTGAACAGCTCCCGCGGCTCGGTCTGATCGCCCTGGAAACGCCCATCTACGGTGGTCTGCGAATCGGCGCTGACGATCACGCCGGCCAGGCCGGTCAGGTGATACGACACCTGCACCCGGTAGGAACTGGGGGACAACGCCACGCTGGCTTGCAGGTCGAGTACGTTCAGCCCGTTTGAGTAGGCGGCGTAGTCGAGCTTGACCGGCGCCGGCTGGGCCGCAACCGGCAGCGACACGCAAACGGCCAGCAGAGTGCAGCGAACCAGCGTCGACACCATCATCGCCCTCCTGTGCGCGATGATCGTAGCGCCAGCCGGCCCGTGCGTCGCGATCACGTTGCGTAGGGCATGGAAGCTTCACGCCATTCCGCAGTAGTCTGCGCGTCAACACGCCGAACGCGCCCACCGGAGGAACACCCCATGCCGACCGTGCTGCAACTCGCATCCCTGCGCCCCGAGATCCAGGCGGAATTGGACGCCCGCTACACCGTCCACATGGCCAGCAAGCTACCGGAGGGCTGGCTCGACGCGCATGGCGGCGAGATCGATGGCATCGTCACCGGTGGCCATAACGGCCTTTCGACGGCGCTGCTGACGGGGCTGCCCAACCTCAAGATCGTCGCCATCAACGGCGTGGGCTACGACAAGGTCGATCTGGATGCCGCCAAGGGCCGTGGTGTGCGCGTCACGAACACGCCGGACGTGCTGACCGACGACGTGGCCGACTTGGCGGTCGGGCTGACGATCATGCTGCTGCGCCGGCTGCATCATGCGCATGGCCACGTCACCGCCGGGCAGTGGCCAACGCGGGACATGCCGCTCGCCCGCAAGGTCAGCGGCAAGCGCTTCGGTATTCTGGGCATGGGGCGGATCGGGCAAGCGGTCGGGCGGCGGCTCGCGGCGTTCGACGGCAAGATCAGCTACACCGATGTTGCCGAGAAGCCGGTGCCCTACACCTTCGTGTCGGACCTGGTGACGTTGGCGAAAGGCTCGGACGTGCTGGTCGTGTGTGCCGCGGCATCCGGGTCGACCAAGGGGCTGGTGAACCAGGCCGTGCTGGAGGCGCTCGGCCCGGAGGGCGCGCTGGTGAACATCGCCCGCGGTTCGATCGTGGACGAGCCGGCGCTGGTGCATGCGCTGAAGAACGGCACGTTGGGGGGCGCCGCACTCGACGTGTTCGTGGACGAGCCGAACGCACCGCCGGAACTGTTCGGCATGGACAACGTGGTGGTCACCCCGCACATCGCTAGCGCCACGCACGAGACGCGGGCCGCAATGGGGTCGCTGATGCTCGCCAACCTCGACGCGTTCTTCGCGGGCAAGGACTTGCTGACGCCCGTGGTTTGAGGGGATGCGGGAGGGCCTACTGGCACATGGTGAGCGGCTTTCGTGCTCCTCCCGACCCGGCTCGCGACGGACCATCATACATTAGCATGCATGGGTTAACACCGAGTAAAAAAGCACGCCTCTGTAGCTGAATTGTGGCATTTAGTCAGTGCGCGCACATAAGTCGCCGTGTGCGATTGTGCAGCGCACAATATACGCCATACGGTCTGCTCAAACCATGCTTGGAGCATTCGATGGCCACGACCATTCTTCCTGCCGCCCGGATGAGACTAGCCTGCGAGAGGGCCGCGACCGTCCGTGCCAGAGGCAAGGACGACACCGATCTGACCACGGTCCTCGGAATGCTGCACCTGGCGTCGGCCGCCTTGAGCGTGGACGCCAACGCGAATCTCACCGTCACGAGTGCGGAATTCTTGCTGATCGCCGCGAACTGGTGAGGAGATCCTCCCCCGTTTGTCACGGGGGAGGGAACGACAGGAGCGTAATTGGGCGGCTTTAGATACCGGCTTGGGTGACGAACTTGGTCGCCAAGTAAGCCTCGAGCCCCTCGACGCCGCCTTCGGAGCCGTAGCCGCTGTCCTTTACGCCACCGAACGGTGTTTCCGGCAGCGCCAGACCGTGATGGTTGATCGACATCATGCCCGACTCGACGTCGGCCGCGACCTTGGCCGCAGTCTTTGCCGAGCTGGTGTAGGCGTAAGCGGCGAGCCCATACGGCAGGCGGTTAGCCTCCGCGATCGCCTCATCCATGTCGCGGAACGGGGTCATCAGCGCAAGCGGACCAAACGGCTCCTCGTTCATGACGCGGGCATCGGTGGGCACCCCAGTCATCACCGTGGGCTGGAAGAAATTGCCCACGTTGCCGATCCGCGCGCCGCCCGTGCGAACCTCGCCGCCGTGCTGAACCGCGTCGGCGATGAAACTCTCCATCGCTTGCACCCGACGGTCATTGGCGAGCGGACCCATCGTGGTGCCCTTCTCCAGCCCGTCGCCGACCTTGATGCCTTCGGCGGCCCTAGTGAAGCGGGAGACGAAGTCGTCGTAGACCTTCTCCTGGATCAGGAAGCGGGTCGGCGCGATGCAAACCTGCCCGGCATTGCGGAACTTGTTGGCGGACAGAACCTTGGTCGCGACCTCGAGGTTTGCATCGTCGAAAATGAGCACGGGCGCGTGGCCGCCCAGCTCCATCGTGGCGCGCTTCATGTGCTCGCCGGCCATTGCCGCCAGATGCTTGCCCACCACGGTCGACCCGGTGAAGCTGATCTTGCGCACGGTCGGGTGCGG
>CAXTCJ010000155.1:0-12079 GCA_964242215.1 uncultured Acetobacteraceae bacterium | reverse complement strand
TGCTTGGCAGCGCACCCGACCACGCCGAGGACGACCAGCACCGGGACGACCAGCATCGGGACGACGACGTCGAAGAAGCCGGCAACAGCGACCGGCGCGAGTCTCGCCCCCCGGCCCGCTACATGCGCTCCTACAAGATTCAGGAGGTGATCCGCCGCCGCCAGATCCTGCTGATCCAAGTCGTCAAGGAGGAGCGCGGCACCAAGGGCGCGGCGCTGACCACCTTCATCTCGCTCGCCGGGCGGTTCTCGGTGCTGATGCCGAACTCGCCCCGTGGCGGCGGCATCTCGCGCAAGATCACCTCGGCCGCCGACCGCCGCCGCCTCAAGGAAGTCACCGCCGAGCTGCAGATCCCCCGCGGCATGGGGCTGATCGTGCGCACCGCCGGGGCCGCCCGGCCGAAGGCGGAGATCAAGCGGGACTGCGAATACCTGCTCGAGCTGTGGGACAGCATCCGCGAGACCACCATGGCCTCGATCGCCCCGGCGCTGATCCACGAGGAAGCCAGCCTCATCAAGCGCTCCATCCGCGACAACTACTCGCGCGACGTGGACGAGGTGACGGTGGACGGCGAGTTGGGCTGGAAGGCGGCGCGCGACTTCATGCGCATGCTGATGCCGGCCCATGCCCGCAAGGTCGTATTGTGGAACGAGCCGCAGCCGCTGTTTGCCAAGCACGGCGTGGAAGCCCAGCTGGACGCGATGCTGGAGCCGACAGTGCAGCTGCGCTCCGGCGGCTATCTGGTGATCAATCAGACGGAAGCGCTGGTCGCCATCGACGTGAACTCCGGCCGCTCGACCCGCGAGCGCGGCATCGAGGAGACGGCGCTCAAGACCAACCTGGAAGCCGCCGACGAGGTGGCGCGCCAGCTGCGGCTGCGCGATTTGGCCGGGCTGATCGTGATCGACTTCATCGACATGGAGAGCCGGCGCAACAACGCCGCCGTCGAGAAGCGTATCAAGGACGCGTTGCGCGACGACCGGGCGCGCATCCAACTGGGCTCGATCAGCCATTTCGGCCTGCTGGAGCTGAGCCGACAACGGCTGCGTCCCTCCTTGGCCGAGACCAGCTTCACCACCTGCCCGCATTGCGGCGGCACCGGGCACGTCCGGACCACGGAAATGGCCGCCCTAGCCGTGCTGCGCGCGGTGGAGGAGGAAGGGTCCAAGCGCCGGGCCGCCGCCATCGTGGTGCACGTCGCCGGCGCGGTGGCGCTGTATGTGCTGAACCACAAGCGCACCCGGTTGGCCGAGATCGAGGCGCGCTACGCCATGGAGGTCACCTTCGCGGCCGATGAGAGCCTACTGCCGCCGCAGACCCGGATCGAGCGGGTGCGGGCGCAAACGGCCGAGCTGCCCTATACGCCGCCGCCGATGACGGCGCTGGCTCCGCCGACGCCCGAAGAGGACGATCTGGTCGAGGAAGAGGCCGATCGCGAAGACGAGGAGGAGGAGGAGGTCGCCGTGGTGGGCGAGACGGCCGAGGAGGCCGACACACGCCACCGCAAGCGCCGGCGCCGCCGCCGGGGCGGCCGTCGCGAGGATGGCCCGAACATGCCGGCGGTCGACCCCGCCAACCTCGATCAGCCCGACATCCACCCGATCGCCATCGAGGCTGCGCCGCCGCCCGCGGCCGACGCGCCAGCCGAGGCCGAAGCCGAACCCGGCGATGCCGCAACGCAGGAGCCTGCAGCGGCCGAGGCCGGCGGCGAAGACGATGGAAGGGCCCGCCGACGCGGTCGTCGCGGTGGCCGTCGCCGCCGTCGCGAGCCGGGCGAGGGCGAGCTTCCATTGGCGGAGCCGGAGGCCGCGGGCGAACAAGCCGCCTCGTTCGACGCCCCGCAGGAGCCGGTGTTCACCTACACCGGCCCCACGCCGGCCGATCCATTCGGCGGCCAGCCGTTCGACATCTTCGACATGATGGACGAGGCGGATATTCGTGCGGCTTCACCCAGCCCTGCCCCCGCCTCGCCCGAGCCGCCGCCGGTCACGCCGCCAGATCACCGGCCCGAGCAGGAAGGCGAAGCCGCGGAGGCCACCGTCCCCGCCGAGCCGGAGGCCGTGAACGCGGCGGAGCCGGCATCGCCCGAGCCGGAGGCGGCACTGCCCGAGCCGGAGGCGGCGTTGCCCGAGCCGGAGGCGGCGTTGCCCGAGCCGGAGGCGCTCGCCAGTCCGCCGGAACCGGATGCGGTCGTCAGTCCGCCGGAACCGGAGGCGCTCGCCAGTCCGCCGGAACCGACTCCGGCTGTCATCGAGGAAGAGCTCCCGCTTCTGAATGGGCATGCTCCGGAACCAGCGCCAGCCGCGAGCGAGCCGGACCAAGGGCCGGTCAGTTCGCCCGTGCCACCGCCCATGCTGGTCGGCTCCGTTCCGGTCACGGAAAAGAAGCGCGGATGGTGGCGTCGCTAGTCGCCAACGACTGACACAACAGCACCTCTCTCTGCCGGGCGCGGCAGGGGGAGGGTTAAGCCTCGGCTTCAGCTTCCAATTCCACCGAAGCTGAGGTAACGATTACGTGTTCACGTCTGTACGACATCGCCCCGGTGACGCGGTGGACATTGGGAGCATCCGTGCCCGTGCCCGCTGATGTCTCGGCCCATACCGTCCAGCCACTGCACCGCCTCACCTCGCTCGATGCGGTGCGCGGGATCGCCGCCTGCGCGGTCGTGCTCTCGCACTGCTACCTGATCCTACCCGAGCAGCAACGCGCCCAGCTGGATGACACGATCTGGGCACGGCTGCTGCTGCCGCTGTACAACGGCAACGCCGCCGTTTTCATCTTCTTTGCCCTGAGTGGCTACGTGCTGTCGCTGCCGTATCACAGCGGCAAGCAACTGCCCTATCTGCCCTACCTGATCCGGCGGGTGTGCCGCATCTACATCCCCTTTGCGGTCTCGATCGTGCTCGCCATGCTGCTCTATGCCGCCGCCGATCACGCGCCGACCGCAACCGCCAGCATCTGGTTCAACGAGCTATGGCCGGCGAGATGGCCGTCCGTTTCGACCATCGCCGGTCACTTCATGATGCTCGGAACCAGCGAGGACATGCAGTTCAACCCGCCCATGTGGACCCTGGTCTACGAGTTGCGGCTGTCGCTGGTGTTCCCCCTGCTGGTCCTGTTCTGCTGGAACACTGGGCTCGCCGTCGCCGTATCGCTCGTGCTGCTCGTGGGCTCGGTCAAACTCATCGTCCTGCTCGGTCAAAATCCGCATCCCAGCTTCCCGACCAATTTCGGCACGACGCTGCTGTGGACCGCGCACGTCGTCCCGTATTTCGTAACCGGCATCCTGCTGAGCAAGCATCGGGTTTGGATCAGCCTATGGCTGCGGCGAATGCCATCGATCCTACGGCTGTGCCTGTTCGGGGCGGCGTTCGCGATATTCTGCATGCCGCCGGGCTTCGGGTCGGCCAAGGAGAACATCCTCTACGTCATCGCGGCGGCGATCATGATCGTGTTGGCAATCGACAGCCGCGGGCTTCGCAGGCTGCTGGAGTCGTCGGTCCCGCAATATCTCGGCCGCATCTCCTACAGCCTGTATCTGATCCATCTTCCAATCATGCTGGTGCTCGTCCCCGCCCTGATCGACCGCTTGCCGTTCGCGCTGCTCGTCGTCGTCGTCGTGGCGGTATCGCTCGCCGCCGCGTCCGTGATGCACGTGGCCGTGGAAATCCCGTCCATCAAGCTAGGCTCCACGCTGGCGCGGCGGGCCCGGCAGCAGCCGGCCATGAGCGGCATCTAGCTCGGACCATCTCCGCTACGGGTGGAGCGACGAGCCTTTGGTAGCTTTGTCGACGTCCTTTCTCGAGCCGCGCAGGGCCAAACCGACGAGGTCGGGCGCGTCGGCGGGCTCGGCGAGGAAGGCGGCGCGATTGGCGGCGTCATGCCCGGTGGAGAACATCGCCCGCACATAAACCGCCCGGGTGAGCCCGCGCTCGATCGCCTGCCGATAGGCCCGTTGTAGCCCTGCCGCCTGCGCCGCGAACACCAGCATCGGTTGCCCCAGCAGGGCCGCGTGGGTTCGGCCCGCCGCGTCCTCGTAGGGCAGCCCCATCGCCTCCGGAGCCGCCGCAGCGATCCCGGTGGCGAGGAAGGCCGTGACGTTCAGCTTCTGCCAAACCGCCAGGTCCTCCAGCACCAGGATCGCCACCTTCGTGTCGAAGCTGACTGTCTCGCCCATGGCTCAGAACATCGCTTCGTCCATCGCCATCATCGGTCCCTTACCGGACTTGATCGCCAGGTAGAGCGACGCCGTCTGCGGCAGCAGCCGGTCGACGAAGAACTGCGCGGTGTGCAGCTTCGCCTGGTAGAACCGCGCGTCGCCGTTCGCCGTCGGCAGTTTGCGGTGCGCGACCTGCGCCGAGCGGACCCACATGTAGCCAAGCCCCACCAGCCCGAACAGCCGCAGGTAATCGGTCGCGGCGGCACCGGCCTCCTCCGGATCCTTCAGCCCGGTCATCGCAATCTGCGCGGTGGCGAGTTGCAAGGCGCCGAATGCGCGCTCCAGGCCTTTCACCATGCCGCCGATCTGCGCGTCGTCGCGGTGCGCGGCGATGTATTCGCTGACCGGGTGGAAGAACCGGCGCAGCGAACGACCCATGTTCGCCGGCATCTTGCGGCCGACCAGGTCGAGCGCCTGGATGCCATTGGTGCCCTCGTAGATCATGGAGATGCGGGCGTCGCGGACATATTGCTCCATGCCGTGGTCGCGGATGTAGCCGTGGCCGCCGTAGACCTGCATGCCCATGCTCGCCATCTCGAAGCCGAGGTCGGTGAACAGCGCCTTGACGATCGGCGTCATCAGGGCGGTGAAATCCTCCGCCTCCGTGCGGGTCGCCGGGTCATCGGAGCGGGCCACCAGGTCGAGCTGCTGCGCAACCCAACCACCGAAGGCGCGGCAGCCCTCGGTGTAGGCGCGGATGGTCATCAGCATGCGGCGCACGTCCGGATGCACGATGATCGGATCGGCCGCCTGGGTCTTGTCCTTGGCGCCCGACAGCGAGCGGCCCTGGATGCGGTCCTTGGCGTAGAACACGGCGCCCTGGTAGGCGGCTTCGGCCGCGCCTAAGCCCTGCACGCCGACCGACAGGCGTTCGCTGTTCATCATGGTGAACATGGCGCGCATGCCTTTGTGCTTCTCGCCCACCAGCCAGCCGGTCGCTTCGTCGAAGCTCATCTGGCAGGTGGCGGACGCCTTGATGCCCATCTTGTGCTCGATGGCGGTGCACACCACGCCGTTACGGGCGCCGGGACCCCCTGCCTCATCGGGCAGGAACTTCGGCACCAGGAACATGCTGATGCCCTTGATGCCCGCCGGCGCATCCGGCAGCCGGGCCAGCACCAGGTGGATGATGTTGTCGGTAAGGTCGTGCTCGCCGGCGGAAATAAAAATCTTGCTGCCGGTGATCTTGTAGCTGCCGTCGTCCTGCGGCACGGCCTTGGTGCGCAGCATGCCGAGATCGGTGCCGCACTGCGCTTCCGTCAGGCACATCGTACCGGACCAGGTACCGTCGACCATCTTGGGCAGGAAGCGCTGCTTCAGCTCGTCGGTGGCGTGGTCGAGGATCGCCTGGTAGGCGCCGTGCGTCAGGCCGGGATACAGCCCAAACGACAGGTTGGTCGACGAGGTCATTTCCTCGATCTGCTTGTTCACCACTTCCGGCAGGCCCTGGCCGCCATAGGCGGGGTCGGCGGCAACCGCGCTCCAACCGGCTTCGCAGAACTGGCGGTAGGCGTCCTTGAACCCCTTGGGCGTGCGGACGACGCCGTTCTCGTAGGTGCAGCCTTCCTCGTCGCCGCTGGCGTTGATCGGCAGCAGCACGTTCTCGGCGAACTTACCGGCCTCCTCGAGGATGCTGTCGATGAGCTCGGGGGTGACGTCCTCGAGGCCCTTGAGCTTCGTGAGCGCGGTGCTGTCGTGCAACTCGTGGATGACGAACTGCATGTCGCGGACGGGGGCTTTGTAGACTTGCATTGGCTCTCTCCGTGTGTACGGCTCAGTTCCGCAGTGGCTTGCCGGTGACCAGCGTGTGCTCCACGCGGGCCAGCGTCGCCGCCGTTTTCATCAGCTTCATGAAGCCGGCGCGTTCCAGCGCCAGCATCTTGTCCTCGGTCACCACGTCCATCAGGTCGGTGTCGCCACCGGCGAGCACATCGGCCAGCGCACTCGATACGACCAGGTCGTGATCTGTTGCGATGCCGCGTTTGTGGAAGCCCTCCGCCGCCAATTTCATCGCCAGCGCGCCGGACGGGCCGGGCAATTGCATCTCCTGCGGCTCGGGCGGCTTGTAGCCCTCCACCAGCGATAGCGCCTTCGCCTTGGCATCTGCCAGCAGCCGGTCGCGGTTCATCGTGATGCCGTCGGTCGGGTGCAGAAACAGATACTCCTTCGCCTGCGCCGCGGATTTGGACGTGGTTGCGGTGCTGACCATCTCGAACACTTTGGCCGGAACCGGCATCGGGCCGCCGGGCAGCTTGCCGAGCGTCTTCCAGCGCGACAGCATCTCCTTGCAGCCGCCCCAACCCGGCAGCAGCCCGACGCCGCATTCCACCAGGCCGATATAGCTCTCGGCATGTGCCTGCACTGCGCTGGAGTGCAGCAGGATCTCGCAGCCGCCGCCCAGCGCCATGCCGGCCGGGGCCGCCACGGTGGGGAACGGCGCGTATTTCAGCTGCTTGTAGGTCTGCTGCCCGCCCGCGATGGCTTTCTCGATCTCGCTCCACGCCGCGATGTTGGCCGCGAAGAGCGCGGTCCCGAGATTGGCGCCGACGGAGAAGTTCTGGCCCTCGTTGTAGATCACCAGCGCCTTGTACTTCTCCTTCACCAGCGCGATCGTCTTGCCGAGCAGGCCGATGATGCCCTCGTCGAGCGAGTTCGACTTGCTGGTGAACTCAAGGCACACGACGCCGTCGCCGATATCCCACAGGCTGGCGGAGCTGTTCTTCAGCACCGGCTGCGACACGCGCTTGATGTCCTCCAGCAGCAGCACGCCAGGTGCGCGCGGCACGTCGCGGTACTCGCCCTCGAGCGTCATGAATTGCTGGCGGCCGGCTTCGATCCGGTAGAACGGCCGCCCGGCGGCGACCTCGAGCAGCTTAGGTACTGCCTTGCCCTCGGACCGCAGCCGGTCGGCGAACCAAGCGGTGCCGAGCTTGTCGATCAGCTCGAACGGGCCCCAGCGCCAGTTGTAGCCGAGGCGCATGGCGGCATCGACGTCCACCAACGTGCCAGCCGCTTCCGGCACCACGCTCGCGGCATAGGCCAGCGTTTTGCCCATCACGTCCCAGGCGTAGTGCCCGGCCTTGGTTGGCGCATCCATGATCTTGGTCAGGTCGCGCGTGCCCAACTCGGGCAACTCGGGCTTGATCTCGGCGCGGTATTCGCCGGTTTTCAAGTCGATCGCCTGCTTCTTCCGCGTCTTGCGGTCGAACAGATAGAAGCCGCCTTTGCCCTTCCGTCCGATCATCCCCTGCTCGATCATGCGGCCCAGCAGCGGCATGTCGCGGTTGGAGGCGTGAAACGCGTCGTCCGGCGCCAGGGTGCGCGCCAGGCTCGCATTCACGTGCGGCATCAAGTCCAACCCGACCAGGTCGAGCAAGCCGAACACACCGGTCTTCGGAATGCCGAAGGGCTGGCCTATGACGGCGTCCGCTTCCTCGACGGTGATCCCGGCGTCGAACGCTTCGACCACGGCCACTTGCAGCCAGTAATTGCCGACACGGTTGGCGATGAAGCCCGGCGCGTCGTTGCACACGACGATGGACTTGCCGAGTGCGATGTCGGCGAACTCGCGCACCGACTGCACGGTCGCCGGGTCGGAGTATGGGCCGGGCACCACCTCCAGCAGACGCATGTAGCGCGGCGGGTTGAAGAAGTGCGTGATCAGGAAGTCGCGCTTGAACTGCTCGCTCATCCCCTCCGTCAGCACGCGCAGCGGGATGGTGGATGTGTTGGACGAGATGGCGGTGCCTGGCCGGCGCACCGCTTCCAGCTTGCGATACAATTCCTGCTTCACGTCGGGGCGCTCGACGATCACCTCGATGATCCAGTCGCACTCCGCCAAGCGGCCGAGATCGTCCTCGATGTTGCCGGTCTCGACCAACTTGGCCGCACGCGTGCTCATGAACGGCGCGGGCTCGGTCTTCAGCATCTTCTGCACGGCACCGCTGGCAACGGACGACCGGTCGTTCGCACCCGTCGGCACGATGTCCAGCAGCACCACCGGGATCCCGGCATTGGCCACCTGCGCCGCGATGCCGGCGCCCATGACGCCGGCGCCAATGACGCCGACTTTCTTAATGGCCATCAGACGCGCTCCAGCACGGTGGCGATCCCCTGCCCGCCGCCGATGCACTGCGTCGCCAGCGCGTAACGGCCGCCGGTACGCTGCAGCAAGCTCGCCGCCTTGCCGACGATGCGCGCGCCGGTTGCCCCCAACGGATGGCCGATCGCGAGCGCGCCGCCATCCAGGTTCAGCGTTTCCTCGCGGATGCCGATGTCGCGGGCGCTGGCGATCGCCTGGCTGCTGAATGCCTCGTTCAGCTCCACCACATCGATCGCGCCGATCTCGATCCCCGCGCGGGCCAGCGCCTTGCGGGTCGCGTTGATCGGCCCCACGCCCATGATCTCGGGCCCACACCCGGCCACCGCCTGGCTACGCACCCGGGCCAGCGGGGTCAGCCCGTGGCGCTCGGCATAGGCTTCGGTGGTGACCAGCACGGCGGCACAGCCATCCGTCAGCGGCGACGACGTGCCGGCGGTGACCGAGCCATCCTTGTCGAACGCCGGCTTCAGCCCGGCGAGCACCTCTGCCGTGGTTTCCGGCCGAATGCAGCCATCCTTCTCGACCACGGTCTTGCCGTCACGGATGGCGACGATCTCGGCATCCAGCCTGCCCTCGGCCTGCGCGGCGGCGGCCTTGGCGTGGCTTTTCACCGCGAACGCCTCCTGCTCGGCGCGGGGCACCTGCCACTGGTTGGCGACGTTCTCCGCCGTTTCGCCCATGCCCATGTAGGCGCCGGGCTGCTTGTGCTGCAGCACCGGGTTGAACAGCGGGTTGTAACCGCCGAGCGGGATGCGGCTCATGCTCTCCACCCCCGCACAGATGAACACCTCGCCGGCGCCCATCGCGATCGCCCCGGCGGCGATGTGCACCGACTGCATGGAGCTGCCGCAGAAGCGGTTCACCGTCATGCCGGCCACCGAGATCGGCAGGTCGCTCAGCAAGCCGATCAGGCGGGCGACGTTCATGCCCTGCTCGCCCTCCGGAAAGGCGCAGCCCATGATGACGTCCTCGATGTCCTCGGGCTTCACCTTGGTGCGGGCGATCAGTTCGCGGATCACCTGGGCGGCCAGGTCATCCGGGCGAACGCGCGCCAACCCGCCCTTTTTGGCGAGCGTGAACGGTGAGCGGGCATACCCGGCGATGACGATGGGGGACGCAGTGGCCATGGTGTCGACTCCTTATTCCGCCCGTTCTTCGAGCATTTGTTTGGTTTGCCGAGCGATCTCGCGCAGTTCGGACAAGGTTTGTGTCAGCGCCGTCCGCTGCTCCTCGAGTGTGGCGATGCGGTCGGCGACGGCGGCATCGAGCGCACGCAATTGCTCCGCGCCCGTGTGGTCGGCGTCGTACAGGTTGAGGAACTCGGTGATCTCCCGCAGCGAGAAGCCGAGTCGCTTGCCGCGCAGGATCAGCACCATGCGGGCACGGTCGCGGTGGGAGTAGACGCGGGTGGTTCCGAGCCGCCGAGGGCAGATCAAGCCGCGGTCTTCGTAGAACCGGAGGGTGCGCGCGGTGACGCCCAGCTCAGCCGCAAGCTCGGTGACGGTGAACAACCGCTCGGACTGGCTCGGCGGCTTCACCAAAGCGTGCACTGGTTTCCCTATACGTCACCCTCACGGCACAAATAACAAGCCCGCCCTGCTGATGCAAGGGCGGGCCAGGTCTCGTTGCATGCAGCCTGGCCGGCGACGAGCGCCGGCCGGGGGAGTGGCGTGTTAGGCGGCCTTCTGCAGGTCGTAGATCGTGTGGCAGTTCGAGAGGTTGCCACGGGCCACCATAGCGCGGTTCGTGATCTTGCCCGAGAAGAACGTCCCGCCATTCTGAGCCGCAAACGAGCCATCGTTGGCGATCGGAGCATAGATGGTGGAGCCGCCATTCATCCACATGACCCGGCCGTTCTGCACCGTGATCGAGCCGTCCTTCTGGCCCGGCGAGGCACACATCGACCCGTTCGGCATCGATCCCGGTGCTGCGTGGGTCGCCGTCATGGTGCCCTGGTAGACACCGTCGAAGGCGCTCGGGGTGGTGCCCGGCTGGCTGTTCATCGCGCACGCACCCAAGGCAAAGCAGAGGGCGAGCGGAGCTAGAAAGGAGCGCATCAGTTTATCCTCAAGTTTTCGTGACACAGATTACACTACATTAAGGTCACCATGTCGCAAGCGAAATTGCACATGTTTCGCCGTCCGGAGTGAGGGAAAATTGCTCTGAGACCGCGAAGACACAGTTACAAATTGCGCGTGGTCAACCGAGCCGCTACGCTGCTATGCAGCACGGGAATGCAAATCGCCATGTCGTCTCGCAGTAGCAATAACGACCACCGTCATTTGCTGAAGTTCGGCGGCGAGTTCGTCCCGTTCGTCGCCCATCGGGCCGCCGGTGCCTTCGTGTACGACGCGGGCGGCCGCCGGGTGCTCGATTTCACTTCCGGGCAGATGAGCGCCATCCTCGGACACTCGCACCCCGAGATCACCGAGACGATCCGCGAGGGCGCCGGACGGCTGGTGCACCTGTTCTCCTCCATGGTGAGTGAGCCGGTGATCGCGCTGGCCGAACGGCTGGCCGGATTGGTGCCGGGCCTGCCCCGAGTGATGCTGCTGTCCACCGGCGGCGAGGCCAACGAGGCGGCAATTCGGATCGCCAAGCTGGTCACCGGCAAGTGGGAGATCGTGGGTTTCGCGCAGTCCTGGCACGGCATGACCGGCGGTGCGGCGGCGGCCACCTACAAGGCAGGGCGTCGCGGCTACGGCCCGGTCGCAGCCGGTTCGTTCGCGATCCCCGCTCCGAACCCGTACCGGCCACGCTTCCCCGGCGTCACCTGGCAGCAGGAGTTGGACGACAGCTTCGACCTGCTGGACCGGCAGAGCACCGGCAACCTCGCCGCCTTCATCGCCGAGCCGGTGCTGTCCAGCGGCGGCATCCTGGATTTGCCGCCGGGCTACCTCGCAGCCCTGCAGGCCAAGTGTCGGGAGCGCGGCATGTTGCTGATCCTGGACGAGGCGCAGACCGGCATCGGCCGCACCGGGACGATGTTCGCGTTCGAGCGCGACGGCGTGGTGCCCGATATCCTGACGCTATCCAAGACGCTCGGTGCCGGGCTGCCGCTGTCGGCGGTGATGACGACAGACGCCATCTCGGCCGAGTGCGACGCGCGCGACTTCCTGTTCTACACGACGCATGTGAACGACCCGCTGCCGGCGATGGTCGGCCTGAAGGTGCTGGAGATCGTCGAGCGCGACGGGCTTGCCGCACGCGCCGTCGCGATGGGGGCACGGCTGCGCGCCGGGTTGCAGGCGATCCAGTCGGACTACGCGTGCGTCGGCGACGTTCGTGGCCGGGGCTTGTTGCAGGGCATGGAATTCGCCGACACGGCGGGGATGCCTGCGGCTGACTTGTCGGACGCGGTCACCGACCGGGCGCTCGAGCTTGGGCTGTCAGCCAACATCGTCCGCGCCGGCAGTTCCGGCGGGGTGATGCGAATTGCCCCGCCGCTGACGATCACCGAGGCCGAGCTCGACCTCGGTGTGTCGATCCTGCGCACCGCTATCCAGGACGCAATGGGCGGATCGCTGGCAGCGGCCGCGGAGTGAGGCACGTCGTGAGAACAGACGTCACGGACACAAGGTCATCCCCCTCCCCTTGAGGGAGGGGTTAGGGGAGGGGTGGCAAACGGTACACTGGTGGGCGGTTGGGAGGTCTGCACTCCTGCCTAATCCGTGCGCGTGGCCGCCCCTCACCCCAGCCCTCTCCCTCAAGGGGAGAGGGAGAAGATGCTATACCGAACCGCCGCGCCAGATGACGCG
>CAXTCJ010000154.1:0-12231 GCA_964242215.1 uncultured Acetobacteraceae bacterium | reverse complement strand
TCACCGAGGCCTGGGCCGGCGAGCGGGACGGCGAGATGTGGCTGTTCAACTGCTATATCCCCGAATACCAGGGCGGCGTGCTGTCGAAGTTCGAGCCCCGGGCCCCGCGCAAGCTGCTGGTGAAGAAGAAGCAGCGCGACGGGCTGCTGGGTGCGATCAGCAAAGACGGTTTTTCGATCGTCCCGCTAGACATCCATTTCAACGATCGCGGGCTCGCCAAGGTGCTGCTCGGCCTGGGCCAGGGCAAGGCGAAGGCGGACAAGCGGCAGGCGATTGCCGCGAAGGATTGGGCGCGCGACAAGGCCCGGCTCATGCGCAATCGGGGTTAGTCGCGTCTCCCATCATAGGGCGGGGGCGTCGCCCTGACGCTTCGAGATGTCGACGCCCAAGTGAACCCCAAAGGTTAACCCACGGCTCTCCGGTTCAAGTCATTGCCGGAGACGAAGTACCGGTACCGTCTTGCCAGGGCTTGACCCTGGTATCCACAGGGTCGGGCGAAATGACGTCGGACAAGTGCTTGCCGCTGTCGCGTGCAACGTGGGATGGCCGGTGTCGACGGATGGCCGTGGATACCAGGGTCAAGCCCTGGCATGACGGTACCTTATTGACAGAATTCGATTCAGGCGATTCGGAGTGCGGCGAGGTTAACCCAAGAAATACGCCAGCAGGATCAGCAACACCACCACCGCGCTGGCGCCCATGGTGACGAAGCGGGTGAAGCTGCCCCAGAACGCCTGGCGATCGGCGATGAACGCCTCGCTGATCGCGGGGCTGGGCTCGACGACGGTCGTGGTTCCGGCCGTGGTGGTGGTCGTGACGGTGATTGCCATGAACGAGAGCCCTTGAACACGTAGCGATGGCCCGTTTCTAGGGCGTGCGTTGCTGCAGTGGCAAGGGGTTGACCAGCGATGCGTCGGCATCCGGCAGCGGGACGGGGCCGCCGCGTGCCACGGCCGCCAAGGCCGCCGGATACAGCCGGTGCTCCTGCGCCAAGACGCGTTCGGCCAGCGCGTCAGGCGTGTCGCCCGGTAACACGGGCACGGCGGCCTGGGCGAGGATGGGGCCTTCGTCCATCACGGCGGTCACCAGGTGCACCGTGCAGCCATGCAGGCGGCACCCGGCCGCCAAGGCGCGTTCGTGGGTGTGAAGGCCGGGGAAGGCGGGCAGGAGGGACGGGTGGATGTTGAGCATCCGGCCAGACCAGCGCCCCACCAGCCACGGAGTGAGGAGCCGCATGTAGCCGGCCAGGCAGACCAGCTCGATGCCGTGCTCGCCGAACGCGGCGTCGATGGCACGCTCATGCGCCTCGCGGTCAGGGCCGAAAGGGCGGTGATCGATGGCCAGCGCCGCGATGCCGGCGGTGCGGGCTCGGTCCAAGGCCGCCGCTTCAGGCCGGTTGGATAGAACGAGGGCGATGGCGGCGGGAAATGCCGGATCGGTGGCGGCGTCCAACAGAGCGGCCATGTTGCTGCCACGGCCGCTGGCCAGCACGGCGACGCGGGTGCGGGTCACTCGATCACGACACTCGCCGGGCCGGCCGCCGCCTCGATGCGGCCGATGGTGAACACGGTCTCGCCATGGGCCTCGAGCAGGGTGGTGGCGGCGGCGGCATCCTCCACCACCAGAGCCATGCCGATGCCGCAGTTGAACACGCGGAGCATTTCGTCCGGTGCTACCGAGCCGGTCTTTGCCAGCCAGTCCATCACGGCGGGGCGGGGCCAGGCGGCGCCTTGCAACACAGCCCTTGTGTCGGCGGGCAGAGCGCGGGGCAGGTTGCCCGGCAGCCCGCCGCCGGTGATGTGGGCGGCGCCGCGAAGCAAGCCGGCGCGGTGCAGCGCCAGGATGGATTTCACGTAGATGCGGGTGGGCTCCATCAACGCCTCGGCCAGGGTCTGGCCAGTTGCGAAGGGCGCCGGGTCGTTCCAGCCGGCATTGCCGCCACTGACGATGCGGCGAACCAGGGAGAAGCCGTTGGAGTGCGCGCCGGAGCTTGCCAGCCCAAGCACCGTCTGGCCGGGGGCGACACCGGCCGGCAGCAGCGCGGTGCGTTCGGCGGCCCCCACGGCGAAGCCCGCGAGGTCGTAGTCGCCGCCCTGGTACAATCCGGGCATCTCCGCCGTCTCGCCACCGACCAGCGCGCAGCCGGCCAGTTCGCAGCCGCGGGCGATGCCGGCCACCACGCGGGCGGCTTGCGTTACGTCCAGCGCGCCGGTGGCAAAATAATCCAGGAAGATCAGGGGTTCGGCGCCTTGGACCACCAGGTCGTTCACGCACATGGCGACCAGGTCGATGCCCACCGTGTCGTGCTGCCCGGTGTCGATGGCGATCTTGAGCTTGGTGCCGACGCCGTCGGTGGTGGAGACCAGCACCGGGTCGGTGAACCCGGCCGCCTTCAGGTCGAACAGCGCGCCGAAGCCACCCAGGCCGCCCATCACGCCGGGCCGGTTGGTGGCGGCGGCGAACGGCTTGATCCGATCCACCAGGGCGTCCCCGGCGGCGATGTCCACGCCGGCGTCGCGATAGGTCGTCATAAGCCAGGCCACTTTCGCAATGTAGCCGCCCGAGCGGATCGGCTATGATCGGTGCCATGATGGCACGACGGACTAACCACAGCCGACCCCGGGGTGCAAACCACCCAGGCCGGGTTGCGCCGTGAGTCAGCCGATCGTGCGCGTGGCGCCTCGGCTGCCGGAGTTGCCGCCCCCGCCGGCCATGCCGCCCGAGCCGCGGCATGCCACGCGGGCGCAGCGCGTTGCCTTGCTGGTGGGCGTGGCCGTCGCCGTGGTGGCGGTGCTGCAGTTGTTCGCCTCCATCCTGCTGCCCTTCGTGGTGGCGGCGGGGATCGCGTATTTCCTCGATCCCCTCGCCACGCGGCTGCATCGCGCCGGTATGGGGCGCGGCGTGGCGGCCTTGCTGCTGGTGGTGGGGCTGGTGGCGGCCGGGCTGCTGTTCGCGCTGCTGCTATATCCGCTGATCCTGGCGCAGATCGGCATCCTGGTCTCCCGCGTGCCGGCCTACGTGGACGATCTGCGGCTGTGGGCGGGGCAGGTGATCATCCACCTGCAGGAGCGGCTCGGCGCGGAATACGTCGACGGCAAGCTGCGCGACCTAGTCAGCGGCCAGGCGGGCGCGATGCTGGGCTTTCTGGCCGGCGCGCTGACCCGGATCGTCGGCGGCGGGTTCGCCCTGTTCAACGTGCTGTCGCTGCTGGTGGTGACCCCCGTAGTGGCGTTTTATCTGCTGCGCGACTGGCCCGGCATGGTGCGCCGCGTGAACGGCTGGCTGCCCCGCCGCTATGCCGGCGTGCTGCGGGAGCAGGCGGTCGAGATGGACCGCATCCTGTCCGCCTGGCTGCGCGGCCAGGCGCTGTGCTGCGTGTTGCTGGCGCTGTACTACGCACTCGCGCTGCAGGGGGTTGGGCTGGACCTCGGCCTGATCGTCGGGCTGACGGCCGGCATGCTGTCGTTCATCCCCTATGTCGGCTCCATCACGGGTGGCGTGACGTCGATCGGCCTCGCGCTGGCGCAGTTTCCGACTTGGACCGGGGTGGCGGAGGTGGTGGGCGTGTTCATCGCCGGCCAATTGCTGGAGGGCTACGTGATCTACCCCCGCTTCCTCGGTGACCGGGTGGAATTGCACGCCGTCTGGGTGATTTTCGCCCTCTTCGCCGGTGGAGCGGTGTTCGGCTTCCTAGGCGTGCTGCTGGCAGTGCCCGTCGCCGCAGTGATCGGCGTGCTGACGCGGTTCTGGCTCCGGCGCTATCTCGCCAGCCCGCTGTATTCGGATCCGCCGCCCGAGCTGCAATGACGGCTATGCTGCAATGATCGACCAACTGGCGCTGCCGTTCGAGCACCGGCCCAGCTATCACCGCGCCGCCTTCCTGCCCGACGCCAGCAACGAAGAGGCGCTCGCCTGGCTGCAGGCCGAGTGGCCGACCCGGCGGCTGGCGTTGTGGGGCAGCCCTGGCTGCGGCAAGACGCATCTGCTGCACTGTTGGGCGGCGGGGTGCGACGGCATGATCCTGCCGGGCTCGGGGCTGACCGGCCTGCCGCCGATGCCGGAGTCCGGCGGCCTGGCCGTGGACGATGCCGACGCCGCCCCGGAACGCCCGCTGTTGCACCTGCTGAACGCCGCCGCCGAGGCCGGCCGCCCCGTGCTGTTGGCGGCGCGGCAGGCGCCATCCCGCTGGCCAACGCGACTGCCAGACTTGGCCAGCCGGCTGCGCGCCGTGCCCGCGGTGGAGATCGCGACGCCGGGCGACACCATGCTGCGGACCCTGTTCGCCCACCTCATCGCCGCCCGCCAACTCGCCATACCGGAGCCGCTGCAACTCTGGCTGCTGCTACGGCTGCCACGGGAACCCGCAGCGCTGCGGGAGGCCGCCGAGCGGTTGGACCAGATCGCCCTGGCGGCTGGGCGCCGGGTGACGCAGGCGATCGCCGAGCGGGTCGTGGCCGAAATCACCTGACCGAACCGTAGAACTGTCACACGGCGTCATTCGACACTCACTGCCCCGTCCATTAAGAATTGCCGCCATGAATAAGCTTTCCGCCGCCGAACCGGCCGTCGAACCGTCCCTCTCGGTCGGCGCGGATAGCCCCGACCGGTTCATCAACCGCGAGCTGTCCTGGCTCGATTTCAACCACCGCGTGGTGGAGGAAGCGCAGAACCCGCACCATCCCCTGCTGGAGCGGCTGCGTTTCGTGTCGATCAGCGCGTCCAACCTGGACGAATTCTACTCTGTGCGGGTCGCCGGGTTGATCGGCCAGGCTAAGGCCGGGATCGTGTCGCTGTCGGCCGACGGGCGCACGCCGGCGCAGCAATTGGGTGAGATCCAGACGCGCGCGGCCGCCCTGATGGCGACCCAGCAGACCGTCTGGATGGAACTGCGCGCCCTGCTGGAGGAAGCCGGTCTCGCCGTCTGCGACCCGGCCAGCCTACCCCCCGCCGATCGCGACTGGCTGACCGCCTGGTTCATGGACCGCGTGTTCCCGGTGCTGACCCCCTTGGCCATCGACCCGGCGCACCCGTTCCCGTTCATCCCCAACATGGGCCTGGTCATGGTGCTGAAGCTGCACCGCGACGAGGACAACACCGTCATGAGCGGGCTGATCCCGCTGCCGAGCCAGGTGGAGCGCTTCATCCGCCTGCCCGCCGGGGCCGCCGGCAGCCCGATCCGCTTCGTGCTGCTGGACGACCTGGTGGCGCTGAACCTGCACACCCTGTTCCCCGGCTTCGCCGTCGTGGGCCGCGGCATGTTCCGCCTGATCCGCGATACCGGCGTCGAGTTCGAGGAGGAGGCGGAGGATCTGGTCCGCTCCTACGAAACCGCGCTCAAGCGCCGCCGGCGGGGCGTGCCGATCCATCTCTCGGTGGACGCCGCGATGCCGGCCGAGCTACGCGCGCTGATCGTCGACGAGCTGAGCGTGAACGAAGACGACATTCCCGGCGACGAGGTATTGGTACAGGCCGGCATCCTCGGGCCGGTGGACCTGAAGCAGCTGATCGTGGACGACCGCCCCGACCTGCTGTTCCCCCCGTACACCCCGCGCTTCCCCGAGCGCATCCGCGACTTCGCCGGCGACTGCTTCGCCGCCATCCGCGCCAAGGACATCATCGTCCACCACCCGTTCGAGAGCTTCGACGTGGTGGTGCAGTTCCTCCGCCAGGCCGCCGCCGACCCGAACGTGGTGGCGGTGAAGCAGACACTGTATCGCACCAGCCGCGACAGTCCGATCGTGAAGGCCCTGATCGAGGCGTCGGAGGCGGGCAAGTCCGTCACCGCCCTGATCGAGCTGCGCGCCCGCTTCGACGAGGAGGCCAACATCCGCCTTGCCCGCTCCATGGAGGCAGCGGGGGTGCAGGTGGTGTACGGCTTCGTGGAGCTGAAAACGCACGCCAAGCTCAGCCTGGTGGTGCGGCGCGAGGGCGGCGGCATCCGGTCCTACGCGCATTTCGGCACGGGCAACTACCACCCGATCACGGCGCGCATCTACACCGACCTGTCGTTCTTCACCTGCGACCCGGACCTGACGCGCGATTCGGCCCGACTGTTCAACTACATCACCGGCTACGCTCGGCCCGAGCGCATGGACAGCATTGCGTTCAGCCCGCTGACCACCCGCAAGCGCCTGATGGAGCTGATGGACGGCGAGATCGCCAATGCCCTCGCGGGCAAGCCGGCGTCGATCTGGCTCAAGATGAACTCGCTGGTCGACGACAAGCTGATCGACAAGCTGTACGAGTGCTCGAATGCCGGCGTGAAGATCATGTGCGTGATCCGCGGCATCTGCTGCCTGCGGCCCGGCGTCCCCGGGCTGAGCGAGAACATCCGCATCAAGTCCGTGGTCGGCCGTTTCCTGGAGCACAGCCGCATCTTCTGTTTCGGCAACGGCCACAAGCTGCCGTCCCGTCACGCGCTGGTGTTCATCAGCAGCGCCGACTGGATGGCGCGGAACATGGACTGGCGCGTCGAGTCGATGGTGCCCATCCACAATCCGACCGTGCACACCCAGGTGCTGGACCAGATCATGGTGGTGAACCTAAAGGACACGCTGCAATCGTGGGAGTTGGACAGCACGGGCACTTGGAAGCGCGTGGCGCCGGGCGCCAAGCCGGTGTCGGCGCATGACTACTTTATGACGAACCCGTCGCTGTCGGGCCGCGGCTCGGCGTTACATGGCCCGAGCGTCGCCGTTGGCGGCCCGGCTCACCGGCGGCCCGACCGGGTGACGCAGGATTGATGCCCCAAGCTGAACCGCGCTCCGCAGTCGTCGACCTCGGGTCCAACTCGGTGCGCCTGGTTGTCTTCGAAGGCATCTCGCGCAACCCCGTCGCCATCTTCAACGAGCGGGCGGTGCTGCGCCTGGGCCGGGGCCTCGAGACAACGGGCAAGCTGAATGAGGAAGGCGTCACGGCGGCGCTGACCGTCATGCACCGCTACGGCGCCATCGCCCGCGCCATGGGCGCCGACCCGATGGAGGTGCTGGCCACCGCCGCGGTGCGCGATGCCAGCAACGGGCAGGCCTTCGTCGACGGGCTACGCGAACGCATGCCCGGCGTCCCCATCCGCATCCTGTCCGGCGAGGAGGAAGCCGCCCTCTCCGCCGCCGGCGTGCTGTGCGGCATTCCGCAGGCCAACGGCATCCTGGCCGATATCGGCGGTGGCTCGCTGGAGGTCGTGCGGCTGTCCGGCGGGCATGCCGGGCAGGCGCAAACGCTGCCGCTCGGCGTCATCCGCCTGGCGGACCGCGCCGCCGGCGACCTGGTGCGCGCCCGCGCGCTGGCAGAGGCCGATCTTCGGAGCGTGCCGTGGCTGTTCCAGTATCCCGGACGCGACCTGTATCTCGTCGGCGGCGCGTGGCGGGCGCTGGCGCGCATCCACATGGCGCAGACCGGTTACCCGTTGGCCATCGTGCACCACTATACGATCGACAAGGACGAGGCACGGGACCTGACGGGCGTGATCGGTTCCGCGAACCGCCGCATGCTCGAGCGCCTGCCCGGTGCGCCGCGGCGGCGGCTGGACGATCTGCCGTATGCCGCCATCGTGCTGCGCCGGGTGCTGCGGGCGACGGCGGCGCGCCGGGTCGTGTTCAGCGCCAACGGCATCCGCGAGGGCTGGTACATGGGCCGGGTTGCCGCGGCGACGGCCGGGCAGGACCCGGTGCTCGCCGCCAGCCGCGAACTCGGCGAGCGCAACGGGCGTGACCCGGGGATGCCTGCCGCCCTCACTGCCTGGACGCAGCCGCTATTCCCCGGCGAGACCGCCGACGCCGCCCGCCTGCGCGAAGCCGCCTGCCTGCTGTCCGACGTCGGCAGCCACGATCATCCGGAATACCGCGCCGAGCAAGCCTGCATGCGCATCCTGCGCCAGCCCGGCGTCGCACTGGACCATCACGGCCGCGCCTTCCTCGCTCTGGCCGTCGCGATCCGCTACGAGGCCGACCCGGCGGCCGCCTTCCTCGCCACCCCCCGGCAACTGCTCGACGAGGCCATCGCCACCCGCGCCACCGTGCTCGGCCATGCCCTGCGGCTGGCCTATGTGCTGTCCGCGGGCACACCGGCGTTGCTGTGCGAGACGTCGCTGGTGGTGGTGAACGGCCATCTCCGCCTGACCCTGCACGAAGGCGGCGGCGCCTTCATGGGCGAAGGCGTCACACGGCGGCTGGGCCGGCTGGCGCTCGCGATGGGCCTGCAGAGCGACGCCGGGCCGGGCAGCTCCGAGGTGATCGAGGAGTTCGGTGGCAAGTAGCCTCGTCGGCTGGTGGGCTCTAGTACAACGATTCCTTGGAGATTTTTCAACCCGTAGGGTGCGTTGCGCTTTGGCAACGCACCGCCCCGGCGCTTGTGGTGGGATGCCAAAGCGCATCCCACCCTACGTTGTTACTGACCACCGTCTGCCGCGATCAGCTTGATCCGCTTTCCCGCGACACCCAACGCCACCTTGCCGCCCTTTAGCGCCAGTGCGTCGTCGCCGAACACGATGCGGCGCCAGCCAGTCAGCGCGGGCACGTCCGGTTCGTCCTCGGTCGACAAGCGGTCGATATCGTCGGCCGATGCCACCAACTTGGGTGCGACGTCGTGCTGCTCGCACTTTGCCGCCAGCAGAACTTTCAGCAGCGCCACCAAGGCCGGGGAGGGACGGGGGCCCTCGCGCGTGCGGGGAGCGTCGGGCAGGGCGTCCTCTGGCAGGGCGGCGGCGGCGGCGATGGCGGCCAGCAGCCCGCTACCGCTGCGGCCCTCGGCGAAACCGCGGGTGATGCCGCGGCACCGGGCCAAGGCCTCGGGGTTGGCCGGGGCGGTGGCGGCGACCTCCAGCAGACTCTCGTCGCGCAGCAGACGCTGGCGGGGGATGTTGACGCGCTGCGCCTCCCGCTCGCGCCAGGCGGCGACGGCGCGCAGCACGCCGAGCATGCGGCGGTTGGCCGTGCGCGGGCGCAGGCGCTCCCACATCGTCTCCGGATCGGCACGGTAGGTCTCGGGGCGGGCGAGCACCTCCATCTCCTCGAACACCCATTCGCTGCGGCCCTCACGCTCCAGCCGCTCGCGCAGGCGCTGATAGGCGGTGTGCAGGTGGGTGACGTCGGCGGCGGCGTAGGTCACCTGCGCAGGGCTCAGCGGGCGGGCGGACCAGTCGCTGAAGCGGTGCGCCTTGTCGATCTGCCCACCGGTGAGGGCGGCGACCAGCGCGTCGTAGCCCACCTGGTCGCCGAACCCGGCCACCATGGCGGCCACCTGGGTGTCGAACACCGGCTTGGGCACGGCGCCGAACAGCTCGAGGAAGATCTCGATATCCTGGCGCGCGGCGTGGAACACCTTCAGCACGGCCTCATCGCGCATCAGCCCGGCGAGCGGCGCCAGGTCCAGCCCGTCCGCCATGGCGTCGATCACGGCGTTCTCGTGCTCGCCGCCCAACTGCACGACGCAGAGTTCGGGGTAGTAGGTGCGCTCCCGCATGAATTCGGTATCGACGGTGACGAACGGCTCGGTGCGCAGGCGCGTGCACAGGGCGTCGAGCGCTGCGGTGTCGGTCACGAGGGCGGGGGCGGGATACTCGATTCGGCGGGGCATCCGGATATATCGGCGGAGTGCGGGGGCTACGTCAAAGACGGCACGCTATATCAGGCCGCGCATGCGCAGGATGCCGAGCGTGGCCAGGGTGATCGCGTCCTGCAGCGTGCCGTCCCGAACCATGGCTTCGACCTCCGCGAGGGTAAGCGCGCGTTGGATCATGCCTTGCTCGCTGACCTCCCGGGCATGCGGTCCCTCGTGCAGGTCGGTTGCCAGGAAGATGTGGCCGGCCTGGTCGCTGTAACCGGCACCCTGGAAGACGGTGGCGACGAAGCTGAGCGACTCGGCGACCAGCCCGGTTTCCTCGCGCAATTCCGTCGCGGCGGTGGCGAGGGGGAGCACGCCGGGCTCGCAGGTCCCCATCGGCAACTCCCACAGGCGGCGCCGAATCGGGTAGCGGTACTGCTCGACCATGGTGATGCAGCCGTCCTGCCACGGAACGACGACGACGAACTCCCGCCGCTCGACCACGCCGTATAGCCCCTGTGATCCGTCGACGCGGCGAACGGTGTCTTCGCGAACCCGCAACCACTTGTTTTCGTAGGCGATTCGAGTGGTGAGTTGGGTGATCTCATGCTCGTCCATGGACCCAGCATAGCGCCCCGCGCAGGGCTGCGACCACGGGGATTAACACCGAATTCACTGTCATCGAAGCTTCATCGTTCTGTCACAGAAGCGTCGCGGGTCCCGCCTAGGTTCCGCGCCACTCAGTCCGGCTGTTCCCAGCTGGACGAAGCCATATCCCCAGGAGGATAAATGAAGTTCTCACGTGCGGCCCTTGCGGTCGCTTTCGTTGGCTGCTCGCTCGCAGCAAGCGCGCAGCAGATCACCGGCGCGGGCGGGACGTTCCCGGCCCCGGTCTATGCCAAGTGGGGCGAGGCGGCGAAGGCTGCCATCGGGATCGAGCTGAACTACCAGGCGATCGGCTCCGGCGGCGGTCAGAACCAGATCACCAACCGCACGGTCGATTTCGGCGCGTCCGACGCCCCGATGGACCCGGCGAAGCTGACCTCCGCCAACCTGCTGCAGTTCCCCACGGTGATGGGCGCGGTGGTTCCCATCGTGAACATTCCGGGCGTGACGACCGACGAGCTGAAGCTGACCGGCGACGTGCTGGCCGACATCTACGCCGGCAAGATCACCAAGTGGAACGACCCCAAGCTGGTCGCGCTGAACAGCGGCGTGAAGCTGCCGAACCTGGCGATCGCCCCGGTGTATCGTGCCGAGGCATCGGGCACGTCGTTCGTGTGGACGTCGTATCTGTCCGCGGTGAGCCCGGATTGGCAGAAGTCGGTCGGTGCCAACACCAGCGTGAAGTGGCCGGCCGGCGCCGGTGCCAAGGGCAATGACGGCGTGGCCGCAACGGTGGGTCATACCCGCGGCGCCATCGGCTATGTCGAGAACGCCTATGCCACGCAGAACCACCTGATCACGACGCAGTTGCGCAACAAGGCTGGCAACTTCGTGAAGCCGACCACCGCGTCCTACACGGCCGCCGCTTCGGCCGCGGACTGGACGGGTGCGCCGAACTTCGCGGTCAGCCTGATCGACCTCGGCGGTGCGACCGTCTGGCCGATCGTGTCGCCGACCTTCATCCTGCTGCCGAAGGATCCGAAGGACGCGGCCCACAGCGCCGACGTGATGAAGTTCTTCGACTGGACGTACAAGAGCGGCGGCAAGATCGCCACCGACCTCGACTACATCCCGCTGCCGACCAGCGTGCAGGACACCGTGCGTGCGGCTTGGCGCAAGGACATCATGGCGAATGGCCAGCCTGTCTATAAGTAACACTTGACCAAACTGGGCCGGGTATCGGTGACGGTGCCCGGCCTGCCTCTCGACCGGATCGGTTAGCAATTTGTCAGACGTCCTCGCCGCCACTCCACAGACGCAGCCGCCCGCCGCGCCGGCCCGGCGCCGCGCGATGTCCACCGGATCCTTGGGCGACAAGATCTTTGCCGGCTTTGCCTATGGCTCCGGCATCCTGGTGTTGGTCCTGCTCGGCGCCATCATCGTCACGCTGCTCGTCGGCGGCCTGCAGGCGTTCCGTGCCTTCGGCTTCGGCTTCCTGACCGACGCCGACTGGGACCCGGTGCAGGACATCTACGGTGCCGCCGTCCCGATCTACGGCACCGCGGTGACCGCGATCCTGGCGCTGGTGCTGTCCGTCCCGCTCGCGTTCGGCATTGCCTTTTTCCTGACGGAGATGGCGCCGCAATGGATGCGCCGCCCGATCGGCACCGCCATCGAGCTGCTGGCCGCCGTGCCCTCCATCATCTTCGGCATGTGGGGCTTCTTCGTGATCGTTCCGTTGATGGCGGAATACATCCAGCCCTGGGCGATCGACACGTTGGGCGACATTCCCGGGATCGGCATGCTGTTCTCCGGCGCGCCATTCGGCACCGGCATCCTGACGGCGGCACTGATCCTGGCGGTGATGATCATCCCGTTCATCGCGGCCACCATGCGCGACGTGTTCCTCACGGTCCCTGCCATGTTCAAGGAGTCCGCCTACGGGATCGGCTGCACACGTTGGGAGGTGATGCGCTCGATCGTGCTACCCTACACCCGCTCGTCGGTGGTGGGCGGCATCATGCTGGGCCTGGGCCGTGCGCTGGGCGAGACGATGGCGGTCACCTTCGTGATCGGCAACACCAA
>CAXTCJ010000153.1:0-12315 GCA_964242215.1 uncultured Acetobacteraceae bacterium | reverse complement strand
GCAAACCCCTCCAACACCCCCGTCAACCCGCGATACGCCGTGCTCACAAAATCCTGCCCCAACGGAATATACGGCACGTCCACGAACGCATGCTTTTGGATCTCCACCGCGATCCGCTTCTGCTCCGTCAAATCCGACGCCAGCAACCACTGGTCCCGCAACGCCTCGATGTCCGGGTTATCCGGCCAGCCCGGGGACGCATCCGTGCCATTGCCGCGCAGCATCACGTTGGTCGCCGGGTTCAGCAGGTCCAGGCCGTCCCAGAACGTGTGGAACACGCTCCAGCCACCCCGCTCCGGCGGCGCCTGGCTGACCCGGCGTTGCACCACACTGCCCCAGTCCATCGACTGAACGTCCACCTTCAGGCCCAACCGCTGCATCACCGCAACGCCGACATCGGCTAGCGCCTTGAGCGCCGGCTGGTCGGTGGGGGCAAGGACGACCACCGTCTCGCCCTGATAGCCGGCGTTGGACAAGGCTTGCTGGGCGGCTTGCAGGTCCCGCGGGGTCGTCAACGCCTCCATGCCGGCGTTGCTGGCCATGTCGGTGCCGGGGGTGAAGAAGCCGGCGGGGACGTGCTTGAGCGCCGGGTCGGCCCCCACCACGGCGGTCATGAACTCCATCTGGTCGATGATGGAGAGCAAGGCGAGGCGGATGGCGGGTTTGTCGAACGGCGGGTGCAGCTGGTTCATGCGCAACACCGCCATCTCGCCGATCGGGTTGGGCAGGGTGACGCTCAGCGCGGTATTCTTGCGTAGCGAGGGCAGCAGGTCGGGCACCGGGTATTCCCACCAATCGACCTCGCCGGATTGCAGCGCGGCGGCGGCGACCGCCGGGTCGGGGGTGGTGTGCCACTCGATGCGGTCGAAATTGGCGATCTTGGGGCCGGAGGTCCAATCGGGCGTGCCGCTGGGCACGGGGATGTAGCGGTTGAACTTTTCGTACACCACGCGGGCGCCGACGACGCGCTCGTCGGGCATGAAGCGGAACGGGCCGGAGCCGACCATCTCGGTGATCGCGGTGTAGGGGTCGGTGCTGGCCAGGCGCTCGGGCATGATCGGGCACATGTTGGTGGCGGATTTGCCGAGCGCGTCCGGCAGCAGCGGGAACGGGCGGCTCAGGCGGAAGCGGATGGTGGTGTCGTCGGGGGCGGAGAGCTCGTCGGTGGCGGCCAGCAGAGCTTGGCCGAACGGGTCGCGCGCGCCCCAGCGCTTGATGCTGGCCACGCAGTCGCGGGCGAGCACGGGGGTGCCGTCGTGGAATTTCAGGCCGGGGCGCAGGCCGAGGCGCCACTCGGTGCCGTCGGGGTTCTTGACCGCGCCGGCGACCATTTGCGGGGTGGGACGGAAGCGGCTGTCGAGGCCATACAGGGTGTCGAAGACGGCGAAGGCGTGGTTGCGGGTGACGTAGGCGGTGGTCCAGACCGGGTCGAGCACGGTGAGGTCTGACTGGGGGATGAAGCGCAGCACGCGCGGCCCGGCGGCACGGGCGAGGCGCGGGGTGGCCAAGGCGGCGGCCGCTGATGCGGTGAGAAAAGTGCGGCGCTGCATGGCGGCGCTCCTGGTGGGCGCTGCATGGCGGCGCTCTTGGTGAATGAGGCGGCTAGCTGACCACGGGGGCGGCGGCGGCGCCACAGTCTGTGTGCCTCTCGTCTGCGGTGATGACCGCCTGGCGCGAAACGCTCTCCCCGCCCCTTGAGGGAGGGGGCGGGGGGAGGGGTGGCCACGCGCCAGGTCGAAGCCATAAGTGCAGGCGACGCGTGCCCGCGCCCCCTCCGTCGGCTTCGCCGCCACCTCCCCCGTGAAGAACAAGGGAGGATCAGCCAAATGCGATCGCCCCTCCCTCAAGGGGAGGGGGATGGCTTCTTCCCTGACGTCTGGTTTTACCTGCTGCGCATGGGCCCCCTCTCGCCTGAAACAGGGGGAGGATTTCAAGACAGTTTGTCAGCTTGGGCGAATCCCGTAGAACCCGGTGCATGCTCGCATTGATGGACTGGCTGGTCGACGCCCTGCCGGGGCCGGTGCGGCGGCATGTGCGCCCGGCGCATGTGCAGCTGCTGGTGCAGCTCGTGCAGTTCGGCACGGTGGGGGTGGCGGGCTTCCTGGTCGACACCGCCGTGGTCTATGCGACTCGTTTCTGGGCCGGATTGTATTTCGGCGGGGCGTTGGCCTATTTTGCGGCGGTGACGACGACGTGGTGGCTGAACCGGATATGGACGTTTCGCGGGATCGGCAATATTGGGTCCAAGGGTCGCCAGTGGGTGCGCTTCGTACTAGCGAGCGTGCCGGGGCTTTGCCTGAACCTGGGGACGTATTTCGCCCTGGTGGCGCTAGTGAAGCTATGCGCGGCGCATCCGGAGCTGGCGATCGCGGCGGGGGCGATTGCGGGGATGTCGGCCAACTACCTGCTGTCGCGCGCCCTGGTGTTCCGGTGATGCTGCGCGTCGCGGTGCTGATCCCGTGCCACAACGAGGAGGTGGCGATCGGGCGCGTAGTTGCCGGGTTCCGCGCCGCGCTGCCGGATGCGGCCGTCTACGTGTACGACAACAACTCGACCGACGGCACGATCGCGGCGGCACGGGCGGCTGGGGCGCTGGTGCGGTCGGAGCCGTTGCAGGGCAAGGGCAACGTGGTGCGGCGCATGTTCGCCGACATCGAGGCGGATGCCTACGTGCTGGTGGATGGCGACGACACCTACGACCCGGCGGTGGCCCCCGCGATGGTGCAGTTGCTGCAGGACGGCCTGTTGGACATGGTGACGGCGAGCCGGGTGAGCCATGTGCAGGCGGCGTATCGCACCGGGCATCGGACGGGCAATCTGCTGCTGACCCGGCTGGTGGGAGCGCTGTTCGGCAACCGCGTGACGGACATGCTGTCGGGCTACCGGGTGTTCTCCCGCCGCTTCGTGAAGTCGTTCCCGGCGCTGTCCACCGGGTTCGAGACGGAGACGGAATTCACGGTGCACGCATTGGAGCTGGCGATGCCGGTGGGTGAGTTGCAGGCGGAGTATAAGGATCGTCCCGCCGGGTCGGTGTCGAAACTGCGGACCTACACTGATGGGCTGCGGATTTTGCGCACCATCGTGATGCTGACCAAGGAAGTGCGCCCGTTCCAGTTCTTTGCAGCGGGCGCGGTGGTGCTGGCGCTGGCGGCGATCGTGCTGGGCATTCCCGTGGTGTTGGCGTTCATGCGCACCGGGTTGGTGCCGCGGCTGCCGACGGCGGTGCTGGCGACGGCGCTGATGGGGCTGGCGTTTTTGTCGACGACCTGCGGGTTCATTCTGGACTCGGTAGCGCGCGGCCGGAAGGAGGCCAAGCGAATGGCCTATTTGGCAATCCCCGCCGTTAGTCCGTCTGGGGGGGCCGAGCGGTCGCCGTAGCCGCCGGGGTGTGCCAGGCGCCAGGTGTAGGCGGTGCGGACCATGTCCTCGAGGGCGGCGTAGCGGGGCGTCCAGCCAGTTTCGGCGCGAATGCGGTCGGAAGACGCGACGAGGATTGCCGGGTCGCCGGCGCGGCGGTCACCCAGCGTGATCGGGACCGTGCGGCCGGACACGGCTTGCACCGCTGCGATGACGTCGCGCACCGAGGCGCCCTGGCCATTGCCGAGGTTGTAGGTGACGCTGGCGTGGTCGAGCCGGGTCAGCGCGCCGAGATGGGCGGCGGCGAGATCGGTCACGTGGACGTAGTCGCGGATGCAGGTGCCGTCCGGCGTCGGGTAGTCGGTGCCGAACAGGGTGACGGGGCCGCGGCGACCCAGCGCGGCGTCGATCAGCAGCGGGATGAGGTGGGTTTCGGGGTCGTGGTCCTCGCCGATGCGGCCCTTTGGATCTGCGCCGGCGGCGTTGAAGTAGCGCAAGCAGGCGGAGCGCAGGCCGTGGCGTTGGCCGGCCCAAAATAGGGCGCGCTCGATCATCAGTTTGCTCTCGCCGTAGGGGGAGCTGGGGCGCAGCGCGGCGGTTTCGGTGATGGGGACTGCGTCCGGCTCGCCGAACAGGTTGGCGGTGGAGGACAGGATGAAGCGGGGGACGCGGTTTTTGATGGCGGCGTCGATCAGGGTGAAGCCGCCGGACGCATTTTCCCGCAGGTAGTGCATGGGGCGCTGCATGCTCTCACCGACGAGGGAGAGGGCGGCGAAGTGGATGATGGCGTGCCACTCCCGCCCGGCGAGCACCTGGTCCATGGCGTCGAAGTCGGACACATCGGCGACGACGAGGTCGACGCCCGGGGGCAAGGCGGCGCGGTGGCCCTGCTGGAGGGTGTCCACCACGGTGACGGCGGCGCCTTGGTCGACCAGCAGGTCCACCATATGGCTGCCGACATAACCGGCACCGCCAGTGACAAGAAAGTGCTCCGGCACTTAAGCTCCTTCGGGCGACGGGTTTGGTGCGGTGGAGTAAGGGTAGGTCATAGCGCGCCGCCCAGCAAATGCGCTCAAAAGGGTTAAATCATCGTTCAGCGGCCCAACATTTGGGTCAGAACGCGAGGAGTGCCGAACCGATGGACATGCCGATCGACGCCAACAGCCGTTTCGCCATTGGCCAGCCCGTTTCCCGCAAGGAGGATCCGGTGCTGCTGCGCGGGGAAGGACGGTACAGCGACGACCTGGCGCTGCCGGGGCAAGTGTACGGTGTGATCGTGCGCAGCCGCTATGCGCACGGGCTGTTGCGGGAGGTGCAGGCGGACGCGGCGCGGGAGATGCCGGGTGTGCTGGGCGTCTACACCGCCGCCGATCTGGAGGCGGCCGGGATCGGGCCGATGCAGGCGGCGGTCGGTAAGAACAAGGATGGCTCGGCCACGCCCAAGCCGCATCAGATGGCGTTGGCGAAGGACCGCGTGCGCTATGTCGGCGACCCGGTGGCGCTGGTGGTCGCCGAGACGCGCGACGCAGCCAAGGACGCGGCGGAGGCGGTGATGTTGGACATCGAACCCCTGCCAGCGGTGACTACGGCGCGGGATGCGGTCGCGCCGGGTGCGCCGGAGCTGCATGCGGAGGCGCCGGGGAACGTGGCGCTCGACTTCCACTATGGCGACGCGGCGGCGGTGGCGGCGGCGTTCGCCAGCGCGGCGCACGTCACCAAGCTCGGCCTGCGCAACAGCCGCGTGGTGGTGGCGGCGATGGAGCCACGGTCGGCGATCGCTGCGGTGGAGGACGGGCGGCTGGTGCTGCGCGTCGGCTGCCAGGGGGCGTTCGGGTTGCGCAACACGGTGGCGAGCGTGATGGGCGTGCCGAAGGAGCAGATGCGCGTGCTGACCGGCAATGTCGGTGGTTCGTTCGGCATGAAGGCGGGGTGTTACCCGGAATACATTGCGGTGCTGCACGCCGCGCGGGTGCTGGGCCGGCCGGTGAAGTGGACCGATGCGCGGTCCGACAGCTTCATCTCCGATAGCCATGGGCGCGACCACGACATGGTGGGCGAGTTGGCGCTGGCTGCGGATGGCACGTTCCTGGCGGTGCGGATGACCGGGTTCGGCAACATCGGCGCGTATCTCAGCAACTCGACCACTTTGCCGCAGTCGATGAACACGGTGAAGAACGTGATCGGCGTCTACACCACACCGCTGGTGGAGGTGATTAGCCGCAGCCTGTTTACCAATACGACACCGGTTGGTGCGTATCGTGGGGCCGGGCGGCCGGAGGGCAATTATTACATGGAGCGCCTGGTGGACACGGCGGCGCGCGAGATGGGGCTGGACCGGGTGGAACTGCGCCGGCGCAACCACATCCGGCCCGATCAGATGCCCTATAGCGCGCCCTCGACCATGGTGTACGACAGCGGCGACTTCCCCGCCCTGCTGGAGGAAGCGTTGGCGGAGGCGGATTGGGACGGGTTCGCCACCCGCCGAGCCGAGAGCCGCCGCCAGGGCAAGCGCCGCGGGATCGGTATCGGCCATTATCTGGAGGTCACCGCCCCGGCCAACGCCGAGATGGGCGCCATCACGTTCGACGCGGATGGTGGCGTCACGATCACGACGGGCACGCTGGATTATGGCCAGGGCCACGCTTCGCCCTTCGCGCAGGTGCTGGCAGACCGGTTAGGCGTGCCGTTCGACAAAATCCGCCTGGTGCAGGGTGACAGCGACAAGCTGATCGCCGGCGGCGGCACTGGCGGCTCGCGCTCGATCATGAACAGCGGCAGCGCGATCCACGAGGCGTCCGGCATCGTAGTGGACAAGGGCCGCCCGCTCGCGTCCGAGGCACTGGAGGCGGCGGAGGCGGACATCGAGTTCTCCACGGGCCGGTTCACGGTGGCAGGCACCGACCGGGGCATTGGGATCATGGACCTGGCGGCGCGTTTCCCCGGCAAGCTCGACGTGCAGCATGTGTTCGACGGCGCGCCCTCGGCGTTCCCCAATGGCTGCCATGTCTGCGAGGTGGAAGTGGACGAGGATACCGGCGTGGTGGAGGTGGTGCGCTACGTGATGGCGAACGATTTCGGCACGCTGGTGAACCCGATGCTGGTCGAAGGCCAGGCGCATGGCGGCGTGGTGCAAGGGATTGGCCAGGCCTTGCTCGAACGGACGTCGTACGATGCGGACGGCCAACTGCTGTCTGGATCGTTCATGGACTACACCATGCCGCAGGCGATCCACGTGCCGGGCATCGTTTTCCGCAGCCACCCGGTGCCGGCGCGCACCAATGCCTTGGGTGCAAAGGGCTGCGGCGAGGCCGGATGCGCGGGCGCCCTGCCCGCCGTGATGAACGCGCTTGCCGACGCCCTGGGCCGCCACATCGAGATGCCGGCCACCCCGGAGCGAGTGTGGGAGGCACTACAAGCCGCCTAACAAGATCATCCCCCTCCCCTTGAGGGAGGGGCTAGGGGAGGGGTGGCAAGCGGCACAAAGTTGCTCCCCCCGGCCCCCTGCCTTGGGGGGAGTGGGAGTAAAGGAGGCAGATATGGATCCATTGCCCTGGGCCGATCCCGCCACCGAGGCTTCGCTCCGGCAGTGGCTCCAAACCTTCGCCGGCTACGTTCGCGATGTGGACTATGCCGCAGCCGCGCCGTCGTTCCACTCCGATGTGCTCGCCTTCGGCACCCATCGTGACGTCATACCGGGCCTCGCCGCCTGGATCCGGACGCAGTGGAACAACGTCTGGCCACGAACGACGGACTTCCACTTCGATCTCGACAGCACCCGCTTTCTCGGCACGCCAGCCATGGCCGTCGCCGTCGCGCCCTGGAGCAGCACCGGTTACCTGCCGGATGGCACCCGCTTCGACCGGCCGGGGCGAGCGACCTTGGTGTTCCATCACACGGCTGACGGTTGGTTATGCGTGCACTCCCATATGTCGCTGAACCGCGGGGTTCCGCAGGACAGCCACGGCGACCGACCCGTTCTCGCCTGGCCGCCGGGTATGCCCTAACGGGCCAATAGATCCCTCACCGCAGCGACGAACGCATCCGGCGCCTCCTGCGGCAGGTTGTGCCCGGCCCCCGGCACGACCCGGCGTTCGAACTTACCGGTGAAGTGACGGGCGACCTCAGCGGCATCCTGGGGGCGGCCGACGCCGTCATCGGCGCCGTACAGGGCAATTGTGGGGACGGTGATCGGCGGCTGCGCGGCGAGCCGGCGTTCGACGGGCTCCGCAGCTGGGTCACCCGGCACCAGCGCGAAGCGATGCCGGTAGGAGTGGATCACGACGTCCACGAAATCCGGGTTGTCGAACGCGGCGGCGCTCCGCTCGAAGGTCGCATCATCGAACGCCCAACTTGGCGACCAGAGCTTCCACAGCAACCGGCAGACCGCCTGACGGTCCTGCTGCAGCCCGGCGCGGCCGCGTTCGCTATGGAAGTAGTATTGATACCACAGCCGGTGCTCCGTCTCCGCTGCCGCCGGCTTACCCGCCGCCGCGATGTTCTGGATGTTGTAGCCCTCGACGGTGACTAGTCCGCGCACCCGCTCCGGCCAGAGTGCTGCGACCACGCAAGCGGCCCGGCCGCCCCAGTCGTAGCCGGCCAGCACTGCGCGGGGCAGCGCCAACGCATCCATTAGCGCCAGCAAGTCCATGCCCAACGCGGCCTGTTCGCCGGAACGCGGCGTGGCGTCCGACAGGAAGCGCGTCGGGCCGTAGCCTCGCAGATACGGAACGATCACCCGCTGGCCCGACTTGGCCAACACCGGCCCGACTTCGTCGTAGGCATGCACGTCGTATGGGAAGCCGTGCAACAGTATCACCGGCGAGGCCTCGCGCGGGCCGAGATCATGATAGTCTACGCTCAGCAGACCGGCGTTGATCTGCGACATGCCTGCACAGTTCCCTAAGATTTCGAACAAAATAACGCAAAATTGTCGATTGCGTGTTGAGGGTAGTTGCCAAGGCACACAAATTCGCGGTCAGATCACGTTGTGCGGACCATTGTCTGCACGTGGTATGGCGGACACAACCCGACAGACCAAAGAGGCCCGATACAGGAATCACGTTTGCGTGATGCCTGGTTTGTAATAGGAAGTCATTTTCAGCCGATCGGAGCGATTTTCATGCCCGTCGATAGAGCCGTAAGTGCCACGATAGTTCCGTTCCCGTCCTCTGCGTCCGCGACCAACCGTTTCACCGCCGCTGACCGTATGGAATTGCTGCGGTGGGAGGCTCACGCCAAGGGTGGCGTACGCCTTGCCATCTACAATCGCCGCCACGACGACCCGCCCGAAGTGGGCGAGTTCGCCAGCATCTACCCGCCAAACACGCGATGGGCCGCCTGGGGCGCGGTGCGGCAAGGCCGGGCCATCAGCGTTTGGCGCACGGGCGACGGCCGCGACATCGGCCGGTTCGAGACGATGGGCGAAGCGCTCGCCGCCGTAACCGCCCATCCAGCCCAGGCCTCGAGCTAAATCCTCCCCCTCCTCCAGGGGTAGGGGGGACACCATGCGAAGCATGGTGGAGGGGGCAGCACCCTCTCCACCGGCTGCGCCCACCTCCCCGTGAAGAACGGGGAAGGATTAGGGCCCTGTGGCGAGTGTCTGGGTTTGGGACATGCCGCCCATGGTCTGGGTTTGCCCGGCGAGCGATTGATGCTGCCGGGCCTGCGGCTCCGGGCGCCAGTCGCGGAAGAAGGCGTAACCGATCTCGCCCGCCAGCAAGATCAAATCGCGCTGCAACGCGTCCAGAAAGTCGTGCAGCCCGTGGGAAATCAGGTTTTGCACCGGGTTGGCCGAAAGCGCCGCCCGCACCTCCTCGATCCGCTCGAGCCCGGTATGGGTGCCGCGCAGATTGTAGCGGCTGCGGAGCTGCATCAGGTGCCACTCCACCTGGCTGACACACAGCGTCACGCTCCGAGGGAACGAACGGTCGGACAGCAGGAACGCCACCACATCGGCCGGCTCAAACCCGGCCGGGGCGACCCGGCGGAACGCATGATAGCCAGCCGCCGCCCGCAGCACGCCGCTCCATTGCGTCAGTTCCGTCACCCGCCGCTCCTCGCCACCGGGCAATTGGAGCAGGTGGTATTTTATGTCTAGCAGCCGGGTGGTCTGGTCGGCGCGCTCAATCAGGCGGCCGAGCATGTAGAAATTCCAGCCCTGATCGCGGAAGAACGTGCCTTCGGTGATGCCGGTATGGGCCTGCACGCCCTCCTTCAGCCGGGAGCAGAGCCGGGTCAGGTGATCGCCCTGCAACTCCTCCGGCGCAATCGCCAGCACGTCGCGGTGGAACACGTTCATCTGCATCCACATTTCGGTGCTGATGAGCGGCCGCAGCGTGCGGGCATTGGTGCGCGCCGCCTCCAGCGAGGCCGGGACCGAGGTCGGATTGGTCCGGTCAAGCAGATAGAACCGCTTGATCGCGTCCGGTTCGGGCGAGCCGCCGGCATCCAGATACCGCTGCTCGTCGGCGTTGATCCGCAGCAGGGCGCTCCAGGCCTCGCCCCGCCCCGGGCTCTCGAACGTCTGCGTCACGTCGATCAGACGGGCGAGATTCTCCACCCGCTCCAGATAGCGGGCCATCCAGAACAGCCCCTCGGCGTAGCGGGCGAGCAGCAGGGGTTCCTTGAGATACCCGTTCATTCGTCCGCCAACACCCAAGTATCCTTCGAGCCGCCGCCCTGGGACGAGTTCACGATCAGGCTGCCCTCCTTCATCGCCACGCGGGACAGTCCCCCAGGTAACACCCAGGTATCTCGTCCGGTGATCGCGAACGGCCGCAGGTCCAGATGGCGGGGCCGCAGTCCGGCCGCGGTGAGCGTGGGGGCGACCGAGAGGTCGATCAAAGGCTGGCTGATCCAGTTCGCCGGGTCGGCGAGCAGCGCCGCGCGTGCCGCGTCCAGTTCGGCTTTGGAGGAGCGCGGGCCGATGGTGATGCCGTAGCCGCCGGACTCGCCGACGGGCTTGACTACGAGCTGGTCCAGATTGTCGAGCGTATAGCGCA
The DNA here is from genome assembly GCA_964242215.1 of uncultured Acetobacteraceae bacterium. Taxonomy (GTDB): domain Bacteria; phylum Pseudomonadota; class Alphaproteobacteria; order Acetobacterales; family Acetobacteraceae; genus LMUY01. Next base: position 1,957 of record CAXTCJ010000153.1, on the reverse strand, counting down.
GACCTTCGGTCTCGCCGCAGATATTGGTCTCGACATTGGGCAGGATGGCGTCCTCGCCGAGGTAGAACTTGATGATTCGCGGCATGTAGGCATAGACCGCCTTGTCGTCCGCGACGCCGGTGCCAACGGCGTTGGCCAGCGTGACGTTCCCCGCCCGCCACGCGCCGATCAGGCCGGGCACGCCCAGCAGGCTATCCTTGCGGAACACCAGCGGGTCCAGGAAGTCGTCGCCGATGCGGCGGTAGATGGTGTGAACCGGGCGCAACCCGCCGGTGGTGCGCATGAAGACGCGCTCGTTCTCCACCAGCAGGTCCGGACCCTCGACCAGTGGCACGCCCATCTCACGGGCGAGGAAGACGTGCTCGAAATAGGCTGAGTTGAAGATGCCCGGCGAGAGCAGCGCCACCTGCGGGTCCGACACGCTTTCGGGGGCGATCTCCCCCATCGCCGCGCGCAGGCGGCGGCCGTAATCGTCAACGGGGGCGAGCCGCACGCCTGCCATCAGATCGGGGAAGGTGCGGCGCATGAGGTGACGGTTTTCGACCACGTAGGAGACGCCGGAGGGCGTGCGCGCATTGTCCTCGAGCACGCAGAATGTGCCGTGGCGGTCACGCACGATGTCCACGCCGCAAATATGGACGTAGGTGCCGAAGCGGATCGGGAAGCCCTCCATCTCCGGCCGGTAGTTGGGATTGCCCAGCACGAGGGCCGCCGGCACCACGCCTTCGTTGAGGATGCGGCGGTCGTGGTAGATGTCCTGCAGGAAGCAGTTGAGCGCGACCACGCGCTGTTTCACCCCGGCTTCGATATGACGCCACTCCGACGCGGTAATCACGCGGGGCAAACAATCGAATGGCAAGATGCGATCGATGGCTTCGGCTTCGGAATACACCGTGAAGGTGATGCCGAGATTGATCAGGTCGTGTTCGGCCCCGGCAGCGCGCAGCCGCAGGGCGTCGAGGCCGATGCCCGCAACTCGGCTGCGAATCTGGTCGATGACTCCGCGGTCACCCTCCCGCGCCGTCAACTCGCAGAAGTAGAGGCCGGAATCATAGCTGGCGAAGGGGTCGGTCGGATACGCGTTCATGCGGCGTCATATTGAGCGAGGGTCCGCAGAGACGCAATGCAGCCCCCCATTCACGACGTGCGGCAGCAAAGCCACATTCCGGAACGACCTCCTCACGGAATCGCGATTCGCGTTGCATATCCGCAATTTAGGCGGCTTAGCTGCGACCGCGCCTCAACCGGCGTGGTAACATAAACCCTTGAACGGACCCGCTTGGGCCGGGAGACGCGCATGCGAATTCTTCTTTCCAGCCTGATCGCGGCTGGCTTGCTCACCAGTCAGTTTGCGCAGGCGCAGAGCTGCACCCGGCCGACCGACAAGACGGCGTTCGATGTTGCCGGGCTCAAGAGCCATCTGATGGTGACGGCGATTACCTGCGAGGCGACCGAGCGCTACAACACGTTCATCATGCGCTACCGCCCCGACCTGGTGGCCCAGGAGAAGGTGCTGACGGCCTATTTCAGCCGCAGCTTCGGCAGGAAAGCGCAGGCGGAGCACGACGATTACATCACGTCGCTGGCCAATAGTCAGTCGCAGGACGGTCTGAAGTCCGGTGCTGCTTTCTGCGACCGGAATTTGTCGATGTTCGATGACGTGATGAAGCTGCACGGCGGCACGGAGCTGGCGGACTACGCGACGGGCAAGGCCCCGGTGCAGCCGATCGAACTGGTGGCCTGCGCGACCCCCGCCCGGGCGACGGTTCGCACGGCGAGTGCGGTAGTGACGAGCAAGACGAAGGTTCGCTGACCGACTAAGATCTCCCCCTCCCCTCGCAGGAGGGGAGGAGTAAGCCCGCTCTCAGGCTGTTTACGGTCGTCCAAACTGAGGATCGTGCCGCGGCCGCCCCTCCCTCAAGGCAGGGCGATCGCATTTGGCTGATCCTCCCTTGTT
>CAXTCJ010000152.1:0-12359 GCA_964242215.1 uncultured Acetobacteraceae bacterium | reverse complement strand
TTCGATTCCGGCGGTGCGGAGTTCGCCCCCTGGGTCATCGGCGCCACGATGTAGCCGCCTGCCACGACGTCACACTTCTGACGCTTGTTCCAGTCGTTCAATAGCATGATAGATTCTCGGTAAATTGGTCAGGGATGAGTCATGGTTTTGGCAGTTCGGTTGCACAACTATTTAGCCACGACGAAGATCGACCCGAGTTCTTGCCGGGGTTTCGAAGCCGAGGCGTTCCAAGCTCTTGCAGGGCTCGTGCACTACTCACAAGGGTCAGATGCGCAACGCGGTGCTTGGTTCAAAGCCGTCTGGAACGCCCACCTGAACACCACTGGAACCCTGAAAGCAGGCCCCTCCAACAAAAGCTTCTTCTACAGTGCGATCCTGAACCGGAAGAACAGTGCGTTTGGTGCAACCTCGTTTTCCGTGCCCAAGCAGGGTTCGTCCGACGCCGGGGAGTATCCATTGGGCGCTCGACGATCCCACCTTCGATCGGTTGGATGACGAGGTCTTGCATGGCAAGGGGCCGGCCGGCGCGCAGGAGATCACCTGGAAAGACGTCACAGATGCATCTACCAGCTGGCAAGCATCGCATGGCTTGAACACACCGGCGGTTGCGTTCGGCTCGGTGATCGTCACGGGATTGGTCAAGAAGTATGCGCCTGAAGCTGTCGCTGGACTACTTTCCCCCGAGATCGCTGCCGCCGCCGGTTTAGGCGGAATAGCAGCCGTCGCGTTCTACGATTGGACGGTTCGGATCAACAACGCTGCCGCCAAGTCCAACTTCGCGATCGACGAGCAGAGGCGCAACTTCGATCGTGCCAGCCCGATAACGCAAAGCGAGGTTGGAGCATGAGCGAAAATTTGTCGCTCGCGGCTCGCCTCAGTCCCTACAGGGCGCTGCTCATCGGTATTGCCGTGCTTGCAGAAATCACGGCACTGAGTCAGCTCCAGCTTGGCGTCCATGGCGGTTGGCTCGAGGGTATTCTGATCGTGGTTGAGGTTTCGGTAACCGTTCTGCTGCTATTGGCGAGAAGTTGGTTTTTTGCCCTGCTTGCCTTCTCGGCTGCCGTGGTTTCGTATTCACGTTTCTGATGTGGGACATCGTTCGAGGGATTGAGGTCGATCGCTCGAGTGTGCAGCGAAGGGTCGCTCAGCCGTGTTGGTACACTGCTCCGTTCGGCCACTTCTACGAGCGGACGCACAGGCGTTCGCCGGGATGGTCCGGATCGCTTTCACGGGGCTGATGCTAACCCCGCCGCCGTCAGCGTCATTCGTCACCGAGGCGGATGTGCAAGCTCATTTCGACGCGGGTGGAGGCGGGTTTACGACGAACCCGGCGCAGGCCGGGTTGCTGTGGGCCGAACGGGATGGCGGCCTCTATCTCAGCCGTCTGGCGGTCCACCCCGACCATCGCCGCCTGGGATTGGCGTTCGAGCTACTTGCAGCGGCTGAAGCCGAAGCACGACGCCGCTCGTTGCCGCATATCTGGCTTTCGACGCGCCTTGCGCTCGCCAGCAACCGCCGGTTGTTCGCACGCTGCGGCTTTAACGAAGGCGCGCGGCACGCCCACCCTGGCTTTGCAGAACATACCTTTATCGACCTCGTGAAACATGTGAGAACCAAACCGACGCCGCCTCCAAACGTCATTGCTTCAACTGCCTAGGAAATTTTGTTCATGCGCTTGCTTCTTAAGCTTGTCGCCGCTGCCCTCGTGATCGGCGCGACGTCGGTGGCCGCCCAGGCCCAACCATATCATCATCGTCCGCCGCCGCCGCGGCACTACTACCGCCACCACTATCACCGTCCGCCGCCGCCCCCGTTCCGCCACGACGACCGGCGCTAAAACGGCCGCGAGGGTGGCGTTGAAGCTGGTCAGCTGGAATCTGCTGCGCCTGACCGGCGCCACCCTCGCTGACGTCATGGATCTGATCGTCCGCGAGCAACCCGATATCCTGCTCATGCAGGAAGCGACCCACGACATCGATGCGCTGCCGAGCCGCATTGGTGGTGGCTACGCCCGAGTTCCGCTGCCGGGCCGAGTTCATGGGCTGGCGGTTTGGATGCCCGGCGAATTGCCGAACCGCCCCGTCGTTATGCCGCTACCCTCCGGCAGCATGGTGCACAGGGTCGCGCAGATCGTGGATCTGGGGCCGTTCACCGTCGCCAATGTGCACCTCTCACACGGCCAACTGCTCAATCGCCGTCAATTGCGACGGATTGCAGCCCGGCTACCCCAGCACGCCGCGGTCGTCGGCGATTACAACCTGGTCGGGCCTGTGCTGCTGCCGGGCTTCCGCGACGCCGGGCCACGCCGGCCCACGCACAGAATGAGCGACATGCTGCCCCTGCGGCTCGATCGCTGCGTGGTGCGCGGGCTGCATGTCTCCGACGCGGCGGTGCTGCCCCGCGGGATGTCGGACCATCGGCCAATTACCGTTCGGCTTGCAGTCGCCGACGGTTCAGAGGTACGGCAGCATCAGTCGCACCGCCGCGTCGCGTAGCCGGGCAGGCTTGGACCGGCTGTCCAGATCGGACTGAGTCAGCGCCGGTCCTCGGCTATTTTGCATGAGCGTCGATAGTTTGGTTGAGAGGTCACGATCATAGACCTCCATGCAGAGCTCGAAGTTCAGGCGAAACGAGCGCATGTCCCAGTTACAGCTGCCGAACAGGCACCACTCACCGTCGACGACCATCACCTTCGAGTGGCGGAACGGCGGCGGGCAGCGCCAGATGCGGACGCCTTCGGATAGCAGCGGGCCGATATTGGCGCGGGTCGCCCAGTCCACGAAGCGATGGTCGCTGATCTCCGGGATCACGACGTCCACCGCAACGCCGCGCATGGCGGCAAGCGCCAGCGCCGTCATCATCCGCTCGTCTGGCAGGAAGTACGGCGTCATGATTCCGATGCGCTCGCGGGCGCAGGCGATCGCCTGCAAGATGGCGAACTCGATCTTCTCGACGTCCTCGTCCGGCCCCGAATCGATGACGCGGGCCGGTGCCTCTCCGCTCGAAGGGATTTCCGGAAACCAGACATCGCCGTCCAGATCCTCGTCCGTCGCGAACGACCAATCCTGTGCGAACGCTTCGGCCAGTTGGCAGACGACGGGGCCTTCGATGCGGAAATGGGTATCCTGCACCGGATCCTTGGGCTTGGTCGCCATGACGTTCTCGTCGGCGATATTGAGGCCGCCGGTGAACCCGATCTTGCCGTCGACCACCAGGATCTTCTTGTGCGAGCGCAGGTTCAGGAACGGCATGCGCCAGGGCAGCGGCGAGTGCAGGAAGCGCGCAGCCGGCACCCCCTTGTGCCGCAGGCGGTGATAAACGGCCGACCGTACCCAGCCCCCGCCTATGCCGTCCACCAGGACACGAACTTGGACGCCGCGGCCATGCGCTGCCGCAACGGCGTCGATGAACTTGCTGCCCCATTCATCGGCGTGAAAAATATAGGACGACAAGGCCACGCTGTGCTGGGCGGCCGCGATGGCCTCGAGCATCGGGGGATAGCCTTCGTCGCCGTCGTTGAAGACGTGCACGCGGTTGCCCGGGAGCGTCGAGCGGGCCGTGATCTTGCCGACGCCGCGTTCCAGCGGGTCGAGATGGTCGTCGCCGCCGGGCGAGGGCCAGGTGCCCCGACCGGAACTGCGACGGTCGGTGGGTCGGAGCCGGCGCGCCCGGCGCTGCACCCGGTTGACGCCGAACATGAAGTAGATGATGCCGCCCGTGATCGGCGCGAACCACGCGAAGCCGATCCAGGCCACGGCCGACGAGACTTCGCGCTTTCGGAGTAGCACGTGCAACGTGACGGCGAGCGCCACAAGCAAGCCAAGCGGGTAGACGACATCCGCGCGGACACGGAGCAGCTCGATCCAAAGGTCAGTCACGCCGCGGGGTATGCCGGGTTTAGACCGAGTCCGCTAGCTCACTCTCTTTCTCCCCCTCGCACCCGGCATCGCGGTGGTCGCTACATAGGCTTGAGTGTGCCGCGACACCCCGCACCCCGCCCCTCTCCCTCAAGGGGAGAGGGAGAAGCGTTTTACGCGGCGACTAGCGTCTGCTGCTGCTCGCCTAGCCCCTGGACGCCGAGGCGCATCACTTGGCCGGCCTTCAGGAACACAGGCTCCGGCTTGATCCCGAGGCCTACGCCCGGCGGCGTGCCGGTGGCAATCACGTCGCCGGGGTGCAGCGTGATGAAGTGGCTGACGTAGCTCACAAGGTGCTTCACCCCGAAGATCATCGTCTTGGTGCTGCCGTTCTGCATGCGCTTGCCGTCGACTTCGCACCACAGATCCAGCGCCTGCGGGTCAGGCACTTCGTCCTTGGTCACCATCCATGGGCCGGTCGGGCCGAACGTATCACAGCCCTTGCCCTTGTCCCACGTGCCGCCACGCTCGGCCTGGAATTCGCGCTCGCTGACGTCGTTCACCACGCAATAGCCAGCGACATAGTCCATGGCCGCGTTGTCCGGCACGTACGATGCCTTGGTGCCGATGATGATGCCGAGTTCGACTTCCCAATCGGTCTTCTTGGAGCCGCGAGGAATGCGGACATCGTCGTTCGGCCCACTGAAAGCACCGAGTGATTTCAGGAACACGATCGGCTCCTTGGGGATCGCAGCACCGGTCTCGGCCGCGTGGTCGGCGTAATTCAGCCCGATGCAGACGAAGTTTAGCGGCCGCACGACGCAGGGGCCGATGCGTGGACTACCTTCCACCTTGGGCAGGCTCGCCGGGTCGAGTGCGGCAATCTTCGCCAGCCCGGCCGGTGACAGCGCGGCGCCATCGACGTCGTGGATGTGGGCGGACAGGTCGCGCATCGTGCCATCGGCGGCAAGGATTGCAGGTTTCTCGGCGCCGGGCGCGCCAACACGGAGCAGCTTCATGGATCGGTCCTCTTCATGGTTCGAGTCTTGTTAGGGCGCGGCTAAGTTACAGCGTCCAGCCGCCATCGATTACCATCGCCTGCCCGGTGACGAAGCGGCTCTCGTCACAGGCCAGATACACCGCCAGCGCCGCGATCTCCTGCGGCGTGCCCAAGCGGCCCATCGCCTGGCGCGCGACGAAGGCGGTGCGCGCTTGCTCCATGCCGCCGGACGCGGCCGCGTTAGCGGCGATGCGGTCGTCGAGCGATGGCGTCTGAATCGTGCCCGGGCAGATCGCGTTGCAACGGATGCCGCGCGCCACCGTGTCGGCCGCGACCGACTTGGTGAGCCCGATCACGGCAGCCTTGGTGGTGCCGTAGATGAAACGGTTAGGCGCGCCCTTGATGGAGGAAGCACCCGACGAGATGTTCACGATCGAACCGCCCCCCTCCTGCAGCATGCTCGGCAGGAAGGCTCGGATGGTGCGGAACATCGAGCGGACGTTCAGGTTGAACGCGAAATCCCACTCCTCCTCGGTCGCGTCCAGGATCGAGCCCTGGTGGACGAAACCCGCGCAATTGAACAGCACGTCCACCCGCCCCGCATTCTTGGCGGCTTCGGTGATGTCGTCGGCATTCAGCGCATCCAGCCGGAACGTGCGGATCCGGTCGCTGGCGATTTCGCCGACCTTGGCCTCGTTGAGATCGGTCGCAATGACGGTGGCCCCCTCGGCCGCGAAGGCCAGCGCGGTGGCGCGGCCAATGCCCTGGGCCGCTGCGGTGACGAACGCGGTCTTGCCCGCGAGACGATCAGTCATGGTGTTTCCCCAGAACGGCGTTTTCCAGCGAGGATCTGTTGCGTGATGTCTTCGCCCGTTTCGGCCTCGTAGATCACCACGTTCCAGCGGGCATCGCGTAGGCCGTCGGGGGTGACGTAGGCCAGGGCCGTCGTGTCGTACAGCCGCGTGCCAGCGTAACGTTTCACGATGTGCGTGGCTGGGTGCGTGGCTGGGTCCATGCCGCTAATCCAGATACCTCGATGCAAGATGCGCCTCGAAATCTGCGGGGTCGAGTGGCTTGCCCGTGGCCGCGCGGAGCAGGTCGTTGAACCCGAGCCGGCTGCCCTGCCCGTGCACGTTGGAGCGGAGCCAGGCCAGCAACGGCGCGTGTTCGCCACGGGCCAGCGCGGCGTCCACATCGGGCACGACGCGGCGGGCGGCGGTCATCAGCTGTGCCGCGGCCATCGCGCCCAACGTGTAGGACGGGAAGTAGCCGAATCCGCCATCATACCAGTGGATATCCTGCAGGCAGCCCTTGGCGTCGTCCGGCGGGGTGATGCCAAGCAGCGCATGCAGGCCATCGTTCCAGGCGCCCGGCAGATCGGCGACGAGAAGATCACCGGCGATCAGCGCCTGCTCCAGCCGGAAGCGCAGGATGATGTGGGCGGGATACGTCATCTCGTCGGCGTCGACCCGGATGAAGCCACGCTTTACCCGACGCCATAGCCGGGCTAGGTTCGCGCCTTCATAGGCCGCCGGTTCGCCGCCGAACACGGCATGCAACTCGGGCCCGAGCCAGGACAGGTAGGCATCGGTGCGGCAGGCCTGCATCTCGATGATCAGCGACTGGCTCTCGTGCGCGCCCATCCCCGCCGCCTCGCCCACGGGTTGGCGCGCGTAGCTGCTGGGCAACCCACGCTCATACAGGGCGTGGCCGGTTTCGTGCAGCACGCCCATGATCGCCTGCGCCGGGTCAGACTCGTCGTAGCGCGTGGTGATGCGCACGTCGGTGGGGGTGCCGCCACAGAACGGGTGGGTCGAGCGGTCCAGCCGAGCGTGGGTGAACTCCAGCCCGGCGCGAGCGGAGAGCCGCTTGCACAGCGCCTCCTGTGTGTCGGCCGGGAAGCGACCCGGCAGCGGGATCGGGTCCGGCATGCGGGCCTGGCGCTCCTCGGCCCGGGGCAGCGCCTCGCGCAGGAACGCCTCGTAGCCCGCGAACACCGGCGCCACGTCGGCGGCGCCGATGCCGGGTTGGTAGCCGTCCATCAGTGCATCGTAGGGCGACAGGCCGAGCGCCGGCGCCATCGCCGTCGCCGACTCGCGCACGAGACGCACGACTTCGGTCAGTAGCGGAGCCACCAGCGGGAAATCGGCCGTGCGCCGCGCCTCCCGCCACACGCTCTCACAGGCCGAGTTCGCCCGGGCGGCGGCCTCGACCAGGTCGGCAGGGACGGCTATGGCCCGAGTGTAGGCATGACGCATCAGGCGGAGATTGGCGTCGCGCCACGGCTCGGCCAGCGCGTCCGCCTCGGCCAGGTCGTCGCCAACCGATGCCGCCGTGAGTTGCGCATGGGCCAACCCGGCCAAAACCGCCAACTGGTCACCTCGCGCCGCAGCACCCCCGGGGGGCATCATCGCCGCCGCGTCCCAGCCAAGCATGCCGGCTGCCTCGTTCAGGGTGGCGATGCGGGTGAAGCGGTCCTGCAGGCGGGCATAGGCGGTTTCGGCGGACGCGTTCATGGTTGGAGGGCCTTGCGGACAAAGAGTGCGTAGGTGACCACCAGCGTCACCGCCAACCCGAACCAGGTCAGCGCGTAACCGAGATGGTCGTTGGGCGGCCGCGGCAGGGCGCTAGCAGGCTCCGGCGGGCCGCCCTGACCCATGGCGATCAAGGTGAATGGCGCTACGCGGGCCAGGCCAAGTGCCGCGCCGATGACCGCCGGGTCCAGGTTGAAAAAATGCCGGTGGGCGATATCGGGGGCGGGGGTGAACAGGCCTGGCCCGGCTGGCAGGCGGACGTATCCGGCGATCGTAACGGGGCCGCCGACCGGGGCGTTGAACCCTTCGGGCACCCAGCCGAGATTGACCAATACCGGATCTTCCCCCGGACGCTCGAGCGGCTCGATCAGCTGCGAGCCTTCCGTGGTGCCGTGTACGTCGTAGCCGTAATAGGCCCGGAGATCGCTTCGCAGCACGCCCGTGGCGCTGACTTTGGTGAACTGGTCGGGCACGCCCCGAAGTGGCTCGGGCGGGGCTGCTTCGGCGTGATCGATCTGCGCCAGCAGACCAAGTTTCCAATGCAGGCGTTCGACCTGCCATGCGCCCAGCCCAACGAGGATCGCGAGCATGACGCAGGTGATCAGCGTCGGGCCGACGAGCCGCCGCAAGGGATTGCCCACGACCGCGCTCATTCCGCCCCCATCTCCTCGGGCCGGTTGCGGAATTGCTGCGCCACGAGGAACGCTTTGACCGGCCGCATCATCAGGATAGCACCTGGGATGGCGAGCAAAGGCCACAAGATGATGTGGACCCAGAGCGGCGGGTTGAAGCGGAACTCGACCCAGAAGGCCAGCGCCACGAGAACCGCACTCTCGATCAAGATGATAAACGCGGCGGCCCCGTCCCCGGTATCCGCCGCGCCTAGGTTGAGATCACAGACCGGGCATCGGTCGCGGATGTCCAGGATGCCGTCGAAGACCTTGCCCTCGCCGCATCGCGGGCAGCGGCCCAGCAACGAGACTTTAAGAAGGCTGGGGTAGAGGCTGGGGGCGGTGATGCCCCCTTACTCCGCGGCGATGACGCCGGCGCCCCACCAATAGACCGCCACGAACAGGAACAGCCACACCACGTCGACGAAGTGCCAATACCAGGCGGCGGCCTCGAAGCCGAAATGGCGCTGCGGCGTGAACTGTCCGGACCTGGAGCGGAACCAGCATACCGTCAGGAAGATGGTACCGATGATGACGTGGGCGCCATGGAAGCCGGTCGCGAGGAAGAACACCGCCGGATACACGCCGCCGCCGTCGAACTTGAAGGGAGCGCTGGAGTATTCGAGGACCTGGAAGCACGTGAACGACATGCCTAGCAGCACGGTGCAGCCCAGCCCCATGATCAGCCCGCGGCGATCGCCCTCGAGCAGAGCATGGTGCGCCCACGTGACCGTGCAGCCGGACAGCAGCAGGATCATCGTGTTGAGGAACGGCAGGTGGAACGGATCGAACGTTTCGATGCCCGCGGGCGGCCAGATCGCGGGGCCGGTCGCATCCAGCACGTGCTCGGGGAACAGCGCGAAGTGGAAGAATGCCCAGAAGAAGCCGACGAAGAACATGACCTCGCTGGCAATGAACAGCGTCATTCCGTAACGCAGCCCGAGGCGGACGACGGGCGTGTGCAGGCCCGGGGTGCGGCTTTCCTTCAGCACATCCAGCCACCAGAGCGTCGCGGTTGCGATCAGCACGGCCAATCCGATGGAGAGCCACAGGTAGGAGCCGAAGTGCGCCGCGTGGACGATGCCAACTACCGTCAGCCCGGCACCGAGCGAGCCAGTTAACGGCCAGGGACTCGGATTGATCAGGTGATAGGGCTGCTTCATCCCGGACGAGGTGGCGGGCAAAGTCGGTGCGTGGGTGTCCATGGGAAGAACCTACTCAGTGCTGCGGCGCATTACGGCCAGGATAGAGAAAGCTGCAGGAGGCGTCACCCCCCGGCCGAACCGGTTTCCAAGATGCGGGGCTGGCCGGTATTGCCGGTGTGCGGCCCGGCCTTGGCCAGAGCGCCCACGCGTGCGGCTTCTGCCAGGGACGGGAAGAAGGTGTACGACAGGGTGATGGTGTGGATGTCCCGCGTCTCCGGGTCCTTCAGGATGGCCGGATCGACCCAAAAGGTGACTGGAAACTGCACCTTCTCGCCGGCGGCCAAGGTCTGGGAGGTGAAGCAGAAACACTCGGTCTTGTGGAAATAGCGGCCGACCACGTCCGGCGTGACGTTATACAGCGCGTGACCGGTGATGGTGTGGTCGCTGAGGTTCTTGCCGTCGTAGAAGGCGAGTTGCTCCTCGCCGATCTTCATCGTGACGGTGCGCTGCTCGGGTCCGAACGCCCAGGGCAGACTCGGGCTCGTATCGGCATTCATCGCAACTGTGATCTGACGCGACACGACTCCAGGCGACGCCTCCGGGCCGATCTGCGGCGTGCCGTTATATCCGGTGGCAGCGCAAAACAGGCGATAGAGCGGCACGGAGGCAAACGCCATGCCCAGCATGCCGGCCACACCCACGGCTGCGGCAGTGCCTACTAAGCCGTTGCGCGTCATCCCTGCCCTCCAAGTTTGACGATGGCGATGGCGTAGAACAACGCGACCACGGCGAGCAGTGCGATGAGCATCGCGATGTTGCGGCCCTTCTGGCGGCGCCGCAGTTCCGCAGCTTCGGCAGGAGAGAGCGGCGGCGGGAACTCGTCAGACAATGAAGAAATGATCCACCGCGACGGCGCCGAACAGGATGGCGAGATACGCGAGCGAGAAGCGGAACGCGGCCCGGGCCGGAACGTCGTTGGTCAGGCTGACGCCGGACGCATCCTGCTTGTCACGCCACACCAGCACGGCGCTGAGCACAAAGCCAAGCCCGAGCGCGATCGCCGTCAGTCCATAGACCAGGCCGGCATACCCGAGCAGCCAGGGCAGCACCGAAACCGGCAGCAGGATCAGAGTATAGAGCAGGATCTGCAGCCGCGTATGGCGGGCGCCGGCCACGACGGGCAGCATCGGCACGCCCGCCCGGCCGTAATCCTTGCAGGCGTACAGCGCCAATGCCCAGAAATGCGGCGGCGTCCAGAGGAACACGATCCCGAACAGCAGCAGCGGCATGGCGGTGACGTGACCGCTAACAGCGGCCCAGCCGATCACCGGGGGGAATGCGCCGGCGGCCCCGCCGATGACGATGTTCTGTGGCGTGCGGCGCTTCAGCCACATGGTGTAGACGAAAACGTAGAATGCGATCGACAGAGCCAACCAAGCTGCAGCCACCATATTGGTCGCCAGTGCCATGACGATCACGGAGGCAACGGCCAGGACGACCCCGAAGGTCAGCGCCTCGCTGGGTTCGATCTTACCCATCGGGATGGCCCGCCGACTGGTGCGCCGCATTACGGCGTCGATGTCGCGGTCATACCACATATTGATAGCGCCGGCCGCGCCCGCCGCTACCGCAATGCAGAGCACCGCGGTGAACGCCAGCACCGGGTGCAGGTGGCCCGGTGCGACCATCATGCCGACAATCCCCGTCAGCACCACCAGCGTCACCACCCGCGGCTTCAGCAGGCTGAGCCAGTCTCGCCAGGAAGCCCCGACGGCAACCGTGTAGGTCGCCGCCAAGGGTTGTGACACTGTCGTGCTCATCGAACGCGCGGCAGCTCTTCGAAGGTGTGGAACGGCGGCGGCGAGCTGACCGACCACTCGAGCGTGGTAGCACCCTCGCCCCATTGGTTCGCCGGCACATGCACTTTCGACGTGAACGTGCGGAACACGACGTAGAAGAAGATCAGGACCGAGAAGCCACCGATATAGGAGCCCATCGAAGCCACGTGATTCCAGCCGGCAAAAGCGTCCGGATAGTCCGGATAACGGCGCGGCATACCGGCCAGGCCCAGGAAGTGCATCGGGAAGAAGGTCAGGTTCACGCCGACGAAGGTGACCCAGAAGTGCACCTTGCCCCAGAACTCCGGATACTGGTGGCCGCTCATCTTGCCGATCCAGTAGTAGAAGCCGGCGAAGATGGAGAACACCGCGCCCAGCGACAGGACGTAGTGGAAGTGCGCCACCACATAGTAGCTGTTGTGCAGGATCTCATCGATACCGGCGTTGGACAGCACCACGCCCGTCACGCCACCGACGGTGAACAGGAAGATGAAGCCAACGGCCCAAAGCATCGGCGTATTCATCTCGATCGAACCGCCCCACATGGTCGCGATCCACGAGAAGATCTTAATGCCGGTCGGCACGGCGATGATCATCGTCGCCGCCATGAAGTAGGCGCGGGTGTCGACGCTGATGCCGGAGACGAACATGTGGTGCGCCCACACGACGAAGCCGACCACGCCGATCGCCACCATGGCGTAGGCCATGCCCAGGTAGCCGAAGATCGGCTTCTTGCTGAAGGTAGAGATGATGTGGCTGATCATGCCGAAGCCCGGCAGGATCATGATGTACACCTCGGGGTGGCCGAAGAACCAGAACAGATGCTGGAACAGCACCGGGTCGCCGCCGCCCTTCGGGTCGAAGAACGAGGTGCCGAAGTTACGGTCCGTGATCAGCATCGTGATGGCGCCGGCCAGCACCGGGATCGCCAGCAGCAGCAGGAAAGCCGTCACCAGCATCGACCACACGAACAGCGGCATCTTGTGCAGGGTCATGCCCGGCGTGCGCATGTTGAAGATCGTCGTGATGAAGTTGATCGCGCCGAGCAGGGACGAAATGCCCGCCAAGTGCAGCGCGAACAGCGTGTAGTCCATCGAGATGTCCTGCTGCGCCGACAGCGGCGTATACAGGGTCCAGCCCGACCCGGCGCCGTTGCCGCTCAGCAGGCCGGCCATCACCAGCATGAAGGCGGGCACCAGCAGCCAGAACGAGATGTTGTTCAACCGCGGGAACGCCATGTCCGGCGCGCCGATCATCAGCGGCACGAACCAGTTGCCGAACCCACCGATCATCGCCGGCATGACCGTGAAGAAG
>CAXTCJ010000151.1:0-12811 GCA_964242215.1 uncultured Acetobacteraceae bacterium | reverse complement strand
GCCAGGCTGGAGCGCTGCTGCTCGTACAGCTTGGCCCGCAGCAGCTTCATCGCCTTGGCGCGGTTCTTGTGCTGGGACCGCTCCTCCTGCATCGCAACCACCACGCCGCTCGGCAAGTGGGTGATGCGCACGGCGCTATCCGTCTTGTTGATGTGCTGGCCCCCGGCACCGGACGCGCGATACGTGTCGATGCGCAGATCCGACTCGTTGATCTGCACATCGACCTCCTCCGCCTCCGGCAGCACGGCGACGGTAACGGTCGAGGTGTGGATGCGCCCCTGGCTCTCGGTCGCCGGCACGCGTTGCACCCGATGCACGCCCGATTCGAATTTCAGCCGGGCGAACACGTTGCGGCCGGTAATCTCGGCGACGCCCTCTTTCAGGCCACCCAGCTCGGTATCGGCATAGTCGAGGATCTCGAACCGCCAGCCCTGCGCCCCAGCATAGCGCTGGTACATGCCGAACAACTCGGCCGCGAACAGCCCCGCTTCATCCCCACCCGCCGCCGGGCGGATCTCCAGGATGGCACTGCGGGCGTCGGCCTCGTCACGCGGCAGCAGGGCCAAACGGATCTCGTGCTGCAGGACAGGCAGGTTTCCGCGCAATTCGCCGAGTTCGGCCTCGGCCAGCTCCTTCATCTCGGGATCGGCCAGCAACGCCTCGGCGTCCTTGGTGGCTTGCTGCGCCTGGCGGAGATCGCCGATGCGGGCCACCACCGGCTCCAATTCGGACAGTTCACGCGATGCGCGGGCGAAGGCGTCGCCCGAGAGGCCGGCCTGTAGTTGCGAGCGCAGTTCGTCCGCGCGATCCACGACACGGTCGAGCTTGGTGTCGAGACTGGTCACAGCAGCCGCGCGGCGAGTTGGTCCAGCGCCACCTCCTCCTGCACGCCGGTATCCAGGTGCTTCAGCTGGGCGACACCACGCGCGGCTTCGTCCTCCCCCAGGATGACGGCGGCGCGGGCGCCGATGCGGTTGGCCCGCTCCATGCGACGCTTGAGGTTGCCGCGATACGCCATCTCCGCCCGTAGCCCGGCGGCACGCAGCGATTGCAGCACGCCGATCGCGGCGGCTTCCCCCGCCTCCCCCACCGGGATCACGGCGATGGCGGATGGCGCCGCGCCGGACTCGGCCAGCAACATGGACAGTCGCTCGATGCCAGCCGCCCAGCCGACGGCGGGGGTGGGCGGGCCGCCCATCTGCTCCACCAATCCGTCGTAGCGGCCCCCGGCCATCACGGTGCCCTGGGCGCCCAACCGCTCGGTGACGAACTCGAAGGCGGTATGGTTGTAGTAATCCAGGCCGCGGACGATGCGGGGATTTTCCCGGAACGGCACGCCAAACCCGGCCAAGTGGCCGAGCAACGCGGCGTAGAACTCGGCCGCTTCGGGCGTCAGGTGCGGCGCGATGGTCGGCGCATCGGCCACGATGGCGCGGTCGCCTTTATCCTTGCTGTCCAGGATGCGCATCGGATTGCGCTCCAGCCGGTCCTGGCTCTCGGCCGATAGCGCCGCCTTATGGTCCGAGAAATAGGCCACCAGCGCGGCCCGGTAGGCATCCCGGCTGGCACGGTCGCCCAGCGTGTTCACCTCGAGCACAGTGTCGTGGGCAATGCCGAGCCGCGACAGAATGTCCCAGCCGCAGGCGATCACCTCGGCGTCGGCGAGCGGCTCGGGCGGGCCGATCAGTTCCAAGCCGATCTGGTGGAACTGGCGGTAGCGGCCTTTCTGCGGGCGTTCGTAGCGGAACATCGGCCCGGCGTAGAAGATCTTCTGCGGCAGCGACTGGGTGAGCCCGTTGGTCACCAGCGCGCGACAGATACCGGCGGTGCCCTCGGGGCGCAGCGTGACGCTGTCGCCGCCGCGATCGTCGAAAGTGTACATCTCCTTTGTCACCACGTCCGACGTATCGCCGAGGGTGCGGGCGAACACGCGCGTGTCCTCGAAGATCGGCGTGGACCATTCGTCGAAGCCGTAGACGGAGGCGGTGCTCCGCGCCGTATCCACCACGCGCGTATAGCGTCTCTGGTCGTCCGCGATCAGGTCGTGGGTGCCGCGAGGCGGCTGCAGGGCGGTCATGGCGATCCGAAATGTGGGGTGTCGGTGGGCGCTCGTCATCGCGCGCCGCGCCGCCGGGTGCAAGCGGGTTGTCAGAGACCGGTGAACAGCCAGTCCAGCGCGCTAACGATATCGTCGCGGTAGGCGGCGATAGAAGCAACGGGGCTACGCAACATGGTGGACCGCAAGGCAAAGATGGCTTCGATCCCGACGCTGAGTTCGTCGCCGAGAACAATCACCAGTGGTGCAGTCCGGCTCGCCGGTAGAAACTCGGTCCGATAAAGCGGACAAACAAGCTTGGACGGCCCGTCTACCACGTCGGCCTGCAGAACCGCCAGGAACGGCCGGATTAGGCGGGTGCGCGGCCCGGGATTTCGGAAAACTTCATGCTGCATCGGTCTTTCCGCTGTCATCCCACGGGTCACCGTAGAGACCGTGCAATTCGTCCCGGACGCTACCGTGCTCGGCCTCGGTTCGCCAAAGTGCCTCGCTGGATGCCCGCAACTCCTGCCGCACAGCCTCGCGCTCCTCCGACGTCATCGGATCGCGCGGCGACTTGATGTGCGAGGTGTCGATCCGCCTGGTCGGCTGCGAGGCCGCGCTCACTCCGCCGCCACCTTCACCAGCGGTGGCGCGGCCGCCTTGATCGCGGCCACCTTGGCCTCGACCAGGTCGACGATGTGATCCACCATGCCCTCGGCGTTCATGCGGTGGTCCTGGCGACCGGACGCATACACCATGTGCTTGCCTTCGCCGCCGCCCGTGACGCCGAGATCGGTCATCAGGGCCTCGCCGGGGCCGTTCACCACGCAACCGATGATCGAGAGTGTGATCGGGGTCTCGATATGGGCCAGACGCTCCTCCAGCGTGCTCACCGTCTGGATCACGTTGAAACCCTGCCGGGCGCAGGACGGGCACGAGATGATCTTCACGCCGCGGTGGCGCACGCCCAGCGACTTCAGAATGTCCCAGCCGACGAACACTTCCTCCTCGGGCTCAGCCGACAGCGAGACCCGCAGCGTGTCGCCGATGCCGGCCCAGAGCAGCGAACCGAGCCCGATCGAGCTCTTGACAGTGCCGGCCCGCTTCGACCCGGCTTCCGTGATACCGATATGCAGCGGGTGGTCGCAGACTTCGGCCAGTTGCTGGTAGGCGGCGACGGCCAGGAACACGTCGGACGCCTTCACGCTGATCTTGAACTCGTGGAAATCGTTGTCCTGCAGGATCTTGGCGTGCTCCAGGGCACTCTCCACCAACGCGTCCGGGTTGGGCTCGCCGTATTTCTCCAGCAGGTGCCGCTCCAGGCTGCCGGCGTTGACGCCGATGCGCATGGAGCAGTTGTGGTCCTTCGCCGCCTTGATCACCTCGCGCACACGCTCGGCACTGCCAATGTTGCCCGGGTTGATGCGCAGGCAAGCAGCGCCGCTCTCGGCGGCCTCGATGGCGCGTTTGTAGTGGAAGTGGATGTCGGCCACGATCGGAACGTTGACCTGCGCCACGATGTCCTTCAGCGCGAGCGCACTCTCCTGGTCGGGGCAGGACACGCGGACGATGTCGACGCCAGCCTTTTCGCTGCGGCGGATCTGGGCGACGGTGCCGGCCACATCCGTGGTCAGCGTGTTCGTCATCGTCTGGACCGTGACGGGCGAGTCGCCGCCCACAGGGACCGAGCCGACATGGATCAGCCGGGACTTGCGGCGGTCGATTTGCTGATACGAGCGATAGTTCATTCGGAAGTGCTCCGTTCCTCGTGCGCACGGACCGATGCCCGGCGCGATTCACAGTCTAGTTCAACCCGGCGCGCTCGTCTTGCCGGCCTTCAACATATCGGGGTCGAGCGGAATGTCGCGCCGCATCGCACCCATCGGACCGAGCGGCGGGGCCGGTGTGCCATCCACCAGCAACTCCATCGCACCAGCATTGCTGGTGGTCAGCAGCAATTGCGGCTTCATCGGCACCGGCCAGTTCTCACCAGCGCGCAACACGCGGCTCAACAGCACCTGCCCCTGCCGCTCGCGCACCTGCACCCAGCCACCGGTTTTGGCGTGCAGCACCACGCGGGTGTTGACCGGCGCCGCCACCGGCGAGGGGGCGGGCGGGGCGATCGCCACGGGCACCGGCATCGGCACCGGGACCGCCGGGCTGGGCGGGGGTGAGGCAGGGTTTTGGGTCGGCAGCGGCGCAGACGGCAGGATGGAGGCGACTTGCGGCGACTGCACCTGCGGCGCCGGGGCCAAAGCGGCCAGCCGATCGGGCGGCGGTGACGCCGTTTGCGTGACCCGGGCATCGTCACTGCCGGTGTAACGGTACCAGCCGATATAGGCCCCGGCCGCAATCAGGATGCCCAGCAGCACCACCGCACCCGCCGGCACGCCACGCTGCGGCACGGGCGCCGGGAAGGTCAGCTCGGTCTTGCGATTGATCTCCTGCGCCTCGGCCCGGAATCGGCGGGAGACCTCGTCCGGATCCAGCCCCAGAGAGGTGGCATAGGTGCGCACGAACCCCATGGCATAGGCGTAGCCCGGTAGTTCGGACAGCCGGCCCTCCTCGATGCCCTCGAGATAGTTGAGGCGAATGCGCAACCCGGCGGCCACGTCCGGCAGCGCCCACCCCAGCCGCTGCCGCGCCGCGCGTAACTCGGCACCAACCCGCGCCGCGCCGCTCGCGGGCGTCACGCCCTCGGGATCGACATACGACATCATGGCCGTGCCTCGACGCAGTCTGGGACGAAGCCTAGAGCTAGGAGCAAGCACGCCTCCGTGGGGCCATCATGGCCGTGGATGGCCGCGATGTAGCCCTTCCTAACGATCCTTGCCAATTCGGCTAGATTTCCAAGCCTTGTTCGCGGGCCCAGGCCGCGATCGGCTCCCGCAAGCTCGCCTCCCCCGTGGCGTTGGCGCGCAGCCCGGCGAGCACCGGCCGGAAGGCGCCCAGGTCGACCGAGCGCAGCAGCGCCTTGGTGCTGAGCAGGCCGGATGCGGGCATCGAGAGCGACGTGATGCCCATCGCCAAGAAGGTGAGCGCCTCGAGTGGCCGGGACGCGGCTTCACCACACACGGACACGGCGACGCCGGCTTTGGCCGCACAGCTCTGCACGTGTTCCAGGATGTCCAGCACCGGCGGCGACAGCAGGTCGTAGCGGCCAGCCAGCGCCGGCGAGCCGCGGTCGGCGGCAAACAGGAACTGCATCAGGTCGTTCGACCCGATCGAGAGAAAGTGACAATCCTTCAGCAGCGTCGGCAGCTGCCACAGCAAGGCGGGCACCTCCAGCATGGTCCCGATGCGCAGCTCGCTCGGCGCCGGCCGTACCCTGGCCGCCTCGGTATACAGCAGGCCGCGGGCGGCGCGGAACTCAGCTACGGTCGCCACCATGGGGAACATCACCCAGAGCGGCCGGCCCGCCGCCGCCAGCAGCAGGGCACGGATCTGCCGCTTCAGCAGGGCCGGCCGGTCCAGCCCAACGCGCAGGGAGCGCCAGCCCATCGCCGGGTTCTCCTCCTCGGTGGCGGGCGCGTCGGGCAGCAGCTTGTCCCCGCCGAGGTCGAGCGTGCGGAACATCACCGGGCGATCGCCGGCGGCGTCCAGCACGCGGCTGTACAGCGCCGCCTGGTCGGCCGTGTCGGCAACGGAGCCGCGGGCAAGCATCGCGATCTCGGTGCGGAACAGGCCGATGCCGGCCGCACCGACGGAGTCCAGCTGCTCCAATTCCAGCACCAGGCCCACGTTCAGCATCAACGTGAACGGCGTGCCATCGGCGGTGACGCTCGGCTGCAGCCGCAACCGGCCATACCCGGCGCGGCGAGCCGCCCGGGCCTCGATGGCGCGACAGTAATTGTCCCGCACCTCGACGTCGGGGCGCAGGATGATCTGGCCCTCGTCGCCGTCCAGCACCGCCTCGTCATCTGCTCCGATGGCGTCCAGCAGCCCCCGCACCGCCCCCACCGTCGGCAGCCCGAGCGCGCGGGCCAGGATCGCGGCATGCCCGGAGGCGCTGCCTTCCTCGATCGCAACCCCGGCGATGCCGCTGGCATGCCACTGCAGCAACTGCGCCGGGCCCAGGCGGCGCACGACCAGGATCGACCCCGGCGCCACCGGCCCCGGCGCCGTCCGCCCGTCCAGCGCCTGCAGCAGGCGGGAGGCCAGATCCTCCAGATCGGCCAGCCGCTCCCGCAGATAGGGGTCGGTGATCCGCCGCATCCGGTCGCGCAGGTCGCTGGCGACGCGGACCACGGCCGCCTCCGCCGTCAGCCCGCTGCCGATCGCGTCCTCGACGCGCTTGACCCAGCCGTCATCGGCGGCGACGAGCCGGGTCGCCTCCAGCACCTCGCGGGATTCGTCGCCGTCCGGCATGCCGCGCTCGATCAGCTTGTCGAGGTCGCGCCGCATCGCCACCAGAGCGCGGTCCAGCCGGCCCTGCTCCTCCGCCGGGTCCTTGGACAGGAAGCGGCGCGGCCCGGCGTTCAGCCCGGCAGTCACGATCGGGCCGACCGCCAGCCCGGGCGCCAGCGACGAGCCCTCAAACTGCCGCGGCAGGGTGGCACCCAGCGCATCCTCCGACACAGCCCCAGCCCCGGCGGCGGCCAAGGCCTCGGCGAGCAGCATGGCGACCGTCTCCATCGCGTCCACCTCGTCGACGGCGTAGCGGCGCGGCGAGAGGTTCTGCACCACGACCACGCCCATGGTGTGGCCCGAGCGCCGGACCGGCACCGCCAGCATCGAGGCGAAGGGCTCCTCCCCCGTCTCCGGGCGGTAGGCGAAGCTCGGGTGCATCTGCGCATCCGGCAGGTTCTGGATGCTGCCGGTGGCGGCGCATACGCCGACGATGCCCTCGCCCATGCGCAGCCGGGTGCGCCCAACGGAGTCGGGGCGCAGGCCAAAGGTCGCGATCAGCTCCAGCACATCGCCGGTCCGCAGGGCGTACAGGGAGCAGACTTCGGCCACCATCTCGGCCGCGACCAGCCGCACCACCTGGGCCAGCGGAGCCGCGCCGGTCGCCATCATGTCGCGCAGACTGGTGAGCAACCGCCGCGTGCCGTGCACGGTCAGAACGCCGCGTCGAAGGCGGGCTGACCTCGCATGGCCAGGGCCCCGGCCGCTTGGGCCACCAATTCCTCGAGGATCTCGGCAATCGGTTGTTCGGCCGTCACCATACCGACGGACTGGCCCATCATGACCGAGCCGTGCTCCACGTCGCCATCCACCACCGCGCGCCGCAGCGCCCCGGCCCAAAAATGCTCGATGGCGAGCTGCGCCTGCTCACGCGTCAGCTCGCCGGCCTCCAGCCGGCGCACCGTCTCGGCCTGGTGCTCCAGGAACCGGCGCGTGCCGTCATTGGCCAGGCCGCGGACGGGGATGACGGGAAAACGGTGGTCCAGTTGGATCGACGTCGTCGCATCGCGGGCCCGGGCATGCACGAACGCCTGCTTGAAGCGCGGATGGGCGATCGACTCCGACGCCGCCGCGAACCGCGTTCCGAGCTGCGCGCCGGCCGCGCCCATCTCCAGATAGCCGAGGATCGCCTCGCCCCGGCCCAAGCCGCCCGCCACGAACACCGGCACGTCTCGCAAATGGGGCAGGATCTCCTGCGCCAGCACGGTCAACGACACCGGGCCGATATGGCCGCCGGCCTCCGAGCCCTCGATCACCAGCGCATCGGCGCCGGACCGGACCAGGCGCCGGGCCATTACGAAGGCAGGGGCGAAGCAGATCAACCGCGCGCCGCCATCCTTCACCGCCCGCACCGCCGTGCCGGGCGGCACGCCCCCGGCCAGCACTACGTGACCCACGCGGGCCTCGATGCAAACCCGGATCAGGTCCAGCAGCTGCGGGTGCATGGTGATCAGGTTGACCCCGAACGGCGCATCCGTGCGCGCCTGGGTCGCCGCGATCTCGGCCGCCAGCGCGTCGGGGCCCATGGAGCCACCGGCGATCACCCCGAAGCCACCCGCATTGGAAATGGCCGACACCAGGGTTCGCTCGCTGACCCAGCTCATCGCGCCGCCCATAATGGCGACTCGGCTGCCCAGGAAGCGAGTGCCCGGCGCCCACAGCCGGTCGAGCTCCGCCCGTGCGCGCAGCAGCCGCGCGTCGGGCGGGGAAATATCAGGCGGCATCGAGACCGTAGGCGGTGTGCAACGCCCGCACCGCCAACTCGGTATATTCCGCACCGACCAGCACCGAGACCTTGATCTCGCTGGTCGATATCACCTGGATGTTGATGCTCTTCTCGGCCAAGGTCCTAAACATAGTGTTAGCGACGCCGACATGCGAGCGCATTCCGACCCCCACCACACTGATCTTGGCCACATCCGGATCGGTCAGCACCTCGGTGTAGCCGATCGTCGGGGCCGACGCCGCGAGCGTGGCCTGCGCCAGCGCCAAATCCGCCCGCCCAACGGTGAACGTCAGATCCGTCGTGCCGTCGGCCGACATGTTCTGCACGATCATGTCCACGTTCACGTTCGCGTCCGTCAGCGGCCCGAAGATCGCCGCCGCCACGCCGGGCCGGTCGGGCACGCGCCGCACGGTGATCTTGGCCTCGTCCCGCGAATAGGCGATGCCGGACACGATTTCCTGTTCCACAATTTCGTCCTCATCCACCACTAGGGAGCCGCCGGTGCCTTCGATCGCCGCATCCTTGAACGAGGATAGCACCTGGACGCGGACATTCTCCTTCATCGCCAGTTCCACGCTGCGCGTCTGCAGCACGCGGGCCCCGACGGAGGCGAGCTCCAGCATCTCCTCGTAGGCGATCTTATCCAGCTTACGGGCTTTTTTCACGATTCGCGGGTCGGTCGTGTAGATGCCGTCTACGTCGGTATAGATGTCGCAGCGATCCGCCTTCAACGCCGCCGCCAGCGCCACCGCCGACGTGTCCGACCCGCCGCGCCCGAGCGTGGTAATCCGGTTGTCCGGCCCGATGCCCTGGAACCCGGCCACAATCGGCACCTGCCCCGCCTGCATCCGCTGGATCAGCGTCGTGCCGTCGATCGCTTCGATCCGTGCCTTGCCGTGCGCGCCGTCGGTCCGCAGCGCGATCTGCCAGCCGGCCCACGAGCGCGCGTCCACCCCCAACTCCTGCAGCGCGATCGCGGTCAGCCCGCTGGTCACCTGCTCGCCGGTGGCGACCACGGCGTCGTATTCCCGCGCATCGTGCAGCGGGGCCAGCGCCCTGCACCAGTCGACCAGCTGGTTGGTGACGCCGGACATCGCCGAGACGACCACCGCGACCTCGTGCCCCGCGTCCACCTGCCGCTTGACCCGGCGTGCCACGTTGCGGATGCGGTCGAGGTCGGCCACCGAGGTGCCGCCGAACTTCATCACGATGCGCGCCATGCCGTCCCTGCAATCCTAACGAGGCTCGGCCCGAGGAGACGCGGGCTTCCAAACCGGTTGAAGGGCGATCACATACCGGTCATGGGCAATCTGGACAACCTTGGCGACGTGCAACGCAGGGCTGGCGGTGGCGCGGCCTCCCCGGCGGAGGTGGCGCGGTTCGACGCGCTGGCGGCAAGCTGGTGGGACCCGGCGGGCCCGATGCGCCCGCTGCACGCGATGAACCCGCTGCGGGTCGGCTGGATCACCGCCCGCCTCCCCACCCCCGGCACGCTGCTGGACGTTGGCTGCGGCGCCGGATTGGCGGCCGAGGCGCTGGCCCGCGCCGGCCACACCGTCACCGGCATTGACGCCGCCCCCGCGCCGATCGCCGCTGCCCGGGCGCATGCGGGCGCGTTGCCGATCGAGTACCATGTTGCCACCACGGGCGACCTCGTCGCGGAGGGCAAGATGTTTGCCGCCATCACCGCGCTCGAGGTGATCGAGCACGTCCCCGACCCGGCCGGTTTCATGCGGGACCTGGCGGCGCTGCTGGCACCGGGCGGGCGGGTGTTCCTGTCGACCTTGAACCGGACGGCGCGTTCGTTGGTCGTAGCGAAATGGGGGGCGGAATACGTGCTGCGGCTGCTCCCGGTGGGCACACATGACTGGCGGCGGTTCGTGACACCGGCGGAACTGGGCCGTCTCGGGCGCGGCGCCGGGCTACGCATGACGGACAGCGCGGGCATGAGCTTCGACCCGCTGCGGCAGCGTTGGACGCTCAGCCGGGACCTAGGCATCAACTACATCGCGGCGTTCGAACGGTAGCAAGCGGTGCGGCCACATCTGCCTGCCTCTGATAAGGAGACCACCATGCGTGCCATTTGCCTCGCGGCGCTCGTCCTGCTCGCCGGTCCGGCCGCGGCCCAGACGCGGATCGACTCCATCAGCACCAATTTCCGCTGGCTCGGGCCGGACGACAAGGTGGTGGTCGACCGCTACGACGACCCGAAAGTCGCCAACGTGTCCTGCTATCTCTCCCGCGCCGAAACGGGCGGGGTGAAGGGCGGCCTGGGGTTCGCCGAGGATCCGAGCCGCTTCTCGATCGCCTGCCGGGCCGTGGGGCCCGTCAGCATCCCGCCCGGCCTGCCGAAATCGGAGGTGATCGCGTTCGCCTCCGCCTCGCTGTTCTTCAAGACGTTCCAGGTGCATCGCGCCGTGGATGCCGAGAAGCAGGTGCTGGTCTACACCGTGGTCAGCACGAAGCTCATCAACGGCTCCCCCTACAACAGCATCAGTGCGGTGCCGACGCAGACACGCTGAGCCTGCTGGTTCGCCCCGAAATTCAGCGGCATCAATAGTTTACCGTCATGCCAGGGCGGAGCAGCTCAAGGTTCCGCGTGCGCAGCACGTGGAATAGCTGCGGAGGGTTGACCCTGGTATCCACGGCGTTCCGCAGACACCGACCTGCAAGTGTTGCACGCGACGGTGCCCCGCACTCGTCCGACGTCATGCGTCCAACCCCGTGGATACCAGGGTCAAGCCCTGGCATGACGGTGTCCTACGAACGGCCAGCCATCGGGCATGGCGTGTTGCCCCCTACCCCGATAGCATTTGCCGATCGACATGATTCGGAGACCGGTATGACTTTAGTGCGAACGATCCTGGCCTGTGGCGCAATCCTCGCCGCCCCCGTGCTGTCCGGCCGGGCCATGGCGGCGGACCTGCTGGACACGATGCGCAGCAGCCACGTGCTCAGCATCGGAACGTCCAACGACGCGCCGCTATCCTATATCGACTCCAAGACCAGCGAGGCGGCCGGCGTGCTGCCCGATATCCTGCGCGAAATGATCAAGCGGGAAGGCATCGATGCCAAGCTGGAGGTGGTCGCGATGCCGTTCGCCAGCCTGATCCCCGCGGTGCAGAGCGGACGCATCGAGCTGATGGGCGACGCCATGTATGTCCGGCCCGCCCGCGCCCAGATCATGGACTTCTCCGACGGCATCTTCTTCAACCCGGAATCGCTCGACGTCGCCAAGGGCAACCCGAAGAAGCTGCACAAGATCACCGACCTCTGCGGCGCCGCGGCCGGCACCTACGAGGGCACCGTCTACGTCGACATGCTGAAAAAGGCCGCCGCCGCCTGCCCGGCCGGCAAGCCGTTGGACGTGCATCTGTATCCCACCATCCAGAACGCCTTCGCCGATCTGTCCACCGGGCGGATCGACGCGGCCGTGGTGGATAGTACCCTCTCCGCCTATGCCCTGCAGCAGAACAAGTCGCTGAACTTCGAACTGGTCGGCGACTACGTGCCGGAGGACAAGGCCGATACGATCTGCGCGTTCGGCGTGCTCAAGGGCAGCAGCCCCAAATTCATCGCCGCCTTCAACAAGGACTACGCGGCGATGAAGGCGGACGGCACCGCCGCCAAGCTGTTCGAGAAATGGGGCCTGACCCCCACGGATTTCTTCCTGAAGCCGTGACGTCCCCAAATCATCCTCCCCCGTTCACGGGGGAGGTGGCGGCGCAGCCGACGGAGGGGGCGCTCAGGCACACCCGCAGTATGTGGCCCGCCCCCTCCACCATGCTTCGCACGGTCCCCCTCCCCCGCTGCGCGGGGGAGGATCTTAGGCCCCGCGCATGAGCGAACTCATCGGCGAGTATGCCGAATGGTGGCCCGACCTGTGGGCCGGGCTGCAGCTCACCGTTCTACTGACCTTTACCGGCATGGCGCTGGCCCTGGTGATCGGGCTGGCGCTGGCGCTGGCGCGGCTCGATCCCCGGCGCCGCTGGCTGTCCATACCGGCGGCGGTGTTCGTGGAGATCATCCGCGGCTCGCCGCTGCTGCTGCAGCTGTTCTATATCTTCTACGTCTTTCCATTCTTTGGCATCCGGCTGACGGCGCTGGCGGCGGGGATCCTGGGGTTGGGCATCAATTACGGCGCCTATCTCAGCGAGGTCATCCGCGCCGGCATCGTGGCCGTCGACCATGGCCAGTGGGAGGCCGCCCGGGCGCTCGGCATGCGCGGCCGGGTCTACATGCCGCACGTCATCCTGCCGCAGGCGTTGCGCATCGTGATCCCCCCGATCGGCGGCTACTTCATCTCGCTGTTCAAGGACACGGCCTTGGTCTCGACCATTTCCATCGGCGAGCTGTTGTTCCGCGGCCAATTGCTGGCCGCGGAAAATTTCCGCTATCTGCAGATCTACAGCTTCATCTTCGTGATCTATCTCGTGATCAGCTACCCGGCGAGCCTGGGCGTCCGCGCGCTGGAGCGGCACATGCGGATCGAACGCCGCATCACCGTAAAGGCCGCATGACCCTCCACGCACGTCATGCCAGGGCTCGAGCCACGCCTGTCCGGTTCGCCCGAAACCTAGTCGCTCACCGTCATGCCAGGGCTTGACCCTGGTATCCACGCGGTTGGGCTCATGACGTCA
>CAXTCJ010000150.1:0-12821 GCA_964242215.1 uncultured Acetobacteraceae bacterium | reverse complement strand
TCGTCGCCGGCTGGAACCAGGAGGAGTTCGACATGTTCGGCTACGTCCAGGCCGAGCACGAGGACAAATACGCCCAAGCGCTCGAGTGGAGTACGCTGTTCAACCGGCTGATCGCCGGCGGCGCGCCGTTTGATCACGAGGGGCGATATTACCAGGGCCGCGGCATGGTCTGCGCGCCGGGTGCCCGGCAGGCGCGCTTGCCGACACTGAACGCCGCGTTCTCCCCCGCTGGGCGGGATTTTGCAGCAAAGGTGAGCGACTTCCTGTTCACCTTCGTCACCTCGCCCGAGCAGGTTGCACGCGACGTGGCGGCGGTGGCCGCGAAGGCGGACGCGGCGGGCCGGCCAATCGGCACGATGACCACCTGCTACATCGTTTGCCGCCCCACGCGGGCGGAAGCGGAGGAGTATCACCAGCATTACGCCGGCACGATGGCCGACCACGCCCTGCTGGACCGCACGCTGGTTTCCAAGAGCACGGCAAACCGGCATCACTTCACGGACGGCAAAATCAGCGCCGATGAGCAGCTCCGGCTGGACAAGGTCCGGCTGCATTACGCCGGCGGCAACGGTTCGCATCCGGTGGTCGGCAGCCCGGCGGATGTGGCCGAGCAGCTGGTCGGCCTGAACCGTATGGGCTTCGCGGGCACGACCCTGTCGTTCGTGAACTTTTCTGCGGAGCTGCCTCACTTCTGTGAGACGGTACTGCCGCTCCTTACGAGGGCTGGGTTGCGCATCTAACAATGGCGGGCAGGCTGCCGTCAGTCGAGGCGGACGGCGATGCCCTCTAGGCCGGCGGCCGCAGCGGGGAAGTCGCGCATGATCGCGGGGTCATGCCCGGGGATAACGAGGTACTCCGCATCGGCTAGCCGACGTAACGTCATGAACCCGTCCAGTGCGGCGCCGACATGGTAGATGCCTGGGAAGGGTCGGTTCTCGCGGAAGTTTTCGCCGAAATGCACAGCATCGGAGGCGAGCACCATCCAGCCGCGCCGGGTCCAGGCGCGCACGACTTGCTGCCCGTTGGTGTGGCCGCCGATCCGATGCAGCTCGAGCCCCGGCGCGAGCGTCGCCGACCCGTCGTGATAGGTCAGCCGGCCGGCAAACAGCTTGTGCACCGCCGCGCCGATATCATCGGGATCGTAGCCTTGGCGTAGGAAGCCGTGGCACATGCAGCGCCCGGTGGCGAACGCCATCTCCGTCTCCTGCAGGTGGAACTGCGCCTTGGGGAACAGATGGTGGTTGCCGGCGTGGTCGTAGTGCAGGTGGGTCAGCACGACGTTGCGGACGGTTGCCGGGTCGACGCCGATCAGCCGCAATCCCTCGCCTGGGCAGCGCAAGTGCTCGCGCCCACGCCGGGCGGCGACGGTGGCGTCGAACCCGGTGTCGACAACGTAGTCGCCCTCCGGCCCGCGCACGGCGAAGACGAAATAGTCAAACGGCATCGGCCCGTCATGCGGGTCGCCACCGATGAAATTCTCCGTGCGGCGGCGGGCGGCAAAATGCGCGAACCGCACCGCGAATAGTTGGTACTCGGGGTAGTCGGGCAAAGATAGCCTCCGGACTTGTAGGTACGAACCTGGGGCACAGCCCTGCTAAGGGATCGTCAATCCCCCATCGACCGTAATCGTCGCCCCGGTCACATAAGCCGCCTCGGCACTCGTGAGGTAAAGCACCGCCCCCGCCACATCATCCGGCGTCCCAGCGCGCCGCAGTGGCACACCAGCCAGCTTGCGGGCACGGAACGCCGGGTCAGCGAGCATATGGCGGTTGATGTCGGTCTCGATCGTGCCCGGCGCCACCAGGTTCACCGTAATCGCGTGCTCAGCCAGTTCCAGCGCCATCGCGCGCGCCAGCATCATGATGCCGCCCTTGGTCGCGACGTAGTGCGCGATATCGGGGTTGGCGTGCATTTGGTTGACGGAGGAGATCATCACGATCCGCCCGCCCTGCCCCGCCGCCACCATCAGCTTCGCCGCCTCCTGCGCCACGCAGAACGTTCCGCGCATGTTGACGGCGTGCACCCGGTCCCAATCCTCGTCGGTGATCTCCAGTACCGGCTTGCGCTGGATCATCCCGGCATTGCAAACCACGACGGGCAGGCTGCCCAGGGCAGCATGCGCCTGCCGCACCACGCTGCGCGCCGCGGCGGCATCACCCAAATCAGCCTGGATAAGGACGGCCCTACGCCCTTCTGCCTCGACCAGTTCGGCTAATTCCCCCGCGCGGCTTTGGTCACGATACCAGTGCAGGGCGACGTCCACGCCGGCACGGGCCAGGTGCAGCGCGATGGCCCGGCCCATACCGAGGCTGTCCGTGCCCGTCACCAGGGCGTTAGGACCGAACGGGCTCATGCCGGATAGACCAGGCAATCGGCCGACGCCACGTGGCTCGCCGCCATCTCGCCCGGCTTCCTGCCGCTGACCGTCGCCTACCCGTGGCAGTAATTATAGGTAAGCCCTGCCCCGTAACCGGCTTCCTTGGCCGCGACGCAGGACTTGTCGGTGGTCGGCTGCGGCCCGGCCACGTTGGGTGGCATGAGGGCCGCCGGCGGAGTGTTCGGCGGCGCTAGCATCGCCTTGTCCACGTAACCGATGACGCGGCCATACTGGACCCGGCATTGATCGCCATTGCAGTCCAGCACGTCGACCGTTTCACCGCGATCCAGCTCCTGTAGCTCGTCCCCGTCATGCGACGGAGCCGCCCGGAAGAAGGTCGGCCAGGCAATTTGCTCGGGCGTGGCGAAGGCCGGAACCGCGGCCAGCACCGATGCTGCCGTAAAAATGCAAAGGCCTGCCCGGTGCCACATCTACGCCTCCTCGTGTCATCGTTAAAAGACAGTCGCTGTGTCAATTAAAGTTGACACGGAGGGGGCATTTCAGTCAAGTCGCTTCACGGGATTGCGAGGGAGACACGGCCCATGGCCATGTTATCGTATGAGCAGAAGTACCGCGTCCGCGGCGGTACCCTGCTCGGCGGCGACACGTTCGATTTCTGGATCGGCCCCTTCTACGTGGGGTTTTTCGGCGTGACTGCAGCGATATCGTCCCTGCTTGGGACCTTACTCATCTTCTACGGCGCCGCGATCGGTCCGACTTGGGCGCCGTTCAAAATCAGCATCAACCCGCCGCCGATCAGCTTAGGCCTGGCCTGGGCGCCCCTGCGCGATGGTGGCCTGTGGCAGATCATCACCATCTGCGCCATTGTCTCGTTCTGCTCGTGGGCGCTCCGCCAGGTTGAGATATGCCGCAAGCTCGGCATCGGCTACCACGTGCCGATCGGATTCTCCGCGGCGATCTTCGCCTATGTCAGCCTGGTGGTGTTTCGCCCGGTGATGATGGGTGCCTGGGGCTATGGTTTCCCCTACGGCATCATGAGCCATTTGGACTGGGTGTCGAACACCGGGTACCAATATCTGCACTTCCATTACAACCCGGCGCATATGATCGCCGTAACCTGCTTCTTCACCACGACGCTGATCCTTGCGCTGCACGGTGGCGAGATCCTTTCGATCGCCCACCCGGTCAAGGGCCAGCCTGTGAAGTACGAGGAAACAGAGAGCGACTATTTTCGTGACACGATCGCCTATTCGATCGGTTCTCTGGGCATCCATCGGCTCGGTTACTTCATCGCGATCAACGCCGGGGTATGGAGTGCCATCTGCATTCTGATCTCTGGGCCGTTCTGGTCCCGCGGATGGCCGTATTGGTACAACTGGTACATGAACATCCCGGTCTGGGGACCGGCTGGATTCCATTGAGCACCATTGGCGTCCACTGAGGAGCACACGTTCATGGCGCGCTACCACACCCTGTTCACCTCTATCGAACTCGATAGCCCGATGGAATACGGGAAGCCGCTGCCGCGCGGTGCGTTCCCGCGTATCTTACCACCGAAACATTCCAAGCTGCTGGGCCGTTTTGGCGAAACGCAAGTTGGCCCTACCTACTTAGGCGCGACCGGCATCGTCTCGCTGATCTGCGGGTTCATCGCGTTCGAGATCATCGGCCTGAACATGTGGGCCTCGGTGGACTGGAACGTCATCCGGTTCATCAAGCTGCTGCCATTCCTCGCGCTCGAGCCACCCTCGGCCAAGCAAGGCCTGTCCCTGTTCCCGCCGCTGAACGATGGTGGCTGGTGGCTGATGGCGGGTTTCTTTCTAACCGCATCGATCCTGCTGTGGTGGACCCGGATGTATCGCCGGGCCCGTGCGATGGGCCTTGGCACGCATGTGGCGTGGGGCTTTGCCGCTGCGATCTGGCTATATTTGGTGCTAGGCTTCTTCCGTCCGATCCTCATGGGCAGTTGGTCGGAAGCGGTGCCATTCGGCATCATCGCGCACCTGAACTGGACGGCGACGTTCTCCGTTCGTTACGGAAACCTATTCTACAATCCGTTTCACATGCTCTCGATCGTCTTCTTGTATGGATCGACGATGCTGTTCACCATGCATGGCGGCACGATCCTCGCTACCACCCCGTTCGGCGGCGAGCGGGAGACGCGCGAGATCGTGGACCCCGGCAGTGCCAACGAGCGAGGCTCGCTGTTCTGGCGCTGGACGATGGGCTTCAACGCGAACTTCGAGTCGATCCATCGCTGGATCTACACCTTCGCGGTACTCTGCCCGATCTGCGGCGGCATCGGCATCCTGATGACCGGAACCGTGGTCGATAACTGGTATCTTTGGGGCCTGAAGCACGGCATCGTGCCTGAATACAGCCAAGTGCTGTCCATCCCCGACGCACCGCCCCCCGGCGCGATGCGGAGCAAGGCGCCTCAGATCGGGAGAGAGCAGTGAAATCCATCACCAAGATCGCGGCCGCCGCCGTGATCGCCGGCGCCGCGTTCGTCGTCTTCGTGCCGACCTGGACGCCAGTCCCGACCGGAACCGAAGTCGGCATCCCGCAGGAAATCAACTTCTCCGACACGATCAACGAGTCGGCCGCGAGTAACCAGGCCCCTGCCCCCTTGCCCGCGGCGGATACCGGGGGACCGTCGGCGACGCAGGCCTACAAGAACGTGCAGGTGCTGACCGATGTCAGTGCCGCCGAGTTCATGCGCTTGCAGACGGCGATCACGGCTTGGGTTGCCCCTAAGGAAGGCTGTGCCTTCTGTCACGCCGGCACGGATTACGCATCCGACGCCAAGCCCACCAAGGTCACCGCGCGCATCATGCTGCTGATGACCCGGCACGTGAACACGAGTTGGAGCAATCACGTCTCCGGCGCCGGCGTCACCTGCTATACCTGTCACCGCGGCCAGCCCGTCCCGGCCGATGCCTGGTTCCCGGCAGCACCCGTCCCAATCAAGCCGTTCGTCGGCAAGCAGGATGCCTGGCGCGAGAACGCGGACACGGTGCGCCACTTCTTCCCGGATGCCGGGTTCGCCGAATACTTCCTGCAGGACCAGCCGATCGCGGTGCAATCCACCACCATCGAACCGAGCAATACCGTCCACTCCTTCGATGAGACCAAGCGCATCTACGAGATGATGATGCAGATGTCGGACGGTATCGGCGCGAATTGCGGCCTGTGCCACAACTCCCGCGCGTTCGCCGATTGGAGCCAGAGCAGCCCGTATCGCTGGAACAATTTCTGGGCGATCCGGCTCGTGCGCGATCTCAACCGCAACTTCCTGCTGCCGGTCAGCGTCGCCATGCCGCAAACCCGCGAGCAAGTGGATCCCAATCGCATCCCGGCCATCCCGGCGCGCGAAACCGGCATTCAGAACGGTAACGGCATGGTGGTGTGCAAGACCTGTCATCAGGGTGTGTTGAAGCCGCTGCAGGGCGTGAACATGGTCAATGACTACCCGGGCCTGGGCGGGCCCGTGACGGCCAAGGCGATCGACGCCCCACCCCCATCCGGCGGTTGAAGGAGAGTTCGCGATGTTTCGCAACCTGACCCAAATCATCGATGTGCCGGACGCCGCCTTTTGGCTGTTCTTCCTGGCCTTTGTCGCGATCTGCTATGTCCTGCGCAAGAACGACAAGCGTGAGGGATACCCGCTGAAGGCATCGCCCTTCACCGACGAACGGCTGCTCGGTGCGCCACTCGCGGCGCCCTCCGTCACCTATCTGCTGAACGAAGGCGGCGCGACGTCGACACCCCACGAGTATCCGGACCCGCCGGCATCGGTGTTGCCGCTATACCGCTTCGACGGCACCCCCTTCCGCCCCACGGCCAACCTGCTGCGCGCTTCGCTCGGCCCCGGCGCGTGGGTCATGCGCAAGGACGAGCCGATGCTCAACGAGTCGGGCGAGTTGCTGCTGCAGCCGCTTCGCCTGTGCGAGCACTGGGCGATCAGCGAGGGCGAAACGAACCCTTGCGGGATGGCCGTGTTCGATGTCCGTTGGCGGCACATCGGCATCGTCGCCGATGTCTGGATCGACCGCGGCATCCGCATCATCAAGCACTTCGAAGTCGAGTTGCGCGAGTCGCTCGGCGGCGCACGCGTGCTGGTGCCGATCTTCCACGTCACCATAAACGAGCGTGCACGGGAGATCCGCGTGACGGCGCTCTCCAACCACGAGTTCGCTGACATCCCGATGCCGGCAGCGCCGGACCGCATCACGGCCCGCGAGGAGGATCAGCTCAACGCGTATTTCGCAGCAGGCCGGTTCTATCGCGATATGCCCGACAGCAAGAAATTCGCAGGAGTTGCACGATGAGCGCTGCAGTGGATCGCTTCGGCCCTGGAGAGTACCTGGTCTGGCAAGGGCGGCCGCGCTGGGCTGCCCTGGCGCGCGACGTGCTGCATGTGCGCCCGGTCGCGCTGTATCTCGGCGTGGTGTGGATCTGGATCGCAGCCACCAACCGGAACAGCGGGCTCTCGCCGATGGACACGCTCGCCGCCGGCGCGCCCCTGGCGCTGGTATCGTCCATCGTCGTTGGCGCGTGCCTTGCCTTCGGCTTCGGGCTGGCGCGCACGACGCGCTACACGCTCACCAACCAGCGTCTTATCATGCATTACGGCCTG
Source organism: uncultured Acetobacteraceae bacterium (assembly GCA_964242215.1). Lineage (GTDB taxonomy): Bacteria > Pseudomonadota > Alphaproteobacteria > Acetobacterales > Acetobacteraceae > LMUY01. The sequence continues at coordinate 5,844 of CAXTCJ010000150.1, read as the reverse complement.
GCGCTGACCGCCACGCTGTCCATACCGCTGCGCCAAGTCGCCAGCGTCGCCATTGCCGAGCGATCAGACAGCACGGGCGACCTGCCGTTGCAGCTCAAGCCCGGCAAGCGTATCGGCTACATCAAGCTGTGGCCGCACGTCCGGCCGTGGCACACCGCCCACCCGGCGCCGATGCTGCGCTGCGTGCCCGATGCCGCGCGGGTTGGCCTGCTGCTGAGCCAGACCGTCGAGGCGGTCAACGCTGGCCGGCGCTATTTGCCCGTATCAGCAGCCCGCGCCGGCGTAGTGCAAGCGCCCGCCGGCGTGCCGGCACATGGCTGAGATGCCGCAACGCTCTGGTCCAGCAAATGCCCGAACGCACCGGCATTGGTCGGACCGAATGCGTCCAGATAGATCAGCTGGTGCGTGGCGAGATCGTCGACCGTCAATTGCCCATCCGGCCAGCGGGCGAGATGAAACGCGATAGACGGCAAGCCCTCGCCTTCGCGCCGCCGCTCCCGCACCAATCCGGCCAGCACAACTCGAAGGAACCCATTGGTGGCCGGCGGCACGACGTCCACCAAGGCATGATCGTCTGCGTTGAAGACGGAAATACTACCGTCGTCGTGATCCTGCATCACGAGATTGGCCGATTGCAGAGGCGGTCCGGCGGGTGGACCCTCAGCTATCCGATGGTGCGAGTAGCCGTAGATCCCGGCCACGCTAAGGGCCAGGACGCAGATGATGACGAAAGGCGGCGTGATCCGTGGGACGGGGCTGGGTTTGCTTACTGGCATGCTTGGCCGCAACGAGAGGCAAACCCACGACGATACCTGGGGGACCGCGACGAGAGCAAGCGCCGGTCTGTCATCCTTGAGCAACCTTTCGACGAAGGCAGGGTGTGCTTCCCGCTCGCGAGTAACGCCTCATTCTGGGCGTACTGTCCAGTCGTGGACCTGAGACGAGGTCGCTCAGGGTGCGCTGTGAATTTGGCCGTTCCAACGATCCGATGAGACTCTGCCGCAGCGGAACGCTTGAACAGGAACGGCGCGACCGTTTGGAGGTTGGGTGACATGTCCGGTGATCTCCAGGAGGGCATGACCGAAGCCGAACAGACCGACGTGGATGAACTCGCGGCACCTCGGGCGCGCATCATCTACGAGGTGGTGAGACGGCAGGGCGACGAGGAATTGAGCCGCCCGATCGGCTCGCTGTTCTGGTCGGGTCTGGCGGCGGGGATCACCATCATCGCATCCATCGTTTTCGAAGGAGCCCTGCTCCACAAGTCACCCGCCGAGATGCCCATGCGACAGGCCATCAGCGACCTAGGTTATACTCTCGGCTTCCTGATGGTGATCCTAGGGCGGATGCAGCTCTTCACCGAGCAGACCATCATCACCGTGCTTCCCAACCTAGCGACGCCGGGCTGGCGTAAGCTGGCTGTGACGGCGCGGCTCTGGGCGGTCGTTTTCGTCGCCAACATGCTCGGCACCTGTCTTGCGGCGGCGATCACCGTCTATCTCCACGTCATGGGCCGTGACCTGACCGCCGCGATGCTCGAAGCCTCCGGCAGCCTGTTGCAGAAGGCTCCGCTAGACATGCTGCTTCAGGCAATCCCGGCCGGGTTCCTGATCGCCTCGATCGCCTGGATCCGCGCTGGTGTCGCACAGAGCGACTTCTGGATTATTTTCGTGCTCACCTATGCGATCGCCCTCGGCGATTTTCCTCATGTGGTGGCCGGCAGCGCTGAGGCCTTTCTCCTTGTCTTCGACGGCCAGATCGGGATGGGCCACGCGATCGGCAGCATCATCCTGCCTGCGTTGGTGGGCAATGTCATCGGTGGAACCGGGCTGTTTGCCATTCTCGCCCACGCGCAAGTCCGGCAGGAGATGTGATGGCGCCCATCTCCGAGTGATTGGCGGGCCGGGTCACCTGACGCACGGGGAGCGCACTAAGAACTGCCACCCATTGACGAACGATGCAGTCGCCCGCGGTGACGGGGCAGCCGCATCGCTGGCTATCCGGGCCGGTCTGGCGGAAGTCCGGACGACCATCCTGACCATCCTGGAAGCGCCCGGTCCGAGCGACGCTTTACGCGGGCGGCTGTAGCGTAAGCACCAGCCCCCATGGCGGCAGTTCAGAGGAAGTCGTGGTCCCCGTCAGGCTGAACAATCTTTCGCCTGCTGGCTCCTGCCACGCGACGACACCGTCCGAAAGATTGGCCGTCATCAATAAACGCCGCCCATCGGTCAGTTTCCACGCGGCCTCCAATGCGCCCGCCCCATGCGCGTCTGTCGTTTCCAAAACACGGAACGATCCGGCTGCCCCTGCCATCCGCTCCAACAACGGGACGACAGACCGGCGTCGTACATCCAGAAGCTCGCGGTGAAAATTCAGCCAGGCTGCATGCACCGGTGCTTCGATGGCATCCCAATCCAGGGCCGAGCCGTCGCGTGTCGCCGCGGCGTTTGGGTCAGCCAGACGCTGCAACGTGTCCGGGTTGGAAAACTCGGGCAGATGGCTGAACTCCTCGCGGCGCCCGTTACGCACCTTGTCGGCGAGGGCCGGAGGATAGTCACAGAAGAAGTCGAACGGCCGGGCCGAGCCCCACTCCTGCCCCATGAAAAGCATCGGGATGCCCGGTGCCAGCAACAGAATGGCGGTGCCAAGGCGAACTGCCGCCGCCGGGGCCAACGCCGTCAGCCGCTTGCCGAACGGCGTGTTGCCGACCTGGTCGTGGTTCTGCAGGAAGTTGATGAAAGCCGTTGGCGGCAGATGGGCAGACGGTGTTCCGCGGTGCAAGCCTGGACGATGCGTCGATTCGTCACCCTGATAGGAAAAGCCTTCCGTCAACGCCAACCCGAGCCTTCGAAGTGGCGCGTCCGTGTAATCGACATAGTAGCCGTCACGGCGCTGCGCCACGAGCACACGCATGACATGGTGAAAGTCGTCGTTCCACTGTGCCTCGTACTTTGCTCCTTGAGCTTGCGACAGCCATTTCGCCTCGTTGTTGTCGTTCTCCAGGGTAAGGTGAACGACACGGCCCGGCGTCGCGGCACGCAAGCGGCGCGCGAGTTCGTCCAGTATGTGCTCGGGGCCGTCGTCGAATACGGCCTGCACCGCGTCCAGCCGGAGCCCATCCATATGGAATTGCTCGACCCAGTAGATGGCGTTCTGGATGAAGAATTCCCGCACGGGCTTCGCGTGCGGACCGTCGAAGTCGATGGCGCCGCCCCATGGCGTGTGGTGCCGGTCGGTGAAGAACTCAGGCGCGTAGTCCAGGACGTGGTTCGAAGCCGGGCCGAAATGGTTGTAGACGACATCGAGCACGACAGAGATGCCACGCTGGTGGCACTCGTCGACCAGACGCTTGAGGTCGTCGGGCCGACCGTAGTCATGATGCGGCGCGTACGGCAGCACGCCGTCATACCCCCAGTTGCGGGAGCCCGGGAATGTAGCCACCGGCATCAGCTCGATCATCGTCACGCCGAGCGCCGCAAGATGGTCCAAATGGCTGATCGCCCCGAGAAAGGTTCCCTCCTGGGAAAACGTGCCGATATGCAATTCGTACAGCACGGTCTCCGACCAGGGCCGTCCCGTCCAGCTCGTGTCGGACCAGCGGTAGGCCTCGGGGTAGGTCAGTTCGGACCAGCCGTCAGCGCCCTCGGGCTGGCAGCGCGAGGCCGGGTCGGGGACCAGCGTGCCGTTGCAGGAGAAGCGGTAACGGCCGGCAGGGGGCAATGGAATGCGGGCGGTGTGCCAGCCTTCGGCAGAGGGCTGCATGGCGACCGAGATACCGCCTTCGACGACGACTTCGACATGCTCGACCGTCGGTGCCCAGAGACTGACCGTCACTGCCTCGGGCCCCGTCTGTGCACCCCAAGATGGGTTGGCGGCGGCATCATATGTCGTGGCGGCAACTGTCATCTTTGAGTTCCAAGTGGTGGACCGAGCAGGACGATCGTATCACGCGCGCTTGCGGCCAAAGGATGGCACGCGGCGCCGCAGCTTGGGCCAGCGGTGCGGCTCGTTGGGCCAAGGAGATTTACCTTGCACAAACGTGATACGGAAACCTTGGCCTATTGAGAGTGAGATACGATGAAGCCGAATGTCATCTGCCACATGATTGCCTCGTTGGACGGGAGCCTCCACCCTAGCCGCTGCACCACCAGCCCTGATGGCAGCAGGTCGGAATGGTCCGACATCTACGAGGAGGTCCATCGGGCTTTCGAGGCCGACGCCTGGCTCGTTGGCCGTGTCACCATGGCCGAGATGAGCAAGGCTGGCCCGCACGCTCCCACGCATTACGGCGCAGTCGCGCGGCCGCATCACTTTGCGGCGCATAGCTCCAGTCGCCACGCGATCGCGCTCGATCCTTCGGGCAAGCTTCACTTCTCCAAAGCAGAGATCAACGGCGACCACGTCGTGGTACTGCTCGGCCCCGACGTGCCCGACAATCACCTCGCCGAATTGGCAGCGGACGGTGTCTCGTACATCGTCGCCGACGCGTCTGACATCGACCTTGCCTCGGCGCTGAATGTGCTGGGGCGCGAGCTGGGTATCCGCCGTTTGCTGCTCGAGGGAGGCGCCACCGTCAATGGCACCTTTTTCGCCGCGGGCCTGGTCGACGAACTCAGCCTTCTCCTAGCGCCTATCGTGGAAGGCCGAGTCGGCGTTCAGAGCTTCGTGGAATTCGGCGAAATCGGATTGGTCGGCAAAGTGCAGCTCTCGCTGCAGAGCTGCACGAAGCTCGCTGCTGGTCTTGTTCAACTGCGCTATGCCGTGACGCCTTGCTGAACGACCCGGCAGTATCACCATCGCCCGCTATGGGATCGGATCACCCGCCGCTGTCCGACGGGTGATAGTGTAGAGTCACCACGACGTCAGCCGGCTGCGCAGGCGTGCCCGCCGGGAACGGCGGCAGATGGGCGTTGCGAAATACTGCCAGCGCCGCCGCGTCGAGCACACTCGATCCGGAGCCTTGCACCACGTCGATCGACGTGACCTGGCCGTCGCCGGCAATAACGATGCGCACCCTTACAGTGCCGCCCTCATTGGTCTGCGACGCCTCCTTAGGATAGAAGGAGCGCTGGTCCCACCACTGCTTCAGCTTGCCCATCCAGGCAGCACCGTTGTTCGCATCCCCCGCACGGCTTGCGGCACTCTGCCCGTTGGTCGCATGGCCCTCTGTTGCGCGACCGTCTGGCGCTTGCGCCGGCGCTCCAGCCGGGTTGACCGAAGCGCGGGCTGCAGCAGGCCGCGCGGCGGGAGCGCGTGCAACCGCAGGCCGTGCGGCCGCGTGCTGTGGCGGCGTCGGCGGGTGCGGCGGCACGACCGGAGGGGGCGGCGGCAAAGGCATCGGCGCGGGTGCCGGTGTTGGCGGCGGAACCTCAGCTTGCTGAACCGGTGGGGGCGGAGGCACGTCGGGCACGGGCGGCGGCGGCGGGACGTCGGGTGGCGGTGCGGGCGTTGGTGGCGGTGGTTCAGGTTGCTCAGCCGGGGCGGCCGGAGCAATCGGCTCGGCGGCTGCCGGCGTCGGGGCGGGCGGGCCCGGCGCGGCCTCTGGCGGCCCTGCCTCCGCGACAATATCCAGCGAGAGCGGCTCCGATGCACTTGTTCCTGGCTGCGGCGACGGGATGATCAGCAAGGAAAGCAATAAGGCCGCGTGCAGCGCCACAGAAAGCAAGACCAGCCAGACCAGCGTTCCGCGCTGATACACGCGCACAGGCAGTCGTTGCCTGCTGCTTAGCATCGATCGAACCAGAGTGAGCGGCGTTTCATCCCAGGGTGCATCACTGCTCGAAATCGGTGGTTGACTAAACGCCTCAGCGCCGGGGCGATACTTGTGCGGTCGGCAGCGCTGGA
>CAXTCJ010000149.1:7574-12881 GCA_964242215.1 uncultured Acetobacteraceae bacterium | reverse complement strand
TCGCGATGGTGATCTCGGCCACCGGCTCGGCGAGCGCGCCGTTGCGGATCATGAAGCCGGCGGCGCCGCGGCTGTAGTCGCCGGTCAGGCCGTTCACCCCCTGGCCGAGCAATTCGGTGACGTAGATGCCCTCGACCACATCCGCCATCAGCTCCGCCGGGCTACGCTTGCCTGGGGCCAGATAGGCGTTGGACAGCCCGGGCGAGCCACCGTTGCTATGGCCGTTGGTCTTGAGCCCGAGTTGACGTGCGCTGCGGCTGTCCAGCAGCCAGGTGGTCAGCACGCCATCCTCGATCAGCGTCGAGTTGGCCGTTGGTACGCCCTCCGCGTCGAACGGCTTGGAGCGGGCGCCGCGGAGACGGCGCGGCTCGTCGTAGATGTAGATGCCGGGTGCGTAGATCCGCTGCCCCAAGCAGTCCTTCAGGAACGAGGTCCCGCGCGCCACGCCTGCCCCCGATATGGCACCGGCCATGTGCCCGATCAGCCCGCCGGCCACGCGGGGGTCGAACAGCACGGGCAGCTTGGCGGTCGCCGGGCGGCGCGGGTTGAGCCGCGCCACAGCCTGCTCGCCGGCGCGGCGGCCGATGGTGGCGGCATCCTCGAGATCGGCCAGGAAGGTCGCCGAGTGGTAGTCGTAGTCCCGCTGCATCCCCGTGCCCTCCCCAGCCAGCGCGGTGGCGCTGACGGAGTGGCTGGTGCGGGCATAGCCGCCAGCGAACCCGGCCGTGGTGGCGAGCAGGAACTCGAACCGGGAATAGCCGGCCTCGCCACCCTCGGAGTTGGTGACGCCGTGCACCGCGCGTGCCGCATCCTCGGCCGTGGCTGCGCGCACCGTCAGCGCGTCGACGTTGGGCTCGGCGTAGTCGGCCAATTCGAGCGGCGCCGCGTCCACCGGGCTCGCCTCATCGGCCAGGCCGCCATAGGGGTCCTCCGGCACGACTTTGGCCATCGCGACCGCGCGCTCCGCCAAGGCCGCGAAACCCGACGATGACAGCTCGGTAGTGGAAACCGAGGCGCTGCGCTTGCCCACGAATACCGTCAGCTCCAGCCCGCGCCGCTCCGACCGTTCCAGATGCTCGGTCTGCCCCAGCCGGCGCGACACGGAAACGGACGTCGAGCCAGACACCGCAGCCTCGGCTGTGTCGGCACCCGCGGAGCGGGCGCGGTCCAAAAGAGCGGAGAGGAGGTCAAGTTGGCTGCTCATGACGGATGCTCTCCACGGCAGATGATCCTCCCCCGTCCATCACGAGGGAGGTGGCGACGAAGCCGACGGAGGGGGCGCGGCCCGGGTCGGTGCCCGGAGCGCCCCCTCCACCATGCTTCGCATGGTCCCCCTCCCCCGTGAAGCACGGGGGAGGATGTTTGTGCCGTCAGGCGGCCAGGCGGTCGGCGATGTCCACCAGATGCGGCACCTGTTCGGCCGGGCCCATCGCGGCCAGGGTCGGGCGGCCGCGGAAGATGCGCGAGGCGGCGCGGCGCACGTCGGCCAGGGTGACGGCGTCGATCTTGGCCACCGTCTCGGGGACGGGGATAATGCGGCCGAACACCTGCAGCTGCCGGGCCAGTTGCTCGCAACGGCTGCCGGTGGACTCGAGCGACATCAGCAGCCCGGCCTTCACCTGGGCACGGGCGCGACGCAGCTCGTCCTCGTTGGCGTCCACTTGCACGCGGCGCAGTTCCTCCAGCGTGACCGGGACCAACTCGCGGGCCTCCTCCTCACCGGTGCCGGCGTAGATGCCGAACAGCCCGCCATCCATCGCCGGGGCGGTGAAGGAGTAGATCGAGTAGACCAGCCCGCGCTTCTCCCGGATCTCCTGGAACAGGCGGGACGACATGCCGCCGCCCAACAGGGTCGACAGCAGCATGGAGGGGTAGAAGTCCGGGTCGCCATAGGCCATCGCCGGGAAGCCGAGCACGATGTGCACCTGGTCCAGGTCGCGGGCCTCGCGGAACTCGCCGCCACTGTACATGCCGGGCACGTAGGCCGGGGCGGTATCCTTCGCGAGGTCGGCGAAGTGCTCGGCGGCCAGGGCTACGACCCGGTCGTGCGTCAGGGCGCCGGCTGCGGCCACGACGACGTTGCTGGTGGTGTAGTGGCGGCGCATGTAGCCGGTTAGGATGTCGCGCGGCATCTCCCGGATGCCGGCCTCGCGGCCCAGCGTGGGGCGGCCCATCGGCTGGTCGGGATACGCCGTCTCCTGGAAATGGTCGAACACGATGTCGTCTGGCGTATCGTTGGCCTGGCCGATCTCCTGCAGGATTACGCCGCGCTCGCGCTCCAACTCCTCGGGGGCAAAGGCGCTGTGGGTCAGGATGTCGCCGATGATGTCGGCGCCAAGGGCTAGGTCCTCCTTGAGCAGCTTCACATAATAAGCGGTCTGCTCGCGGGCGGTGTAGGCGTTGATGTGGCCGCCGACATCCTCGATCGCCTCGGCGATAGCGGCGGCGGAACGCTTGGCGGTGCCCTTGAACGCCATGTGCTCGAGGAAGTGGCTGGCGCCGTTCTCGTCCGCCGTCTCGTCACGTGTTCCTGCGCCGACATAGGCCCCGAGGGACACCGTTTCGACCCGATCCATCTGCTCGGTGACCACGGTCAGGCCGGAGGGCAGGCGGGAGACCTGAATGCTCATGCAGCGTTCCTGTGTGCGAAGGCTCGGACGGCAGCCTCGACGGCGTCGAGGTCGTTCGGAGCGGTGGAGAAGCGTTCCTCACGCTCATATAGGTCGGCCAAGTGCTTTGGCAGCGCCGGGCGGCGTCCGGTCGCGCGTTCCATGGCGTCCGGGAACTTGGCCGGGTGCGCGGTGGCGGCGGCCACGGTCGGGACGTGCTTGCACGGCAGTGCTCGGGCGGCGGCGACGCCAATGGCGGTGTGGGGGTCGGCCAGGTAGCCGCATTCGGTGTCGAGGCGGCGGATTTCGGCGAGCGTGCCCTCGTCGTCCAGCCGGAAGCCATGCATCACGGCGGTCGCGCGGTGCCAGGCGGCGTGCGGCACCTCCATGTGGCCGGTCTTGCGGAACCCGGCCATGGTGGCGGCGGTGGCGGCGGGATCGCGGTCCAGCAGCTCGAACAGTAGCCGCTCGAAGTTGGAGCTGATGGCGATGTCCATCGAGGGCGACAGGCTCGGCTCCACCGGAGCGATGCTCATGTCGTTGCCGGCCAGGAAGCGGGCGAGGATGTCGTTGCGGTTGCTGGCCACCACCAGGCGGGCGACTGGCAGGCCCATGCGCCGGGCCGCCCAAGCCGCCAGCACGTTGCCGAAGTTGCCGGTGGGGACGCTGAACGCGACCTCCCGTTCCGGCGCACCCAAAGCGAGGGCAGCGGCGACGTAGTAGGGGATTTGTGCCGCGACCCGGGCCCAGTTGATCGAGTTCACCGCCGAGAGGTGCATGTCGCGACGGAACGGCGCGTCGGCGAACATGGCCTTCACCAGGTCCTGGCAGTCGTCGAAATTGCCATCGACGGCGATGTTGACGACGTTCGGGGCCAGCACGGTGGTCATCTGCCGGCGCTGCACCTCGGACGTGCGGCCGCGTGGATGCAGCATCGCGATGTCCACCCGCGCACGGTCGCGGCAGGCCTCGATCGCCGCAGACCCGGTGTCGCCACTGGTGGCGCCGACGATCGTCAGCCGCTCGTTTCGCGCCGTCAGGACGTAGTCGAACAGGCGGCCGAGCACCTGCATCGCCATGTCCTTGAAGGCCAAGGTTGGGCCGTGGAACAGCTCGAGCGACCAGAGATTGGTGTCCAGCTGCACCAGCGGGGCGACCGCCGGATGGGCGAACCCGGCATAGGCCTCGTGGCAGATCGATTGCAGCGTGCTGAACGGCACCGAGTCGCCGATGAACGGCTGCATGACCCGCGCTGCCAGCTCTGCATAAGGCAGGCCGCGGAGCGAGCGCAGGTCGGCGTGGGACCAACTCGGCCAGGTTTCGGGGACGAACAGCCCGCCATCTTCGGCGAGACCGGCCAGCAGCACGCCGGCGAAATCGCGGGCGGGGGCTTGCCCACGGGTTGAAACATAACGCATCGACCGACAATAACCGCAGTGTGCGGCCAGGGCGAGGGGCTGAACGTGGCCCAGCTTTCGTGCTACCCCACCGGCCGATAACGTCGGGGGTCATCGTCATGAACCGCATCGCCGCTACGCTTGCCGCCACGCTGCTGGCGACTGCCGCAAACGCGGCCGAACCCGTGCGGATCGGGATCACCACCATCCTCTCGGGCCCGTTCGCCGATCGCGGCCAGTCCGAGCAATACGGCGCCCAACTCGCGCTGGACCAGGTCAACGAGGCCGGTGGCGTGCTCGGCCGCCCGGTCGAGGCCTATTATGCCGACAATGCGTGCGACCCGAAGGTGGGCGTGCCCGCGACCGAGCGCCTGCTGCAGCAGGAGCACGTGCCCGTGGTGATCGGCGCGCTGTGCACCCCCGTGACCCACGCGATCATGCCGGTGATGCAAGCGGCGAAGGTGCCCCTGATCATCGCGACCTCGGCCGGGCAGGATTTCGTGGATGCGTCTGGGGTGGGCGGCAATGCGTTCGCCTGGAAGACCATCCCGTCCGAGACCGACATCGCACGCGGCCTGCTGGACTATCTGGCGAAGCAGGACGTGGACAAGCTGGCGATCGTTGCCGACGATAACGGGTTCAGCCGGGCAAATGCGGTGGGCTTTGCCCGTATCGCTGGCGAGATGGCGATCCACGTGGTCACCACCGTGGTCGTGCCGGCAAAGACGACCGATTTCGCCCCGATCGTCGCCCAGCTGAAAGCAGCGGAGCCGGAGCAGGTGCTGAGCCTGCTCGGCCCCTCCGCCGCCGGTTTCTACAAGGCGCTGGCGGCGTCTGGCTGGGCGGTGCCGGTGACCGGCCGGATCGACCTGCCGGCCGCAATGGCAGCGCTGCCGGCGGACACGCTGACCAGTGTGGCTGTGTTCACGCCGATCTCACCATTGCCGGGCGTGCAGGCATTCGTGGCGAGCTACCGCGCGCATACCGGGCTGATGCCGACGCAACGCTCGTTCTTCGTCTACGAGGCGGTGCTGCTTGCCGTGGATGCGATACGCCGCGCCGGCAGCGACACGCCGGACGCGATCGAGGCGGCGTTGAAGACGACCACCATGCCGTCGCTGCTGGGTGGCAGTTACAAGATGGATGATCACAACCACCCGCACACACCGCTCAGCATCCTGGGCGTGAAGGACGGCAAGCCCGCCGTGATCGCGACGGAGTGACTGAATTCTCCCTCTCCCCTTGAGGGAGAGGGAGAAGCGAAGCGTCAGTGGTTGTTGCGGGACTCGCCGCGGGTTTCG
>CAXTCJ010000149.1:0-7474 GCA_964242215.1 uncultured Acetobacteraceae bacterium | reverse complement strand
GGGAGAGGGAGAAGCGAAGCGTCAGTGGTTGTTGCGGGACTCGCCGCGGGTTTCGATGATGTCCAAGTACAGCGTCGCCGTCTCCAGGCACGCGCCGGTGCCCTGCTGGCCGACCATGGAGCGGTAGATCTCCTCCCACGGAGTCTTGTGCTGCAGCTTGGGGGCGACCCAGTCGGCGCGGCGCTTTGCCAGTTCGGCCTCGGGGATGAGCAAATCCACCTTGCGCGTGTTCAGGTCGATGCGGATCGGGTCGCCCGTGCGCAGCAGCGCAAGCCCCCCGCCGACTGCTGCCTCCGGCGACACGTTCAGGATCGATGGGCTGCCGGAGGTGCCGGATTGGCGGCCGTCGCCCATGGTGGGCAGCGCGTCGATGCCGCGCTTCAGCAGCGCGGCGGGCGGCTGCATGTTCACCACCTCGGCGCCGCCTGGATAGCCGACCGGGCCGCAATTGCGGATGACCAGCAGGCTGTGCTCGTCGACGCCGAGCGACGGGTCCTCGATGCGGGCGTGGTAGTCCTCCGGGCCTTCGAACACGACGGCCTTGCCCTCGAACACGTTGGGATGTGCCGGGTCGGACAGGTAACGGGCGCGGAATGCCGGGTCGATGACGCTGGTCTTCATCACGGCGTTGTCGAACAGGTTGCCGCCCATCACCACCATGCCGGCCGCGGGCATCAGGGGCGTGTCGAAGGCGCGGATCACCTCGCGGTCGGTGTCCTTCACCGGGGCCAGGTCTTCCGCCAGGGTCTTGCCGGTGACGGTGCGCGCGCCGCCATGCAGCTTGCCCGCGTCCAGCAGCTCCTTCATCACAGCCGACACGCCGCCGGCCCGGTGGAAACCCTCGCCGAGGAAGCGCCCGGCCGGCTGCACGTCCACCAGCAATGGGATGTCCGCACCGAGGCGCTGCCAATCCTCCAGCGTGTGGTTCACGCCCATGTGCCGCGCGATGGCGACCATGTGGATCGGGCAGTTGGTGCTCGCCCCCAGTGCGGCGGCGGCCACCACGGCGTTTTCGAACGCGTGCTGGGTCATGATGTCGGACGGGCGCAGGTTCTCGTGCACCATGTCCACGATGCGCTTGCCGGTCTCATACGCCATCCACGACCGCTCGCGGTACGGCGCCGGGATCGCGGCACAGCCCGGCAGCGACATGCCGAGCGCTTCCGCCAGGCTGTTCATGCTGGTCGCCGTGCCCATCGTGTTGCAGTGACCCGGCGATGGCGCCGAGCTCGCCACCATGTTCATGAATTCCTCGTAGCCGATCTCGCCCTCGGCCAGCATCTTGCGCGCTTCCCACACGATGGTGCCGGAGCCGGATAGCCGCCCCTTCCACCAACCGTCCAGCATCGGCCCGCCCGACAGCACGATGGCCGGGATGTTCACCGTGGCCGCGCCCATCAGGCAGGCGGGCGTGGTCTTGTCGCAGCCCGTGGTCAGCACCACGCCGTCGATCGGATAGCCGTGCAGGATCTCCACCAGGCCGAGATAGGCCAGGTTGCGGTCCAGCGCCGCGGTTGGGCGCTTCCCCGTCTCCTGGATCGGGTGCATCGGGAATTCCAACGGGATACCGCCGGCGTCACGGATGCCGTCGCGGGTGCGCTTGGACAGCTCGACGTGGTGACGGTTGCAGGGCGATAGGTCACTGCCGGTCTGCGCGATGCCGATGATCGGCTTGCCACCCTGCAGCTCCTCGCGGGTGATCCCGTAGTTCATGTAGCGCTCGATGTAGAGCGCGGTCATCCCGGGGTCGGCCGGGTTGTCGAACCAGCGCCGGCTACGGAGGCGTCCGGCCTGTTCCTTGTCGTCGTGGCTGTCCATTGATGCCTCCTCCTCGGTTGGCGCGAACCTGTGCGCCGGGCCGGAGAGTGTCAACGGTCGGAGGGTTCGTCCGGCCAGACCAGGCGGGGGCGGGTGACGGTCCTGACATCGGCGCCAGCGTAGAGGTCGCTGACTGCGAGTGTCACGCCCAACTCGGGTAGCTCACCAGATGCCGAGAGCTCGTCGAAGATGTGAGTGTAGCGCCAGGCGGCAGCGGGTTCTCTGCGCCATATGCCGATGTCGATCTGGTCTGGCGCAATGAGCAGGTATGTCCGTAGGGATGGAAGAGCCTGGTATTCGAACATCTTGGCCATCTGATCGATCCGCTCCGTGGAGGGCGACAGCACTTCTGCGATGAGTGTTGGCTCACTGGATCGGGTGGCTTTGGCGCCGAACGGTGGACAAAGAACCGTCACGTCAGGCCGCCGTAGCGTCGCCGGTCCGGTTGTTTTGCCACCGTCGGCGCTAAAAGGTCGGCATAGGCTGCCTTTCGCACGCAGCTGGTTCAATAATGCGGCGGAGAGATTACCCACGATGATGTCGTGCGCGATCGTGGCGCCGGTCATCGCGTAAATCAGCCCGTCGACGAGTTCGCATCGCACGTCCTGGTGCGGCTGCCAGGCGTCGAACTCCTCGAGGGACATCTTGCGGACGGCGTCACTCATGGCCGCAATCTATCTCGAATCGTGCCCACGGCGCACTACGGACGTTGTGGGATGACCTCCGTCGCTTCGTCCGGCAGGCAGTTCATGTCCTGCGCGCGGCTGGCGAGTTGGCGCGCCGGGCCGCCCTGGGGCGTGCTGGCCACCAGGCAGGTGGATTGCGCCGCCGGGCCAGCCAGCCGGATCACGGTGTAGATGCGTTGCCCTCCGGTCTGCACCGGCACGATCAGCCCGGTGACCTGGTTGCCGAGCAGGTGCCACTCCGCCTGCGCGCCGACGGTTCCTTGCACGGACAGGACCGGACGCCCGTCCACCAACAGCCGCCGCTCGGCCCCGTCCTGGCGGACCGACAGCGTGTTGCCCTTCGGCCCGGTGCATTGCCGGGCGGCACGGCCGGCGCAATCCGTGCCGCTGAAGGTGGATGGCAGCGGCGCAGCGCCACAGGCGAGCAGGGCGGCCGCGAGAAGTATGGTGGACCGCATCACTGGTCCTCTGGCCGGATGACGTTGACCGGCTGGTTGCCGAGCGCGGCCGCCATCGTCTCGGCCGACTTGATGCGGATGTCCCACTCGGCGTCCGGCGTCCAGAAGGCGGAGTGCGGGGTGACGATCAGGCGGCCCTCCAACGCCGGGTCGCGGTTGCGGTAGGCGCGGAGCAGCGAGGGCAGGGGTTCGGTCGGCGGTTCCTGGGGCATGACGTCCAGCCCGGCGGCGGAGATCTGGCCGGAGCGCAGCGCCTGCTCGAGCGCGTCGAAATCCATCGTGCCCCCGCGCGCCGTGTTCACCAGTACGGCGCCGCGGGGCAGGGCGGCGAACTCGGCGGCGCCCAACATGCCCGCGGTGTCGCGGGTCAGCGGCGTGTGGACGGAGAGGATGTTGGACTGGGCCAGCAAGGCGGCCAGGCTGGGGGCGCGCGCGACGCCGATCGCCAGCTCCGCCCCGTTCGGCAGCTTGGGATCGTAGAATATCACGTGGAAGCCGAGCGCCTTCGCCCGCAACGCCACCGCGGTGCCGATACGGCCCAGGCCGAGGATGCCGAATGTCGTGCTGCCGAACCGGCGGACGGCGGGGTCCTTGATCACGGACCAGTCCGGTGTCGCGCCGCGCTGGCGCTCGTGGTGGTGGATCAGCCCGCGGCTGAGGGCAACGGCCAGGGCGATGGCGTGGTCGGCCACCTCGGTCGTGCCGTAGTCCGGCACGTTGCAGACCGTCACGCCACGTTTCGCCGCCACCGGGCGGTCGATCCGGTCGTAGCCGACGCCCATTCGAACCACCGCGCGCAGCTTGGGGAAGCGGGCAAAATCGGCCTCACCGAGCCAGAAGCGGAAGATCATCAGCCCATCGGCCGCGGCGCAATCCTCGTCGGACAGCTCGGCCAGCGAGCCCGCGTCGCGCATGACCACGTTGGTGCCGGGGCCGAAGATGCGGCGCTCCTCCGTGTCGTCGGGATACATCCGTTCGGGGTAGAGTACCGTTGCCATCGCGCCCTCAGCTTGCTTTGGGTCGATCCTGCTGGCGTGGCGGGGCTGGTGCAACCCGGTGCGGCGGCGCAGGCTGAATTGCAATGTTGGAGGGGAACGGGTCGATGAACGGTGCGGAAAGCCTGGTGCACACGCTGCTGGCGTGTGGGGTGGACACGTGTTTCGCCAACCCAGGCACAAGCGAGATGCACTTTGTCGCGGCGCTGGATCGCGTGCCCGGGATGCGTTGCGTGCTGGGGCTGTTCGAAGGCGTGGTAACGGGTGCGGCCGACGGCTATGCCCGCATGGCCGACAAACCCGCGGCGACCCTGCTGCATTGCGGCCCGGGCCTGGCAAACGGCCTGGCCAACTTGCACAACGCCCGCCGCGCCCGCGTGCCGATGGTGAACATCGTCGGTGACCAGGCGACGTATCACCGTCCGCTCGACGCCCCGCTGACGGCCGATACCGAGGGTTGGGCCCGCCCGGTTTCAGGCTGGACCCGCACGGCGTCGCACTCGGCGACGGTTGGTGCGGACGCCGCTCAGGCGGTGCAGGCGGCGATGACCGCACCCGGGCAGATCGCCACCCTGATCTTGCCGTCGGACGTGAGCTGGGACGAGGGCGGCATCGTCGCCGTTCCGCTGCCACCCCCGCCGGCGACCCACGCGGACCGTGGCACCGTGGAGTCGATCGCCAGCGTGTTGCGCTCCGGTGAGCCGGCGATGTTCATCATGACGGGCGCGTCCTTGCGCGCCGCGCCGCTGGCGATCGCCGGCGGGATCTGTGCCGCGACGGGCGCGCGGATGCTGGCGCAGACCTCCAACACCCGCGTCGAGCGCGGCGCCGGCCGGGTGCCGATCGAGCGCGTGCCGTACCCGGTGGATTTGGCCGTGGCCGCGCTAGCCGGGCTGAAGCACCTGATCCTTGTAGGGGCGACGCCACCCGTCGGCTTCTTCGCATACCCGGGCAAGCCGGGCCGCATGTATCCCGACGACTGCACGATCCACGTCCTGGCCCGTCCCGACCAAGATGGCCCGGCTGCCCTCGCTAGCTTGGCCGACATGCTTGGCGCCGGCCCGGCGGAGGCCCCTACGATCGGCCGCTCCGAGCCCGCGAAGGGGACAATCACGTCCGAGGGCGTCGCCCAGACCCTGGCGGCGCTGATGTCGGAGGGCACCATCGTGGTAGATGAGAGCGTCACCTTCGGCCGCGGGCTGTTTCCGCTAACCCGCGGGGCGGCGCCGCATGACTGGCTGCAGTTGACGGGCGGCGCGATCGGCGACGGGCTGCCGCTGTCCACTGGGGCCGCGGTCGGTGCGCCCGGCCGCCGGGTGATCACGCTGCAGGCGGATGGCTCGGCCATGTACACGGTGCAGGCCTTGTGGACGCAGGCGCGCGAGCGGTTGGACGTGACCACCATCATCCTGTCCAATCGTAAATACGCGATCTTGCTGGGTGAACTGGCCAATGTCGGCGCGAACCCGGGCCGCACCGCGCTGGACATGCTGGACCTCGGCAACCCCAGCCTGGACTGGTGCAGTATCGGTGCGGGGATGGGCGTGGAGAGCGCGCGGGCCGAGACGATGGAGCAGTTCAACGATCTACTGGCAGCCGCGAACCGGCGCAGCGGGCCGTTTTTGATCGAGCTGATGACCCCATAAGGCCTGGAGGCGTGCCATAGGGTGGGCTGCGCTTGGCCAGCCCACCTCGAGCGGCACTCCACGGCAGCCAATCCTCGCAGCGTAGGCCCTCGACCCGGCGGAACTGGTCCCAAATTGCCCGCCACACGACCAGCCCATAGCTGCGTGCCTGTTTGTCAAGGATTTCGTATTATCTGACTCGACAGTCCGGGCGCAACGCTCTAAAACCCGCGCCTCATCTGGAACGCGGGAGGCTCCGGGCGCATTGGCGTGCCTGCGGAGCTGTTTGCACCGCGGTCCCTAGGCAAAGGAGCCAGGGCGTTGGCAAAGAAGATCGTAGGCTACATTAAGTTGCAGATCCCGGCCGGGAAAGCGAACCCGTCGCCGCCGGTCGGCCCGGCGCTCGGTCAGCGCGGCCTGAACATCATGGCGTTCTGCAAAGAATTCAATGCGTTGACGCAAACGATGGAGCCGGGGATGCCGATCCCCGTCGTGATCACAGCGTTCGGCGATCGCACGTTCACCTTCGTCACCAAAACGCCCCCGAACACGTACTTCCTCAAGAAGGCGGCGGGCATCACCAAGGGCACGACGACGCCGGGCAAGGGCGCCGCGGTCGGCCGGGTGAACATCTCGCAGTTGCGCGAGATCGCCGAGACCAAGATGAAGGACATGAACGCCAACGACGTGGACGCCGCCGTGCGCATGTTGACTGGCTCTGCCCGTTCGATGGGCCTCACCGTGGTGGAGGGCTGAACCATGCCGCACGATAAGCGCCTGAACGCGGCCAAGGCCGCCGTCGATCGCAGCAAGCTTTATACGCTCCCCGAGGCGATCGCCCTGATCAAGAGCACGGCCAAGGCCAAGTTCGACGAAACGGTCGAGTTCTCGATGAACCTGGGCATCGACCCCCGCCACGCCGATCAGATGGTGCGCGGCCTGATCTCCCTGCCCAACGGCACCGGCAAGACGCTGCGCGTCGGCGTGTTCGCCCGCAACGCCAAGGCGGCCGAGGCCACCGCGGCCGGGGCCGACGTGGTCGGCGCCGAGGACCTGGCCGAGAAGGTGCAGGCCGGCGAGATCGAGTTCGACCGCTGCATCGCGACGCCCGACATGATGGCGCTGGTTGGCAAGCTGGGTAAGATCCTGGGCCCGCGCGGCCTGATGCCGAACCCGAAGCTCGGCACCGTCACGATGAACGTGAAGGATGCCGTGTCCGCCGCCAAGGCGGGTCAGGTCGAGTTCCGTGCCGAGAAGGCAGGGATCATCCATGCCGGGATCGGCAAGGCGAGCTTCGAGGACGACGCGCTGGTGCAGAACATCCGCGCCCTGGTCGACGCCGTGCAGAAGGCCAAGCCGACCGGCGCGAAGGGGACCTACCTGCAGAAGGCAGCGATCTCCTCCACGATGGGCCCAGGCATCCGCGTGGATGTGGCAAGCCTCGCCAACTAGCTAGCAAAATTCGCCGGGTCCTCGTGACCCGGCGGGCAGGTGGTGTCGCTTTGGCGGCATCACCGAACCTGTCCGAGATTGCACGTACCCCAACCCTTAAGGAGGCGGGGCATAATGGGCTGAGGCCCGCGCGCAGGAGACGGGATGCCCGGCATCAGTAATGATGTCTGGCGGTTCCGGCTGGATGGACAGGCGAACCGGGGGTGGATTTCTGCCCCCAGAGGGAAACCTGGCTTCACGCGGTCCAAACGCGCGGAGCCACCGACGGAGAGCGGTATTGGACCGTACGGAGAAGCGGGAGTTCGTCTCCTCCCTCGCCGAAGTGTTCGCAGCGACGTCCATGGTGGTGGTCACCCAAAATCAGGGCCTGACCGTCGCCGAGGTGACGAAGCTGCGCACGCAGATGCGGGCGGCAGGGGCGACCTTCAGAGTCGCGAAGA
>CAXTCJ010000148.1:0-12889 GCA_964242215.1 uncultured Acetobacteraceae bacterium | reverse complement strand
GCATCCTGGTGGTGGCGTTGATCCTGACGGCCTATTTCGAATGGGCGAACACGGACTTCCTGCTGACCGACGCGAGCTTGCAGAATCTGTCGCAATTCGTCGCGCCGGCGGCGATCATCGCGTGCGGCGAGGTCATGCTGATGATCGGCGGCGAGATCGATCTGTCGGCGGGGATGGTGTTCGCGCTGGCGCCGTTCATGATGCACTTCGCGCACGCGGCCGGCGCGCCATTGCCGCTCGCGGTGCTGGCGGCGATCGCGGTGAGCGCGCTGGTGGGGCTGGTCAACGGCGTGGTGACGGTGCTGCTGAAAGTGCCGTCGTTCATCACGACGCTCGGCACCAATTTCCTGCTCAACGGGCTGACGCTGACGCTTTCGCACGGCACGCCGGTCGAGGCGCCGGACGAGCCGGGGTTCGCCGCGGTGTTCGGCAATTGGGGCTATAGCGAGATCATCTGGGCGGTGGTGATCGTGGCCGTGATGCACGTGGTGCTGCGGCGCACCCGGTGGGGATTGCACACGATCGCTGCCGGCGCGAACCCGGTGGGCGCGCTGGAGGCCGGCATCCGCGTGAGCCGCCTGAAAGTCGGCAACTTCATGATCGCGGCCTGCCTGGCCGGGCTGACCGGCATCCTGGAGGGATTCCGCATCTCGTCAATCGACCCGCAGGCGGGGGGCAATGCGATCATGTTTCTGGCGGTGGCCGCCGGAGTGATCGGCGGCACGCCGCTGGCCGGCGGCTCCGGCACGATCGTGGGGGCATTGATCGGGGCGTTCGTGCTGGGCGTGCTGAGCGATGGCTTCACGCTGATCGGCATCAACGCGTTCACCTTCAACATCATTCTCGGTGCGGCCATCCTGGGCGCGATGCTGTTCAACATCCATGTCGGACGCCTGCGCCGCACGGGGTTGGGGTGAGCGCCGTGCTGGACGCCCCGGTGTCTACTACGGAGGCGCTGCGGGCGGACGGCATCGTCAAGCGGTTCGGCCCCGTCACGGCGCTGTCGGGCGTGTCGCTGCACCTGCAGCAAGGCGAGATCCTCGGCATCCTCGGCGACAACGGCGCCGGCAAGTCCACGCTTATGAAGATCCTAACCGGCTTCCAGCAGCAGACTGAGGGCAAGCTGCACGTGGCCGGGCAGGAAGTGATCTTGCGCTCGGTGGACCATGCGCGCTCGTTGGGGATCGAATGCGTCTATCAGGATCTCGCGCTGGCCAATTCGCTGAGCGTGTACCACAACCTATTTCTGAACCGGGAGATCCTGTACCGGGGGCCGTTCAGGCTGTTGAACAACCGCGCGATGAAGCGCCAGGCGGAGGCATGCCTGGAGCAGATCGGCGTGAACATTCCGTCGGTCACGCTGCCGGTGGAGCGCTTGTCGGGCGGTCAGCGGCAGGCGATCGCGGTGGCGCGCGCGGTGAACTCGAACGCGCGCGTGCTGCTGCTGGACGAACCGCTGGCGGCGATGGGCGCACGGGAGGCCGGGCTGATTATCGACCTGATCCTGCGGCTGAAGCGGGCGGGCAATTTGTCGATCATCATGATTATGCACAACTACGCGCAGGCGCTGGAAATCGCGGATCGCATCATGCTGATGCAGCGTGGCCGGGTGACGTATGAGAACGACGCCGGGTCGACGTCGGTCGCCGAACTGATGGATATCGTGCGGCGCGAGTATCGTTCGATGCGGGAGAGCTGAACACAACCCTACCGTCATGCCAGGGCTTGACCCTGGTATCCACGGTGTTCCGCAGACACTGGCCCCTCCGTTATGCACGCGTTTTTTGCCAGGCTCGTCTGACGTCATCAACCCAACCCCGTGGATACCAGGGTCAAGCCCTGGCATGACGGTGCTCTGCTGTGTTAGCCGCGTCCTTCTTCTACGGCGTGGCAGGCAACCCGTACGGGGCCGGCTTGCGTGTAGGCGGGGCGTTCGACCCGGCAGCGGTCGTTGGCCAGCGGGCAGCGCGGGTGGAACGTGCAACCCGGCGGCGGGGCGATCGGGCTTGGCACTTCGCCGCCGACGCCGGTGCGTTCACGGCCGGGGCCGCCGGCGGCGGCGAGGTCGGGGATCGCTTCCAACAATAGGCGCGTGTAGGGGTGGCGGGGCTGGGTGAAGATCGCCTCGCCCGGACCGTGCTCGACGATGCGGCCGAGATACATCACGCCCAACTGGTCCGACATGTGCCGGATCACCGCCAGATTGTGGCTGATGAACAGATAGGTCAGGCCTAAGCGGCCCTGCAACTCGCGCATCAGATTCAGGATCTGCGCCTGCACCGATACGTCCAACGCACTGGTCGGCTCGTCGCACACCAGGAAGTCGGGCTCGGACGACAAGGCGCGGGCGATGGAGATGCGTTGGCGCTGCCCGCCGCTGAATTCGTGCGGGAACTTCATCCCATCTGCAGGGGACAGACCGACCTGGGTGAGCAGCGCGCCCACCCGCTCGCCGACAGCGGCACCACGCAGCATGCTGAAGGCGCGCAACGGCTCCGCCACGATGTCGCGCACCCGCCAGCGAGGATTCAGCGAGGCGTACGGGTCCTGGAAGATCATGTTCATCCGCCGCCGCAATGCCGGCTGGGCGCGGGCGGAGGATAGCGGCTGGCCCTCGAACCGGATCTCGCCGGAGGATGGCGGATACAGTCCCACGGCCAGGCGAGCCACGGTGCTTTTGCCGCAGCCGCTCTCGCCGACAAGGGACAGGGTGGTGCCCTTGGGGATGCTGAAACTGACCTCGTCGACCGCGCGCAGGGTTCGGCGGCCCGAGCCGGACAGCACGCGTTGGAGCCATGGCTTCGACACGTCGAACACGCGGCTGACTTTGGTGGCGACCATGACGTTGTCAGACACCGGCCGGGCCCTCCGCATACAGCCAGCACGCGGCCAGGTTTTCCTTAGCGGGCATCAGATCGGGCCGCTCCACCCGGCAACGGTCGAACACGCGCGGGCAGCGCGGATTGTACGGGCAACCGCTGGGCATCGCGTTCAGCCGGGGCATGGCGCCGTCGATCTGCGCCAGGCGATCCACGCGGTGGCCGAGCACGGGGATCGAGGCCATCAGGCCCACTGTGTAGGGATGCGCCGGGCGGTGCACCACGGCGCCGACGCTGCCGATCTCGATCACCCGGCCGGCATACATCACGGCCACGCGGTCGCAGGTTTCCGCGATCACGCCCATGTCGTGCGTTACCAGCATCACCGCGGTGCCGTGCTCGCGGGCCAGGCGGCGCAGCAGCGCGATCACCTGCGCCTGGATGGACACGTCGAGCGCGGTCGTCGGCTCGTCCGCGATCACCAGCTTGGGCTCGGCGCACAACGCGAGTGCGATCACCACGCGCTGGCGCATGCCGCCGCTGAATTCGTGCGGGTAGGCGCCGATACGCTCCTCGGCGCCGGGTATGCCGACATCCTGCAGCCAGCGGATCGCGCGCGCGCGGGCGTCGCGGTCGGACAGGCCGAGATGGGTCTGCATCGTCTCCACCAACTGGCGGCCGACGGTGTAGAGCGGATTGAGCGTGGTCAGCGGGTCCTGGAAGATGGCGCCGATCTGGCGGCCCCGGATGCGGCGCATCTGCTCCGGCGGCAGCTTGTCGATGCGTTTGCCCTCGAGGCTCACCGATCCGCCGGCGATGCGGCCCGGCGGTTCCAACAGGCCGATCACGGCGGCGCCGGTCAGCGATTTGCCGGCGCCGCTTTCGCCCACCACGCCGAGGATTTCGCCGGTGGAGATCGAGAACGAGATGCGGTCCAGCGCGTGCAGCACGCCACGCCGGGTCGGGAAATCGACCGATAGATTGTCGATATCTAGCAGCGCGCTCATTTCAGCGGCGCCGTAGGGTGGGCTGCTCGCAGCCCACCAATGATTCGCGGGGCGGTGGGCTGCGAGCAGCCCACCCTACGGGTGACGGTTATGCTCATTTCAGGCGCGGGTTCAAAGCGTCGCGTAGCCAGTCGCCGAGCAGGTTGATGGCCAGCACCATCAGCGCCAGCATCACACCCGGAAAAATCGTGATCCACCACTCGCCGCTATACAGAAAGTCGTTGCCGACGCGG
Organism: uncultured Acetobacteraceae bacterium; assembly: GCA_964242215.1. Lineage (GTDB taxonomy): Bacteria > Pseudomonadota > Alphaproteobacteria > Acetobacterales > Acetobacteraceae > LMUY01. The sequence goes on along the minus strand of CAXTCJ010000148.1, from coordinate 8,830 downwards.
ATCAGCGTGCCGAGCGAGGGCTGCGTCGCGGGCAAACCGACGCCGAGGAAGGACAAGGTTGCCTCGTCCAGGATGGACAGGCCGATATTGATAGTGGCGATCACCACCACCGGGCCCCAGGCGTTCGGCAGGATGTGGGTCAGCACGATGCGCGGCCCGGATAGCCCGATCACCTGCGCGGCCAGCACGTAGTCCCGCCCGCGTTCCACCATGGTCGAGCTGCGCACGGTGCGGGCGAATTGCGGCCAGCGGCTGATGCCGATGGAGAAGATCAGAACGTACACTTCCAGCTTCTCGTGCAGGCCCGAGGGCAGGACGACGCCCGCGATCCCGCTGACCAGCAGCGCGATCAAGATGGCGGGGAAGGTCAGCTGAACGTCGGCCACCCGCATCAGCAACGCGTCGAGCGCGCCGCCGGCATACCCGGCGGCCAGGCCGAACACGATGCCGACCACGCCCGCGAACACCACGGCCGACAGCCCGATCACCAGGCTGATGCGCGCGCCGTACATCATGGCGGACAGCAGGTCCCGCCCCTGGTTGTCGGTGCCCAACACGTGCGCCAGGCTGCCGTCCGGCAAGAAGGCCGGTGGGATGAAGCTGTCCATCAAATTGAGGCTGGCGAGATCGAACGGGTCGTATGGCGCGAGCAGCGGGGCCAACGCGGCGGCGCCGACGCAGATTACGACGACCAGGGTGGAGATGATCGCCACCGGCGAGCGGCGGAAGGCATAGAACAGGTCGCTGTCGAGCGCCCTCGCGATATTGCCGCGCATTGGGGTTCCGCTCATCGCCCGACCCTCAGCCGCGGATCGACGGCGAAGTACAGCAGATCCACCACCAGGTTGATCACCACGAACAGCACGGCGACCAGAAGGAGATAGGTGGACATGACGGGGATATCGCCGACCTGGATGGACTGCACCAGCAGCAGGCCCATGCCGGGCCACTGGAACACCGTCTCGGTGACGATGGAGAAGGCGACGATGCCGCCCAATTGCAGCCCGGCCACGGTGATCACCGGCACCAGCGTGTTCTTCAGCGCGTGGCCGAAATGGATGGCGCGGCTGGGCAGGCCGCGGGCGCGGGCGAACTTGATGTAGTCGGACCGCAGCACCTCGAGCATCTCGGCCCGCACCAGGCGCATGATCAGCGTCATCTGGAACAGCCCGAGCGTGATGGCCGGCAGCACAAGCGCCTTCAGCCCGGACACGGTCAGCAGCCCCGTGGTCCACCAGCCGCCGAGGTTGACGGTGGTGCCGCGGCCGTAGGAGGGCAGCCAGCCGAGCAGCACGCTGAACACCAGGATCAGCAGGATCCCGATCAGGAAAGTCGGCAGCGACACGCCGATCAGGCTCACCACCATGAACAGGCGGGATGAGAAGGCGGATCGGTAGATGCCGGTGTAGACCCCGGCCGGCACGCCGATCAGCAGGGCGAACAGCGCCGCGGCAGCGGATAGTTCAGCGGTGGCCGGCAGCCGTTCGGCGATCAGGCTGGAGACGGGCCGGGCCAGGCGGTAGCTGACGCCGAATTGGCCGTGCAGCACCGCCCAAATGTATTTGGCATATTGCACCAGGAACGGCTGATCGAGCCCCAGTTCGTGCGTGACGCGCACCCGGTCGGCCTCGGTATAGGAGGTGCCGAGAATGATGTTCACCGGGTCACCGATGAAGGCGAACAGCGCGAAGGCTATGAACCCGACCACCAGCAGGACCGGGATCGCCTGCAGGATGCGCGACAGAATGAAGGCGGGTATGGCGGTCAGACTCCGACAGGGAAATCACGCTAGGACGTCAAGTCAGCACCGGGCAACACATCCCATGCGTTGCGCAACAAACAATCATGCTCGGGTCATGTTTTTTGCGCGGGCAGTGGCATCCCGGTCAGCAACCGTTCTGCGATCAAGGCCGCATGCGTTATCCTGCAGGCAGCACGCTGCCAACCCAAGACAACCCTGAAGGGACACGGGAATGCCTCGCTTCTGCGCCAATCTGACGATGATGTTCAACGAGCACGCCTTTCTCGACCGCTTCGCCGCGGCCGCAAAGGCCGGCTTCAAGGCGGTCGAGTTCCTGTTTCCCTACGACCATCCGGCGGCCGAGATCCGCACCCGCATGCAGGATGCCGGGCTGGAGCAGATCCTGTTCAACATGCCCCCGGGCGACTGGGCGATGGGCGAGCGCGGCATGGCCTGCCTGCCGGGCCGTCAGGCGGAGTTCCGCGACGGGGTGAAGCGCGCGCTAGACTATGCCGCCGTGCTCGGCACCAAGCGGCTGCACTGCATGGCGGGGCTGATGCCGGCGGGGACGGCGCAGGCGACCGCGGCCAGCCTGTATGCCGCCAACCTGGCCTGGGCCTGCGAACTGACCAAGGCGGCGGGCGTGATGGTGGTGATCGAGCCCATCAACCACCGCGACATGCCGGGCTTTTTCCTGAACACCACGGGACAGGCCGCCGCCGTGGTGGAAGCGATCGGCTGCGATCGGTTGAGCATCCTGTTCGACTTATACCACTGCCAGGTGACCGAGGGCGACGTCACCAGCCGCATGGCGTCGTTGCTGCCGCTGATCGGCCACATCCAGATCGCCGACGTCCCCGGGCGCAACGAACCCGGCACGGGCGAGCTGAACTGGGACTACGTGTTCGGCCGGATGGACGCGGTGGGCTACGACGGCTGGGTGGGATGCGAGTATCGGCCGGCGGCGGGCACTCTCGAGGGGCTCGGATGGCTAAAGCGCTAGTATTCGGTGGCAGCTTGCGAGATTCCGGTCAAAACCGGCGCTGGATTATGGTTCGATTGCGTCATAACCAATGATTGATCCGAACCGGGTTTTGTGCCTTAAAGTGCTCAGACCTTGACGTTCTCTATCACGGCATCGTTATGTGACTAAGTATTGGGCGAATCTCGGAATGAGAGAGGCGCCCGGCCCGAAGGGGGATTCCATGCGCTTCACCGAGATTGGCCACCAACTCCGCGCATACCGGCTCGAATCCGGCCTGCGTGCGGAGGAGATTGCGGCCCGGCTCGGTGTCTCCCGCGCGGCGCTGTACCGCTACGAGAAGGGCGAGGTCATCAAGCTCGACACGGTCAAGCGATTGGCCGAGCTGCTGAAAATTTCACCGCTCTCGCTGCTCGGGATCGGTGTCGAGTACTACAACCGACCGGTTGGTTATTTCGAGCGTATCCGCCAGACCGAGGAAACCGCGGACCAGATCCTGCAGGTGTTCGGCCCGGTTTGCTACCTCACGACATCGGACGCGTTCGATGGGGCGCTCGCCGAGGTCTACGACGAGATCGTCGAGCAGTCGGAGGGTGACAAGGCGAGCCTGCGCGCCGCGATCGAACAGGTGCAGGGCATCATGTCGGCGCGCAAGCGGATGTATGCGATCCGCCGGCCCGGCATCATCGCGATCCTGTCGCACGCCCGCATCCAGCGCGTGCTCGAAAGCGGAATTGCCGGCAATATCACGCTCCCGGACAACCTGCGCCGCCGTTGCCGCCAGGTCGCCGCCGCCGAGGTGGAGCATATCGCCACCATGATGGAGGCCGAGCCCATGGGCCTCCAGTTCGGCGTGTTGCCGACCGCCGAGCCCACCAGTTCGTTCAAGATCCTCCGTTCGCGGGATCGGGCCACGCTGGCGATCAACCCGTTCCGCCCGGACGGCCTGCCCAGCGTGCAGACCGGTGTCGCGATGATCACGGGTGCCGACGAGGCGGTCGCCACCCACCAGCGCGTCGCTGAGCAGATGTGGCGCGACAGCCTGAAGGGCGCGGCCGGCGCGGCCCAGATCCGCCGGCTGCTACAGGCCCCGAAAGCGGCGCTGAACGCGGCTTAACCGGCTACCCGGGGAGGCGTCCCCGGTTTACAAATGGGCGATGACCCCGCGCCCAGACCTGATCGTCGACTCAACCGAGACCGTTTGGAAGGGCCGCACCCAACTCGACGTGGTGCGGTACCGCAACCGGCGTTTCGACGGCGCCATGTCCGGCGTGCGCACTTGGGAAGTGTGGATGCGCGGGCATGCCGTGGGCGTGCTGCCCTATGACCCCCGCACCGACCAACTCGTGATGATCGAGCAGTTCCGCTATCCGGCCATGCTCGCCGGCGTTGACCCGGTCATGCTGGAGGTCCCCGGCGGCTTCATGGATGCCGGCGAGACCGAGGAACAGACCGCCGCCCGCGAGATGCAGGAGGAGATGCACCTGGCCACCGACCGCGTGCACCGGGTGGGCCATTTCGTGCTGACCGCGGGCGGGTCGGACGAGAGCGTCACCATCTTCGCCGGCCGCATCGCCGCGCCCCCGGCGGATGCCGATGGGATCGCCGGGTATGCCGGGCTAGCCAGCGAACTGGAGGACATCCGAATCCGCGTGCTGCCCGCCGACGAGGCGATCGAGAACGCGCTGGCCGGCCGCTACACCAATTCGATCACCGTCATGGCCCTGCTGTGGTTCGCGGCCAAGCGGGATTGGCTGCGCTCGGAGTGGGCGGCATGAAGCTGTTTTTAGACGATTCCTATGCCCAGAGCTCGGAGGGAACCGTATTGTCCGTGCTGCCCACCGGGGTGGTGCTGGACCGCTCCGTGTTCTACGCGCGCAGCGGCGGCCAGCCCGGCGACATGGGGCGGCTCACCTGGCCCGGCGGCGAGGCCGGGGTCGCGGAGGCGATCAAGGGCGAGGGCGACACCGTCATCCTGCCGCTGACCGGCGAGGTGCCGCCGACGGGAACCGAGGTCACCGCGACGATCGACTGGCCACGCCGCTTCGCGCACATGCAGATGCACACCGCGCTGCATCTGCTGTGCAGCCTCATCCCCGGCGCCGCGGTCACCGGCGGGCAGATCGGCGCGGAGAAGTCGCGGCTGGATTTCGACCTCCCGAACAAGCCCGAACCCGCCGAGATCGAGGCCGGGCTCGCCGCGCTGATCGCCGCCGACCACCCCGTCACGACGGAATGGGTGGACGAGAGCGTGCTCGACACCAATCCCGGCCTGGTGCGCACCCTATCGGTGCAGCCCCCGCGCGGCACGGGGCGGCTGCGCCTGGTGCGGATCGGGACGGTCGATCTGCAGCCCTGCGGCGGCACCCACGTCGCGCGCACCGGCGAGATCGGCCCGATCAAAGTCGCCAAGATCGAGAACAAAGGGCGGCAGAATCGCCGCATAACCCTAACGCTGGGAGCGTGAGCATGGACGACCTCGTTTCGGTCGAGTGGCTGGCGGACAACATCGGCGCGCCCGATCTGGTCGTGCTCGAATCGACCAAGTATCTGCCCAACGAGAACAAGGACGGCCGGGAGTCTTTCCTGCGCGCCCACATTCCCGGCGCGCGGTATTTCGACTTGGATTTGATCGCCGACACCGACAGCGCGCTGCCGCACATGGCGCCGGCCGCCGGCCGGTTTGCCAAGCTGGTGAGCGCATTGGGCGTCGGCGATACCAGCCGGGTGGTGTTCTACGACCAGAACGGCACGATGTGGGCGACCCGCGGCTGGTGGATGATGGGGCTGTTCGGTCACGACAACACCACCGTGCTGGATGGCGGGCTGGCTGCCTGGAAAGCCGCCGGCCACGCAGTGCAATCCGGTGACCCGGCCCCGCCCGAAGCCGCGCACTTCACCCCCCGCCTGCGCGCCGAGCGGCTGCGTGGCCTGACCGACATGCTCGAGACCGAGGCGCTGATCATCGACGCCCGCAGTGCCGTCCGCTTCGCCGGCCACGCACCGGAGCCGCGGCCCGGCCTGGTCGCCGGGCATATGCCGGGTGCGGTGAACCTGCCCTCGTCTATCTTCTTTGGTGACGACGGCCTGTTCCTGCCAACCGACCAATTGCGCACGCGGCTCACCGAGGCCGGAGTGGACGGCACCCGCCCGGTGATCACGACGTGCGGCAGCGGCGTGTCCGCCACCGTGGTGACCATGGCCCTGAAGCGGGCGGGCTTTCCGCAGGGCGCCGTGTATGACGGGTCCTGGTCCGAATGGGGTGCCGACCCCACCACCCCGAAGGAGACCAGCTGATGCCAGACCACGCGCTACCGCCAGCAAAGCAAGGGTTTGCCACCCAAACCTCCCATATCGGCCGGGCCGGGACGCGGATAAATGGCTTCGTCAATCCGCCGGTGCTGCGCGGCTCCACCATGCTGTACACGTCGTGCACGGACCGCCGAGCCAAGAGCGTCGACCATATGGGCCGCGGCTTCCTGTATGGCACCGCCGGCAACCCCACCCATCACGCGCTGGAAGACATGGTGGCCGCGATCGAGGGCGGCACACGTTGCCAGATCGTCTCCACCGGGCTGGCCGCGATAACGGTGCCGCTGCTCGCCTACCTCAACGCCGGTGACCATTTGCTGCTGCCCGACAGCGCGTATGGCCCGGCGCGCAACTTCGCCGACAATTTCCTCCCCCGCATGGGCGTCACCACCACCTATTACGACCCGGTGATCGAACCGGGCGCCCTGGCCGGCCTGATCCGCCCCGAGACCCGCGTGCTGTATACCGAGAGCCCCGGCAGCCACACGTTCGAGGTGCAGGACATCCCCGCTTTGGCCGCCGTCGCCCACGAGCGCGGGCTGACCGTGATGATGGACAACACCTGGGGCATCCGATCCTTCCAGCCGTTCGCGCATGGCGTCGACGTCTCGATCCAGGCGCTGACCAAGTATGTCGCCGGCCACTCGGACGTGCTGCTCGGCGGCATCACCGTCGCCAACGAGGCGCATTGGGAGCGGGTGCGCACCACCGCCATGGTCCTCGGCCAGTATGCCAGCCCCGACGATTGCTGGCTCGCCTTGCGCGGCGCCCGCACGATGGCGGTGCGGCTGGAGCGGCAGATGCAGTCGGGGCTGGAGGTCGCCGCCTGGTTCGCCGCCCGCCCCGAGGTGGCCCGCGTGCTGCACCCGGCCCTGCCCGGGGCGCCTGGGCACGAGTTGTGGAAGCGCGACTTCACCGGCGCCTGCAGCCTGTTCGGCGTCGAATTCCAGCCGCAATACGCGCCGGCAGCGGTCGACGGCTTCATCGACAGCTTGACCCTGTTCGGCATCGGCGCGTCGTGGGGCGGCTTCGAGAGCCTGGCGATCCCCACCACGGGGCACATCACCCGCACCGCCGGCAGTGCCCGGTTTGCCGGAACGATCGCGCGTTTCCATATCGGCCTCGAGGAGCCGGCGGACCTGATCGCCGACCTCGACCGTGCCATGACCGCAGCCGGGCTGGCGCCCGAGGGAGCGCTCCGTGCCACCTGACCTGCCGATCAAATACGACGCCGATGGCCTGGTTCCCGCGATCGCCCAGCAGCACGACACGGGCGAAGTGCTGATGATGGCCTGGATGAATGCCGCCAGCATCGCCGAGACGCTGGAGACGGGGCGCGTCTGCTATTGGAGCCGCAGCCGTGGCGCACCTTGGCGCAAGGGCGAAACCTCCGGCCAGCATCAGCGCCTGGTGGAGCTTCGCGTCGACTGCGACGGCGACACGCTGCTGCTGCTGGTCGACCAGACCGGCGCTGCCTGCCACACCGGGCAACGAACCTGCTTCCACCGCGCCGTCCGCGACGGCGCATTGGTAACGATCGCCCACCCCATCGCCGACCCGGCGGTGCTCTACGCCCGTGTCTAGAGCGGCGCTTCTGGTGTTGCTTTTGGCGGCGCTACCGGCGCGCGCGGCCGACGTGGAGCGCGCGCGGCAGGTCGTGTCGATGGTCTACGACATCGGCCTGTATAATTCAGAACTCGATCGCATCATGGACCAGGCCGACTCCCGCGGCGTGTATGGCGGCGCCGGCAGCACGCCGTTCAGCCGGGCCCGCGACAAATCGCTGACCCATGCCACGATGCTGTCCCAGCGCGAGGCGGTGCTCAGCCTGGCCACGCAGAAGCTCGCCGCCCGCGCCACCGACCAGCAGCTCGGCGCCTTGATCAGCCTGGCCGGCGGCGTTCAACCTTCCGATCAGGGGCAGCTCGATGCCGCCGTCTCGAACGTGAAGGCGAGTTTCGAGGAGGCGATGTGGGACCAACTGGCCCGCACCGCCCGCGGCAACACCATGTTCCCCTGCACCAAGGACCAGCGCAGCCGCTGCTAGAGGAGTACCCGCCGATGTACATCCCCACCCAGTTCCGCATCGAGGCATTGCCCGAGATGCACGCGGCGATCCGCGCGACCCGTTTGGCAACGTTGGTGACGATGGGCCCGGACGGCCTGATCGGCACCCCGCTGCCTTTCATGCTGGACGCGGAGGATGGTGAATACGGCACGCTGCACGCCCACGTCGCCAAGGCCAACCCGCAATGGCACACCGGCGGGCAGGAGGCGCTGGTGACATTCATGGGCCCGGACGCCTACGTCACTCCGTCGTGGTACGCGACCAAGCAGCGCGACGGCAAGGTGGTGCCGACCTGGAATTACGTGGCGGTGCACGCCTACGGCCCCGTCGAGTTCTACGAGGATGCCGGGCGCCTGCTGGACGTGGTCACCCGGCTGACCAGTGTGCACGAGGCGCCCCGCCCAGACCCCTGGGCCGTTGCCGACGCGCCGGAAGGGTTCATCCGCTCGCAGTTGAAGGGCATCGTCGGCGTGCGCATTCCGATCACGCGGTTGGACGGCAAGCAGAAGCTGAGCCAGAACCGCAACGCCGAGGACCGCGGCGGCGTGAAGGCCGGGCTGGCAGCCAGCCCGTCGCCGGACGACCAGCAGGTCGCGGCGATGATTCCAGGCTAGCGGTTCGGTCCTGACACCCACGACCTGGGTCGTTCCTGACGCCCGCGACCTGGGTCGCTCCTGACGCCCGCGACCTGGGTCGCTCCTGACGCCCGCGACCTGGGTCGCTCCTG
>CAXTCJ010000147.1:1572-12908 GCA_964242215.1 uncultured Acetobacteraceae bacterium | reverse complement strand
TCGTGCTGTCCAAAGGCAAGAAGTAACTCCGATGTGACCAAACAAGCGTTTGGTTGAGGCAACACCCTACGCGCGTTGGCTGGTGGTCGCCAGCGGCGTGGCTGATCCGCTAGTGATGGCCTGCATTGACGCTATCGCATGCGTGCGGCTGGGGATCGGGCGAAGCGCACCTCTCACCCCAGCTCTCTCTTCAAGGCAGGACGATCGCATTTGCTTATCCTCCCTCGCGAAGCGGGGGAGGGGGGACCATGCGAAGCATGGTGGAGGGGGCGCTTGGGCACGAACAGTGCCGACGGTGCCCAGACGCCCCCTCCGTCGGCTTCGCCGCCACCTCCCCCTGTGAAGACACGGGGGGAGGATCTGCAGATGCGATCGCCCTGCCCACACGGGAGAGGGCGTTGACGGATGCTTGGACTGGCTGGCGGGGACGGGCATGGTACGCCCAACCAAAATCGCGGGGGAACGACGGCATGGTTGAACCAGGCAGCATCACTCAGGTCGCCGTCATCGGGGCGGGAACCATCGGGGCCAGCTGGGCGGCTTACTTCCTGTCCCGCGGCCTGCGCGTCGCGGTGTGGGACCCGGCGCCCAATGCCGAAGCCTTCGTCCGCAGCTTCGTCGACCGCGCCTGGCCAACCTTGCAGGCGCTCGGCGCACCCGCCGCCGAACCCGCCGGCCTGAGCTTCCACCCCGACCCGGCAGCCTGCGTCATCGGCGCGCAGTTCGTGCAGGAGAGTGCCCCCGAGCGCACCGACGCCAAGCGCGCCCTGTTCGCCACGCTGGAGCAGGCCTTGCCGCCCGAAGTGGTGGTGGCATCCTCCTCCTCCGGGCTGATGATAACGGACCTGGCCCGCGACCTGCACACGCCGGGCCGCTTCGTGATCGGCCATCCGTTCAACCCGCCGCATCTGATTCCCCTGGTCGAAGTCGTGGGCGGCGAGCGGACCACCGCCGAGACGGTCGCGTTTTGCGTCGCGTTCTACCGCCACATCGGCAAGCATCCGATCCACCTGCGCAAGGAAGCCCCGGGCCACCTGGCCAACCGCCTGCAATCGGCGCTGTGGCGGGAGGCGGTGCACGCGGTGGCGGAGGGCGTCGCCACGGTGGCCGACGTGGACGCCGCCGTTGCCTACGGGCCCGGCCTGCGCTGGGCGCTGATGGGACCGCATCTGACCTTCCATCTCGCCGGCGGCGAGGGCGGCATGGCGAATTTCCTCGAGCATCTCGGCCCGGCGAACGAAGTCTGGTGGCGCTCGCTCGGCCAGCCGACGCTGACGCCCGAGGTTTGCCAGGCCATCATCGACGGCGTGGCTGCCGAAGCGAAGGGGCAGAGCGTGCCGGCCCTGGCGGCCCAACGCGACGCGCTGCTGGTGGCGTTGCTGCAGACGATCGGGAGCAATCGGCCGGGCCAGTAAAGCCTTCCCGCTCGGGCCGGGCCGCTGCTAGGGTTGGGCAACAAGTTTTGGAGGAATGCCCGATGTCATTGCGCGCCCTGTTGCGGCAGCCCGGCATCGTCACGCTGCCCGGTGTGTTCGATGGGATCTCCGCCCGCATGGCGGACAGCCTCGGCTTTCCGGCGCTGTACATGACGGGCTACGGCGTGGTCGCGTCATCGCTCGGCGTGGCGGATGCGGGCGTGGCCACGTACACCGAGATGCTGGACCGCGTGCGCATGATCGCCAGCGCGGTGAGCGTCCCGTTCATCGCCGACGGTGACACCGGGTATGGCGGGCTGCTGAACGTCGACCGCACGGTGCGCGGCTACGCAGCGGCGGGGGCGGCGGGCATCCAGATCGAGGATCAGGAATTCCCTAAGAAGTGCGGCCACACCGAATTCCGCCGCGTCATCCCTGCGGCCGATGCGGTGGCCAAGATCCGTGTCGCATCGGATGCGCGGCCCAGCGACGAATTCCTGATCGTGGCGCGCACCGACGCCCGCTACGCCCACGGCATCGACGAGGCGCTGCGCCGCGCCGAGCAGTTCCTGGAAGCGGGGGCGGACGTGCTGTTCGTGGAAAGCCCGGAGAGCCTCGAGGAAATGCGGCGGATCGCCGAGACGTTCCGCGGCGCCACCCTGCTGGCCAACATGGTGGAGGGCGGGCGCACGCCGTACCTGTCCGCTGCCGAGCTGGAGGCGATGGGGTTCAAGATTGCGCTGTTCCCGGGCGTCGGCTTCATGGCCGCCGCCGCCGCGCTGAAAGCCGCCTACGCGCATCTGAAGCAGGCCGGCACCGCGACCGGCGGCCCGGCGTTGCTGCCGTTCTCCGAGATGAACGCGCTGATGGGCTTCGGCCGCGTCCACGCCTTCGAAGCGAAGTGGGCCGAGGCGGCTCCCAAGGCCGCAGAGTGAACGCGATCGGCCGGGTCGGGGGCAGGGCGTCGGCCGCAGCGCGGTTGGACCGGCTGCCGATCCTGCCGTTCCACCGCACCCTGCTGATGCTCATCGGCGCCGGCATGTTCTTCGACAGTTTCGACATTTATCTCGCCGGATCCGTGCTCGGCGCGCTGGTGAAGTCCGGCTGGTCCACCGTCGGCGACAATGCCAACTTCATCTCCGCCACCTTCGTCGGCATGCTGATCGGATCGGGCTGTTCGGGCGTGCTGGGGGATCGGTTCGGCCGCAAGTTCACCTACCAGTTCAACCTCGGCATCTTCGGCGTGGCCTCGCTGGCCGCGGCCGCGGCACCGACCATGACGTGGCTGATCGTAGCCCGCTTCTTTGCCGGCGTCGGCCTCGGGGCGGAGATCGTGATCGGCTACGGTGCCTTGGCCGAATTCACCCCGCCGTCGCACCGCGGGCGCTGGGCGGCGCTGCTGTCGTTGCTGACCAATTTCGGCCTGTTCGCGTCCACCTTGCTGGCGTGGTTGATCATCCCCTCGTTCGGCTGGCGGCCGATGTTCGTCATCGCCGGGCTGGGCGCACTCGTGGTGCTTTGGCTCCGCCGCGCGATCCCGGAGTCGCCGCGCTGGCTGGAACAACAAGGCCGCATCGCGGAGGCGGATGCCGTCGTGGCACGGATCGAGGCCCAGGCAACCGGGCTTGCCGAACCCGTGGTGGCAACACCGGTCGCGCCGTTCGCGCCGGTGAGGCTGATCGGCGGCCGGTTCGGCAAGCGGCTCCTGTTGGGGAGCCTGATGAACGCGGTGATGGGCATCGCGATCTACGGCTTCGTCGCCTGGGTGCCGACCTTCCTGGTGCAGCACGGCATGCCGATCGGCCGCTCGCTCGGCCAGTCCGTGCTCATGTCGTTCGGCGGCCCGGCAGGGGCGTTCGTGGCCTTCCTGCTGACCGACCGCATCGGCCGGCGGCGCGCAATTATCGGCGCCTCCGTGCTGGCGGCGTGCGTGGGCGTAGGGTTTGCCTATGCCCCGTCGGAGATCGCGGCGGTGGTGCTCGGCTTCACCATGTTCGCGCTGATCTACTTCATGGTGTCGGTGATCATCGCCGGTTACGTGCCGGAACTGTTCCCGACGGCGGTGCGCATGCGTGGCGTCGGCGTGTGCAGCACGTTCGGCCGGTTCGTCACCATCGTGGTGCCCTACGGCGCAGTGGCTTTGTACTCGGTCGGTGGTTTGCCGTTCGTGCTCGGCGCCGTCGCGGCCGCGCTTTTGGTGCAGGCCGCCGCCGTGTGGGCGGGCGGAACCGAGACCAACGGGAGAAGCCTGGAATCGATCGCCGCATAATCGGCGACACTTGGAAGAAATCGCCGCTTGAAGCGGCTCGGGGAAGCGAATGCCATGAACAAAAAACTCGGCTCACTCATCGCGGGCGCATTGCTCGCTCTCGTAAGCGCGGCCCGTGCCGACACCATCACCGTCACGCATTGGGGCGCCGAGTTCTATGGCGCGCCCTACGCCGTCGCGATGGACAAGGGGTTCTTCAAGTCGCGCGGGCTGGACATCACCGGCATCCTGACCAGCACCGGCGGCGGCACCTCCGTGCGCAACACGCTGGCGGGGGACCTGCCATTCGGCGAGGTGTCCTTAGCCGCGGCGGTGCAGGCGGAGAATGCGGGGCAGCCGATCGTGATCATCGGCGCCGGCGTGCGCAGCGTCCGCGATATCGGCTGGATCGCTAAGATCGGCTCGCCGCTGCACGGGGTGAAGTCGCTCGCGGGCAAGAAGGTCGGCTTCACCTCGCCGGGTTCGGTCACCAACATGCTGATCCTGATGGCGCTGCGCGACGCCGGCATGACGGCCAAAGACGTGACGTTGGTGCCGGCCGGCGGCGTGGGGGCGAATTTGTCCGCCGTGGTGAACGGCGCCGTCGACACCGCGATGACGGGCGCGCCGATCTTCGACGAGAATACCGACAAGGTGCAGCCAGTATTCTGGGTGCGCGACGTGATGTCCCCCGACATCATGCAGACCGTGCTCGTCACCACGAAGGACTACGCCAAGAAGCATCCCGACGTGCTGCGCAAAATGATCGACGCGCGGCGCGAGGGCGTGCAGTTCATCGCGGACCACTCCGACGAGGCGGCGGAGATCACCGCCCGCGCCTATAACGGTGACCCGGCGCTGTATAAGCGTGTGTTCCACACCCTGACTGCGAGCTACTGGTCCGACGGCCGGTTGGAATACCCGGCGATGGACAAGATGGTGGAGGGACTGCAGATCGTCGGCCAGTTGAAGGGTCCGGTGGACTGGTCGAAATACGTCGACGCCTCGTTCCTGCCGGCGGACTTGCACGCGTCGAAATGAGCAACGCCCCGCACGTCGAACTGCGCGCCGTCACCCGCGTGTATCCCGGCGGAGTGCACGCGCTCGGCCCGATCGACCTCGATCTGTCGCAGGGCGAGTTCTTCTCCGTGGTCGGGCCATCGGGCTGCGGTAAGTCGACGCTGCTGGACGTGCTGGCCGGGCTGACCGCGCCCTCCGCCGGCACGATCCGCTTCGAGGGCAAGCCGGTGGCTGGCGTTGTGCCAGACGGCGTGGGGGTGGTGTTCCAGGAGGATGCGAGTTTCCCCTGGCTCAGCGTCGCCGACAACGTCGCGTTCGGCCTGCGCCGCGCCGGCATGGACGCCGCCGAAACGCGCCGCCGGGTCGAGTATGCGGTCGGCTTCATGGGCTTGCGAGAGTTCGCCACGAGCTACCCCGCGCAACTTTCGGGCGGCATGCGGCAGCGGGTCTGCATTGCCCGCACCTTGGTCATGCAGCCACGCCTGATCCTGCTCGACGAACCGTTCGGCGCGCTGGACCAGCAGACGCGGTTGCTGATGGGCGACGAGCTGCTGCGGCTATGGCGCGAAACCAAGGCCACCGTGCTGCTGATCACCCACGCGCTGGACGAGGCGGCCCTGCTATCGGACCGCGTCGGCGTGATGTCTGCCCGGCCCGGCTGTTTCATCGACCTGGTTTCGACCGGTTGGGAGTCCGCCCGCGACAGCCGCATCGTCTCCGACCCGGCCTTCGGCGCGCTGACGGCCCGGCTTTGGACCGGCCTAAGGGGCGAGGCGATGCGCTCGATGGGCCGCGCCGCGTGAAAACCCGCTTCCTACACCCCCTCCCCTTGAGGGAGGGGGCCGGGGGGAGGAGTAAGCCACACACCTTGTTCCGTGCCGTTGCCCACCCCTCCCCTAGCCCCTCCCTCAAGGGGAGGGGGACGACGTCATGACACGCGGCCACAAACTCGCACTCGCCCGCGTCGGGACCGTGCTCGGCGCCGTGTTGCTGCTGGAACTGCTGTGCCGCACGGCGGTGATCAACCCTCTGACGGTGATCCCGCCCTCGGCGATGCTGGCGGCGATGCTGGACCTGCTCGGTTCCGGCACGGTCACCGCCGACATCGTGCAGACGTTCAGCACGGTAGGCATTTCCTTCGTCGCGTCGGTGCTGGTGGGCACGGTGGCCGGCGTGGCGCTGCACGGCATTCCGCTGGTGCGGCGGGCGGTGAACCCGCTGCTCGCGTCGTACTACTCGGTGCCGACCTTCGTGTTCTATCCGCTGCTGGTGGCGCTATTCGGGTTAGGCAAGCTGCCGCTGATTGCGATTGGCTTCATCTTCGCCATGCCGGCCGTGATCATCGCGACCCTGATCGGGCTGGACCGGGTGCCCCCCGTGCTACGCCGGGTCGCGCGCATGCACCGGCTCGGCCCGGTGACGACGGCCGTCCGGGTGGTATTGCCGGCGGCGGCGCCATACTTGTTCAATGGCGTGAAGCTTGCCCTGGCATACGCGTTCATTGGCGTGATCGCGGGCGAGTTCATCCTGTCCGGATCGGGCCTGGGCTACGCCATAGCCTACGCCTACGAGAGCTTCGACAACCGCACCATGTACGGGCTGTTGCTCTTCGTGCTTCTGACGGCGACGCTGTCGAATGGGTTGCTGTATGCGTGGGAACAACGCCTGCTGCGCCGGCGGGCCCGGGCGTGAGCGCCTCCACCAACCGGCCGTTCGCAATCCCATCCGGCGCACTCTCCGGCTTGAGCATCGCGATCGTGCTGCTGCTATTATGGCAGGCGGTGTTCGCCTATGCCGGGGACGTGGCGATCACGCCGCCGGTCCGCACGATCGTGTATGCCGTGACGTTGCTGGCGAGCCCGTTTTTCTGGGGCCATGTTGCGGCGACGGCGCTGGCGTTTGCCTATTCGCTGGTGATCTCGGCTGTGCTGGGCGTGCTGCTCGGGCTGGTGCTGGGCATGCGCCGGTTCGCGGGCGACGTGATGGAGCCGTTGATTGCGGCGCTCTATACCATCCCGAAGGTGACGCTGTATCCGGTGATCCTGCTGCTGTTTGGGCTCGGTATCTCGGCCAAGGTCGCGTTCGGGGTGATCCACGGGATGGTGCCCGTGATCCTGTTCACCTTGGCCGCGGTGAAGAACGTGCGCCCCGTGCTGCTCCGCACTGCCGCCGCGCTGCGCCTCACGAAGTGGCAGACCGCGACCACAGTGCTCGCCCCCGCGG
The DNA here is from genome assembly GCA_964242215.1 of uncultured Acetobacteraceae bacterium. Taxonomy (GTDB): domain Bacteria; phylum Pseudomonadota; class Alphaproteobacteria; order Acetobacterales; family Acetobacteraceae; genus LMUY01. Next base: position 6,002 of record CAXTCJ010000147.1, on the reverse strand, counting down.
TGATGCCGGAGATCGTCAGCGGGTTACGCGTGGGGTTTTCACTGTGCCTGCTGGGGGTGATGATCGGCGAGATGTTCTCGTCGCAGCGCGGGTTGGGGTTTTTGATCATCAACGGCATCAACAGCCACAACGTGCTGATGACGACCGCGGTGACGCTGCTGGTCGTGGTCGTGGCGGTGGTGATGAACGGTGGCCTGCTGTGGTTGGACCACAAACTGCACCACCGAGCCTGACTTCCTTCTCCCTCTCCCCTTGAGGGAGAAGGCTTGGCCTAATCCATCGCGGCGTGGGCATCCGCGGGCATAGCCACGTTCCGCCCGGGGCGGCGCAACAGCAACAGCAGCAGCACGGTCGGGGCCGAGGTCAGCAGCATCAGCTTGAAATCGTCGATATACGCGATAATCGTCGCCTGGTGGTTCAGCACCGAGTCCAGCAACGCCGCATTGGCATACTGCGTGTTCAGCATCTGCGTGTTCACCAGGCCGCCCGGCACCACCAGCGGCGCGGACCCCGGCACCGGGTTCAGCATCTGCTGTGCCCAGTTGCCCGCCTGCAGCGCCCGATTGAACGGCGTGATGTACTGCGCCAGGTCGGCATGCGAGGCCTGGATGTTGCGCGCCAGCATAGTGGAGGTCACCGATACGCCGATCGCGCTGCCCACGTTGCGGAACAGGCTTAGCAACGACGTCCCGTCCGTGCGGACCGCGGCGGGAAGCGTCGCGAAGGCCACGACCTGCAACGGAATGAACACGAAACCGATCCCGGCACCCTGGATGATGGTGTTCATCGCGACCGTCCATGCCGAGGCATCCGGCGTCCACCCCGTCATCGTCCACAGCGAATAGCACAGCAGCGCCACCCCCAGCGCCATCAGCTTGCGCGGATCGACCCGGCTCGAAAGCCGGCCGGCAATCATCATTGCGCCCATGGTGCCAACGCCGCGCGGCGCCAGCAGTAGGCCGGCACTCTCCACCGGATAATTGCCGAGCGTCTGCAGCCACGGCGCCAGCAACGCCGACGTCGCGAGCAGCAACATGCCGACCGAGAACATCACCACGAAGCTGACGGACAGATTGCGGTCGCGGAACACGGCCGGGTTGATGAACGGACGCTCGGCGGTCGCCATGTGCACGATGAATAGGTACAGGCCGAGCCCGGCCAGCACCGCCTCGATCACCACCTCGCGGGAGCTAAACCAATCCTTCGTCTCGCCTCGGTCCAGCATGAGTTGCAGCGCGCCGATGCCGATCGCCAGCACGGCGAACCCGGTCCAGTCGAACTTCATGTCGGCCTTGGCATCGGTCTTCGGCAGGAACAGCACCATGCCGGTGATCGCCAGGATCCCGAACGGCAGGTTTACGTAGAACACCCAACGCCAATTGTACAACTCGGTCAGGTAGCCGCCGAGCGTCGGGCCCAGGATCGGCCCCACCATTACGCCCATGCCCCAGATCGCCATCGCCGAGCCACGTTGCGCGGGCGGGTAGATGTCCAGCATGGTGGATTGCGACAGCGGCACCAGCGCCGCGCCGAACACGCCCTGCAGCAGGCGGAACAGCACCATCTGCTCCAGCGACTGCGCCACGCCGCACAGCATGGACGCAGCGGTGAAGCCCACCAGGCAGGTGATGAACAGCGGCTTGCGCCCAAACCGTGTCGCGAGCCAACCGACCGGCGCCGTCATGATCGCGGCCGCCACGATGTAGGACGTCAGCACCCACGTGATCTGGTCCGACGTCGCCGACAGGCTGCCCTGCATATAGGGCAACGCCACGTTGGCGATGGTGGAATCGAGCGCCTGCATCAGCGTCGCGACCATCGCGCAGATCGTGATGATCGTACGGTTGGGAACCCTGTCCATCGTAGGACTGACCTTAGTACAGGTCGTGCAGGCTGCGGGTGTGCCCGGTGTCGATGTCGGCGACCACGCTCATGCCGGCGCGCAGCGGCGGATCGCCGGGATTGGTCTTCACCTCGATGCGCAATGGGATGCGCTGCACCACTTTCACCCAGTTGCCGGACGCGTTCTGCGCCGGAATGATCGAGAACTGCGATCCGCTGCCGGCCGAGATGCTCTCCACCACGCCGGTCCAGCTGCGGCCCGGATAGCTGTCGATCGTCACATCCACGGTGTCGCCGGGCTTGACCCAGGTCAGCTCCGTCTCCTTCGGGTTGGCGTCGATCCACACCCGCTCGGTCGAGATCAACCCGAACGCGGAGGTGCCAGCCGGCAGGTACATGCCAGGCTGCAGCATGGGCACCTGCGTCACGATCCCGTCGAACGGCGCGTGCACCACGGTGTCGTCCAACTGCCGCTGCGCCTCGTCTAGCCGCGCCTGAACCTGCCGATAGGAGGGCAGGGTGGTGACATCGGCGTTCGCGTTGCCGTCGAGCTTGGCCAATTGCACCTCGGCCGCCATGGTGCTGGAGGCGACACCCTGCTGGTCGGAGGCGAGCTTGTAGCGTGCATCGTCGTAGGACGAACGGGCGAGGTCACCGCGGCCGACCAATGCGTTGTAGCGGTCGAAGGTCGCCTGGTCCGCCTGCACCTGCGCCGACTTCGCGGCGGTGTCGCGCTGCATGCGGCTATAGTCCCGCTTCATCGATTCCAGCGTGAGCCGCGTCTGTGCCAAATCCGCCTGCGCCGATTGCACCGCGATCTGCGCCTGGCGCGGATTGAGGCGGAACAGGACGTCGCCCTTGTGCACCACCTGGCCTTCGCGCACGGGGATGTCCATCACCTCACCGGACACGTCGGTCGACAGCGCCACTTTGTCGGCATTGGTGTAGGCGTTATCGATTGACACATACCGCCCGCCGGTCAGCCACATATACGATCCGCCGACGGCCACGACGGCGATGCCGCCCAGCATGAGAACGCCCCGCAGCATCCGGCGGGACATTCCCTTGGCGCGGAGGGGCGCACCCGCGGCGAGATCGCGGGCGGTGGCAGCATGGGACATCAGGCGACTTCCTTGATCTTGTTGGGCCTGTCCGTGGTGAGCAGGCATTTGATGTGGGCGAGCGAGCGGGTCAGCCCCGTTCGTTCGGCCGGCGACATGTCTTCGGTCAGCGAAGCGGTAAGGGCGGTGCGGTACTGATGGATCTCCTGCAGGACCGGGCCGGCGGCATTCGTCAGGTGCAGGCGCCAGATCCGCCGGTCGTTCTCGTCGGCCCGGCGTTCGACCATGCCCCGCCGCTCCAGCCGGTCGACCAGGCGGGCGACGGTGATCGGCTCGACCTCGAGGATTTCGGCCAGCTCGCGCTGCGACAGAGCGGGTTGGCGCTCTAGCCAGACCAAGATGCCCCATTGGGCGCGGGTCATGCCGTGGGCCCTGGCACGACGGTCCGCCTCGGTCCGCAACAGACGGCCAACGTCGTTCAGCAAAAACAGGAGGTCGCGGCTGTAATCGGTCACAGCCACACTATGATAACGCGCGTTACGATAAGCTAGTCTTCAAACGCACATGTCCCATGCGTTGGAAGCATACGGCGGCGTTTACGTCTGCTTAGCCTTTACCTGTCAGTGTGCTGTCGGCTGTCATGGAGCGTTCGGTCGTTGAGCCTGTCCCTGCATCACCCCGACGCGATCGTCGCCCACTGCGAGGGCTTGCTGGCCGGTGGCCAAGCCGATGCGGCCGCGATCTGCCTGTCGCGCGCCAACCAGCAGTATCCGGCCGACAGCCGGATCCTGACGCTGAACGGCCAGGCGCTGCTCGCCTTGGGCCAGACCCAGGCCGCGATCGGCGCGTTGATACTGGCCATGGGCCTGCAGCCCGATTGCGCCGCCGCGCATGCAAGGCTGGTCGAGCCGCTCATGCGGTCCGGCGACCTGGATGCGGCGGTGAGGCATGGCAGCGAAGCGTTCCGGCTAGCACCCGACGTCCGCCACGCGACCCTACTGAGCGGGGTGTTGTGGCAGCAAACCCGTTACGCCGATGCGCTGAAGTTGGCGGACAGTGCACTCGGGATGGCCCCCCGGGATGTGCCCGCCTGGCTGAACCGTGCCCTTGCGCTGGACGGGCTGGGGCGGGCGGACGAGGCGTGTGACGCGGGGCAACAAGCCCTGGCGCTCTCACCGGACGATGCCAGAGCCCGCTATCATCAGGCGGAGCGGTTGCTGGGCCAAGGGCAACTGACGGCGGCGGCATGGGCCTTGTACGAGGCGCGTCTGTCCTTGAACGGCTACGAGGCCACACGAAACCTGCGCGTTTGGCGCGGCGAGGATATCAGCGGCTGCACCATCCTGCTGCATGCCGAGCAGGGCCTGGGCGATACGCTGCAATTCGTGCGCTACGCCAAATTGGTTGCGGCAAGGGCAAGGCGGGTGATCTTGGCCGTGCCAAAGCCCTTGCTCCGCCTGTTGTACCAGGTCCCCGGCGTCGACGAGGTAATTGCCGTTGGTGGCCCGCTGCCGCCGTTCGACGTGG
>CAXTCJ010000147.1:0-1472 GCA_964242215.1 uncultured Acetobacteraceae bacterium | reverse complement strand
CCCGGCGTCGACGAGGTAATTGCCGTTGGTGGCCCGCTGCCGCCGTTCGACGTGGTCTGCCCCTTGCTGAGCCTGCCCGGGCTGTTCGCAACGACGCTCGACACCATCCCGCCGGCACTCCTCTACGCCGATGCCTTCGAGGGCTGGGACGATGCGACGACCGGGCTGCGGGTTGGGCTGGTGTGGGCGGGCGAGCCGGGTTTCGTGCACGACCGGCAGCGCTCATTGGCGCTGGACCATCTGGCTCTGCTCGCCGGCGTGCCTGGTGTTCAGTTCTACAGCCTGCAGCGCCATGCCGGATTGCCGCCCGTTCTGCCGCCGGAACTGGGCGCGATCGACCTGATGCTCGGCGTGGAGGATTTCAGCGAGACGGCCGCGCTGATCGCCGGGCTGGACCTGGTGATTGCCGTGGATACGGCGGTGGCACATTTGGCGGCCACGATGGGCAAGCCGGTTTGGCTGCTGTCCCGTCTGCGCGGCTGCTGGCGCTGGCTGGAGGAGCGTGCCGACAGCCCGTGGTATCCAAACCTGCGCATCATCCGCCAGCAATCGCCGAATGACTGGGGGACGCCCCTGTTCCACATGCGCCGCGAACTGACCGAGCTCGCCCGGCGCCCACCCCCGCGTATCCCGACGACCCGGCGACGTCCGCAACCGCCTGCACCGCTTGCGTGCAAACTGTGCAGCACCCCATCGGCGGCGATCGGCCAGGTCGATTTCAACCGCAGCTGCGAGGATGTGCGCCAAGCGCCACTGCCGCGGTCTGGCCGCCGGGTCACCTACCATCGATGCCCGAGTTGCGGGCTGGTGTTCACGGGTGATTTCGACCTTTGGGGCGCGGACGAGTTTCGCCGCCACATCTATAACGACGGGTATGCCCGCGTGGACCCGGACTACGCCGTGGAGCGGCCAGCTGGCTCCGCCGCCGTCATCGCCTCCCTGCTTGGTGAGGCATGCCGCGATATGGAGGTGCTGGATTACGGCGGCGGGAACGGCGCGCTCGCTGGATTGCTGTGCCGCGATCACGGCACGCGTGCGGTCAGCTACGATCCGTTCGACCCGGCGAGCCAGGGGATGCCCACGCGGCGCTTCCCGCTCGTCACCTGCTTCGAGGTGCTCGAGCATTCGCCCGATCCGCGTGCCACTATTCGGGCGATTGCCGGTTTGGTGCAGGACGGCGGGTTCGTGCTGTTCTCAACTCTGGTGCAGCCGGACGATTTCGACCGGCAGGGGATGAACTGGTGGTATGTGGCACCCCGCAACGGCCACGTGACGCTGTTCTCGAAGCAGGCACTCGCGGCCGCCTGGGCGGAAGCAGGCTTCGAGATCCGCAGTCACACAGACAATCTGCACAGGGCGGAACGCATATAGAAGCACAAGGTCCTCGACGGTGTGCAACTGTCCCTGTCCGTGTTGTTGCCGCGTCGGAAGTAAACACACCGTCATGCCAGGGCTTGACCCTGGTATCCACG
>CAXTCJ010000146.1:0-13073 GCA_964242215.1 uncultured Acetobacteraceae bacterium | reverse complement strand
GGCGTACTGGTGGCGATCGGCAGCGACGGCACGGCGCCGGACCGCAGCACCGACATGTTCCGACACATGTTCCAGTGCATGCGCCTGCACCAGAGGGAGCATCGCGACGAGCGGCTGATGCCACCCGGCAAGCTGCTGGAGATGATCACGATCGACGCCGCCCGCGCCCTGCACATGGACGACCGTATCGGCAGTCTGGAGCCGGGTAAGCAAGCCGACATCATCACCATCGATCTACGCAAGCCACATCTGGCGCCGGCAAACATGCCGGTCTGGCGTGTGGTCTGTTTCGCCAATGGGCAGGACGTGGATACTGCGATCGTCGATGGCCGCGTGCTGATGCACAATCGCCGGGTCGCCCACGTCGATACCGCCGAAATTCTGGCGGCAGCTGAGGCGGAAACCAACCAGATGCTGGACCGGCTAGACCTGCGCCCGTTGCTCGCCGAGCCTGCGACGCTTTGGGGCCGCGCGCGGCACTAGCTTTCCAGCGCCACGAACGTGTGGGCGACAGCTAGGGTGTATCTGGCCGGGGCGAGCCTTCCGGTACGTGAACTGCTCACATCTGCGGGAACCACATCATGCTGACGCTTCACACTTCCATGATGAAGTCAGCGCCGCAGGGCAAGGTTGCGACCTCCTCATAGCGGCCGCAGCGTCCACCCCTGCTTTCATCAGGAGAAGACAGCTAGTCAGTCGGCGGCGAAGGGGTTCTCCAGTGATCGAGAGGAGGATGCGACACCCCGTCCGATCTGGATCATCTCGATCAGAGCGCGGAGGGCAGCGGGAACTTGGCGCTGCCCGGAGTAAAACAGAAACAATCCTTCGAAGGATGGCGACCAATCCTCAAGCACGCGAACCACTTGGCCAGAGCGGAGATAGGGTTCCACCTGCGCCTCGATCGTGTAGGCGATCCCGAGGCCATCGACGGCCGCTCGAACGGCTAGATCGGGGTCATTGACCATAAGGCGGCCCTGGACCGCGACCCGGCGGGACTTACCACCCCGTTCGAACAGCCATTCGAGAACGGCACCATCGGCGCCCCGCCGATACTCCACGCAGCGATGGCGCATGAGGTCGTCTGGCGTGCGTGGACGGCTATGCAGCGCGAAATAGGACGATGCTCCGACGACGGCGACCTTCACCGGCCCCATGACCCGAAGCATCGTCATATCGGCCGCCGCCCGGTCCTGTGGTCCGAGGCCGGCATCGAAACCCTTTGCCACGATGTCGACCGGTGCCTCGCTTACCTGCAACTCGAGATGAACGTCCGGATAGGTCGTGAGGAATCGCGCCCAGATTGGGGCAATGACTGCTGCCGCTGCCATGTGCGTGGCGTGGATACGCAGCCGCCCGAATGGCCGGCTGCGCTCCCGGTTCAAATCCTCCAGCGCGTCGGTGATCTGGTCGATGGCCGGACGCAGCTGCCCGAGCAGCCGGATCCCAGCATCGGTCAGCGAAACGCTGCGTGTGGTGCGGTGAAGCAGCCTGACGCCGTGGCGCTCCTCAAGCTGGCGCATCGAGTGGCTAAGGGCGGAGGCGGTGACACCAAGCCGCGACGCGGCCTCTCGAAAGCTCAGGTGATCGGCGATGGCCACGAAGGCGGTCAAATCGGCAAGACTGCCACGCTGCATTACTGAATTTCCCTCAGCAGTGAATGCAGAAGATAGCGCATTCCCAATCCCTCAAGCCACTATCATGTTGCGGCGCATGCAATCGAGCGTCGAGGGATAGCGAATGTCCGGTAACGGGGGCGGTGGCACGTCCGCCAACACGATCACGGCACCGGTGGGGCGGACGGCGCCGACACGGAGGCCGTCCCGGATGCGGTCAGTCCCGTGGGTGCGCTGGATCTTGTTCCTGTTGCTGCCCGTAGCCCTGGTGGCAGGGGCCTTTTGGTATGCCGGCGGCGGCCAAGTCATGGCGACCGATGACGCCTATGTAGAGGCCAACAAAGTTGGCGTGTCCACCGACGTCTCCGGCATCGTCAAAGAGGTCGACGTCAGCGAAAATCAGCACGTCGAAACAGGCCAAGTGCTGTACCGGCTGGATGACCTGCCGTTCCAGCTGGCGTTGAACCGGGCGGATGCGCAGCTTGGGCTGGTCCGCAATGACATCAACGCGCTCAAGGCGAATTACCAGGATACGCAGACGCAGATCCGCCAGGCACAAAATGACGTCGACTATTATACCTCGGAACTGCATCGGACACAGGATCTGCTGAGTGCGCATGTCGCCTCGCAGGCGGTGTTTGATGCCGCGCACCGAAATTTGCTGAATGCGCAGCAGAAGCTGGCGTCCATCAACCGCCAACTTGCAGCCGTCGCAGCCAACCTCAGCGGCGATCCCAGCATAGCAGTCGAACAGCAGCCGCGTTATCTGGATGCCATGGCGATGCGAGCCGAGGCAGCACGGCAACTCGACCACACCGTCGTCAAAGCGCCGTTCGCCGGCATCGTGACCAACGTTCCTGCGATCGCGCCGGGCAAATACCTCCAGGCATCGATGACTGCATTCTATCTTGTGGCGTCGGACCATCTCTGGGTCGATGCCACGCCGAAGGAGACGGAGCTGACCTATGTCCGCCCGGGGCAGAGCGTCACGGTGACGGCGGACATGTATTCCGACGTGGAGTGGCACGGCACTGTCGAGAGCATCAGCCCGGCGGCGGCGCAGGAGTTCTCGCTGCTGCCCGCGCAGAACACCAGCGGCAACTGGGTCAAGGTCGTGCAGCGCATTCCGATGCGGGTGCGCGTGGACACGGACAACAAATCTTTGCCGCCGCTTCGGGCCGGGATGAGCGTCGAGGTTGATGTCGATACCGGGCATGTACGAGGCTGGCCGGCCGCGCTGACCGGTGTCTTCGGGCACGCCCAAGCCAAACGGGCGCCGTGATGGCGGCTGAATCGCCGGCAGGTGGCGCCAATCGTGGCGCAATCACTGTGTGCGTGATCCTTGCAACCCTAATGCAGGCACTCGACACGACTATCGCCAACGTAGCCCTGCCCTATATCCAAGGGAGCGTCTCGGCGAGCCAGGACGAGGTCGCCTGGGTCCTGACCTCCTACATCGTCGCAGCGGCAATCATGACGCCGCCGACGGGTTTCCTGTCCAGCAGGTTTGGACTGAAGCGGCTGTTCCTGGTCTCCGTTGCTGGTTTTACCGCTGCTTCGATCCTGTGTGGCCTGGCGCAGTCCCTGACGCAAATCGTGCTATTCCGAATGCTGCAAGGCGTGTTTGGGGCGGCACTCGTGCCGCTGTCGCAGACCGTTCTGCTTAACATAAACCCGCCGGAGCGGCAGGGCTCCGCGATGGCTATGTGGGGTGTGGCGGTTATGGCTGGTCCTGTCCTCGGGCCGGTGCTCGGCGGCTGGCTGACGCAGACCTACAGCTGGCGCTATGTCTTCTACATCAATCTGCCGATCGGCATCCTCGCCTTCATCGGTATGTCGACCTTCCTCACGGACACGGCCCGCAACGCCACCGCGAAACTGGACTGGTTCGGATTTGCCACGCTGAGCCTCACCATCGGCGCGGCGCAAGTGTTTCTGGACCGCGGCGAGGAACTGGACTGGTTTGGCTCGAGCGAGATCATCATCGAGGCACTCGTCGCAGCCTCGGCGCTTTACCTTTTTCTGGTCCATACCTTCACCGCGAAGGAGCCTTTCATCCGGCCGGCACTTTTTCGCGACCGAAATTTCGCGGCGGGCACGCTGTTCGTCGCCATTGTAGGCCTGACCTACTATGCGTCCCTTGCCCTGCAGCCGCCCTATCTGCAGAACCTGATGGACTACCCGATCGTGACGGCAGGTCTGGTCATGGGGCCACGCGGCCTCGGCACGATGGGCGCCATGCTGGTCGTCGGACGGCTGATCGGGCGGGTCGATACGCGCTTGCTGCTCGGCCTCGGTCTGGGGTGTACCGCGTGGTCCTTCTACACCATGACCGGGTGGACGCCGGATGTTCCCCGGGCGACGATCATCGGCGTTGGCATCATCCAGGGTATGGGCCTTGGCTTTTTGTTCGTGCCACTAAGTGCCGCGACGCTTTCGACCCTGACGTCGGAGCGGAGGGCGGAGGGGGCGGGTATTTATAGCCTGTCGCGAAACATCGGCTCCAGCGTTGGCATTTCCGTGGTCAACACCCTGTTGACGCAGAACACGCAAATCAACCACGCCGACATCGCTCAGCATGCGACCATGGTGAACCGGGCCTTTGAAATCCCAATGATTGCGCGAGTTTGGAACCCGATCACCGCCGGGGGACGGGCAGCCCTGGATATCGTCATCACGCGGCAGGCGGAGATTATCGCCTACATCGACGACTACAAATTGCTGATGATTGCGACACTTGCCGTTATCCCCTTGCTGCTTGTGTTCAAGAAGCCAGCCGGTGGAGAAGCGCTCGATCATACGCTGGCCATGGAGTGATGCAGATGTCGGAACAAACCGGGGCGCGGCTGCGAACGCCGCTCCTCGCGGCCACGCTCGTCGTTTCTGTCGGCGGCTGCACTCTTGGACCAAACTTCAAGCCGCCGGCCTCCCCCTCTCCAGCCGGCTACACGGCGCCGGATGAAGCGACGTCGGAGCGTCCTAGCGCCGGCGCGCCACGTCAAACGATTGCCTTGGGTGAGGACGGCAAGCCCGAGTGGTGGACGCTGTTCCATTCCCCCGCACTTGATGGTCTCGTCAAGCAAGCAATCGCCGGCAGTCCAACGCTTGACAGTGCGAAAACACGCCTTGCGACCGCTCGCGAATCGGTGAACGAGTCATCAAGCTCACTGTATCCAAAGGTGGGCTTCAACGCGAGCGTCACACGCGAGCGGGTGACCGCCACAAGCTTCGGCTTGTCGCCTAGCCAATTTGCGCTGCCGCCAGTTTTCAACCTTTTCCAGATCGGTCCTACCGCCAGCTACACGGCCGACATCTTTGGCGGCACGTACCGCCAGATCGAACAGCAACGGGCTTTGGCGGACTACCAGCGTTACCAGGTCGACGCGACCTATATGAACCTGACCGGCAGCACCGTGCTGCAAGTGCTGCAGGTAGCGGCCGAGCGGGCGCAGCTGAAGGCCGTTGGTGATATTGTCAAGATTGATCAGCAGAACCTTACGCTCGTGCAGACGGAACGCACTGCCGGCGCTGTTCCGGATAGCGATGTCATTATTGCCGAGAACCAGCTTGCAGCGGATGAGACGTTGCAGCCTGGCCTCGACCAGCAGATGAGCGTGGCAAAACATGCTTTGGCGGTGCTGTTGGGCCGCACGCCGGCAGACTTCGTGGTTCCGGATTTCGACCTGACAGCGCTGACGCTCCCTCCATCACTGCCGGTCAGCCTTCCCTCGGCGCTGGTCCATCATCGCCCCGACATCTTGGCCGCCGAAGCGCAACTCCATGCTGCTAGCGCGCAAATCGGCGTAGCAACGGCGCAGCTCTACCCGGCCATCACCCTCTCCGCCGGGGTCGGGACGGCGGCGCTTGATCCGGCGCGCTTATTCGACCCATCGGGCTTTGTCTGGAGCATTGCAGCCGGATTGACCCAGCCGATCTTCGATGGTGGTTTGAGACGGGCCGAACGCAGGGCAGCGCTCGACTCCTTTAAAGCCTCGGCCGCGGACTACCAGCAGACCGTGCTGCAGGCGTTCGGGCAGGTCGCTGACATTCTGCAAGCGCTTGTCCATGATGCGGATTTGCTGGCCGCGCAGAAACACGCGCTCGACACCGCATCGGAGTCCGTCCGTTTGCAGCGTATTAGCTTCGGGGCCGGCGGCACCGGCGTGTTGAATCTTCTAGAAGCGCAGCGCCAATACCAGCAGGCGTTGCTCGGCTACGTGCGGGCCGAAGCGCAACGCTATTTGGACACCACGCAGTTGTTGGTGGCGATGGGGGGCTCCGCGCTGCAACCGGTTGCGGGCTCCGCCGACGCGCCGGGATTTCGGTTTTGAGCACGATCGCCTCAGGGAAATTTCATGCACTGATCGAACGGTGCATTGATCGCTTCCGCGCTGGTCGGGATGGGATGACTGCGGGGGCATGTTTCCCGTCACTATCCGGAGTGGTTGCGTGCCGCTCAAAGCGAAGCCGAGCGCCGCCATCACATGCCAAGGCAGCGGCACCGGGCCACGAACTCTGCCGAGTATGATGCAGCCTTGCAGCAACGCGGTAGCCTAACTGTGTGGTTTACCGAGGCGGCGATCGCAGCTTGGAAGGCGGAGCCGAGTGCGGTTCGTCAAAGCGCTGACTTGGACGCCATGCGCCCAGCCTATGGCTGAAACAGCTGGTCTGTTTATCGGCCATCTTGTAAGCCCCGGGTAGCGGAGCATGGCTGTGGCTCCCCCAATATTCAGGAAGTCCTGCTATGACATCGACCCGTAACGCGCAGGTCACGTTGCATCCAGGCCCACCCCTGCAGTGAGCGAGGCACGCGACTGGAAGCCCAGGTTTAACCCGTGGCTCATCGCGATTGCCGTGACATTGGCCGCCTTTATGGAAATTCTTGACACCACGATCGTCAACGTGGCCCTGCCTTACATCGCCGGGTCGCTGGCCGCTTCGTCGGACCAGGCCACCTATGCGCTGACCGCCTACCTAGTCGCCAACGGCATCGTGCTCACCATCGCCGGCTGGCTATCCGACACAATCGGCCGAAAGCGCTACTTCCTGATCTGCCTGACCGCCTTCACGATCTGCTCGTTTCTCTGCGGAGTGTCGCAGAGCCTGGGCCAGCTCGTCATCTTCCGCCTATTCCAGGGGTTCTTCGGTGGTGGATTGCAGCCGAACCAGCAGTCAATCATCCTGGACATCTTCCCACCTGCTAGACGCAGCGCCGCCTTCGCCGTGACGGCCATCGCCACCATCGTGGCCCCCGTACTAGGTCCGACCCTGGGTGGCTACCTCATCGACCGGCTGGACTGGCGCTGGATCTTCTTCGTCAATATCCCCGTGGGCATCGTCGCCGTCGTCTCCAACTACATCCTGGTGGAGGATCCTCCATGGGAAAAGGAGAAGACCAAGAAGCGCGGCCGCGGCGTCGATTACATCGGTCTAGCGCTGATCGCCCTCGGCCTCGGCTGTATGCAGATCGCGCTTGACCGCGGTGAGGACGACGATTGGCTGGGGTCCCCCTTCATCAGGATCATGGTCGTCCTCGCTGCGATCGGCATCCTCGGAGCCATCGCCTGGCTGCTCGTCGCCAAGAAGCCGATCATCAACCTCGGCGTGTTTAAGGATCGCAACTTCGCCATGGGCTGCGTGCTGATCGCGGCCATGGGCATGATCCTTTACGCGTCCGCGGTGCTCATCCCGCAGTTTTCCCAGCAGGAGCTGGGCTACACGGCCTTGCTATCCGGTCTCATCCTCTCGCCCGGCGGCGTCGTCGTCATAATACTCATCCCGTTCGTCGGTCAGTTGATGAAGGTAGTGCCGACGCGGTATATCGTCATGACAGGCTTCACCGTCATGGGCTTCGCCCTGCTCTACTCCAGCAATCTGGTGATCTACATCGATTATTGGACGCTGGTGAAGATGCGGTCCTTCCAGACGGCGGCGCTGGGCTTCCTCTTCGTGCCGATCTCCACCATCGCCTATCTGACGCTGCCACAAAGCCTCCGCTCGGACGGCGCCGCGCTATTCTCTATGTTCCGCAACGTGGGCGGCGCCATCGGCATCTCCGTCGCGACGGCGATGGTGACACAGCGCAGCCAGGCGGACCAAGCGCATCTAGCTGGATTCATGACTCCGTTGAACCAAAGCTACAACGAGCTGGTGCAGAGAACGGAGGCCACACTACTCTCGCTCGGCCGTTCGGCGGCGACCGTCCATGACCAGGCCGTCTCGCACATCTACCAGGTCTACCGACAGCAGGCAGCCATGTTGGCCTACAACAACATCTTCCAGTACGCGGCCGTGTTGGCTTTCCTGGTCGTCCCGCTCTGCTTCTTCGTGTCCAGCAAGAAGGCGTCGGGCGGCGGGGGTGGCGGGCACTGATCGCGTGCGGCTTGGCATGCCGTTTGGCGTGCTGACCATAGGCGCGGATGTCGGACAGGACGGCGGCACCTGGGCGGCGCGCGCCGGGTCGTTCTATCGCACGGCGAGGCGGCAGTTGGACCGGGGGGTATGGGCTTCCGGGCGGCCCTGAGCCGTAGGGCTTCGCCCGGCACCCTGCGAGAACGCTTCGTCCAGGACACGACCGTCCGTGGGTTTACCGACAAGACCCGTCACGATTACATCCGCACCGTCGCGGATTTGGCTGCCTCGCTGGAGCGCTCGCCCAGTAGTGCAACCGCTGAGGACATCCGTCGCTTTCAGATACACCAGTTCCAACGTGGCATGAACGCGCCAGCCATGAACCGGGCCGTGGCCGCTTACGCTTCTTCTTCAACTATCGCTCGGTCTCGCCCCGTCGACCACGTGCTGATTGTTCAAACGCGCCGTCTTCCCGCGTGCCGGGTCAAGCACGCGAATCCCCCGGAGCCTGGTCCGGAGACGCAAGTATTGGTGCATCCAAGCTCGACGGTCCCTTCTCCACCGACTGTTCATGGTCGAGAGGTCTGCCATTGGTCGCGGAGCATGGTGCCTCCTTCGCCCGCACATTTGAGACAATGACTTTGTCGATGCGGTAACCGTCCAAGTCGACGACCTCGAAGCGGCGGACATCCCCATCCGTGTCCCAATCGAACTGCTCGCCCGCGGCCGGGATGTGGCCGAGGCGGCGCAGCACGAAGCCGGCCAGCGTTCGATATTCGCTGTAGTCGTCGGGTACTTTGGCGATGCCGAGTTGCTCGAAGGCATCTTGGATTGCCATCGTCGCATCGACCAGGAAGGAGCCATCTTCCCGCTTCACTAAATCGAGTTCTTCATTCTCGTTGATGTCGCCGGCAAGCGCCTCGAGCAGATCGGTCTGCGTCACGACTCCCCGCAGCGCGCCATACTCATCGACGATCAGGGCCATCTGGATCGGTCGATTACGAAACGTCTCCAAAACCTGGAGAACGGTTGCACCATCATGGACGACCAAAGGTTCGCGCATCACCGCCAGCAAGTGGCCGGAGTCACCGACCTCTTCGTCGAGCAGCATGCCGCCGTCGAGATGCAGGTCCAGGAGGTCCTGCTTACGCAGCAGGCCGAGGACTTGATCGAGGGTTCCTTTCGCGACGACTACCTGCTCGTGCCGGCTGGCGCGAACACCCCGCAGCATGGCTTCTGGGGTGCCGTTCGCGTCGATCCAGTAGATGTCGTGACGCGGGGTCATGATGGTGCGGACGCGCCGCTCTCCCATGCCGAAGGCCCGCTCGACCACTTCCTGTTGCGCCCGCTGCACCAGCCCTGCGTCCCTGCTCGCCGCGACCAGGAGCTTCAACTCCTCCGTAGAGTGCAGCCGCCCTTCCGCGTTGCCCGGCTCCAAGCCGCACGCTCGGACAATCGTATTGCCGAGCCCATTCAACAGGAAGATGACTGGGCGGAACAAAGCGAGGAAAAGGCTGAGCGGGCGCACGATCCAGAGTGCCGTCCGCTCAGGGAGCTGCAGCGCTAAGCTTTTCGGCGCGAGTTCACCAAGGACGATGTGGAAGACGGTGATGATGCAGAATGCCACGCCCACGGCCACAGAGTGCGAAGCCGTCTCGGCGAACGCGCCCAAACCGCCGAAGACTGGCTCGACCAACCGTGCGAGCGCCGGCTCGCCGATCCAACCGAGCCCGAGGGACGAGATCGTAACCCCCAGTTGGGTTGCCGCCAGGTTTGCCTCGAGGTTGTCGATCGCTCGCCGCAAGAATACGGCGCGGGGTCTGCCGTTCGCGACAAGCTCATCGATCCGGCTACGCCGTACGCCCACCAGAGAGAACTCGGCCGCGACGAAGAAGCCGTTGGCGGCAACCAGCCCCAAGACGGCCGCCAGCTTGCCCAGGGTAAGCGATAGGCTCTGGTCCACTAAAATCACGCGCGGCCGGCCTGGGCCGCAGCCGCCTCGCAATCGCCGATGAGAAAGCTGCCTTGGGTGAGGAAGGGAATGGCGCTATTCCTCCTGGATCGTCCGGTTGCTGAAGCGAGCATTGCCCAGACCGGTGCCGATGGTCATGACGCCCCAGTGCTCGACGTCTCGCATAAAGGGCGCTTCGCTAAGCCCCTGCACGACGGCGTCATTATGCATCAATACCGTGACCTCGTGCCCACCGATCATCGGGATGGCATCGCGCAGCAATCGCGGTAGGTTGAAGCTCTTGTGCTCCCAGTCCCCCGGGAGGTTGTGCCCGCCCTTCTCGATCGAGCCATCCTCCCGGATCAAGCCGGGGCAGCCTATGCCAATGAACGGAGCGAGCCGAAGCCCTCGCTTGCCGGCACGTTTGACTAACGCCTGAAGCATTCCGAGCATGCGATCGACTGCGGCGTCGCGGCTCGGCTTGTCGTCCGCGTGACGCCACAGTTCGGATTTGCCGACCCGGGCCTGCGAGAGATCAGCCGCCTTGGACTGCTGGAGTTCCACGATGCCGACCCGGATGTTCGAGCCGCCGATATCGACCGCAAGGATGCTGTCATGGCCTGAGAAGATCCAGGATGGTGCGAGATGAGCACACCCGATCAAGCCCGCTTCATCCGGGTGGCGCCGAATCGGCCTCAGCTCGACGTCGAAGCTGGCGTCTTTCAGGAGCACGGCCGTACGTCCGATCGCGAGTTCGCCGACACGGCTCGCTCGTAGCCCCCCGCCGACCACGATGCGCTGCGTCCCCCGCCAACCCTGAAGGCGGAGAATGCGGCGGATGACCGTTGCAAACTCCTGGGCAAAGTCCTCGATGGTGCCCAGCACAACGCCGGCCGCCACCGGGTCTCCCCCGACGATCAGCCGGTCCAGCTTTTTCTTGCTGATTGCGGCACTCGGCACATCGCCGATCGGGTCGCCGGCGATCTTTTCGACCCGCTCGCGGCCATCTGCTAAAATGGCGCGAAAGGCACGTCCGCTCGCCCGATCGCCGATGAACCCTTCCTTATCCTGCAACTCGGCATTGTAGGCATCGATGTGGACAGCCGTCAGTCGTCCAGCACCGTGACCAGCAAGGCCGAGGGTCGTTTCTTTGGTTTGAGTCAACATCGGTCACCCTACGCTGATGGGAAGCTAACCAGCAGCTTCGAGCTGAAAGGGCCACACCATCGGACTTGCTATGAATGCCACATGATCGTGAGACAGCCGGAAATAGCTATTTCTCGGCGGCAAGGAAGCTTGGTGTCGGCAGCAGGCCGATAAGCGCCTGCTTGGAAGGAGATGCTGCAATGGCCGGCGCTCCGGCCGCAACTTTGGTTTCTGGGGACTGGCGGGTGACTTGCGCGGAATATTCCCCCTGCACCGACGTAGCCACGCGGGTGACCGCGGTGAAGCCCTCAACCTGCGCGCCCGCGGCCACCCGCGTGGTCGCCGTCCAGGTGAGGTTGGGCGTATTTGGTACGTCCAACGGCAACACAAGAGGGTAGCCGTTCAACGTCGGGGTCCGCCCGAACTCCTCCGATGAGAATTCCCAGCCCGCAGGAGACTTGGCAGAGCGCTCGACCAGTCCGTAGAAATTATAGATCGTCACGAAATCTGCCGGTGCTTTGCCTGCGGCAGGCGTCAGAGTCTCGTCCTGATCCAGTTTGACGCTGAAGTGGTAGGTCATGGTGCCATCGGCATTCTTGTCCATCTGCGTCACGCTCACCTGCAAAGCCAGCGCTGGAGCGGAACTCACTGCCAAGCTCGAAGCGAGAAGCATCGCAATCTTCAACGTCATTTGCATTTGAAGTCTCCAGAGGCAGGGAGTTCCTGCCCCGCTTAAGTTGAAGCCGTCATTTCGGTAACGCCGCCGCATGTCACGTCACGGGCCGACCTACTCGTTCGGCGCCTCCGGTTCGCTTAGCGCGATGGGCGGGTGCGCTGGTCCACGATGTAGAAGTCCACGTTGAACATCACGCCAGACGCTCGGCCTATCGCCTGCAGGGCCTTTCGGAGCGTTGACCGGGCATCTGGCTGGCCGTTCTTGATAGCCGAAACGATCTTCATCGATCCCGGGTCGATCCGTTCAAGAGCCCACTATTCGCGGCGTGTCAGACGGTCGCGACCTCGTTCGACCCGGGACAGACAAAAAACGCCCGCTCCTTTTCTTCGCCATTTACACCCTAGTTCAATCGCGTCATGGAGCACGCCGACACTCGCCAACCCTGGGCGGCTATCGGCTCACAAGCATCTATCACAGGAAATAGCAGGTAGCCTACCCACAGCCAAGTGGAGTTCACGTTCACTTAACTTTCGTTCGTTCGTTCGTTCAATTATATGCTTTCTTTACTCTGCTAGATGCTAAATTATACGAGATCTTTATGAAACTGCGAGGGACTAACTATAGCAGAAAGGCCCAATCACTCTAACGGCGATTTGCGGGCTTGTGTCATCGCCATCGCTTAGAATGGCCCGGGAATTTTGTACCAGCAGCTTCCCTGCTAACCGCAGCGATCTCGACCGCGGAGCGATCTTGCGAGTGCCGTCATGCGCGCACTCCTGCGGAGGTTTCCTGTGAAGCCACAACGGTCCCCCGAAGTCGCCAAGCTCGGCCATCGGCCGGTTCGTCTTATCCGCTACGGTCATGCTCAACTTCGTCTCGTTCTGGCGCGCGATTTCGATCGTCCTCAGCGATCTCGGCTCGTCCGCCTATGACGTGGGTAGCCTTTCCGAGAACGAAATCGGCAGTGAGCCGTAGCCACAACTTACCTTGATGTGCGCCCAGCAAACCAGCCGACTGTGCGGACCAAAGCTACACCCACGTTGCCACTCATCTACACCGAGTTCGTTTTCCTACGCCTGCTTTGGCCGGGTAGTCGCGCGCAAAAGCCCCGACTTGTCGGGCCTTCTAATACCCAGCCTCCCTAACCCTACGTTCGACCCCAACCTGGCTCGTCTGGGGCCTCGCCGTGCAATGAGGTTGCCTTGAATGTCATACTTAGGCCGGCGCCCCGGTGCGCCACTCCCGACGAAATCGGGCCGATACCAGACTGTCCGCTTCGGACAAGAAAACTGCGGTCAGCAGACTTCTTCGGACCGTCATGACACAAGCTCAAGGG
>CAXTCJ010000145.1:0-13162 GCA_964242215.1 uncultured Acetobacteraceae bacterium | reverse complement strand
TCTACTTCCATGTGTTCGGCGGGCGGGAGGTTTTCTACACTGTGTTGGGCCTTGGCGTGGTGCAGATGGTAGTGCATTTCCGCTGCTTCCTACACATCGACTTCAAGCGTTCCGCCCGGGCAGATTTAATACTGATCCTGTTCTCGACCTTGATCGTGGCGCTCATGGTCGGGGGCACACTGTTGATACTGATGAACCTGAAGCAGAGAATGATGTAGCGACGAAGTGGCGATCGCTCAGGAGGGTAACTCGTTGTCAGGCGATGAGCCCCGTAAAAGCATTGATTCGACCAGGCCGTCAGGGGAACGGCGGCTCACACAAGGATGTCCCTAAGTGACCGGTAGGAGCCAGAACGTGTCGCCGAGCGCGGCGATGAATTTTCGGAGGTGGGCAGTCACGTCACAGCAAAATGCCGTAACGTGGACTCGCAGTATGTCGAGGTCCTCCTGATGGAAGTCTCAAACCCGCGGCCGAGCGGCGCAGCCTGTTGTGTGGCACCGCCGCGCAGCTATGGACGCCCAGGATGACGCCCGAACTCCTCGCATTCATCGGAACCTGCGATCTGGCCGGCCTGCTACGAGGCAAGTCGTTCCCGGCGGCAGACCTGCCGGGGCGCATGATCCGAGGCGTGGGTATCACCCACAGCAACCTGCTGCTTTCAGTGTTCGGACCCATCTACGATACGCCGTTCGGCACGCAGGGCGACCTGATGCTGGTGCCGGACGCCGCCACCGAGACGGCGATTCCCGTCCCTGGCGCACCCGACCTCCGCTTGCTGCTGGGCGACTTCCACAACATCGACGGCACCCCTTGGAACTGCTGCCCGCGCGGCTTCCTGCGCCGCGCGTTGGACACGCTCAACGGCGAGTTCGGCCTGACCCTGCTGTCCACCTTCGAGCAGGAGCTGGTCTACACCGGCGTCGAAACGCAAGCCGGTTCGCCCTACACACTGGAGGCGCTGCGCCGGCAAGGCCCGTTCGGCGGCACGTTGCTGGCGGCGATGCGGCAGGCCGGGATCACACCAGACTCGTTCCTGTCCGAGTATGGGGCGCGTCAGTTCGAGGTCACGGCCGGTCCTGCCATCGGCATCGCCGCGGCCGATCAGGCGGTGCTAGTGCGCGAGTTGGCCCGGGCCATTGCCGCCGGGCTCGGCCACCGCGCCATCATGGCGCCGATGTTGACGCCGGACGGGACCGGCAACGGCACGCACATCCACTGGAGCTTACTGAACGCAGCCGGCCAGCCTGCGACCTATGACCCGGCACAGCCGCACGGTCTGTCGGACGCCGCCCAGCACATGGCGGCCGGCATGTTGCACCACCTACCAGCGCTGGCGGCCCTGACCGCGCCGTCGGCAGCCTCGTACTATCGCCTACGCCCGGGTCGCTGGGCGCCGACCACGACCGATCTGGGCGTCCGTGATCGCGGCAGCGCCGTCCGCGTCTGTCCCGTCTATGCCACTGCGGCGGAGAGTGTGGAGCGCCAGTTCAACATCGAGTTCCGCGTGGCCGACGCCGCTGCGAGCCCTTATATCGCGCTGGGCGCCATCGTCTGGGCCGGGGTGGACGGG
Source organism: uncultured Acetobacteraceae bacterium (assembly GCA_964242215.1). GTDB lineage: Bacteria > Pseudomonadota > Alphaproteobacteria > Acetobacterales > Acetobacteraceae > LMUY01. The sequence continues at coordinate 11,592 of CAXTCJ010000145.1, read as the reverse complement.
CTGCGCCACCGCCGGCGGCTCGACGATCACCAAGCCACCCCGCTACCGTCCACCCTGGACGAAGCGCTCGACCGCCTTGAGTCCACGCCGGAGGCTGCGGATTGGTTCGGGCCGCTGCTCGAGGTTTATCTCCGGTCCAAGCGTGCCGAATTGAAGGCACTCGCCGGGCTGGACGAAGCCGAAATTTGCGACCGCTACGCTGCCATCTATTGAGGACACCGCCATGACGACAGATGCCACCCTCAGCCGAGAGGTCGAGATCGATCCCGCGCACGCGGCCCTGCTGTTCATCGATGTGCAGAACTACGTCGCAGGGCCAGATGGCGGAGAATACGCCCATCTGACCGCTGCCGATCGGGAGGCGCAGTACGGCTTCTTCTTTCGGGCCATGCGCGAAACCGCGATTCCGAACATGCAGTGCCTACAGGTCGCATGCCGCGGGGGCGGTATCGAGGTGCTTTACACCGTCATCGAGAACCTCACCCGGGACGGCCGCGACCGCAGTCTCGATTACAAGATCAGCGGCCTGAACGTGCCGCGTGGGTCGTGGGACGGCAAGGTCGTCGACGCAATCGCGCCGGGCGAGGACGAAATCGTCCTGCCGAAAACGTCTTCTTCCGTCTTCATCTCGACCAACATCGACTACGTGCTGCGCAACCTCGGCGTCCGATCCCTGATCATTTGTGGCGTGCTGACAGACCAGTGCGTCGACAGCGCGGTGCGCGATGCCTGCGACCTCGGTTACCTCGTGACCACCGTCACAGACGCCTGTGCGACCCACAGTCAGGAGCGGCACGAGTGGTCGCTGCGCAACAACCGGGGCTACGCGCGCCAAGTCACCACGTCGGCGATGCTGGACGAGATCTCCCGGTTGACGACGGCACGCTAACGGCTGTCCACCAGCCGCCGCCTAGCCTTGCTTCCAGCCGATTAGGTGTTCCGGCGCCAGACTTCCTCCTGAAGGACGCTGGCGAATACCACCCACGCCGTCAGCGGCATGAGCGAATAGGCCGCCCGCGCGTCGACCTTGGATGCTGCAGCGATGGTGGCCGCCGAGGTCACCACCATACCCACGCTCACTGCCGTCGCCTCATCGAGGCGCTTGCGGCCGAAAAGCACCCAGGGAAATCCCGCAACACCAAGCAGATTGGCGCCCCAGAGCCCGAGCGCGACCGTCCGAGGCAGGCTCGAACGCGAGGTGAGCAGCCGGTAGCCGGCGTAGCCCTGCAGGGCGTCGAGAGCTGTCCACGCGCCACCGAAAACAGGACCCGGGGGCGTGAAAGATGGCTTGCGTAGTTTCGCATACCATAACGCCGTCCCCGGATGTGACGGTGTCGGGCCTCGAAGAGAGCCGATGACTTGCGCGCCGGCCACCAACACGCCAGCGACCAGCCCGGAAGCGCCTTTGTTCATTCGAGAGCATCCCCTACCTAAGACGCTCACAACGGGCGATCCGTCGCCGGGTTTGCCTTCTTGGCGGACTTGAGTAACCCGGCGCAAAGTAGCCCGCCGAGGCCAGCAAGCCCGACCACGAAGCCCATCGGCCATGGTGTGCCATCGGCGAGTAGCCCGACCAGGGCCGAACCCAGGATGCCAGTGCCGTACTGGATGGTGCCGAACAGTGCGGAGACCGCGCCGGCCTCGCCCGGGTGGTCGGCCAGCGCGCCCGCAACCGCATTGGCGGCGATCAAGCCCGTCGCGGACACGAACAGGAACATCGGCACGGCCAGCCCGGCGAGCCCGCCCCACCCGGTCCATGCGTCCACGGCCAAGGCAGCGCCGGCCATGGCCGCCAGCCAGTTACCGGCCCGCAGCAGCCGCTCGCTCCCGAGGCGCAGCACCAACCTTATGTTGACCACGTTGAGCGCCATGAGCCCGACGATGCCGGCGCCGAACAGTAGCCCGTAGTACTGGGCCGCGAGGTGGTAATAGGCGATGTAGGCGAAAGGCGACCCGGCGATGTAGGCGAAGGTCCCCCCGAAGAAGCAGCCAGCGATCCCCGCGAAGCCCAGCAGCCGCCGCTGGCGCAGAAGCCGACCATACCGTGCGAACGCCGTGCTCAAGGGCTCGGTGCTGCGGCGGCCCGGCGGAAGCGTGTCCGGCAGCGTGAAGAGGGCGGCGAGCGTCAGCAGCCCCACGCCGACCAACGTCCAGAATATCGCCCGCCATCCCGCGATCGCCAGGATTTGGCCACCCAGCAGCGGCCCAAGCAGGGGTGCGATCGCCATCACGGTCATCAGCGTGGACATCACCTGCGCCGCCTTGTCGCCGGTGTACAGGTCCCGCACCATGGCGCGGGCGAGCACCACGCTGGCGCACGCCCCCAATGCCTGCACCACCCGCCAGCCAATCAGGGCGGGCGCACTCCCCGAAAGTGCGCAGCCAGCCGAGCCGGCAATGAACAGCAGCAGGCCGGCGGCAACCGGCCCGCGGCGGCCATAGCGGTCGCCGATCGGCCCCCAGAGCAGCTGGCCAAGGCTGAAGCCGATCAGGTAGCCGGAGATGGTGAACTCGACCGTGCCCGGGTTCGAATGCAGTGCCCCCGCCATGGTCGGCAGCGCCGGCAGGTAGACGTCGGTCGAGATCGAGGCGAAGCCCAGCAGCGCGCTCAGCACGGCGAGCACCCGCCAACTCTGCGCCGGCGCCGCGGCGGGCACGGCCTTGGTCGCGTGGGTCGCCATCGTCACGGCGTCAGTGCGCCACGAAGCCGCCATCGACCGGCAGCGCCACGCCGAGTACGAAGCTCGCCCCGGGGCTGCACAGCCAAAGCACCGCTGCCGCGACCTCCTCCGCCCGTCCCATGCGGCCGATCGGCTGGTCGCGCAGGAACTCCTTCATCGCCGCCGGGTCGATTGCGTCGCCCATCGGCGTGTCGATGCAGCCGGGGCACACCGCGTTCACCCGGATGCCCTTTGCCGCGTAGTCCAGGGCGGCGCTCTTGGTCAGGCCGATCACGCCGTGCTTGCTGGCGTGGTAGGCTGCGCGGCCCGGCAGGCCGACCAGACCGCCGAGCGAGGAGCAATTGACGATGGCGCCGCTGCCTCGGCTGCGCATGTGCAGCAGCTCGTGCTTCATGCAGGTCCAGATGCCGCGCAAGTTGACGGCGTTGACCTGATCGAATGCATCGGCCGTCTCGTCGGTGACGTCGCCCATCGGGCCGAGGATCCCGGCATTGTTGTACGCCATGTCCAGGCGGCCGAATTCGGTAACGGCCCGTGCCACGGTGGCGGCTGCCTGCGCCTCGTCGGTAACGTCGCAGGTCACGGCGATCGTCTGGTGGCCGGCTGCGTTCAGCGTCTCGCTCGCTCGCCGGAGCGCGGGCTCGTTGATGTCGGCCAGGACGACGGCGGCGCCCGCTTCGGCAAACGCGCGGGCCGTCGCCAAGCCCATGCCGGAGCTGGCGCCCGTGACCAGTGCGACCTGGCCTGCGAAATCGTATGTCGGTGTCATTGATCGTCCGTTCGGTGATGATGGTTGCCGAGGCCGACCGGTTAGAGCGGATCGTAGCCCGGCTATTTAAACAGCGTGCCGGGCCCGCCAACGATAGCTGGCTTGTAGCCGGCCTCGACTCCCCGACCGGACCGGCGGCGTTCAGCGGTGGTATTGCTCGTCGCTGACGTGTTCCATCCAGTCCACGGGCGACCCGTTCAGCCGTTCCTGGATCGCGATGTGGCTCATCCCCGTCGTGGCGGCCGCGCCGTGCCAGTGCTTTTCGGCCGGCGCGAACCACACGACGTCGCCGGGCCGGATCTCCTCGACCGGGCCACCCTCGCGTTGCACCCAGCCGCACCCTGCGGTGACGACCAAGGTCTGGCCGAACGGGTGGGTGTGCCAGGCCGTGCGGGCACCCGGCTCGAAGGTGACGAGCGCGCCGCCGACCCGCGCCGGATCGGGCGCGGTAAACAATGGGTCGATCCGCACCGCCCCCGTGAACCAATCCGCCGGCCCTTTGCCGGATGGCTGACTGCCTGCGCGCTTGATGTCCATTGCTCGTCTCCGTTGTCGGCTCGGTGTCTTACCCAGGCTATATGGCCGCTTCGGATAGCGGTGATTAGGCGGTATTATCTGCAAGGTCCTAGAAGCACAGGTAATCAATGACGCCTTGCAGCCTCGATGACATCGCAGCATTTCTCGCCGTGGCCCGCGAGCGGAGTTTCACCCGCGCAGCGGCGCAGCTCGGAGTGTCGCAGTCGGCGCTGAGCCAAAAGGTTCGCGAGCTCGAAGCCCGGCTCGGCCTTCGGCTGCTCACCCGCACGACCCGCAGCGTGTCCACGACGGAGGCGGGCGAACGTCTCGTGCGGACCGCTGCTCCGAGGTTCGACGAGATCGAAGCCGAGCTGGCCGCGCTCGGTTCGCTGCGGGACAAGCCGTCTGGAACGATCCGGATCACCGCGGACGATCACGCGCTGCACTCCGTGCTGTGGCCGAGCCTGGAGCGGCTGCTACCGGAGTATCCGGGTATCAAGGTCGAGGTGGTCATCGACTATGGCCTCACCGACATCGCAGCCGGTGGTTTGGACGCGGGGATCCGCACTGGCGAGATGATCGCAAAGGATATGGTTGCCGTGCGCATCGGGCCCGACCTCCGTTCGGCGGTGGTTGGTGCGCCGTCCTACTTCGCCAACCGGCCGAAGCCGCGGACGCCACAGGACCTGACCGGCCATGCCTGCATCAACCTTCGGCTGCCGACGCACGGTGGACTTTATGCCTGGGAGTTCGAGAAGAAGGGCCGCGAGATCCGGGTGAGGGTCGAGGGGCAACTGACGTTCAACGGCACGAACCCGATGCGCGATGCAGCCCTGGCCGGCTTGGGACTGGCCTACCTGCCCGCGGACACGGTCGAGGACCATATCAAGGGCGGACGGCTCATTCACGTGCTGGCCGACTGGTGCCCTGCCTACCCGGGCTATCACCTCTACTATCCAAGTGGCAGACAATCCACGCCGGCGTTCAGTCTGCTCGTGGACGCTTTGCGCCTGCGACGGTGATACGGCTGATCCGAGACGGGTTGGCCGCCTCAATCGACGCCCAACCAAGCGATGCATTCGGCGGTCTTTCCGGGAGCTTGCCATGACCAGCGACACAGAATTGCTCGAGGCCCTTCGCGGCGTTACGACCGCCACCATCACGACGATCCTACTGAAGAAGGGTTTGCGGAACGTCTGGATGCGGGGCACGAGGCCCTTGCGCCCTGGCCAGCCTCCCGTGGTCGGGCGGGCTTTCACCCTGCGCTTCGTGCCGGCCCGCGAGGATCTGGCGAACCCCGCGTCTTGGTCATCGCCGATCTCCACCCGCACCGCGGTGGAGGCGATGCCGGCTGGCTGTGTCGCCGTAGTGGACGCCATGGGCAACACGGATGCCGGCATTCTCGGCGACATCCTCTGCGCACGGATGGCTCAGCGCGGCGTCCGAGCACTGGTGACGGACGGCGCGGTCAGGGACGTATCCGGCATCCTGCAGACCGGCCTGCCGGTCTGGTGCCAGGGGGCGGCGGCGCCCCCCGCGGTCGGTGCACTGACCTTCGTCGCATGGCAACAGCCGGTCGGTTGCGGCGGCGTCGCGGTGTTCCCCGACGACATTGTGGTGGTGGATGAGGACGGCGCCGTGCTGATCCCGGCCGCCTTGCTGGATGACGTGGTCGGCGAGGCGCCGGAGCAGGAGCGTGCCGAGGCTTGGATCCTGGCCGAGGTCCGGGGCGGGAAGCCGCTGGCTGGGCTGTATCCCATGAACGACGAGACCAAGGCGCGCTATGCCAAATCGACCGGTCGGGGCTGACGGCGGCATACCCTCGGATTCAGTCCGGTGGCCTCGTTCGCCTAACCACTGGACGACACCTGAATGGTGGCGGGCATCATAGCAGGGCGGGGTCCACGTCCAGTCGGACGACCTCACCCTGCAGCTCCGGCCACGGCGCGGGATAACGCAGCATGACCTGCGGGTCGTGGCTCGGCACGACGTGGTCCCGTGACGTTGCTAGCTCCGCGATGCGTCGTGCGCCAGCATCATGTCCGCGACGCTGTGCGCGACGGTAAACGGAACGGACCTGTCCAGCTCTTCATAGTAGTGGATTGCGTCCGACGCGAGCACGACCCAGCCGCGCCGCGTGCGCACCCGGACGATTTCCTGTCCGGCGCAATGGCCGCCGACGAGGTGCACGGTGAGACCGGGCGCGATCTCCGCCTCCGGTCCATGTAGGTCGAGGCGGCCGCCATGGAGATAGCCGACGCATTGCTGGATCTCGTCCACCTCGTAGGCTGCTGCAGACGGTTCCGGCGGACCAGGCCTGGCGCCCGTTATCGGATGGTGGCTGCCCGCTCGTCCATAGCTGAGTGTAGAAGGGCGCAACCCACGAAAGGAGCCGCCCATGTTGCAACGCTCGATCCCCGCCGTGTTCATGCGGGGCGGTACCAGCAAGGCGTTGATGCTGCACACGCGCGACCTGCCGGCCGACCGGGAGGCGTGGGGGGAGCTGTTCACCGCAGCCATGGGCAGCCCCGACCCGTACGGCCGCCAATTGGACGGCATGGGCGGCGGTGTCTCGTCGGTGTCGAAAGTGTGCATCATCGGTCTCTCCACGCGGGAGGACGCCGACGTCGATTACACGTTCTGCCAGGTCTTGGTGAAGGACGCGGCGGTTCAGTACAAGGGCAATTGCGGCAACATGAGCTCCGCCGTCGGTCCGTTCGCGGTGGACGAGGGGCTGGTGCGGCCGAACGGCGACACTGCGACCGTACGCATCTTCAACACCAACACCAACAAGATCATCCACGGCAGCTTCCCGCTGGAACAGGGCATGGCCCGCTACGACGGCGACCTGGCCATACCCGGCGTTTCCGGCACTGGCGCCCCCATTCGGCTGGACTTCGTGCAACCCGGCGGCGCTTCCACCGGCGCGCTGCTGCCCACCGGCAACACGGTCGACCGGCTCGAGGTGCCGGGCCTGGGCCCGATCGATGCTTCCCTGGTGGACGCCGCCAACGCCGCCGTGTTCGTGCGCGCACGGGACGTGGGAATGACCGGTCTGGAACTTCCGGACGAACTCGAAGCGCGACCGGACCTGATGGCGCTGCTGGACGCGATCCGGGTGCAAGCGTCCGTCCGGATGGGGATCGCGCCCGACGAGGCAGCGGCGCGCCGGATCACCATCGTGCCCTTCGTCGCGATCGTGAGCCCCGCCGCCGATAGCCCCAGCCTGACCGGAGAACAGGTCCGCGCGGCCGAGGTGGATCTGACGGTGCGCGTCATCTCCAACGGCCAGCCGCACCGGGCCCTGCCGCTGACGATCTCGCTCTGCACCGCTGTCGCGGCCCGCATCACGGGGACCGTCGCTGCCGAAGCGGCTGCGACCACCTCGCCCGACGCGCCGCTGCGGCTCGGTATGCCGTCTGGCGTGCTGACGGTGGGGGCCGATGTCGGCCAGGACGGCGGCACCTGGGTCGCCCGCGCGGGGTCATTCTACCGCACGGCGCGCCGACTGTTCGACGGGCGGGTGTATGTACCAGGCGAGCGGCGCAGCCACCGGTAGACAGTTGGGCACCTTGCACGAGACCTTGCTTCCGCGGCCATTCGGATGCCACTGAAGCCATGGTTCACCTTCGCGTCATCCTGTTTGCCGTCCCGCTGCTGCTCGCTGCAGCGCCCGAAGCGGCCCCGCCGGCGGTGACGGTCGTGCCGGCCAGCGCCGGGACCCTGGCGGAAACCGTCCTGGTCACGGGTACGCTGGTGCCACGCGAGGAGGTGCTGGTCAGCCAGCAGATCGACGGCCTGGCCATCACCAGCATCGCCGTCGAGGAGGGTGACCGGGTCGCCGCCGGGCAGGTGTTGGCAACTCTGTCCCACGATGCGCTGGATGCCAGCCTGGCGCAGAACACGGCGCAACAGGCCCGGGCGGATGCCGCCGTGGCGCAGGCGCAGAACGCCATCGCGGAGGCCCAGGCCTCCCGTACTCAGGCCGATGCCGCCTATGCCCGCTCGAAGGACTTGGTGACCTCCGGCATCACCTCGCGCGAGACCTTCGACACCCGGCAGCAGGCGGCGCAGGTGGGGGTGGCGCGGCTGAACGCCTCGGTCAACGCCCTCCACGCCGCGGAGGCGGATGCCGCGCTGACCCGGGCGCAGCGGCAGGAGCTGCAGGTGAAGCTGGACCGCACGGTGATCCGCGCCCCCACCGCCGGCGTGGTCAGCCGCCGCACCGCCCGTCTCGGCGCCGTGGTGGGGATGACCGGGGAGCCGCTGTTTCGCCTGATCGCCGATGGCGCGGTGGAGTTGGAGGCGGCAGTGCCCGAAACCCGGCTGGTGCAGTTGCACCCCGGCCAGCCCGCCACGCTGACAACCGCAGCGGGCCCGGTGGCGGCGCATGTGCGGCTGGTGGCGCCCGAGGTGAGCCAGACCACCCGGCTCGGCCGGGTGCGGATCGCGCCCGACGGTGACACCTCGCCGGGCGTGATCGGCTCCTTCGCGCGCGCGGTAGTGGAGGTGGCGCGGCAGACGGGGGTGATCGTGCCGCTGTCGGCCGTGCTGTTCGACCCGGACAGTGCCCATGTGCAGGTGGTGCAGGGCGGGGTGGTGCAGACGCGGGCGGTGACGGTGGCGTTGCGCAACGGCGGCCGCGCCCTGCTGAGCGCCGGGGTGCAACCGGGCGACGCGGTGGTCGCGGTGTCCGGCACCTTCGTCCGCGATGGCGACCGGGTGGATGCCATCAACCAGGCGGGGGGCTGAGCCCGTGGCGCTAAAAATATCCGGCGCGTCGATCCGCCATCCGATCCCGGCGCTGGTGCTGTTCGCCGTGTTGCTGGTGCTGGGTGTGGTCGCCTTCCGCGCCATCCCGATCACCCGCGCTCCCAACGTGGACGTGCCGATCGTCTCCGTCACCGTGACCGAATCCGGCGCCGCCCCGGCCGAGCTGGAGACGCAGGTCACCCGCAAAATCGAGGACGCGATCGCCAGCGTGTCTGGCGTGAAGCACATCACCTCCTCCGTCACTGACGGCGCCTCCACCACGCTGGTCGAGCTGCGGCTGGAGGTCAGCACCGACCGGGCGCTGAACGATGTGAAGGACGCGGTGGCCAAGATCCGCGAGGACCTGCCGCGCACGATCGACGAGCCGATTATCGAACGCATCGATGTGGTGGGCCAGGCGATCCAGACCTTCGCCGCATCGGCGCCGGGCATGACGGCCGAGCAGCTCTCGTGGTTCATCGACGACACCGTCATCCGCGAGCTGCAGGGCGTGCCCGGCGTGGGACGGGTGGACCGGATCGGCGGCGTGACCCGGGAGATCGAAGTGAACCTGCAACCGGACCGCATGGCGGCTTTGGGCGTCACCGCTGGGCAGGTCAATGCCCAGTTGCGCGCGACCAACGTCGAACTGGCGGGCGGCCGCGGCGAGGTGGGGGGCAAGGAGCAGGCAATCCGCACCCTCGCCAACGCGCCCAGCGTCGCGGCCTTGGCGGACACCAACATCGTGCTGGCGGACGGCCGCGAAATCCGCCTGTCCGACGTCGCCACGGTGACGGATGGGTTCGAGGAGCCCCGCAAATTCGCCCGGCTGGACGGCACGACCCCGGTGGTGGCCTTTGCCGTGTTCCGGGCCAAGGGCGCCAGCGACGTGACCGTTGCCGAACAGGTGCACGCCAAGATCGAGGCGCTGATGGCCGCGCATCCCGGGGTGCGCCTCACCCTGATCGACGATTCGGTGCGGGGGACTTACGGCGGCTACGTGTCGGCCATGCACTCGCTGCTGGAGGGTGCGGTGCTGGCCACCATCGTGGTGTTCATCTTCCTGCGCGACTGGCGGGCGACGCTGCTGGCGGCTGTGGCGCTGCCGCTCTCGATCCTGCCGGCGTTCTTCTTCATGGACGTGATGGGCTTCTCGCTCAATTTCGTCAGCCTGCTGGCGATCACCTTGGTCACCGGCATCCTGGTGGACGACGCGATCGTGGAGATCGAGAACATCGTCCGCCACATGCGCATGGGCAAATCCGCCTGGAATGCGGCGATCGAGGCGGCGGACGAGATCGGGCTGGCGGTGGTGGCGATCACGCTCACCATCGTGGCCGTGTTCGCCCCGGTCAGCTTCATGGGCGGCATCCCCGGCCAGTATTTCAAGCAATTCGGCCTGACCGTCTCCGCCGCCGTGCTGGTCAGCCTCCTGGTAGCCCGGCTGCTGACCCCGGTGATGGCCGCCTACTTCCTCAAGCCGCACCGCGAGCGGGTGGTGGTCGATGGCCCGGTGATGCGGTTCTACCAATGGCTGCTGCGGGTGACCCTATCGCAGCCCTACGTCACGCTGGTGGCGGGGTTGGCGCTGTTCGCCCTGTCGCTGTGGTCCACCACGCTGCTGCCGACCGGGTTCATCCCGCCCCAGGATGACAGCCGGGTCGTCATGTCGCTGGAGCTACCGCCGGGCGCCACCCTGGCCGATACGCGGGCGAAGACGGATGCGGTGGCGAAGGAATTCCTCACCGAACCCGGCGTCACCAACGTCTTCGTGGTGGGCGGCAGCACGCCGACGGGCGCTGGCGCCTCGATCCGCACCGCCTCGCTGGTGGCGACGCTCACGCCTAAATCGGACCGCACCCGCAGCCAAAAGGCCGTCGAGGAGGCGCTGTCCCGCCATCTCGCCACCATTCCAGACCTGCATGGCTGGCTGGTGAACGACCGTGGCGAGCGCGAGCTTTCCGTCACCGTGCTGGGCGACGAGCCGGTGGCGCTGAACCACGCCGTGGCGCGGCTGGAGGGGGCGATGCGCCGCCTGCCCGGCTTCCGTGACGTGGCCGCCAACGCCGGGGTGGACCGCCCGGAAATCCGCGTCACCCCTCGCAACGAGGAGGCCAGCCGCTTCGGCGTGACCACGGAAGCAATCGCGGACGCCGTGCGCATCGCCAGCATCGGCGACATCCCCGCCAACCTCGCCAAATACCGCGACGGCGACCGGCTGATCCCGATCCGCGTCCAGCTCGACCCGGCGGCGCGGGCGGACCTGTCGGGGCTGGAGGTGATGCCGGTGCCGGGCACCAACGGCCTGGCCGTCCCATTAACCGCGGTGGCCGATGTGGGGTTCGGCAGCGGCCCGTCCTCCATCGAGCGATACGACCGGGTGCGCCGGGTGCTGATCGGAGCCGACCTGGAGCGTGGCGAGGCCCTGGGGGCGGCGCTGGCCCAGGTCTATGCGCTGCCCGAGGTCCAAAACCTGCCGAAGGGCGTGCGGGTGCAGAATGGTGGCGATGCCGAGATCATGGCCGAGGTGTTCAGCGGTTTCGCCAGCGCCATGGGGGCGGGGCTGCTGATCGTGCTGGCGGTGCTGGTGCTGCTGTTCGGCGACATCTTCCAGCCGATCACCATCCTGCTTTCCCTGCCGCTGTCGATCGGCGGCGTGATCCTGGCGCTGCTGGTGACGGGGGAGGCGCTAAGTATGCCGGTGGTGATCGGCGTACTGATGCTGATCGGCATCGTGACGAAGAACGCCATCATGCTGGTGGATTTCGCCATCGAGGCCCGCGCCCGCGGCACCCCGCGCCGCCAGGCCATCACCGAGGCCGGCAGCAAGCGCGCGCGGCCGATCGTGATGACCACGGTGGCGATGGTGGCCGG
>CAXTCJ010000144.1:0-13255 GCA_964242215.1 uncultured Acetobacteraceae bacterium | reverse complement strand
GCGTCCAAGCGATGTCGCCACACGGCTCGCGCCGCGGCAGGTTCAGCCCGCGGGCGCGCAGGCTGCGCATCACCATCGCGCAGCGATCCCCCGGCGGGATGTCAGCGAAGCTGACAGGGGCCGCCGAGCGCTGCTTGAGGAAGCTGCTGAACACCAGCTCCACGCTGCCCTGCACGGCATGGTCGGGGTCCTTGGTCACCGCGCCCTGGGCACCGCGCGCAAGTCCCGCCGGCAGTGCCAGCGCCAAGTCGCCGCGCTCGGCCTTGCTCAGCAGGCCGGCGGTCAGGCGGCCGCGCAGCGTGTGCAGCTCGACCTCGGAGATGGTCCCTTTCAGACCCAAGAGCAGGCGCCCGTTGGCCGAGCCCGGATCGTAGACCCCGTCGCGGTCGCCGATGAGGCACTGCCGGTAGCCGCACAGGTCCAGCAGCGGATACCAGTCCGAGCAGTTCCGCGCGAGCCGGGTCACCTCGTAGCTCAGGACAAGCCCGACTTCACCCAGGGTGACGCGGGCAATCAGGTGCTTGAAGCCCTCGCGGTGCGTCGCCGTCGTCCCGCTCTGGCCAAGGTCGGCGTCGATGACCTCGACGTCGGCGTCGCTCCAGCCGAGGTCACGGGCGCGCTGGCGCAGCGCATACTGCAGGCGCAGGCTCTCCTGGTTGGTGAGCACCTGATGCGGCGTGGACTGGTGAATGGGGATCACCGCCTTGCGGCACAGGTGCCGTGGCGTGATGAGATCCAAGGTCATGGCTTAACCCCGGAGAAGGATGGCAAGGTCGTCGAGGATGACGCCGCGCCGGTCAGCGGGCAGGCTGGGCCAGACGTCGCGGGGACTGATGGACATGCATGCTCACCCTCTGCTGCGAGGCGGAGCAGGTCTTGGATCGCCTCAAGGGTGAGCTTGGTCCCTGCCACGTTGCGCGGCAGCGGATGCAGGCTCGTCGCCGCCACCCGAAGCCGCAGCGTCGTGCCGCTGCGGTGGGCGACATAGACGTAACCGCCCGCACCGGGCCGGGCGGACGCCGACGCGAAGCGGCGTCCATAGAGCGGGTGCCCGGGATCAGTGACGGTGATCGTCTCGATCACCCCCGCTTCCGGATCGCTCCCCAGCGATACCAAGATGTAGGCTCCTACACGCCGTCGGCAGTGAAGGACGACACGGGTCCGCGTACCTGGTCGAGCAAGGGCCCGACCTCGGCAGCGTCGTCCACCTCTTTCGTGGTCAGCGCTGCCGCGACGATCTGCCCGATGCCGGCATTCAGGCCGATGTGCAGCTTGCGCGGGGTCCGGCGCGTCCTGGCGCCGTGCTTCTCGACCAGCCACTCGCCGGCGCCGCAGAGCTTCAGGCCGGTGCTGTCCACCAGCAGGTGCAGGGGCTCGCCATCGCGACGCGGCTGCGGGCGTGGAACCTCCAGCGTCTCGGCACGCCTGCTCAGCGTGGAGTGGTCCGGCACGGCCAAGGCGAGCCCGAGCAGGCCGACGACGGAGCCGATCAGGCCCTCTGTCTGGCGCAAGGCAAGGTGGAACACCGCCCGGAGCGTGACTGCGGTCATGATCGCCAGAGGGGAATACCAGGGCTGCCCCCCTTGGGTTGTGCGCGGCTCTGCCCGCCAGCCCTCGATAGCCTCGTCCGTGAACCAGACCGTCAGGCTGCCGCGCTGGCGCAAGCTGGCGTCATACTCACGCCAGCTGCGGAGCAGCGCTCCCAGCGAGTTCGTGACCTTGCGCGTCTGCTTGGGGATGTGGCAGCGGCGGTGCTGGTTCAGCATGAAGGGCAAGGAGGGTTATCCAGGGATCAGAGAAGGGATGACTGTCCTACGCCCCGCCAGTCCAGGACGCCACTGGACGGGTCCATGCAACAGCGCCACGACGGGCGGCGTTGTGTTTGAACGGCATCGAAGGAATATACCTGTCCCATTTGGGTCAGGTTACCCGGGCATCCATGCACCAACGCCGTCCGGCACGGCAGGCGAGAAAGCGTTGTCGAGCACAGCGCGAGCTGTGCTCGTTTGCTGGTGAACGAACTTGCGGCTCACCGCGCGCAGGGCAGCGAGGTCGCTAACCATCTCCGATCCCGCCAGCGCCTGAATGGCCAGGTCCTTACGGTCACTCCCGGGCAGCCGCGCTGCTGCGCCAGCACATAGATCCATATCGCATCGCACCTGAAAACGTCAGGATGCCATCATCCGTCCTGGAAACGTCAACCCGGCTTTGCCAAGCTCCACGTGTAACCCGGCTTTGAACCACGCCCTCGGTTTAAGGATGGTGCCGGCAACGTGATGCGGTCGATCAGCCGAGTTCCGGACTATACTCCGCCAGCGCCTGCCAATTCGCCTCGCCGAATGTCTGCTGCCACCGACGGTAGAAGCCCGCTTCCCGCAGTAGACTCTGAAAATGCTTACGATCTGGCGTATTTATGACCATCCCACTATCAGCCAGGGCGGTCGACATGCGGCCTTCCTGTTCCGCTATGTCGGCGCGCTCAGCAACTGCGCCCTCGTTCATGGCATCTTCCAATGCTGCCCTGACAGAGTCCGGCAAGCTGGCCATCGCCCGGCGGTTACCCACGATCCAAAAGCCGCTCCAGCAATGTCGCGATAGCGAACAGAACTTCTGAACCTCATACAGCTTGGCTGTTTCGATGAGGCTGAGCGGATTTTCCTGCCCGTCAATCACGTGCGTCTGCAAGGAGGAGTAAACCTCGTTGAAGCTGATGCTGGTTGGTGACGCGCCAAATGCCTGGAAGCACGACGTAAGCAGTGCTGTCGCCGGAACGCGCAGCTTCAACCCTTTCAGGTCTGCTGGACCGGTGATTGGCCGCACATTGTTGGTGATCTGCCGGAAGCCGTTGTCCCAAACCTTGCCGATCGGCACCAGGCCGGATTTAGCAATCGCTCCGCGAACCGCGCCGCCGAGCTTGCCATCCATGGCATGCCAGACCTGATCGTAGCCGGCAAACGCGTAGCCAACGCTGGTCAGATTGGAAAGGGGGACAAGGGTGGACAGTGTTAGGCTGGGCGCGGCAAACAGCTCCAGCCCGCCCGAGCGCACCTGGCTGAGCATGTCCGAGTCGCCGCCGAGTTGGCTGTTAGGGAAAACTTGGAGAGAGAATTGACCGCTTGAGCGCTCCGCCGCTTTCCGACCGGCCTCGGCCAAACGCAGGCTTACTGGATGATCTGGTGGGGTGTCACAGCCGATCTTGAATTGGAATGTCCCCTGGGCGCGTACGTCCCGCGTGCCAAGCAGCAACAAGCTGGATGCGGCGAGTGCCCGGCGGGTGATAGGCCTAGCGTTCGTGCTCGCGGTCATGACGCGGAAAGCATCGGCCATAGCGCCTCACCACCTGCGCGGCAGGCAGCCTCGCCAAGGCGTTGCTGCCAGAAGGCCTCGGCGCCAAATTCTTCCCGCCACGACCAGAGCCGGCGCGTGACGTAATGCAGCGGATGCTCCTGCGTAAAGCCCATCGCTGCATGAACCTGGTGCGCGGCGGAAGCGACCAGACCTGCGGCCTCACCGACGCGCGCTTTGGCGATCATCACCCAGAAAGCAAACTGGTCCGGGTCGCTGCCAAAATAATCCGCCATCGCATCTGCTGTCGCCGTGGCTGCGGCTAGTTGGCCGGCGGCAACCGCCAGCATGTGTTGGACAGCCTGGAACTTCGAGATCGGCCGGCCGAACTGCATCCGTTCGTTTGCGTAGCGCAATGCGTATTCCATCGCACGATCCATAGCACCAACCATCTGCTGCACACGCAGTGCCGCACCCAGCGGCAAGAGTCCGTCAACTTGAAGCCGGTCCGGGGCCGGGTGGGCGTCACCGACCGACAGGGTAACGCCGCCGAACCGAATCGTATCCCGCGGCTCATTGGCTACGCTGCGTCGGGCGGTGCTGGACTGGCCGCCGGGTACCAAGGCCAGCCAGCCCAAGCCATCCGCGTCGCGCGCGAATATCAGCAAGTGTGCAGCCACTGCCCCCCAGGGCACGCGCCGGGCTTGCCCGCCCAAAACGAAGCCATTGCCTTGGCGCTGGATCGTCAGCCGGTCCGTGGGGTTGCAGGGCGCGATGGTGAGGACGCCGGGAACCGCGCTGCCGCTGACCTCCGCCCAAAGCGCGTTGGCCAAGATCGTCTCGGCCAACGGAAGCGGTACGGCATGGAAAGCGGCGCGGCGCACCACTTGCAAAACTTCCGGCGCGCTGAACCCAATGCCCCCTGCCTCCTCCGTTACGAGACCGAGCGGAAACCCGGCCTCGTTCACGACGTCCCAAAGCGCCTGCGGCCACTCGCCCTCGTCGGCTCGCGCCAGGACGTGGCGTTCGACATGGGCGCCGAACAGACGGCTGGCCTGGTCTAGAAGTAGGTCGGCATTGCCCATGCCATCCATCACCGCAGCCCCAATCCACGGGCGATCATCCCGCGTAAGATCTCCGGCGTTCCGCCACGGATGGTGAACGAGGGCGCGCGCAGCAGCACATCGGCAAGCGCCTCGTTGAAACCATCGTCGTCGTCCAGGCTAGGATCGGCAACGACGAGTTGCCGCACCACTTCGGGAATGTCCCGCTCGAAGGCGGTGCCCACATCCTTGAGCAGCGCCGCTTCGATGACTGGGTTCTCGCCACGCTGCACCAACCCGGCAATGGACGCGGACATACGCCGCAACGCCGCGGCGTGAGCGAGCAGACGGCCGATTTCGGTTGCTTGGCGGATGTCCGGGGTCGGGCCGACCCGATCGACCACCTCGTTCAAGAGGCGGAAGTCAGACATGAAACGATCCGGCCCGCCGCGCTCGAAAGCCAGTTCCTTTGTTACGGTCGTCCAACCGGCGCCCTCAGCCCCGACCATCATGTCATCCGCGACGACGTGGTTGTCGAAGAAAACCTCGTTGAATTCGTGCTCGCCCGCCATGTTGCGGATCGGCCTTATCGTCAGCCCCTCCGCTTTGAGATCGATGATGAACTGCGTGAGTCCAGCATGGCGGTCATCCCCCGCCGGCGACGTGCGGACCAACGCAATCAGGTAGTCCGCCCGGTGCGCGTTCGACGTCCAAATCTTGCTGCCATTGATGCACCAGCCGCCTTGAACCTTCTCCCCTTTGGTGCGCACTGCAGCAAGGTCGGAGCCGGAATTGGGCTCGCTCATGCCGATGCCGAAGTAGCATTCACCGGCGGCGATGCGTGGCAGGATGGTTGCGCGCGCGTGCTCGCTGCCGTGCTTTAGGATCTGCGGCCCGGACTGCCGGTCGGCGATCCAGTGCGCGCCACCAGGTGCCCCGGCTGCCAGCATCTCCTCCGCCACGACGAAGCGTTCCAAGTCGGTGCGCTCCTGCCCGCCGTATTGCTTCGGCCACGTCATTCCAATGAACCCTGCGGCACCGGCCCGGCGGCTGAACGCCGGATCGAAGGTCGACCAGGAACAACGATAAGGGGAGTAGCGGCCGTTCTCGCGCTCATCCTTGAGGAACGCACGAACCCGTTCACGCACCGCGTCGGCCGCAGGTGTCATGGCCAGGGCGTCAAACCGGAACGATCGCATGGACTGCCGCTTCCCCTTTCTTGTTGTTGTCCAGACTTGCCAAGGATGTTGACAGGCGCAATGGGGAGAAGCCTAGATCCAGAACAGATATCACGTATGTGATGCTCCCTGGCTTGTCATGGTATCCCTTCGTCCGCAATGTTGAGCAAGGGATAGCCCGCAGATAAGGGCACCGGAGGAACGATGTCTGACAGCATCATTGGGCGGCGCGCCGTCCTAGGGATGGCCGGAGCTGCGGCCGCGATCGGCCTTGCACCGGCGCGCGCCGCGGGAACCCACTGGGATTGCTATATTTATAATCCAGTTGCCACCGTCGCCGCCGCGCGTGGCATGACCAAGGTCATAGACAACGTTGCGCAAGCGACAGGCGATGCTTTGTCCATCAGCCTGCATCTCGGCGGCTCGTTGCCGATCAACACCACGACGATCACCCAGGCAGTTGGCGACAGCGTGGTGCAGATGGGCGATGACGGCTATTTCTTGGGTAACGTGCCAATCGCGGGCGTGCTGCGGCTGCCACTGCTGATCCGTTCACAGGACGAGTACGATCAGGCCGTTGTCATCATGGCTCCCTACATCGACAAGGCTTTCGCGAAGAAAGGCATTGTCGTGCTCGGCAGCTACGTCTACCCGCCGCAAGTATTCTTTTCCCGACGGCCGCTGGCCAGTCTAGCCGACGTGAAAGGCCAGAAGATCCGCGTGTCCTCACCGGAGCAGGGTGAATTCATCCGCCAACTCGGTGGCATCCCGGTCACGCTAGGCGCTCCGGATGTACCGGCAGCGCTGGACCGCGGCGTGGTGGACGGTGCGCTGAGCGCCACGTCCGGCGGTGGGCTGACCTGGAAGGACCTGTTGAAGTCCACCTACCGCTTCGACGTCAATTATTTCAATTCGCTGATCATCGTGAATGCAGAGGCGCTGGGCGCACTTCCGGCCGACCAGCAGGCCGCTCTGCGCAAGGCAGTCTCGGACGAATTGCCGGTTATCAGCCGCGATATGGCCGCCCAGGAGAACGAGGGGACGGCGCAGATGGCCAGCGGCGGTGTCACCGTGACGCCAGCCCGGCCGGACGATATCGCCGGAGCCGCTGCGAGTTTCGCGCCATACTGGGCGCAATGGGCCAAAGCAAAAGGACCGGAGGCGACCGAGGCGCTGGCCAAGGTTCGCGCGACGCTCGGGCGCTAGGCGTTTGTCGGCGCAAGGGCCTGGCCTCGGCCCAATCGAGCGGGCCTGCGAGATCGTCTGCGGACTGTGCCTGATGTCGACGATCGCGCTGGTCGCAGCCGAAGCGGTGTGCCGCAACCTGCTCGGCTTCTCGCTCGAGGTATCGGACGAGCTCGGCGGCTATCTGCTCGTCGCGGTCGGTTTCCTCAGTTTGCCGGTGGCGCAGGCGTCCGGGGCGTTCCACCATGTCGAGCTAGTGCAGGCCCGCATGAGCCGGCGTGGCCGGTTGATGCTACAGCTTTTGTTCGATGCGTGCGTGTTCGCCGCAAGCGCCGTGCTGGCATGGCAGCTTGTTCGGCTCGAGATTGGGACGTGGCGGTCGGAGGATGTCGCTCCAACCTTGCTAGCGACCCCGCTCTGGATTCCGCGGCTGTCGATGCCGGTGGGAATGATCCTGCTGTGCGTCTCCATCCTGCGCACGGCTGCGTGGCGTCTGCGTGGCGCGCAGGAGCCTTGCCGATGGGGTTAGGATGGGAGTTCACGGTCGTCATCGCGGCATTCCTCGGCCTGCTCGTGGCTGGCATGACGATCCCGTTCGCCATCACCGTGCCCGCCCTGCTCTATCTCCTCCTGCATGGTGGCCCCGTGGCGCTGAAGGGACTGGGTTTGGTGAGCTGGGGCAGTATGAACAGCTTCACGCTCACCGCTATCCCGCTATTTATCTTGATGGCGGAGATCCTGCAGGAAAGCAGGTTGAGCTTACGGGTATACCGCGGACTTGCACGATTGGTTGCGACGTTCCCCGGCGGGCTGCTGCAAACCAACATCATTGGTTGCGCTTTGTTCGCAGCGATCAGCGGCTCCAGCGTCGTCACCGCAGCGTCGATCGGCAGGGTCGCGCTGCCGGAACTGCTGCGCCGGGGCTATAGCCGGCCTATGGCGGCGGGCTCGCTGGCCGCGGGCGGCACGCTCGGCATCCTGATGCCGCCCTCAATCGCCATGATTGTCTACGGTACGTTCACCGAAACGTCGGTTGCCAAGCTGTTCATGGCCGGCGTGGTGCCTGGGTTGTTGCTGACGGTGCTGTTCATGGGTTTCGTCGGGGTCTACGCGTGGTTTTGTCCCGCCGGCGCCCCGGCCGAACGCGGTGCGGCAAGCCTGGCCGAGTTCGCCACGGCCGTCATCGACGTCGTGCCGTTCGGGCTGCTGATCGCCTGTACCATCGGTAGCATCTACGCCGGGCTGGTGACCCCGACCGAGGCCGCGGCGGTCGGCTGCATCCTCGGTCTGGTGATCTCCGCGATCTGGGGAGAGCTGAGCTGGCCCGCCTTCAAGCGCGCCATCCGCACCACCGTCGGCGTCGTGGGCAACATCCTGTTCATCATTTTCGCGGCCTACGTCTTTTCCTACGCGATCAGCTTGGCCGGTGTGGGCGAGCAGGTCACGAGTTGGCTGATCGGTCTGCATCTGAGCCGGCCGGCGTTCTTCTTTGCGCTGTTCGTGCTCTACACGGTTCTTGGCTGTCTCGTAGAAAGCCTCGGCATGATCGTCATCACCGTGCCGCTGGTGTTCCCGATCCTGGGTCAATACGGCATCGACCCGGTCTGGTTCGGCGTGATCTTGGTGGTGTTCATCGAGCTCGGGCAGATTTCCCCGCCGATCGGGATCAACCTGTTCGTGATCCAAAGCATCTGGGATGGCAAGCTGGGCGACGTGGTGCGCGGAACGATCCCGTTCCATCTTTTGATGCTGGTACTTCTGCTGCTGCTCTTCCTGCTACCCGGCCTCGCCCTGTGGCTACCGGCCAAGATGATGCCAGTGCCCTAGACCCGGAGCCACGATGTATCTTCTGCCAATCGACATCCCCACCGAGGTATTTGCCCGCCTGCCGGACCGTTTCCGCCGCGACGGCAGCGACAACGACTGGGTGATCGCCAACCGTCGCGGCGGCACGGCCGACAGCTTCCTCGAAGGGCCGTGCTTCGACCACCAAGGGCGGCTTTACGTCACGGACATCCCGTTCGGCCGCGTGTTCCGCGTCGATGCTGGCGGTACCTTCGAACTCGTAGCCGAATATGACGGGGAGCCAAACGGCCTGAAGGTCTATCGGGACGGTCGTATCCTGATAACCGACTACAAGCGGGGTCTGGTCGAGCTGGATCCGGTCGCTGGCACCGTGCGTCCCGTGATCGCGCGTCGCTGGACGGAGACGTTCAAGGGCGTGAATGATCTCACGGTGGCCGCCAATGGCGACCTGTTATTCACCGACCAGGGACAGACCGGGCTGCACGACCCGACCGGACGGGTATACCGCTATAGCGTGGCCGGCCGGCTCGAGCTGCTGGCTGGCACGATCCCCAGTCCGAACGGCATCGTGCTGAACGCATCGGAGTCCGCGCTCTTCGTTGCCGTTACCCGCGCCAACGCGGTTTGGCGGATACCGATGATGCCGGACGGGGGCGCGTCCAAGGTGGGTTTGTTCGTGCAGCTGTCCGGCGGCGGCGGGCCGGACGGGCTGGCAATGGACGAAGCGGACAACCTCGTCGTGGCGCATGCGGGAATGGGCAGCGTGTGGGTGTTCAGCCCGCTCGGCGAGCCGTTGTATCGCGTCCGTTCCTGCACCGGGCTGGCCACGACGAATATCGCGTTCGGCGGCACGGACCGTCGCTCCCTATTTATTACCGAGTCGGAAACGGGCACCATCCTGCATGCCCGCCTGCCGGTGCCCGGCCGTACCTTGCTGCCGAGCATGGCGAAATGAACTCGCTGTCCACGTTGCTGTCGCCCGCTTCCATTGCCGTGATCGGGGCCTCGGCCGACGTCACGCGTATTCGGGGCGCGCTGTTCCACCAGGTCGCGTCGGCAGGCTTCGCCGGTCGGCTCTACCCGATCACCGCCAGCGCGGCAGAGATCGCGGGGCATCACTGCTACCCGACCCTGGCGGCGGTCGGCGCGCCGATCGACCTCGCAATCATCGCAACGCCGCCCGACTCGGTGTTGGGCGTGCTGGAGCAGTGCGCCGCCGCCGGGGTGCGCAGCGCGCTGGTGCTGACCTCCGGCTTCGCGGAACAGGGTGGGGCCAGCGTGGACATCCAGCAGCGTATGTCCATGCTGGCCCGTGACACCGGTATGCGCATCTGCGGCCCCAACTCGGTTGGCTTCTACAACGTAGCCGATCGGGTCGCCGCCACGTTCAGCCCGGCCGTCGGCAAGCTTCAGCGCAGTGGCGGCGTGACGCCGGTGCCCCGCCGCGTGGGCGTCATCTCGCAGAGCGGTGGAATGGGGTTCACCTTCCTCGACTATGGAGCGCCGCTCGGCCTGGGCTTCAGCACCCTGATCAACACCGGCAACGAGGCGGACGTCACCGCCAGCGACTTGTTCGCGCACTTGGTGCAGGACCCGGCGACCGACGTGATCCTGCTGTTCCTGGAAGGCATCCGCGACCCGGCACGCTTCATCGAAGCGGCTATGGCGGCCCAGTCCGCCGGAAAGCCGGTGGTGGTTTGTAAGGTCGGCCGGTCGGGAGCCGCGGCACGCGCCGCACAGTCGCACACGGCTAACATGACCGGGTGGGATGCCGCCTACGACGCGGTGTTTCGACGCTACGGTATGGTGGTGACGCACGACCCAGAGGAGATGACCGCGGTGGCCGCGGCGCTGGCGGCCTGCCCTCCTGCTCGGGGTGACCGCGTGGCGGTGGTGACTGTATCCGGCGGCACCGGTGCGCTGATGTGCGACGCGCTGGCCGCCCAGGGCTTGGCGCTGCCGGTGCTGAGCGAGGCGATGCAGGCAAGGCTGCGTCCGCTGATGCCGAGCTACGGTTCACCCACCAACCCGGTGGACGTGACTGCCGCCGGCTCGTTCGACGGAGGGCTGGACCAGACGATCGCGGCGTTGGCGGAATGCGACGAGATCGATGTAATCGTGATCGTGTTGTCGCTGGCGAGCGAGGACAGGGTCAGCTTCGGGGCGGACGCGCTCAGGGCGGTCGTGGCGAAGGCGGCCAAGCCGATCCTGTGTTATACCTACACTCGGCCGTCGGCGCTTGCCTGCTCTACGGCCGCGTCCGCCGGGCTGGTTCTGAACCTGCATTTGACCTGGACAGCGAGGGCCGTGCGCGCCCTGGTGGAGCGGGGACGTTTTCAGCCTCAAGCGGTCCCAAAGGTGGAACCCGCGCCGCCGCTGCGGCTGAACGGGCCGATCTGCGAGTATCAGGCGCGCGATTTGCTTGCCATCGTGGTACTACCGTCCGGCCGATTGGTCCACGACCGTGCAGGATTGTCAGCAGCCGGCGATGCGGAAGGTTGGCCGGTAGCCATGAAGATCCAATCGCCAGACATCCAGCACAAGACGGAAGTGGGCGGTGTCGCCTTGGGGATTGCTACGCCGAGCGCGCTCGAGGCGGCCTACGATTTGATGCTCGCTCGCGTCGCAGACCGCGCGCCGAACGCCGCGATCCATGGCGTGCTGGTGCAAGCGATGGCGGCCAAGGGAGTGGAGATGATCGTCTCCACCATCGATGACCCGGTGTTTGGCCCCATCGTCACCGTCGGTGCCGGCGGTGTGAACACCGAGCTGTACAAGGACGTGTGCTACCGGCTGGCACCGCTGGATGAGGCACAAGCAACCAAGATGCTGGATGATCTGCGCTCGGCGCCGCTCTTGCGCGGGTGGCGTGGCGCGGCGGCGGCGGACGTGCCGGCGCTGGCACGGCTCGTGGCCGACCTGTCCCGCTTCGCCGTGGCGCATCGAGGCCAACTCGCGGAGATCGAGTTGAACCCCGTGCTTGTGCATCCACACGGCCATGGCGTGACTGTGGTGGACGCGCTGTTAGTTCCGACTGCCGCCGGATGAAGCCGCGGGTCGCGCCGTCGCATGAGTCGCCCCCGGTGCTCGACGCCGCTGCCGCACCGCGCAGTTCGGTCAAGTCCGCCGTGCGTGTGCTATCCATCCTGGAGACGTTCGACGATGTGCGTCGGCCGATGCGCGTCGGGGAAATTGCTAAACGGCTCGCCTACCCTCAATCGTCGACGAGCTATCTGCTGCGCGACTTGGTAGAACTCGGCTACCTCGATTACGATCCGGCATGCCACACCTACATGCCAACGCCTCGAGTGGCGCTGCTTGGCACCTGGGCGGCGTCGAACACGGTCCGCGCCGGACCGCTGGTGCGGCTGGCACGGCAGGTGTCGCTCAAGACCCGGCGCACGATCACGCTCGCCGTCCGTAACGGGATCTACGCGCGCTACATCCACGTACAGGAACCGGGCGACGACCCGCCCCTCCATGTGCCAATCGGAACGCGACGGTTGCTCGCCTGGTCGGCTTCAGGTTTCGCCATATTGACGGACGAGTGTGAGGAGCGGATTTGGTCGCTGGTCCAGCGCACCAATGCTGAGGTGCGCATGGGCGACTCACAGCTGAACGCGGCCGCCGTGTTGGCGCATGTGCGCCGGTGTTCCAGCCAAGGCTGGTTTTTCTCCGATGGGATGGTGACCGCGGGGAATGGTCACATCGCAATGCTCCTGCCGCCCTCAATGACGGATGGGCGCACGGTGGCGATTGGCGTGGCAGGGCGCAGCGCCGGGCTACGACACGGCCTGGCCGAGGTGGTCGGCGTGTTGCGCCGCCTGATCGAGATAGCGGAACGCGAGATGGTGGGAGATAGCGAGTGAGCGAGCCGGTCCTTTATACCCAAGATGGCGCGGTGGTGACGCTGACGTTGAATGAGCCTGAAACCCGTAACGCGATGTCGCCGGCCATCATCGAGGCGTTGGTTACCGCCTGCGCGCGGGTGAACGCGGACATGACGGTGGGCTGCGTGGTGGTGACCGGGTCGGGCAAGGGCTTCTCCTCGGGCGGTAACATCAAAGAGATGCGCGATAAGACGGGAATGTTCGATGGTTCGCCCGCCGAAATCCGTCGCAGCTACCTGCACGGTATCCAGCGTGTGCCGCTCGCCTTGTACGATCTTGAGACGCCCGTCATTGCTGCCGTGAATGGCGCCGCCATCGGGGCCGGCTGCGACCTGGCTCTCATGTGCGACATCCGCATCGCCGCCGATGACGCGCAATTCGCCGAGAGCTTCATGCGTGTCGGCCTAGTGTCTGGGGACGGAGGGGCGTGGTTCTTGCCCCGCGTGGTCGGCCTGTCCCGTGCCTATGAGATGACGTTCACCGGCGATTTCATCGAGGCGCCGCGCGCGGTGGAGATGGGGCTCGCGTCGCGCGCGGTGCCGGCGGCGCAGTTGATGGATGAGGCGATGGCGCTCGCCCGGCGGATCGCGGCGCAACCGCCCCACTCGCTCCGAATGTGCAAGAAGCTGCTGCGGGATGCGATGAATATCGGGCTGGCGGCCAGCCTGGAGATGGCCGCCAGCATGCAAGCGTTGGCTCAGCACACCGCCGATCAGCATGAGGCCGTGGTGGCCTTGTTCGAGAAGCGGGCGCCTCAGTTCACTGGCAGATGAGCGACGCCTACATCCGACCGAACCGACTTGGTTCGGTCGGATGTTGCTCTATCTGCTCACCATCAAGCAGCCTTCCTGGTTTGTAACTACTCACC
>CAXTCJ010000143.1:0-13420 GCA_964242215.1 uncultured Acetobacteraceae bacterium | reverse complement strand
CCTCTCCCTCTCCCCTTGAGGGAGAGGGGTGAGGGGTAAGCACGCCGACCGGAGTAAGGGGTAAGCACCCCCACCGGACTCAGGGGTCAGAACTCCAGCAGATTGTCCTTGAAGCATTTGTGCGGATAGCCCGTCCGCGTCACGCCGCGCCGTTGCAGTTCCGGGACCAGTCCGTCGCACACCTCCATGATATAGCGGCGATCGAAATACGTGTTGAAGAACAGGAAGCCGTCGCCCCCGACTTCCTCCATGATCTCCTGCATCATACCGGCGACGTGATCGATCGTGCCGGTGAAGTCGATCCCCATCTTGGTCGACTGCGCCAGCGCCAGTTCGCGCGGCGTCTTGCCGATCCATTTGGCGAGCGAAGATTGGTGGCCGTTGGTGGTGAGGCTCGGCGGCAGCGGTTCATCCAAATCGAGTTTGCCGAAATCGATGTTGGTCAGCCGCGACATCGACGACAGCGCCATGTCCAGGTTCGCCGCGGCATCGTCGCGCTGCATGCGTCGCCGATCCCGCGCCGCCTCCATCGAACTGTCCACGATAGGGTAGGCGAGGAACAGCACCTTGATGTCATCCGGATTGCGCCCGGCGGCAACGGCGTTGCGGCGTACGTCTTGGCGGTAGGCCTTCATACCCTCGACGCTGCCGGCGTCGGTGATGATGGTATCGGCCCAGCGAGCGGCGAACGCCTGCCCGCGCGGCGACCCGCCCGCCTGGCAGATCACCGGGCGGCCCTGCGGCGAGCGCGGTGCGTTCAGCGGGCCGCGGCATTTGTAGTATTTGCCCTCGTGATGCACCGCGTGCACCTTGCTGCCGTCGGCGAACATCGGCCTGTCACGGTCGAGCAGGACGGCGTCCGGCTCCCACGCGTCCCACAGCTTGGTCACCAGGTCGGCGAACTCGTCGGCGCGGTCGTAGCGCTCGTCGTGCGGATACTGGCCCTCGTTGCCGTAATTCTGCGCCGCGCCGTCGTTGCTGCTGGTCACGCAGTTCCAGCCCACCCGGCCCTCCGTCACGTGGTCGAGTGAGTTCACCAAGCGAGCCAGCAGGAAGGGCGGGTATTCGGACGTCGAGAGCGTCGGCACGAGACCGAGGTGCTTGGTCGCCTGGGCGAGATAGGGGACGAGCACCGCCGGGTCGAGCTTGGGCGAGCTTGCCGCGTATTGCAGGTAGGTGTCGTGGTTGCCCTTGTAGCTGTAGGGCACCATCGATGAGTCCTCGATGATCATGTAGTCGAAGCACGCCCGCTCCATGCCGCGTGCGAGGTCGAGGAACAGGTCGGGCATCATCCAGCGCGCGACATCGCTGACACTGCCGGGCCACATGCCGCGCCACGTCTTGGGGCCGTAGCCCTGCGACAGGAACCAGGCCAAATGGAATTGCCGTTTTGCCATGTTGCTAACTCCGCAATTAGGTTAAGCCGAAGCGGGACAGCGCCCAGCTCGGCTCCGTTGGACGGTTCGCCTCGGTGGCAAGGGCCGCCAGTTCCTCGCCGAGTGCCGGGGAATGCTTGAAGCCGTGCCCGGAGCAGGCGGACGCCGCCAGCACGGACCCGTTCTCCCACAACCGGTCGATGATGAACCCGGCGTCCGGCGTCACCGTGTAAAGGCAGGTGGCTGCCTTCACGAGCCGGTCCGATACGCCGCGCAGCTTCCCGGCCACGTGGCGCTGGTAGATCGTGCGGGACTCGTCGGCCGACACGATGCGATCAATCTGGTCCGGCTCGACATGCCCGGCATAGGTCTCGGTGGCAGCCTTCACGCCAGCGGCGCCGGGTAGCAGCGGGAAGCCGTAAAGATAATCCTCCATGCGCGCGCCATGCATCCAGATGAACGCGGGGCAGCGCGCCGGGTCGTACAAGGCCGGGTCGTCGGCCTCGAACCACAGCAGCACCTGGCGATGCACCTCGGTCACCTTGGGCAGGATGCCGCCGGCCAGGCCGGGGAGCCACGCGCCGCTTGCCAACACGACCTTTGCGGCTTCGATGCGGCCCTTGTCGGTCACCACGGCGACGCCGGAGCCGCAGGGCTCGATGCGCAGCACCTGCTCGTTGGTGCGGATTTCGGCGCCGAGTTCCCGGGCCAGCTGCAGCTGCACCGACACACAGCGCTCGGGGGACAGCACGCCCGCGCTCGGTTCGAAATAGCCGTGTTCGGCGTCGCGCACCTGGAACTGCGGGTAACGCCGGCGGATCTCCGCGCTGTCCAGCATCTCGTGCGGGATGTCGTGCGACCGGGCGATGGCGAGCGTGCTGCCGAGGAAGCCGGGTTGGCCGTGGCTCGGCGCACCGTCGCCCTCGCCGATGACCAGCATACCGATCTGCTGGAATAGCGACTCGCCAGTCTGCTCCTCCAACTCGCGCCAGATCGCGTGCGAGCGGCGTACCAGCGGTACGTAGGCGGCACCTTCGGCGATGGCCAGGCGCGTGATGCGGGTCTCGCCATGGGTCGAGCCGCGGTCATGCGGCGGGTCGAAGCGGTCGATGCCTATGGCGCGCACGCCCCGCAGCGCCAGCCGGTGCAGGGTGGCACTGCCGACGGCACCCAGCCCGATCACGACGACGTCTGCGGTGGTCATGGCGCGGACAGGATCAGTGGCAGCGTCAGCCCGGCAATCATCATAAGCTCGGGTTTATCGGCCTCACTGAACCGGTCGGTTGGGGCGGAGATGCTGAGGCTGGCGATACATTTCCCGCCCAGCATCACCGGCACGTTCACCATGCCGCCGACGCCCAGGCTGAAGATCAATGCGTGGTCGAAGAAGGTGCGTTCGATGTCGGCGGCGTTGTGGCAGATATACAGCTCGCCTTCGTCGATCGTCTTCTTGCCCCAATGCGTGTCCTTCTTCTGCTTGCGACCACCGACGGGGTAGGCGGTGGTGTTGCTGGAGTACAGCCGCTCGACCTCCGCCGTGGCGGCGAGGTGGTTCAAGGCCGTGAACAGATTGCGGTCGTATAGCCGGGACACGATGGTGTCGATGGCGGCCCAGGCTGCGTCGCGGTCCGGCCCGGCGGTCTGTTTCATCACGTGGGCGATGTCGGTGGCGGTGATTTCGGCCATAGGATTCCCCTTCAGGATCGGCGTAACACGGGATGGTCGCGGGTTTCGGGCACGAGGCCGCGCGTGCGGAAGCGCAGGATGACCAGCAGCGAGGCAGTGACCAGGAATTGCTGTAAGGCGGCGCCCTGCACCGCGCCGAGCCCCGGGATCAGCGGCGTGATGAAGCGCGTGCCCTCGAGGAACACGACCACCACGACGCCGCCGAGCACCGCCCCGCGATTGTTGCCGACGCCACCGGAAAGCAACGCCATCTTGATGTACAGCGTCAGCAGCGGCACGAAGATGTCGGGAACGATGTACGAGGTGTAGTGCGCATACAGCGCCCCGGCGAGGCCGAGCACCGCGCAACCGATGGAGAAGGCGAGCACCTTGAAGGCCAGCACCGGTTTGCCCGCGACGGCGGCCACTTGCTCGTCATCGCGGATGGCGCGCAACACGCGGCCGAACGGCGAGTAGCTGAGCCGCTGCGCCAGTACGTAGGCGACCAGCACGATGACGGCAACCAGCGCCAGATACATCAAGTTGAACTGGAACGGCGACAGCGTGCCACGCCACGGCCCGGGGATGCCGGAGATGCCGTCCGTGCCGTTGGTGAGCCACGTCTCGTTACTGGCGGTGATGCGAAACGCCTCGGCAAAGCCCAGCGTCACGATGGCTAGGTAATCACCCCGCAGCCGCGCCGTGATCATCGCCACCAATGCCCCCGCGACGCCGCCGGCGAGCGTGCCGGCCACCATGCCCAGGCCGATGGAAATACCTAATTTGGTGGTGAGCAGGGCGGAGGTGTAGGCGCCGACGGCGAAGAACCCGACCAGGCCGAGATTGACCAACCCGGCCATGCCCCAGATCACGTTCAGACCGACCGCCATCAGCGCGTACAGCCCAGCGGTGACGCCGAGAGCGACGATGTAGTTTTCCATACTAGACCGTCATGCCAGGGCTTGACCCTGGACTCCACGCGGTTGGGCTGATGACGTCGCTCGTGTCGTGCGATGACGCTCCGGGCCGGTGTGTGCGGGACCCCTTGGATGCCAGGCTCAAGGCCTGGCATGCCGGTGAGTGGGCCATCCTAATACGCCCTCTGCCCGAGCAGGCCCGAGGGCCGCAGGATCAGCACCACCAGGATCGCAAGAAAGCCGATCACGCTGCGGTAGTTCGGCGTCAGCACTAGCAGGCACAATTCCTCCCCGACACCGATCACCAACGCGCCCAGTACAGCGCCGGGTATGCTGCCCAATCCACCCACGACGGCGGCGGCGAACACCGACAGCATGACGCGGAACCCGGTCAGCGGGTCGATCGTGGTGTCGAGCCCGATCAGCATCCCGCCCACTCCCGCTAGCCCCATGCCGACAAACGACACGATGCGCGCCACCCGTACCGCGTCCACCCCCTTGATGCGCGCGAGCGACGGATTGTCGGCCACCGCACGCATCGCCTTGCCGGCGCGGGTGAAGCTCAGGAAGGCGAACACCACCGCCATCACCACCACCGCGATGGCCATGTTCTTCAGTTGCTGCGGGCCGAAATGCAGCCCGCCATATCGCCAGTCCCGGCTGATCGGCAGGTCGTATTCCCGCAGGTCGTTGCCGAAGATCATCCGCAGCAGGTTCTCCAGCGCGATGGTCAGCGCGATGGAGCCGATCGCCGTCGTGACGAACCCGGCGGCGCGGAACGGGCGCAGTACGAACTCGTCGCTTGCCACCCCGACCAGCCCCGCCGCCACGAATGCCAAGCCGAGCGACGGCACGATGGACCAACCCAGCGCGACATTGCCGATCCAGCCCGCGAACGCACCCACCGTGAGGTGCGATGCCAACGCGAAATTCGGAAACCGCAGAACGGCGTAGATGGCGGTAAGCCCGATGGCAGGCACCGCGAGAATGGTTCCCGCCATGAGCCCGTTCAGCACCAGTTGCGCGACATCGTCCAGCAATCAGACGACCTTTATGAAGGTCAGCGCGCCATTCTTGGCTTGCAGATAGCGGAACTTGCAGTCCTTGATGTCGCCGATATCGGTAAAGTCGCACGGCCCGCTGGCGCCCTCGTAATTCACCTCGCCGCCCTTCGCCAGCACCGCCAAACCGTCGACGGCGGTGTACACCTTGGTGCCGTCGCCCTGGCTCACCTTGCGCACCGTATCGCGGATCGCCGTCCCCGTGGTGCCCTTCGCCTTGGCGATCGACAGCCCGACGAGGCTCATCCAGTCGACCGCCTGCGTCTCGTAGGAATCCGGATCTTTCACGCCCAGCAGCTTGACCGCGTTGGCGTAGGCCGGCGAGTCCACATCGGCCGAGGGCTGCACCGTATAGGTACCCTCCGTCACCTCCTTGGGCAGCGACTCGACCGCCTTGCCGGTTAGCGCATACGACTGGGTGAACCGCCCGCCGTCATACCCGGCGCGGTACAAATCGCGCAGCAGCACGCTGACGTCGGGCGTGTAACCGTTCAGGTAGATCATGTCCGGCTTGCCGCGCAGGATCTGGTCTACTTCGGAGCGATAGCTGGTCTTGTCTTTCTCGTAGACCAAACCGCCGACGAACTCGCTGCCGTGCTGCTTCACGACGTCGGCCACCCGGTCCTGCGTCGGCTGCGCGAACGGGGACTGGATCGACATGATCGCGATCCGCTTAGCGCCGGTGCCGGCCATGAACTCGGCGTGCTTCTCACCCTGCAGGTAGTTGTTGGGCTGGGTGCGGATCAGGTAGCCCTGGTGCGGCAGCTTGGTGATGTTGTCCGCACCCGACGTGGTGGTCAGGAACACCTTGCTCTCCCAGCACACCGGCGCCACCGCCGTGGTCACGGCGGACGCCCAGGTGCCCATGATCACCGGGACCTTGTCTACGTCGATCAGCTTGCGCGCGGCGCGCACGGCGGCCTCGGGGTTGGTCTGGGTGTCCTCGATGGAGAAGGTGACCTTGCGGCCCAGCAATCCGCCGGTGCCGTTGATCGTCTCGCCCACGGCTTGGATCGCTTTCAGCATGCGCGGGCCGTCATAGCCGCCGGCGCCGGTCAGCGGCGTCAGCACACCCAGCAACAGCGGGTCGCTTTGCGCACGTGCGACGTAGGGTGTGGCTAAGGTGATTGCCGTGCCGGCCAGGATCCCGCGCCGTGTCAGTCCAATCGTGTTCATGAATAGGCTCCTCCTAGGTGTGTCTCGTCGTGCCAGGGCTTGACCCTGGTATCCACGGGGTCGGGCTGATGACGTCGGCGTAGTTTCGGCACCCGCGTCGCCCCTTGGGTCGGCCAGTGCGGACGGGACCCCGTGGATACCAGGCTCAAGGCCTGGCATGACGGTGATGGGAGCGATCTATCCACCGAGAAAAATCCGCCGGATGTCAGGGTCCGCAGCGAGCGTGCTCGCGACGCCGGTTGCCCCGTTGCGCCCGTCCACCAGGACGTAGGCGCGGTCGGCGATCGCCAGCGCCTCGTTCGCATTCTGCTCCACCAGCGCCACCGCTAGGCCGCCCTGGTTGATCGAGCGGATCTGCGCGAACAGTTCCTCCGCGGCTTTCGGCGACAGCCCGGCGGAGGGCTCGTCCAGCAGCAGCAGCACGGGGGCGACCATCAGCGCCATGCCCATCGCCAGCAATTGCCGCTCGCCGCCCGACAGCGTGCGTGCCGCTTGGCGGCGCTTGCGGCCGAGCACGGGGAAACGCTGCATCGCCTCCTCCATCCGGCGCGGCACGTTCTTTGGGTCGACATAGCCGCCCATCTCCAGGTTCTCGCGCACGGTCATGGTGGGGAACACGTTGTTCTCCTGCGGGACATAGGCGATGCCGCGCCGTGCCAGTTCCGGCGGGGGTAAGCCGGCCACCGCGCGTCCCTGCAGCGTGATCGAGCCCTCGGACGGCACCAGCAGCCCGGCCACCGTCTTCAGCAGGGTGGATTTTCCGGCGCCGTTGGGGCCGATGATGCAGACGATCTCGCCGGGTTCGACGGTGAAATCCAAGCCCTTGAGGATGTGGTCGGCCGACGTGTAGCCGGCGACGATGCCCGCGACGGTCAGGAGGCCCAACGCTTGCCCCCCATATAGGCGTCCTGCACAGCGCCATCGGCAGCCACTTCGGCGAAGCTGCCCTCGGTCAGCCGGCGCCCCTCCGCCATGACGATGACGTGGTCGCAGAGCCGGGCGATCATATCCATTTGGTGCTCGATCAGCAGCAGGGTGATGCCCTCGGCCACGATCTCCTGCAGGCGTTCGCCGATCTCGCGGCACAGGGTGGGATTCACGCCGGCTAGCGGTTCGTCCAACAGGATCAGTTTTGGCTGGGTCATCAGCGCGCGGCCGATCTCAAGCAGCTTTTTCTGTCCACCGGATAGGGCTGCCGCCGGGTTGTCGATTACGGCGAACAGGCGCAGGCGTTTGGCGATCGCCTCCGCCCGGTCTTGCAGCACCGCCTCGCGCGCCAGCATCGATTTCGTGCGCAGCAGGGCGGTGAAGACGCCTTCGCCGGGTTGGGCGGCACCGTACAGCAGCAGGTTCTCCCGCACCGTCAACCGCGGGCAGCCGCGGGCGATCTGGAACGTGCGGACCAGGCCGGCGCGGGTGATGCGGTCCGCCCGCCAGCCGGCGATATCCTGGCCGTCGAACACGATGCGGCCGGTGTTGGGCGGGACCACGCCCGAGATGCAATTGAACAGGGTCGTCTTGCCGGCGCCATTCGGCCCGATCAGCCCGGTGATGACCCCGGGTGCGACGTCCAAATCCACGCCGTTCAGCGCGTGCACCCCGTAGAATTGGCGGGTGACGTCGCGGATCTGCAGCAAAGCCATGTCACCCCCGCCGTTCAATCCGCTATGGCTGATAAGCAGCATCCATGCCAAGCCGAGAAGGTGCGGCCTAAGCCGGCGCGGCATGGACAGGCGGTGGCGTTTTCGGCTGAATAAGCGCAACGAAACGCCCCGGAGACGACGCATGCATCGCCGCACCCTGCTACAGACGGCAGCCGCTTCGCTGCTGGCTGCGCCCGCGATCGCGCAACCGGCGAAGGCGACCACGCTGCGGTTCGTGCCGCAGGCGAACCTCACGGCATTGGACCCGGTGTTCACCACGGCGATCGTCACCGCCAACCACGGCAACTACGTGTTCGACACGCTGTATGCCTGCCCGATGGACGGGCAACCGCGCCCTCAGATGGCGGAGGGGCACGAGATCTCGCCCGACGGTCGCACCTGGCGCATCCGGCTGCGCGAGGGCCTGAAGTTTCACGACAACACCCCGGTGCGCGCTGTCGACTGTGTGGCCAGCATTCAGCGATGGAGCAAGCGCGACCCGTTCGGCCAGCTCATCGCCAAGGTGGTGGATACCTGGGGCACCCCCGATGACCGCACGATCGAGTTGAAACTCAGCCGGCCGTTTCCGCTGCTGGCGACCGGACTGGGCAAGCCGGATGCGTCCCAGGCGGTGATCATGCCCGAGCGCCTGGCCAAGACGGAGGCGACGACGCAGGTGACGGAGATGGTTGGCTCCGGCCCGTACCGCTTCCTGCCGGACGAATACAACTCCGGCAGCCATGTCGCCTATGCCAAGTTCGCCGGCTACGTGCCCCGCAGCGAGCCACCGGATTGGGCGACGGGCGGGAAGGTCGCGTATTTCGACCGCGTCGAGTGGCAGATCATCCCCGACCCGGCGACCGCCGGCGCCGCCCTGCACAACGGCGAGATCGACTGGTGGGAGCAGCCGCTGACCGACCTGCTGCCCTCGCTGGCGGCCGACCATGCGATCCGGCTGATGATCGCCAACCCGCAGGGCAACGAGTCGCTGATGCGGATGAATTGCCTGCAGCCGCCGTTCAACGACGTCGCAATCCGCCGTGCCGTCCTGCTGGGCGTCAACCAGGAGGATTACATGCGCGCGACGTTCGGCGACGACCAGTCGCTGTGGCGCACCTGCCGCAGCGAGTTCCCCTGCGGCACCGCGTATGAGACGGACGATGACGGCACCCTGATGAAGGGTGATCTGAAAGCGGCCCAGGCCGCGCTGAAGGCGACCGCCTATGCCGGGGAACGCGTGGTGGTGCTGAGCCCGAGTGACTTCCCGGCGATCATGCCGCTCTGCCTGGTGACGGCCGACCTGTTGAAGAAGATCGGCTTCAACGTGGACCTGCAATCGATGGATTGGGGCACGGTGGTGCAACGCCGGGCCAGCATGGAGCCGGTGGAGAAGGGCGGCTGGAGCGCGTTCCACACCTACGGCTCGTCGGGCGGCTATGCCTCGCCGGCCACCTCGGTGCTGGTGCGCGGGCAGGGTCGCGCCGGGTGGTTCGGCTGGTGGTCCAGCGACAAGGCCGAGGCGTTGACGCAGGACTGGCTCGCCGCGCCCGACGTGGCGTCGCAGAAGCGCATCGCGTCGGAAATCTCCCGTTTGGCCATGAGCGAGGTCGCGACGGTTCCGCTGGGCATCAACTTCAGCAAGACGGCGTATCGCAGCAGCATCACCGGCGTGCTGCAGGGCGTGGCGCCGTATCCCTGGAACGTCCGTCCGGCCTAGCGGCGAGGGCAACAGGGAGCGCATTGCCGCACTCGGCTTCCTTTTCTTGGCACAAATCCGCTACATCTATGCCGTGCCACCCGGGTGACCGGGGCGCGGACCGCGTCGATCGGCGCGCTAACAGCGGAGAGACAAATGGACGGTGATAACGTCGGCCAATGCCCCATGAAGGGCGTGGCTCCTAGTAATTCAACGGCTTGGCCGCGGTCTAACCAGGATTGGTGGCCGAACCAGCTGAACCTCAAGCTCCTGCACCAGCACTCGGTCGACGCCAACCCGTTGAAGGTGACGTTCAACTACGCCGAGGAGTTCAAGACGCTCGATCTGGCGGCGGTGAAGCAGGACATTTTCGCCCTGATGACGACGTCGCAGGAGTGGTGGCCGGCCGATTTCGGGCATTACGGGCCGCTGTTCATCCGGATGGCGTGGCACAGCGCGGGCACCTACCGCATTGGCGATGGCCGCGGCGGCGCAGGCTCGGGCACGCAGCGTTTCGCGCCGCTGAACTCGTGGCCGGACAACGCGAACCTGGACAAGGCGCGGCTGCTGCTGTGGCCGATCAAGCAGAAGTACGGCCGCAAGCTGTCCTGGGCCGACCTGATGGTGCTCACCGGCAACTGCGCGCTGGAGTCGATGGGGCTCAAGACGTTCGGGTTCGGCGGCGGTCGTGCCGACGTTTGGGAGCCCGAGGAGGATATCAACTGGGGTCCCGAGGACACCTGGCTCGGTGGCGACAAGCGCTACAGCGGCGACCGTGAGCTCGCCGACCACCTCGGCGCGGTGCAGATGGGGCTGATCTACGTCAATCCGGAAGGCCCGGACGGCAAGCCCGACCCGCTCGCCTCCGCCCGCGATATCCGCGAGACGTTCGCGCGCATGGCCATGAACGACGAGGAAACGGTCGCCCTGATCGCCGGCGGCCACACGTTCGGCAAGGCGCATGGTGCGGCCAGCGCCGGTGACTACGTCGGTCCGGAGCCCGAGGCCGCTGGCATCGAGCAGATGGGCCTGGGCTGGAAGAACAGCTTCGGCACCGGCAAGGGGGCGGACACGATCTCGAGCGGGCTCGAGGGTGCCTGGACCCCCGAACCGACCAAGTGGGACAACGGGTATTTCGACAACCTGTTCAACTTCGAGTGGGAGCTGGAGAAGGGCCCCGGCGGCGCCTTCCAGTGGAAGCCGAAGAACAATGCGGCGGCGGACCAGACACCCGACGCGCATGACGCAACCAAGCGCCACCCGCCGATGATGTTCACGTCGGACATGGCGATGATCATGGACCCGGCCTACCTCGAGGTCTCCAAGCGTTTCCACGCCGACCTGAACGTGTTCGCGGACGCCTTCGCGCGGGCCTGGTTCAAGCTGACCCACCGCGACATGGGGCCGGTGGCGCGCTATCTCGGCCCAGAGGTGCCCACCGAGGAGCTGCTGTGGCAGGACCCGGTGCCCGCGGTGGACCACCCGCTGATCGGCGAGCAGGACATCGCGGCGCTCAAGGCCAAGGTCCTGGCGTCGGGGCTGACCGTCTCGCAGCTGGTGTCGACCGCCTGGAAGTCGGCGTCGTCGTTCCGCGGCACCGACAAGCGGGGCGGTGCCAATGGCGCGCGCATTCGCCTGGCGCCGCAGAAGGACTGGGCGGCGAACGAGCCGGCCGAGCTGGCAAAGGTGCTGTCGACGCTGGAGGGCATCCAGGCCGAGTTCAACGCTGGCGGCAAGAAGGTCTCGATGGCCGACTTGATCGTGCTCGGCGGCTGTGCGGCCGTCGAAAAGGCGGCCAAGGATGGCGGGCACGCCGTGGAGGTGCCGTTCACGCCGGGTCGCACCGACGCGTCGCAGGAGCAGACCGACGTGCACTCGTTCGCCGTGCTGGAGCCGAAGGTTGACGGCTTCCGCAACTATCTCGGCGACGGGCGTGGCAAGCAGGAGGAGGTCCACCTGGTGGACCGGGCGCATCTGCTGACGCTGACCGGGCCCGAGATGACGGTGCTGGTCGGCGGCATGCGGGTCTTGGGTGCCAACTTCGGTGGCAGCGATGTCGGCGTGTTCACCAAGCGGCCGGGGACGCTGACCAACGACTTCTTCGTCAACCTGCTCGACATGGGGACGACGTGGAAGGCCGTGTCCGAGACCGACGACCGGTTCGAGGGACGCGACCGCCGGACCGGTGAGTTGAAGTGGACCGGCAGCCGCGTCGACCTGATCTTCGGGTCGAATTCGCTGCTCCGTGCCGTCTCGGAAGTGTTCGGCTGCAGCGACTCGCAGGAAGCATTCGTGACCGACTTCGTCGCGGTGTGGACCAAAGTGATGAACCTAGACCGGTTCGACCTAGCCTAACCGACCGCGTCGTAATCCTCCCCCTTCCTACAAGGGGGAGGTGGCGGCGAAGCCGACGGAGGGGCCGCTGGGCACCGTCTGCGCCCAAGTGCGCCCCCACCGTTTCCGAAGTACCCCCGTTCGGAGCTACCGATTCTTCTTCGCAAGATCGCGGAAAGCCACCATCAGCTTCACGTGCGGCGTCAGCAGGCGTTGGGGCAGCGACGGCAGATAGATCCGGATCGTCTCGAGCTTCTTGTCGTCCGGTAGCTCCGCGAACGCCGGGCGCGCGCCGGGGTCTGCCCCCGTATCGTAACTCTGCGCCACCGCATCGCGGATTTGCGCCGGCACCGACTCGAGCAGCGCCCGATGCGCCGGGCTGAGCGTCCGGTCGCGAAGCGGGCCCGACAGCGTTCGGGAGATTTCCGCCTCCGGTTCCTGATACGGTTTCAGCCGATCGAGCGCGAATTCGATCTCGACGCCGTTGGTTTGCATCACATAGCCAGTTTTGCCGTCGATATCGACAAGCGTGCCCCCGTGCGTGCCGGCTAGATCCGACACACGGTCACCGATCGAGAGACGAGCCATGAAGTCCTCCGCGTGCGTCGGTAGGTCGGGTAAAGCTCACGGATCCGGTCGCCGGGCAACCTTTACGCGACGCAAGCGCTTCGCCCCCGTCAACCGAGGACACCGACATGAGCGATTCCAAGGACGAGCGGCTGCGCATGCAGGATCCGCGTAACCAGTATCCCAAGCCGCCATTCCCACGCCAGCCACAGAGCGCGCCGGGGTTGGCGTCCGAGATGGACCCGAAGCCCGACCATGGCGAGACCAGCTACGTGGGTCACGGTCGGCTCGCGGGCCGCAAGGCATTGGTGACGGGCGCGGATTCCGGGTTGGGGGCCGCCGCGGCTTTGGCCTTCGCGCGGGAGGGCGCCGACGTGGCCATGAGCTTCCTGCCTGAGGAGGCCGCGGACGCGCGGATCATCGCCGGGCTGATCGAGCAGGCTGGCCGCAAGGCGCTGCTGCTGCCGGGCGACATCACCGACCCGGCGTTTTGCGAAACACTGGTCGCGCAGGCGGTGAAAGGCCTGGGTGGGCTCGACATCCTGGTGAACAACGCTGGCAAGCAGACCAACCAGGAGAGCATCGCGGATATCACCGCGGAGCAGTTCGACGTCACGCTGAAGACTAACCTGTATGCTTTGTTCTGGATCACCAAGGCGGCGGTGCCGCATCTGCCGCCAGGTGCGGCAATCATCAACACCGCCTCCGTCGTTGCCTACAAGGCGCCGGAGATCCTGCTGGACTATTCGACGACGAAAGCGG
Source organism: uncultured Acetobacteraceae bacterium (assembly GCA_964242215.1). GTDB lineage: Bacteria > Pseudomonadota > Alphaproteobacteria > Acetobacterales > Acetobacteraceae > LMUY01. The sequence goes on along the minus strand of CAXTCJ010000143.1, from coordinate 223 downwards.
GAATCATCGCCTTTACCAAGGTTCTAGCCAAGCAACTGATCGAGAAGGGAATCCGGGTGAACGCCGTGGCACCGGGGCCGTTCTGGACGGCGTTGCAGCCTTCGGGCGGCCAGCCGCAGGATTCGATCGAGAAGTTCGGCAGCTCGGTGCCGCTGGGACGCCCCGGCCAGCCCGTGGAAATCGCACCGATCTACGTGTTCCTGGCGTCCCAGGAGGCGAGCTA
>CAXTCJ010000142.1:0-13430 GCA_964242215.1 uncultured Acetobacteraceae bacterium | reverse complement strand
AGCAGCCAGCCGTAGTTCACGTCGCGCATGATGCGCTCGACGCTGTCAAAGGCGAGCGAGGTGTTCGGCGTGTAGTTCATCGCCAGGAACACGCCGGTCGCGATCATGATCACCAGGTTGATCATGGCCAGCGCGCCGAAGTTCCAGAAGTAGTTGAAGTTCTTCGGCGTCGGGAACGTGCCGTATTCCTTCTGCATCATCGTCAGAACGGGCATACGGGAGTCGAACCAGTTCAGGACTGGGTTCTTGAGGTCGCTTTTGAATAAACCGGCCATTCTGTTTCTCCCTTAGCCGACTTTGATCTTGGTATCGGTCTCGAACGCATACGGCGGCAGATACAGGTTCAGCGGCGCCGGGCCATGCCGGACCCGGCCGGACACGTCGTATTGGCTGCCGTGGCAGGGGCAGAACCAGCCGCCCCACTCGCCGCGCGGGTCGGTCGGCTTGTTGCCGAGCGGGATGCAGCCGAGGTGGGTGCAGATGCCGATCAGGATGATCCACTCCGCATGGCCGGCCTTGATGCGGTCCTGATCGCTCTGCGGCTCGATCAGCTGGTTCAGCGGCACGGCCTCGACCGTCTTGATCTCGTCCGCGGTGCGGTGGCGGACGAAGATCGGCTTGCCGCGCCAAACTGCGGTGATGCCCATGCCCACGGTGATCGGGGTGAGGTCGATCTCAACCGAGGACAGCGCCAGGACGTCGCTCGCCGGGTTCATGCTGTCGATCAGCGGCCAGGCGATGGCGCCGACGCCGATCGCGGCGCCCGCGCCGGCAACCAGCTTCAGGAAGTCCCGTTTCGTCGCCTGGGGGGCGCCGGAGTGGCCCAATGCCGTGGACATCCCGTCTGGGTGGGTGGTGGACATGGAACGGCATCCCTTCTCAAGCGCGACGGCGCATGTTCTAGGGGACGGAAATCCCCCCTGCAACATACCCTGTTAGTGACGACACGTTGGAGCCATCTCGAATGTTGCAATATCCTGACCATGCATCCGTACGCGACGAGGCCGCGACGTGGTTCGGCAGCTTGCGCGATCGCCTGTGCGCCGCCTTTGAGGCCATCGAGGATGAGGCGACCCTGCTGACCGATCGCCCGGCCGGCCGGTTCGTCCGTACATCCTGGAACCGCCCCGAATTGGAGGGCGGCGGCACGATGGGGGTCATGCATGGCCGGGTGTTCGAGAAGGTGGGCGTGAACGTGTCGGTGGTGTCCGGCGAGTTCAGCCCCGAGATGCGCGCCACCATGCCCGGGGCCGACAGGGATCCACGGTTCTGGGCGGCCGGCATTAGCGTCGTGGCCCACCCGCAGAGCCCACTGGTGCCCGCAGCGCACATGAACACCCGCCTGATCGTCACCACCGCCGGCTGGTTCGGCGGCGGCGGCGACATCACCCCGATGCGGCCCGACTCGGCGGAGGCGTTGGAGGATGCGGCCAGCTTCCACGCCGCCTTCCAGCGCGCCTGCGACCGCCACGACCCGGCGTACTACCCCGAGTTCAAGGCGTGGTGCGATCGCTACTTCTTCCTGCCCCACCGCAACGAGCCGCGCGGGCTGGGCGGTATTTTCTACGACCACCTCGTCCGCCGCGGCGTCGCCGACGATTTCGCCTTCACCCGCGATGTCGGCCTCGCCTTCCTCGAGTCGTATCCCGCCATCGTCCGCCTCCGCATGGCACAGCCCTGGACGGCGGAGGAGCGCGAGCACCAACTGGTCCGCCGCGGCCGCTACGTCGAGTTCAACCTGCTGTACGATCGCGGAACCCTTTTCGGGCTCAAGACCGGCGGCAACGTGGACGCCATCCTGATGAGCATGCCGCCCGAAGTGCGCTGGCCTTAGCCGCGGTTTTCGTGTCTCGTTCGCGGACGGAACGACGGAGGCTGCCGGTGACGCTTCGACTTCTTGCCCTGCTCGCCTGGATCCTGGCGCTGCCAGGGCTGGCGATGGCTCAAACGCCCGCCGCGCATCCACCCACGCGGCAATCCGCGCCGATCACCGCCGGGCACGCGGCCCCGGCGCCCGCCGGCCCGGCGCTGGTCGACGTGAACTCCGCCGACGAGAAGACGCTGGACGCCCTGCCCGGCATCGGCCCGGTGCGCGCCAAGGCGATTGTGGCGAACCGGCCCTATGCCGAGAAGCAGGATCTGGTGACCAAGAAGGCCATTCCGGCCAACGTGCTGGGGCAGATCGACGACAAGATCGCGCTGGTGAACGTGAACACCGCGACGGCAGCCTTCATGGCGAAGATCCTGCCGAATGTGGGGCCGGTGCGCGCGCAGCAGATCGTCGACAAGCGCCCGTATGCCACGCCGCAGGATCTGGTCACCAAGGGCGCGCTGACCGGGGGCGTGTTTGCCGGGCTCAAGGGGCTGATCACCGCCGGGTCGTGAGGGCTTGGATCGCGCAGCCATCCTGGCCCTGAACAACGCCGACGCCGTACATACTTCGCTGCTGAACGCAGAGCAGTTGGACGCGATGATCTCGGCGGCATTTCACGTCGGGCTGGTCGACGAGGGCCGGACCGCCTTTCTGCTCGCCTTCGACCAGGCGGCCGACTACCGCAGTCCGAACTTCGTCTGGTTCCAGGCTCGCTACCGGCGGTTCACCTACGTCGACCGCATCGTCACCGCAGTGGCGGCACGCGGCCAAGGGCATGGGCGAGCACTGTATCAGGGCCTGTTCGGACGCGCGTCGGAGCACGGCCATGATCAGGTCGGCTGCGAGGTGAACATCCAGCCGCCCAATCCCGGGTCCGACAGCTTCCATGCGGCACTCGGGTTCAAGGAAATCGGGCGAGCCACGCTCTCCGCAGGCAAAGTGGTGCGTTATATGCTGCGCAACCTCACTGCCGACGCCACCCCAAACCCAACCAGAGGATAATCATCCTCCGGACGGTGCGCACCAACTGCCCGGTGGCAGCCAACTGGAGCATCGGCAAGCCGGCTTGAATGGCAAATACCGTCATGCCAGGGCTTGACCCTGGTATCCACGGGGTTGGGCTCATGACGTCGGACGAGTGCTTGGCATCGCAGAGTGCAACACGGACACGGCTAGTGTCTGCGGACCGCCGCGGATACCAGGGTCAAGCCCTGGCATGACGGATTTAGTGGCCGCCTCCGCCGCCTTTTGCTGTCACGCCGGAGAACAGGAAGGCGAACGGCACGACGATGAAGGCCGCGACGGCGCAGAACATGAACACGTCGGAATAGGCCAGCACCTGCGCCTGGGTACGGAGCATCTGATACACCTGGCCGGTGGCCGTGCTCATCGTGGTCGCCGCCGCATGGCCGGTCGACATGAGCGTCTGCTGGTAGCGCTGGATCATGGCGTTGTAGGCCGGATTAAACGTGTCCAGATGGGTTACGAGATGCGCCGTTCGCACCTGTGACCGCTCCGTCACCATCGCGGTGGACAGGCTGATGCCGATCGCCCCCGACACGTTGCGGAACATGGTGTACAGCGCCGCGGCGTCGCTGTTCAGCTCTTTGGGCAAAGTCGCGTAGGACAGCGTACTGATCGGCACGAACAGCAGCGCGATGCCGAAGGACTGCGCCGCCCGCATCTTCGCCAGCGTGTCGTAATCGATCGTCGGCACCAGGTTCATCGAATACACCAGCCCCGCCCCCATCACCAGGAACCCGAAGGCGATGATGTATTTGGTCGGCACCACCGTCATCACCCGCTGCACGATCGGGATGGTGATGCACACCAATGCCGCACCCGGCGACAGTACCAGGCCGGCATTGGTCGAGTTGTAGTTCAACACCTCCTGCGCCAGCTGCGGGATCAGCACCGCGGACGCATACAGGATGGCGAACATCACGAAGGTGCAGAAGCAGCCGAGCGCGAAGTTCCGGTCCTGCATCACCCGCAGGCTGACGATCGGCTTCTTTACGGTCAGCAGCCACCCGATCGCCCCGAGGATCCCCACCACCGAGGCGACCGACATGCCGATGATGAAGTTGGAGCCGAACCAGTCGTCGTCCTCGCCCCGGTCCATCACGACTTGTAGGCAGCCGAGCCCGATCGCGATCAGCCCGAGGCCGATGCCGTCGATGCTGCGCTTGGGCTGGTTGGCGACCCAGGGCGGGTCCTCCACCAGCGCGCTGACCGAGAAGAAGGTGAGGATCGCGACGGGAATGTTGATGAAGAAAATCCACCGCCACGTGTAGTTGTCGGTGATCCAGCCGCCGAGCGTCGGTCCCAGCACAGGGGCCACGATGGTCGCGACCGCGGTGATGGAGAACGCCATGCCCCGCTTCTCGGGCGGGAAGGTGTCCAGGATGATCGCCTGCTGATTCGGCTGCAGCCCGCCGCCGAAGAACCCCTGCGCCAGCCGGAAGATGATGAGCTGGGGCAGGCTGGTGGCAATGCCGCACAGGAACGAGCACAAGCCGAACGCGCCGATGCAGATCAGGAAGTAGCGCTTACGCCCCAGCCGGTTGCCGAAGAAGCCCGAGATCGGCAGCACGATGCCGTTCGCCACCAGATAGGACGTCAGCGTCCACGTCGCCTCGTCGTTGGAGGAGGACAGCGCGCCGGCGATGTGCGGCAGCGCCACGTTGACGATGGTGGTGTCCAGGATCTCCATGAACGCGGCCATGGTCACGACCAGGGCGATCAGCCAGGGATTGCCGCGCGGCTTCCAGTCCTGGCTGCCGCTCATTCCTCAGTGGCCCCCACCGCCAGGGCCCGCAGAGGTGCGGGCTTCGAACAACAGGGTGATCGGAACGATGCAGAACGCGGCGATAGCGCAGTAGCCGAACACGTCGCGGTAGGCGAGCACGGCCGCCTGCAGGTTCAGCGTCTGCAGCGCCATGCCCATGGCCTGGCTGGTGGCGTCGCCGGCGGCACGACCCATCCCGCGCAGGGTGGCGGCGGTCTGCGCGAGGTAGTCGTTGAACGCCGGGTTGAAGGTGTTGAGGTGGCCGGCGAGGTAGGATTGGCGGACCTGGGTGCGCTCGGTGATGCCCGCGGTCGCCAGCGAGATGCCGATCGACCCGGCCACGTTGCGCAACATCACGTACAACGAACTGGCGTCGGCATTCAGCGTCCGCGGCATGGTCGAGTAGCTGATCGTGCTGGTGGGGACGAACAGGAAGGCCAACCCCAGCGTCTGCGTCGCCCGCATCAGCGCCAAGGTGCCGAACGTCGCGTCCGGCGTGACCCCATGGGCGTAGCTGTAGGCGAAGCCGAGGATGAGAAAGCCGAAGCCGATCAGGTATCGCGTCTGGATGTAGGGCAGCAGGCGGCCGATGAACGGGATCAGGATCAGGATCACGGCGCCGCCCGGGGACAGCACCAGCCCGGCCAGTGTCGCATTGTAGCCAAGCCGCTGCTGCGCCAGCTGCGGGATCAGCACGGAGCCCGAGTATAGGATCGCACCCAGGGCGAAGATCATGACGGAGCCTACCGCGAAATTGCGGTTGGCAAAGACCCTCAGGTTGACGATCGGCTTCTTCGCGGTCAGCAGCCAGCCGATCGCGCCCGCGATGCCCAGCACGGCAAAGATCGCGGCCACCACGATTAGCGGGGAGCCGAACCAGTCGTCGTCCTCGCCGCGGTCGAGCATGATCTGCAGTGCGCCGAGGCCAAGCGCGATAAGGCCAAGCCCAATATAGTCGAAATCCACGAACTTCGCGCGCGCCCGCAGCACCCAGGGCGGGTCCTCCACCAGGGCGGTGACGGCGAAGAAGGCGAAGATGCCGACGGGGACGTTGATGAAGAAGATCCAGCGCCACGAGTAGTTGTCGGTAATCCAGCCCCCGAGCGTCGGCCCGATGATGGGCGCGAAGATCACCGCGATCGCCACCACGCCGAACGCCTTGCCGCGCATGGCCGGGGGGAAGACGTCCAGGATGATGGATTGCTGGTTCGGCTGCAGCCCACCGCCGAAGAAGCCTTGCATCAGTCGGAAGCAGATCAGCTCGCCCAGGCTGGTGCTGGTGCCGCACAGGAACGACGAGACGGTGAACATGGCGATGCAGATCAGAAAGTAGCGCTTACGCCCGATCAGGCGCCCGATGAATCCCGAGATCGGCAACACGATGCCGTTCGCCACCAGGTAGGACGTCAGCGCCCAGGTGGCATCGTCGTACGACGCCGATACCGACCCGGCGATGTGCGGCAGGCTGACGTTGACGATGGTGGTGTCCAGGATCTCCATGAACGCCGCCGTGGTCACCACCACCGCGATCAGCCACGGGTTCGCCCGCGGCTTCCAGTCCGCGTCCGAAGCGGGAGCGGATCCACTCACTTAGCTTCTCCCTCTCCCCTTGACGGAGGGAGCCTGGGGGAGGGGTAAGCCACGATCACGAACCGAAGCCCGTGGCTCACCCCTCCCCTAACCCTTCCCTCAAGGGGAGGGGGACGGACTTCACTCGACCTCACTTCAGCATCACGGTCGGCTCGACCGAGATCCCCAGCGGCAGCGGGTTCTGCGGGTCCATGCCGCGATCGATCAGCAGCTTCACCGGCACGCGCTGCACGATCTTCACGAAGTTGCCCGTCGCGTTCTCCGGCGGGAAGGCGGTGAACTTGGACCCGGAGCCGAGCTGCACGCTATCCACATGCCCCTCCAGCTTCAGGCCGGGATACGCGTCGACGCTGATCAGCACCTTCTGCCCGGGACGCATGCGGTTGAGCTGCGTCTCCTTGAAGTTCGCCGTCACCCAGAACTGCGGCGTCACGATGGAGAAGATCGTCGAGCCCACCTGCAGGTAGTTGCCTACCTCGATGTTGCGCTTGGTGATCCAGCCGTCCTGCGGCGCGGTGATGGTGGTGTAGCTCAGGTTCAGCTCGGCCTGGTCCAGCTGGGCCTGCGCCGTCTTGAGCTGGGCGTCGATCTGGTTGACCTGCTGGTCGGCGTTACCGATGTTCTGCTGCACCGGCTCGGCCTGCTGCACCGCCGCCTGCGCCGCCGTCACCTGGCCCTGGGCCAACTGCAACTGCGCCGTGGACTGGTCCACGTTCTGCTGCGTCGTCGCCTCGCGGGACACGCTGTGCTGGCGTTTATAGTCGGTTTGCGCCTGGAATAGCTGGCCCTGCGCCTGCTGCAACTGGCCCTGCGCCTGGAGCAAGCGGGCCGGGAAGTTCTTCTGCGCGATCTCCACGTTCAACTGCGCGGCTTTCTGCTGTGCCTGCGCATTGAGCAGACTGGCGCGGGCCTGATCACGGGCCACGATGTAGTCCCGCTGGTCGATCCGGGCGAGCACGTCGCCCGCCTTCACCCGCTGGTTGTCGTCAACCAGCAGTTCCACGACGTAGCCGCTGACCTTCGGTGCGATCGTCAGCGCGCGGCCGTCGATATAGGCGTCGTCTGTCGATTCCTGGTCCTTGGTCGACAGATAATAGTAAACGCCGCCAGCGATCGCCAGCACGAGTGCAATGCCGCCAATGATCTTCACCCAGGGCGAAGATTTCTTGGCAACCTTTTCCTGCTCTTTTTCCTGCTTCTTTTCGTCGTCCGGCTTATCTTTGGTCTGAGCCTCGGACTTGTTCTTGTCGTCATCCGTCTTGGCAGGCCGGGTGCGATCCGGAGATTGCTCGTCAGCGCGCGGCTCGTCGTGACCGCTCGCGTCCTTCTCATCCAAGCTCAAGGTTGCAACTCCCGCAGTGACAGGCGACTGACCGATCGGTCATCGCATATTACGGGCTAGGCCGCAAAGGCCTGTGTGCGCACCAATCGGGCATACAGGCCATCCTTGGCCATCAGTTCCGCGTGCGTCCCCTGCTCCATGGCGACGCCGTCGGCCATCGCGACCACCAGGTCGGCATCCCGTACGGTCGACAGCCGGTGCGCCACGACGATCGTGGTTCGGCCGTGCCGCAGCCGACCCAGCGCCTCCTGCACGGCCGCCTCGCTCTCGGCATCGAGCGCGGATGTCGCCTCGTCCAGCAGCAGGATGCGGGGGTCGCGCAGCAGCGCACGGGCCAGGGCGATCCGCTGCCGCTGCCCGCCCGACAGCCGGCCACCGCCCGAGCCGACCGGCATCTCGAACTGCTCCGGAAGGTCGGCGATGAACCCGGCCGCCGCGGCCTCGGCAGCGGCGGCAATCTGCTCCCGCGTGGCACCCGGGCGGCCGAGCGCGATATTGGCGCCGACCGACGTGTCGAACAGGAAGGTGTCCTGACCCACATAGGCGATGGCGTCCCGCAGGCTGTCCAGGCTGACGTCGCGCACGTCCGCGCCGTCCACGGTGATGCTGCCGGTGACCGCGTCGTGCAGCCGCGGGATCAGCGCCAGCGCCGTCGACTTGCCCGCGCCGGACGCGCCCACCAGGGCCACGGTCGTGCCCGGTTCGGCCACGAACGACAGCCCGCGCAGCCCCGCCCGGCCGTCCGGATAGTTGAAACCCACGCCCTCGAACACCACCCGGCCGTGACCCGGCGGCAGCACGACCGCGCCGGGCCGCTGGGTTATGCCGCGCGGCTCGTCGATCACGGAGAACACCCGGGACAGCCCCGCCAGCCCCTCCTGCACCGCCGCGTTCAGCGAGCCGAGCGCGCGCAGCGGCTGCGACGCGATCAGCAGGGCGGCCACGAACCCGGTGAAGTTGCCAACCGTGCTGTTGCCGGTCGCAGCCCGCCATCCGGCGAACCCCATCACGGCGGCCACGGCGGCGCCGCCCAGCACCTCGAGCATCGGGTCCACGCCCGAGCGCGTGCGGGTCATGCGCATCAGGGCCCGGTTCAGCTGGCCGAAGACGTGGGTGGCACGCGCCGTCTCCACCGCCTCCAGCCGGTAGGCGCGCACGGTGCGCGCCTGGGTGAAGCTCTCGGTCAGCATGCTCGCCGCCTCGCCCATGCGCTCCTGCATGCCGCCCGAGGCGCGGCGGATGCGCTTGCCGATGCGCTGGATCGGCAGCGCGGCGAGCGGATACAGGCAGGCGGCGATCAGGCTCAGCACCCAGTCCAGCCACAGCATCGAGGCAATCAGGCCGAGCACGGTGATCCCGTTCGCCACCCCGCCGATCGCGCGGGTCAGCGCCTCGCGGATGATCGCGGCGTCGGTGGTGAAGCGGGCGGCGAGCTGGGCGGGCGATTCGCGCTCCACCCGCGCCAGGTCCGCCTCGGTCAGGTGGGCGAACATGCGGACCTGCAGCTCGCGGATGGTCCGCAGCACCAGCGATTGGGTGAGCACGGTCTGACCGTAGGTCGCGGCGGCCTTGGCGGCGGTGATGAGCACGACCAGCGCCGGCACCTGATACAGGATGCGGCGATCGCGCGCGGCGAACATGGAGAAGGCGCGGTCGATCACCACCGGATACAGTCCGGTCAGCCCGGCCATGATCGCCGTCAGCACCAGCACGACGATCAGCCGGCCACGATGACGATGCAGATGTTCCCGCCACAACCGTCGCAGCAGCGACTCCTTGCCGCTGGTGCTGAGCAGTTGCCGGGGCGTGGTCGCGTCCATGACCCTGCCCCTTATCAGGCGCGGGCCAGCCTCGCCAGTTCCGCCCGGCACACCGTGGCATCTGCGACACAGCCGCCGGCCAGCCACCATGCCCGAACCTGCCGCAACAAGGCGCCGACCGCCGGCCCGGGCGGGATGCCGATGGCCAGCGCGTCGCGCCCCTCCAGGGGGAAAACCGGGCGTGGAATGGCGCGGATACGGTCCCGCACACTCTCGTCCTGCCGCGCGAGGAACGAGCGGCCGATCAGTGTCTCTGCCTCGGTGTCAGCAAGTTGGCGGCGCAGATCGGCATCGTTTCCGCAAGGCGGTGGACCCTGCAGCGCGACCAACCGGGCGGCCTCGGCGAGCGAGAGTTTGAGCCGGGCGGCGAAGGCGACACGGTCGCCGGTCAGGATCGCAGCCATCCGCAGCAGCGGATCGGGGGGCAAATGGCCGAGGCCGATCGCCGCCGCAACCTCGGGCACAGTCGCGGCGAGCACCCCTGTCCGCTCCATCAACTGCACGGCGGCCGTGGGGTCGGGCGCCTGCAGGATACGCTTCAACTCGCTCCAGACCCGCTCGGCGGAGAGGCGCGCGATGCCGCCCACCCCGGCCCGGATGGCGGCCAGGGCGTCCGGGTCGGGCTGCCCCGTGCCGTAGCGGGCCTGGAAGCGGAAGAAACGCAGGATGCGGAGGTAGTCCTCCGCCACGCGCGTCGCGGCATTCCCCACGAAGCGGACCCGGCCGGCCCGCAGATCCGCCGCCCCGCCGAAGTAATCGTGCAAGGTGCCGTCGGGCGAGAGCGACATGGCGTTGATGGTGAAATCCCGCCGTGCTGCGTCCTCCTGCCAGTCGTCGGTCCAGGCGACCTCGGCGTGGCGGCCATCGGTCAGGACGTCGCGGCGCAGGGTGGTGATCTCGAACGGGCGGCCATCGATCAGGGCGGTCACGGTGCCATGGGCGATCCCGGTCGGAATGGCGCGGATCTTGGCCGCAGTCAGGGCGGCCGCCACGCTTTCCGGCAATTCGGGCGTCGCCAGGTCGACATCGGCGCTGGGCTGACCGGCGAGGGTGTCGCGCACGCAACCGCCGACCAGGCGGGCATCGGGTAGGATCGTGAACAGGCGCTGAACCGCCGGGTCAGCCAGCGGCCCCACTTCAATCCTCCCCAGCGCAGCGGGGGAGGGGAACCATGCGCAGCATGGTGGAGGGGGCGTGCCCACAGTCGGTGCACACCCAGGGCTGCTCTCGTCCTGCTATGGGAGAGGATTGCTTGGACCACATACCGAAGGACCGGCAACCCCTCACCCCGCCCCTCTCCCTCAAGGGGAGAAGCAAAGTGGCTGGGCTAGCCGCCATGACCCTCGACCAGGTCGCCGTGTTGCAGTTGGGCCGGCACGTAGGGCTGGTGCGGCCGCAAGCCTTCGGTGCCCTGCCAGAGCAGCGCGCCGGCAAACACCAACTCGGCCAGGCACAATCCCAGAACAGCCCCGCGGCTGGGTAGGCGGCGAAACCAGACGCCATACAGCAAGGCAGCAGCGAGTAGCGGGGCGATGGCCAGGAACGCTTCGCCGAAGCGGAACATCAGCCCCCGGCCGCGCGCAGGCGATGCGCGAGATGAACCAGAATCGCCGCCGTCGCGCCCCATATATAGTGACGCGTGTGGGGCCAAACCCAGAACTCGCGTTCCCGCCCCTTCCAACTGGCTCGGCGTTTTTCGGGTGCCGACGGATCCAGCAGCACAGAGAGGGGGAGTTCGAACACCTCCTCTACCTCCGCGGCCGAGGGCGTGGGCACGAACCCGGGCGCCAGCAGGCCGACGATCGGCGTTATGCGGAACCCCGTCCCGGTCATGTAGTCGGGCAGCCGGCCGGTCACCTCGATCAGGTCCGCCGGCAAGCCGACCTCCTCGTGCGCCTCCCGCAACGCTGCCGTCACCGCGTCCTCGCCGGGCTCGATGCGTCCGCCTGGGAACGCCACCTGGCCGGCGTGGGAGGAGAGGGTGTTGGTCCGCTTGGTCAGCAGAATACCGGGTTCGCTGCCGTGGATAATGGGCACCAGGACCGCGGCCGGCTTGGACGGGGCGACGGAAAGGTCCGCCATGTCATCGCTTGTGGCAGGGCCGGCGACGGCATCGCCCGGCAGGGTGGGCACAGTCCCGTCCCACTCCCGCAACCGGGCCCGCAGTTCCGACAGCTCCAAAGGTTAGTCCTCGCCGCGGGGCAGGTCGCCGAGGGAGAAGAACTTGCGGCAACTCCAAACGCCGAGCACCGGCCGGCAGCCGATCATGCCCGGCACCGCCAGTGCCACCAATTCGTAGTAGACCGCCCGGCCGATCCGCGCCTCGATCGCCGGCGTGCCCACCCCGGCGCGCACGTGGAGGTAGGGTGTCGGCTCGCAGGTCAGTAAATCATGCGCGACCCGAATGGCGTGGTCCGGCCCGGCGGTGACCATCTGATCGGTGTTCAGCCGGAAGCTGAGCGTCTGGTCCGGCCCGTCCCCCGTCCAACACAATTCGACGGCCACGAACGGTGTATCCTCGACCTCGATTCGGCCGCGCTCCGCGGGGGTTTCGAGCCAAAACGACCCATCTGCCTCCCGTTTTAGGACGCTGGCGAACAGGCAAACCAACTCTTTGCGGTTGATCGGGGTGCCCCGATACATCCACGAGCCGTCGCGTTTGATGAGGAATGGCAGGTCGCCGCACTCGGTTCTGGGCCTGCGGGGCTTGTCCTGCACCGGTTGGGCCAGGAATTTGTGTGGGAAAGAACCCTCGCCGCTATCCGGCGCGCGAGTCCAATCAGGCATGGCATCGTTCACAACGCGCTCCCCGCCCTCCGCTTCAGCTTCCGTTAACAGCGGATATAGGTAGCATCCCCCTGACGATGAAAGACCTGCTCGCCATATCAGTGCGGTCTACGAGGGGGCATAGCTCGCAATGTCGGTAACGCTGGGCGGTGGACTGGTCGCGGATGTGGAGGCGCTGGGCGCCCGCGCGACGGCGGCGAAGGCCGAGGTGGGGCGCATCATCTTCGGCCAGGAGGAGGTGGTCGACCAGGTGCTGATCTGCCTGCTGTCGGGCGGCCACGTCCTGCTGGTGGGTGTGCCGGGCTTGGGCAAGACCCTGCTGGTTGAGACGCTGGGCACCGTGCTCGGGCTGCAGCCGAAGCGGGTTCAGTTCACGCCCGACCTGATGCCGGCCGACATCACCGGCTCCGAGGTGCTGGACGAGGACACCGCCGGCCGCCGGTCCTTCCGGTTCGTGCCGGGGCCGGTGTTCTGCCAGTTGCTGATGGCCGACGAGATCAACCGCGCGAGCCCGCGCACGCAATCGGCGCTGCTACAGGCGATGGCGGAGGGCAAGGTGGCGGTCGCCGGCCACGACCACCCCCTGCCCCGCCCGTTCCACGTGCTGGCGACGCAGAACCCGATCGAGCAGGAGGGCACCTATCCGCTGCCCGAAGCGCAGTTGGATCGGTTCTTGCTTCAAGTGGATGTGTCCTATCCGGATCTCGCAAACGAGCGGACGATGCTGCTGGCGACCACCGGGGCGCAGATGGCAAAGGCTCGTCCGGTGCTCACGGGCGAGGAATTGCTGGCTGCCCAGGGGCTCATCCGCCGCGTGCCCGTCGGCGAGAGTGTGGTGGAGGCCATCCTGACCTTGGTGCGGGGCGCCCGCCCGGAATCGGCGGCCGACGACACCGTGCGCCATCATGTGGCCTGGGGCCCGGGTCCGCGCGCGGCGCAGGCGCTGATGTTGGCAACCCGGGCGCGGGCGCTGCTGGACGGGCGCTTGTCCCCGTCGGTGGAAGACGTGGCGGCGTTGGCACACCCGGTGCTGCGCCACCGCATGGCGCTGAACTTCGCCGCCCGAGCCGAGGGTGTGGAGTTGCGGGACGTGATCGCCGGGCTTGTGAAGCGGCTGTGAGAAACTGCGCTCCTCGGGGGGAAGGGTCGCACGGGCATTGTCCGCGCAAGCACCACCCCTCCCTCAAGGCAGGGCGATCGCATTTGCGACATCCTCCCCCGTTCTTCACG
>CAXTCJ010000141.1:0-13461 GCA_964242215.1 uncultured Acetobacteraceae bacterium | reverse complement strand
CATGGTGCCGGCGCGCGGAATTGAACCGCGGACCTACTGATTACGAATCAGTTGCTCTACCCCTGAGCTACGCCGGCAGCGACGCGGATATATCGCCACCGCGCGCCGCGCGCAACGGTCCGTGAACGAGGCCTCTCGGCCACGTGCTTCCGCATAGACTGGCGTGAACGCACGGGCTCCGGCAGATTGCGCGCCATGAGCGGCGAAACTTCCACCAACAAGGCATTGGAAATACAACGGGAATGCCGCGATTGCGGCCTGCTGCAAGTCTTGCCGCCGTTGCCGGCCAATGCCGAGGCGAACTGCTTGCGCTGTGACGCAACCCTGCGGCGGACCCGTACGCAGTGGGCGACACGAGCACTCACCCTGACCCTGACCTCGCTCATCCTCTATCTTATCGCCGTCCTGGCGCCCTTCCTTTCCGTCGACATCGTGGGGATGCAGCGGCAAACCACGATGATCTCTCTGCCCGCGACATTCACCAGCCATGGCGCGTGGGAGCTGGCGATCATCGTCACCGCAACCGCCATCGTCGCCCCTCTGGCGAAGATCCTGGTCATGCTTTTTGTCCTGCTGGGGCTGCGCACCGCCAAGCCTCCGAAAAGCCTGCCACTCGTGTTCAAATGGTACCACCGCATCGGGCCGTGGGCGATGGTGGAGGTCTTCCTGCTCGGGGTGTTCGTGGCATTCACCCGTCTCGGTGCCATCGCAACGGTGCAGACCGGCGTCGCACTGTATGCGGTCGGGGCGCTGATGATCTCGATGGTGACGGCCGACTATCTGCTCGATGGCCAAGGCGTCTGGGAGGAGATGGAGGCACGCGGCCTGGTCCCGGCGAACAAACCGGGGCACGGCACGCCGCTCAGCTGCCACGTGTGCGACCGGGTCAATTACGCGCAAGACGGCGGCCGGTGCACCCGCTGCCAAACCGTGCTGCATCTGCGGTTGCCCAACAGCATCACCAACACTTGGGCACTACTGATCGCCTCGGCAGCGCTCTACATCCCCGCCAACGTATTTCCTGTCCTTACGACGATCCGGCTGGGGCGCTCGACGCCCTCCACCATCCTCGGCGGCGCGGAGGAGCTGCTGGACGCCGGAATGTGGCCGCTAGCTCTGCTGGTGTTCGTGGCCAGCATCATGGTGCCGATGCTCAAGCTACTCAGCCTGACGTTCATGCTGGTCACGACCCATCGCCGATCCGCCTGGCGCCTGCATGACCGGACGCGTCTATTCCGGCTAGTGGATTTCATCGGCCGGTGGTCCATGATCGACGTGTTCATGCTATCAACTCTGGTGGGTCTGGTGCAGGCCGGGGTGATCGCCAGCATCGAACCCGGCACGGGTGCAATCTGCTTCGGCAGCGTCGTGGTCTTGACGATGCTTGCCGCGGCGTGCTTCGACCCACGCCTGATGTGGGATGCAGCCGGCGCCGGGGCGCTCGATCACCTGTTTCCACACGAAGCAGCCACTAAAACCGATCGCCCCGCCGGCTTGCCGGTCGTGACGGGGACGGCGTGAGCGGTAAGAACGCGGTGACCGCGTGGGCTACGAGAACGCGGTGACCGCGTGGGCTACGAGAACGCGGTGACCGCGTGAGGGTAACAACGGGAACCGCATGAGCGACAACAAGCCGACCGACGCCAACCGAACCGAAGCCGATCAAGCCGCCATCCCCCTCGCCCACGTGCGGCGTCGTTCGGCATTTTCGTTCGTCTGGATCTTGCCGATCGTGGCCGCCATCATCGGTGCCTACCTGGCCTTCACCACGCTCAGTCAGCGCGGGCCGGAGATCGTCATCACCTTCAAGGGTGCGGATGGGCTGACCGCCGGGCAGACCAAGGTCCGGCACAAAGCAGTCGATCTCGGCACCGTCACGAGCATCCGGTTGGCCCAGGACATGAGCCACGTGATCGTCCGCGTGCGGATGAACAGCGAGGCAGACGGCTACCTGACCGACCACGCCCGGTTCTGGGTCGTTCGCCCCCGGCTGTCGGCCAGCAACATCTCGGGGCTGGAGACATTGATCTCCGGCGGTTACATCGAGATGGACCCAGGCGAGAAAGGCGGCAAGAAGCAGTCCGAGTTCACCGGGCTGGAGGATCCGCCAGGCGTCCGGTCCGACGAGCCCGGCACGACATTCGTGTTGCGGACATCGCGGATCGGCTCGCTCGGCAGCGGCTCACCGGTGTTCTACCGCGATATCACAGTGGGCGAAGTGCTCGGATATCACCTGCCGGAGGGCAATGGACCGATCACGGTGAACGTGTTCGTCCGCGCTCCGTATGACAAATGGGTTCGCACCGCGACCAGGTTCTGGAACGCGTCGGGAGTTAACATCGCATTCGGCGGCAGTGGGTTACACGTCGAGTTGGAGTCGATCCAGGCCGTGCTGTCCGGCGGCGTCGCATTCAACACGCCAGAGGAGGGGCGCGAGACTCCCAGCGCCAAACAGGACACGTCGTTCGACCTGTTCCCGAGCGAAAACGATGCTAATGCCGCTGGTTACAAGCAGCGCATCAACACGGTGATGTATTTCCAGACCTCGACCGCCGGCCTGGCCAATGGCTCGCCGGTGCTGATCTACGGCCAGCAGGTCGGAACCATCAGCGACGTAAAGCTGGAGCTGGATCCGGTCAACGCCACGGCCCGCGTCCGGGTGACCGCCGAGATCCAGCCCGAGCGTCTGGTCGCGGTCGGCACCAAGACGGTGGAGCAACCCGCGGACGTGGCGCGCCGCTTGGTGGACCACGGGATGCGCGCCGAGCTGGTGACGACGAGCTACGTCACGGGTGCACTCGCGGTCTCGTTGGAGTTTCCCCCCAATCCTACACCGGCGGCGATGTCCATGGAGGGCGACGCCATCGTGCTGCCGACCCTGGGCGGCGGGCTCAGCGGCCTGATTACCTCGGCCTCGGAGATCCTGCAGAAGGTGGACGCCATCCCGTTCACCCAGATCGGCAACAATGCCAACGCCTTGCTGAGCACGCTCAGCGCCACGATCGGCGGCCCCGAGGTGAAACAGGCGCTGAATGCGGCGACGGGGGCGTTGGTGGACGTGCAGGGACTGGTCAAGCGGACCGACGCCGGGCTGACGCCGCTGCTGAAGCGGCTGCCGGAGATCAGCAACAACCTCGATCAGACGCTATCACGTGCCAGTTCACTGGTTGGGTCGGTGGATAATGGCTACGGCAGCAACTCGCAGTTCTCGCGCGACTTGGAACGGCTGATGTCGCAATTCAATGACGCCGCCCGGTCCATCCGCCTGCTGGCCAACTTCCTCGACGCCCACCCGGAGGCGCTGATCCGGGGCCGCACCAACCAGGGGGCCGAACGATGAGGCGCCGGGATTTCGTGGCCGCACCCGCCCTGTTGGCGTTGTGGGGCTGCGCCTCGGCCGACCCGGCGATCTACACGCTGCGTGCGGTGCCGGGTCAGCCGAGCGGGGGTGGCCCGGCGACTGTCAAGCTGGCGCGCCCAGGGCTGGCCGGCTACCTCGACCGGCCGGAGATCGTGCGCGACAGTTCCGCCAGCCGACTGCAGCTGAACAGCGGCGAACGGTGGGGCGAGCCCGTCGGCGACATGATCGGTCGCGTGCTGGCGCTCGACTTGGCCCAACGGCTGCCAGGCAGCAGCGTGTTCACCGAGGCGGGCACGATCTCGGTCGATGCGGCGGCCACGGTGGAGTTGGACGTTCAGCGCTTCGACCTGGACACCAGCGGGGTCGTGGTGCTGCTCGTTCAGGTGGCCGTGGAGCAGTCCCGCAACCACGATGCCGCCGCGACGCGCTCACTGCGTGAAACGGTAACGCCGACGGGCACTGGCACCCCCCAGTTGGTCGCGGCAATGAGCACGGCACTCGGGCAGATGGCCGACCAGGTCGCGGACATGCTGCGCGGTCTAGTGCCGGTGAGCTTGCCTGTGGCCGCAGCCGGGCGGCCGCGACGCTAATATAGCAGGCCGGGCCGGCTCTACGCCCCCCGTCCTAGCCAGTCACGTAGCCCCGCGCCACATCCGCGGCCGCCGCCTCCGCATCACGGGCCTCCGCCAACCCGAAACCACCGCCGCCGGACGTCTCCAGGCGGATGCGGTCGCCCCGCTTTAGCCGCAAGTTGCCGATCTTCGACGGCAAGGCGTGTTCCACCCCATCGCGCACATGCAGTAGCCGGCCCGCCGCCCCTGGGCCGCCGCCGCTCAGCCCATAAGGCTGGAACTTGAACCGCTCCAGATTGGCGGTGAATACGGCTGCCGCGCAGTCGATACGCCACTCCCGAACCAGGCCCAGCCCGCCACGGTATTTCCCGGCGCCCCCCGTGTTCGGCAGCAAGCCATATTGAGTGATGGTCAGCGGCAGCTCGCTCTCGACCATCTCCACGGGGATGTTGGCGTTGTTGTGCATGCCGTGGCTGTGCGCGTGTAGGCCGTCGCCCCGGGGATGGCCGCCGCCGCCGCCCACCTCGATCTCCACCAGCACGGCGCGGGCTCCGTCTTCGGCGATGGTCTGGAAGCTGCACACATAGCTTGCGCCGTAATAGGCTGCGGGAATGCGTTCGGGCACCGCCTGGGCGAGCGCGCCCAGGATAGTGGTGGCCAGCCGGTGGGTCGTGGTGACCCGGTTGGCCACGGGGGCCGGATGGCGGGCGTTCACGATGGTGCCCTCGGGGGCAATCACCGTCACCGGGCGGTAGCAGCCGGCATTGGCCGGGATCGGCTCGTCTGCGCAGGCCATCACCGCGTAGAACACGGCCGATAGCGACGAGGCGAGCGTGGCGTTCACCGGGCCGAGCGCCTGGGGGCCGCAGCCCGACAGGTCCACCACCATCGCGTCGCCATCGACGCTCACGTTGGCATGGATGCGGATGGCGCCTTCCGCGATGCCGTCGTCGTCCACCCAGTCCTCGAAGCTGTATTGGCCGTCCGGGATGCGCCCGATCATCGCGCGCATCGCCCGCTCCGACCCGTCCAGCAGTTGGGCGCAGGCGTCGAGCAGGGTCGGTACACTGACGCGGGCCGCCAGGCGCTGCAGGTTTGCCTCCCCGACCGCAAGCGAGGCGAGTTGGGCCTGCAGGTCGCCCCACAGCATGTCCGGCCGGCGGACGTTCTGGCGCATCATGGCCAGCACCTCGGCATTCATCACCCCGCGGCGGATCAGCTTCATCGGCGGGATACGCAGGCCCTCCTGGAACACCTCGGTCGCCGTCGCGCCATAGCTGCCGGCCGAAATGCCGCCCATGTCGAGGTGGTGGCACAGCGTCCCCACGATCGCGATCCGCTGACCGTCCACGAATACCGCCCGAAAGGCCAGGATGTCGGGAATGTGCTGGCCGCCGCAATACGGGTCGTTGGTGATGACGACATCGCCCTCATGCCACTCATCCGCCGGGATGAAGTCGCGCAGCACCGTCAGCAGCCCCGCCCCCATGGAGTTGAGGTGCTGCGGAATGCGGGCGGATTGCGCGACGTTATGGCCCGCCGGGTCGAACACGGCGGTGGAGTAGTCCAGCAGTTCGCGCACCACGGTCGAGCGGCTGGTGCGCCAGATGGTCACGTCCATCTCGGCCGCGGCGGCAGTTAGCGCGCTGCGGAGTATCTCCAGTTCCACCGCATCGATCACAAAGCCCCCTCCCGATGAGGGAGGGGGTTGGGGGAAGGGTGGCGCACCCACAAGGTTTAGGGCGTGAGACCCCTCACCCCGGCCCTCTCCCTCAAGGGCAGAGGGAGATACCTTTACCGCGACCAGCGTGTCGTCCGCCCCGGGGCCGCAGGACCAACCCGGTGGCACCAGCACGGTCGTGTAATCCTCCTCCACAACCAGCGGGCCCGGCGTCGCGTCGGTCAGGCTCGATCGGTGCACCACGGGCACATCGGACCACGCTCCGGCCGTGAACACTGGGCGAAGGTGGCGGGGGCGCCCTACCCCGTCTGCGGCGGCAGACGCAGCGGACAGCGTGGGCAGCAGGCCGGACGCAGTGAGGCGGACGGTCACGATCTCCACCGTATCGGACGGGTTCGAATACGAGAACCGCTGGGCATGCAGCGCGTGGAATGCCTCGAGCAGCGGTGCCAGATCCCCGTCCGGATCGGTCCATGGCACCAGCAGCTCGAACGCCTGGCCGTGGTAGCGCATGTCCGCGGTGAGGGTGTGCCGCCGCCGGTCCCGCGGGGTGCCATCGGCGTCCGCCAAAGCCTCTGCCTGTTTGGCCAGGGCAGCGCACATCTCGCGTAGGGCGGGCAGGCTCGCCGCTGTTGCCGGCAGCACACGGCTGCGGGCCAGGTCGTGCACGATGTCCGACCCCAAGATGCCACCAGCCGAGAACGTGCTGGCACCGGCGGGGAACACCACGCGGTTCATGCCGAGTTCCTCCGCCACCTCGATAGCGTGCAGCCCGCCGGCGCCGCCGAAGGACATCAGCGCGAAACGGCGTGGGTCCAGCCCCCGTTCGAACAGGCTCAGCCGAATCGCGGCGGCCAGGCTGGTATTGGTCAGCGCCAAAACGCCTGCCGCCGCCCGATCCTCCGGCAGACGCAGCGTGGTGCCCAGCCCGGCAAGCGCGGCGGCCGCGGCCGGTGCGTCCAGCCGCATCGCGCCGCCGAGAAAGAACGCCGGGTCGAGCCGGCCGAGATGCAGATTGGCGTCGGTGACGGTCGGCAGCGTGCCGCCATGGCCATAGCACGCCGGCCCCGGCCGGGCGCCGGCGCTGCGCGGGCCGACGGTGAACCGCCCTGCCCCGTCCACCGAGGCGATGGAGCCGCCGCCGGC
This sequence comes from uncultured Acetobacteraceae bacterium, assembly GCA_964242215.1. Taxonomy (GTDB): domain Bacteria; phylum Pseudomonadota; class Alphaproteobacteria; order Acetobacterales; family Acetobacteraceae; genus LMUY01. Next base: position 6,701 of record CAXTCJ010000141.1, on the reverse strand, counting down.
CCCGATCGTGCGGATTTCCACCATCGGCAGGCGCACCGGCAGCCCGTCCACCTCGCCCTGGGTGCGCTGCGTGATCACGCCGTCCGCCACCACGCATACGTCGAAGCTGGTGCCCCCCATGTCCACGCCGACCAGGTCCGGCATGCCGAGCCGCCCGGCCAGGCGCTGTGCCGCCAACGCGCCACCGCTCGGGCCGGACAGCAGCAGGCGGACCGGCTGTTCCGAGGCGGTCTGTGGGCTGCACACCCCGCCATTGGACTGCACCAGCAGCAGGCGGGCGGTGATGCCGTGCTCGCCCAACCGCGCACGCAGACGGTCGATGTAGGAGCGCACGATCGGCACCAGCAGCGCGTTCAGCACCGTGGTGGAGGTGCGCTCGTACTCGCGGATTTCCGGACTGACCTCCGACGAGATCGACACCGGCAGTCCGGGACACGCGATGGCGAGGTGGTCGCGCATCTGCTGCTCGTGCGCCGGGTTGGCGTTTGCGTTCAGCAGCGTGATGGCGACGGTCTCCGCCCCATGGGCCCGCACGGCCTCGGCCGCATCGTGCATCGCGGCCTCGGTCAAAGCGACTTCCACGGTGCCATCGGCGCGCACCCGTTCGGCAACGCCCAGCCGTCGCTCGCGCGGGATCAGCGGCGGCTCCTTGTGCGGACGCAGGCCGTAGACGTCGGTGCGTGCATGCCGACCGATTTCCAGCACGTCGCGGAATCCGGCGGTGGTGATCAGCACGCCGCGCGCCAGCTTGCGCTCCAACACGGCGTTGGTCGCGATGGTGGTGCCGTGCAGCAGCAGGCCGACATCGGCGAGGGCGAAACCGTAGCGCTCGGCGGCTTGGGTCAGCCCGTTGAGCAACCCCAGCGACGGATCCGCCGGCGTGGTGGGAGTCTTGACGCTGCCGCCCGCGCCGGTGCGCTCGTCGAGGACCTGGAGGTCGGTGAACGTCCCGCCGATGTCGATGCCAACCCGTACGCTCACCCGAACATCCCCCGGCCTTACTAGGCGTTCCACCGCCATCGCCGACGGCAGCAGGGACGTCAAGCCGGGTGTGACAATCCGTCGTCGTAGTAGCGCCGCAGCTTCTTCTCCCTCTCCCCTTGCGGGAGAGGGCCGGGGTGAGGGGTAGCCGCAGATTCCGCGCGCGCCTCAAGCAACCCTCACCCAGGAAAGATGGAAGAGGGGAAAGCATAGGGCCTCGCACGCTGGGCCAGATCACCGGACACGCGCTCGATCACGCTGGACCAATCACCGGCGCTTTGTTGCCGGTAGATGCGCATGCTCGGATACCACGGGCTATCGTCCCGGTCCTGCAGCCAACGCCAGCAGCCGAGAAAACGCGACAGCAGCCACACTTCCTTGCCCATGGTGGCTGCAAGATGGGCCACGGCGGAGTCGACCGCGATCACCAGGTTCAACCCGGCGATGCGGGACGCCGTGTCCGCGAAATCCGCCACATCAGCCATGCGGTCGATGATCGGCCGATCGCCCATGGTTCCAGCCGGCAGTTGCAAGCTGTGCAGAACGACGCCGGGCACGTCCACCAGCCGGCCCATGGCGTCCAGCCCGACCGACCGGGCGCGGTCATGCACGAAGCCCGGGCTACCCGCCCAGACCAACCCCACGTGCAAGCCCTGGTCCGGCCGCGGCGACACGGCTTCGGTGTTGGCCAACAACGGGACGAGCGGCGGGATCGTCTCGAGCGTCGTGCCGAACACGCCGGGTAGGCTGAGCAGCGGGCAAAACACATCGTGCGGCGGGATCGCTGCCCCGGTCGAGACCACCGCATCCGTCCCCGGTGCATCCGCCAGCAGCCGGCACAAAGCGGGTTGCACGGCAAGGATCACCCGGGCGCCCAGCGCCTTCACTAGGGGGGCATAGCGGGCGAACTGGATGGTGTCGCCAAAGCCCTGTTCCGCGTGCAGCAGGATGGTCTTGCCGGCAATATCCTCTCCGGCCCAACGGGGAATGCTCGCCAGATGCCGTTCCGCCGGGTTCAACTGGAGGCGGAATTCGTACCACGCCCAGCTCTCGCCCGTCATCCGGCCGGACCGAAGCAGCATGCAGGCCAAGTTGTGGCGCACGTCCGCGAGGCCAGGCGGCGCCAGGGTGATCGCCTCCCGCCCGGCGCCCTCGGCTTCGGCCAGTCGGCCAAGCGCCTCCAGCGCGACAGACTCGTTCGCCTTGGCCTGATACAACTCCGGTGCCAGCAGAGCCGCCCGGTGGGAGTTCGCCGCCGCGCCAGCATAGTCGCCGAGCATGTACTGCACAGCCCCCAGCGTCGCCACCGCGCCGCCGTCATCCGGGGCGAGGTGGACTGCGGCAAGCGCGGGGGCAAACGCCTGCTCGCTTCGGCCCGCGCTGTGCAGAGCGCGCGCCAAATTGGCTTGGGCGAACGGGTTCTCCGGCGCCAACTGCACCGCTACGAGCCCGGCTTCCACGGCGGCGCTCGGCTCGCCAACATCGACCAGCAGCCCGGCCACGTTCGCCACCAGCACCGCATTGGTCTCGTCCAGGCGAACCGCCTCGAGCATCGCCGGGACAGCCTCCGGCTTGCGGCCGGCGGCGATGAACGCAAGACCCAGGAACTGATGGTGCTTGGCCAAACCGGGAGCCAACCTGGCCGCCTCCTGCAGCGGCGCCAACGCTTCGGCATACGCGCCGGCCGAGAGCAGCACGCAACCGAGATTGAAGTGCGACCCGGCATCCCCCCGCCGCAGCCGCACGACTTTACGGTAATTGCCGGCTGCCTGGTCCAACTGGCCCAGCGCGGCCTGGCAACACCCCAGGTTCTGCGCCGCATCCGCGAAATCCGGCGCTTGCTTCAGCGCCGCGGCAAAGCAGACCGCCGCAGCCTCGTGCTGGCTGGCGAGCAGCAGGGCACAGCCCTCGCCATACAACGCTTTCAGGCGGCCGAGCCGAGAACCGGCAAAGGACGCGCCCTTGCTCCGAGCACTGGTCTGGGCTTGCAGCGCGGCCTCCTGAGGCGGGATGCCCCATCGTGGGCTCGCAAGATTAAGAAATCCTGAACGGACCGGGTCAGCTGAGGCCGATCGTCAAAACCCCTGGCACGATCATGCTGCACTGCCATATCCTGCAGTATGCCCGACGGCTCGCCCAGCTTTACGCTGACCCTGCACCCTTCGATCAATCTGATCGACGCCGCCGACTGGGATGCCTGCGCCGGGGACGCCAATCCCTTCGTCAGCCATGCTTTCCTGTCCGCCGTCGAGGATAGCGGGTCGGCCGGCCCCCGCACCGGCTGGCTGCCGCAGCACGCAGCGTTGCGGGACGGCGGCGGGCGGCTCCTGGCAGCGGCGCCGATGTATGCCAAGTCCAACAGCTACGGCGAATACGTGTTCGACCACGGCTGGGCCAACGCGTTCGAGCAGGCCGGTGGCGACTACTACCCCAAGCTGCAAGTGGCGGTCCCGTTCTCCCCCGTGCCCGGCCCACGCCTGCTGTGCCGACCCGACGGCGGCGTGCCCCCCGGCGCCCTGGCCCAAGCCCTGGTGCAGGCCTGCACCGAGCTAAAGCTGTCCGGCGTGCACGCCACATTCTGCGAGGCGGACGAGTGGGAAGCTCTGGGCGAGGCCGGGTGGTTGCAGCGGCTCGGTCAACAGTACCACTGGGAGAACGCCGGCTACGCGACGTTTGACGACTTCCTGGGTGCGCTGTCCTCGCGCAAACGCAAAGTTCTGCGGCGCGAGCGGCGCGACGCCAACGATTGCGGCCTAGTGTTCCGCACGTTGCGCGGGTCGGAGATCGGTCGGCGCGAGTGGGACGCGTTCTATCGCTTCTACCAGTCAACCGTGGATCGTAAATGGGGCAGCGCCTATCTGACCAAGAAGTTCTTCCCCATGCTGGGCGAGCGGCTAGGCGATCGCGTCGTGCTGATGCTCGCGGAGAGCAAAGGTGAGCCGGTCGCCGGGGCGCTGAACCTGATGGGTCGGGAGGCGCTCTACGGCCGCAATTGGGGCTGCCGCGGCGAGTTTCCGTTCCTGCATTTCGAGCTGTGCTACTACCGCGCCATCGACTTCGCGATCGAGCAAGGCCTGTCCCGCGTCGAGGCCGGCGCTCAAGGCCAGCACAAGATCCAGCGCGGCTACCTGCCCAAGCCGACCTACTCCGCCCACTGGCTCAGCCATTCGGGGCTCCGCGGCGCCGTCGACGACTTCCTGCGTCGCGAACGTCCGGCGGTGCTGGAGGGCATGGCGGAACTCGAGGCGGAGTATTCCCCGTACCGCAAGGGCGACGAGGCGGGCTGAGCAGTCAGCTCTCCACGCGAAACCGGGCGGACAGCACCGGATCGGCGGTGAGGGCGTCGCGCAACGCAGCGTCGTCCGCGCGAACCACCACCCGCCGGAACCAGGGCACCTCGCCCCGGACCCGGGCCAGGAACAGGCGATCCAGCGCCAGCGCGTCCTCGGAGCGGGCCGCGCAACAGGTGCAGCCGACAGGATGGGCCGGCTGAGCCGACGGCGCAAAAGACGCGTCACCCTCCCCGGCTTCTGCACCAAACACGATAGGGATGCGCGCATCGACGAATAGGGCCATCCGCTAGACATAAGGATATCTTTATGTCATATCAACGGCCATGGACCCGCTTCTGACCGCCCTGCGTGCCTGCGCTGAGCCGACCCGGCTACGCTTGCTGGCCCTGGCTAGCCGGGGAGCCTTCTGCGTCATGGAGTTTACCGAAATTCTGGCGCAATCGCAGCCCCGCCTCTCCCGCCACCTACGCCTGCTGGTCGAGGCCGGCGTGATGGAACGGGTGCGCGAAGGCGCTAACGTTTGGTTCACCCTGCCGCCTGATGCTGGCTTGGTGCAGGACCTGATTGCGAGGCTACCGGCCAACGACCCGGTGTTGGAAAGCGACCGCCGCCAAGCCGCCCGTGTGTTGGCCGAGCGCGCCCGCATCGCGTCGGACAGCTTTCGCAAGCAAGGCGCCGAATGGGACGAGGCGCACGCCCTGGCCTTGCCGGTGGATGCGGTCGAACAGGCGGTGCTGGCGGCGGTGGGCGATGCACCGGGCCGGCTGCTGGACATCGGCACCGGCACCGGCCAGTTGCTGGCATTGCTGGCGCCGCGCTTGGAGCGTGGGCTGGGCGTCGATGCCAGCCGTGCCATGCTGGCCCTGGCGCGCTCCCGCCTCTCGCGGCCTGAACTGGCCCATTGCGCCGTCCGCCAGGCCGACATGTATCGCCTGCCGCTGCCGGATGGCGCGTTCGATACCGTCGTGCTGCAGATGGTTCTCCACTATGCCGAGGACCCGGCCGCGGCCGTGATTGAGGCCGCCCGCGTCTTGCGCCCGGGAGGCGGGTTGCTGGTTGTGGACCTGTTGCACCATGTCCGCACCGACCTGCTCGACCGGCTCGCCCATCGTTGGCCCGGCTTTCACGACGGCACGATCCGCGCGCTGATGGAGGATGCCGGGCTGCAACCGGGCGAGCCCGTCACCGTGCCTGGCCCCCTCCCCGTCCGCCTCTGGCCCGCAACCCAGCCCGCTCTCGTTGCCGCGCCCGCCCTGAAGGAACTTGCATGACCCGACCGCATTTGCTGGACGCCCTGCGTGACCGCGTGTTGCTGTGCGACGGCGGCATGGGCAGCCGGGTGCAGGCGCTGACGCTCGACGTCGAGAAGGACTATTGGAACCGCGAGAACTGCACCGAGGTGCTCAATCTCTCGCGGCCCGAGATGGTGCGGGAGATCCATCGCGGCTACTTCGCCGCCGGCGCCGACATGGTGGAGACCAACAGCTTCGGTGGCAGCCCCATCACGCTGGCCGAGTTCGACCTGCAGGACCGCACGCACGAGATCAACAAGGTCGCCGCCGAGCTGGCGCGGGAAGCAGCCGAAAGCTTCGGTGACGGCCGGCATCGTTGGGTGGTGGGCTCGATCGGGCCGGGCACCAAGCTACCGTCTTTGGGCAACATCGCCTACGACCCGCTGGAGCAGGCGCTGGCCGAGCAATCCGCCGGGCTGATCGATGGCGGGGTGGACGCGATCCTGATCGAAACCTGCCAGGACACGCTGCAGATCAAGGCCGCGGTGAACGGCGCCAAGATCGCCCGCGCCGCCGCCGGCAAGGATACGCCTATCTTCGTGCAGGTGACGGTGGAGACCACTGGCACGCTGCTCGTCGGTCCGGACATTGCCGCGGCGGCCACCGTCGTGCACGCGCTGGACGTGCCGCTGATGGGCTTGAACTGCGCCACCGGCCCGCAGGAGATGAGCGAGCACGTGCGTTGGCTCGCCGCCAATTGGCCCGGCCTGATTTCGGTACAGCCTAACGCCGGGCTTCCAGAGTTGGTGAACGGCGCCACGCACTATCCGCTCGGTGCCGCCGAGATGGCGAGCTGGGTCGAGCGCTTCGTGCTCGAGGACGGGCTGAACCTGGTCGGCGGCTGCTGCGGCACGTCGCTGCCGCACATCGAGGGGCTGGATGCGATGTTGCGCAAGCTCGGCGCAAAGGGGACGCAGCATCGTCCGGCGCCGGTGGCGCGCACTCATCACTGGGTGCCTTCGGTCGCCAGCCTGTATGGCCAGACGCCGCTGCGGCAGGAGAACAGCTACTTCTCCATCGGCGAGCGCTGCAACGCCAACGGCTCCAAGAAGTGGCGCGAGCTGCAGGAGAAGGGCGACTGGGACGGCTGCGTCTCCGTCGGGCGTGAGCAGGTCGGCGAAGGCTCCAACAGCCT
>CAXTCJ010000140.1:0-13512 GCA_964242215.1 uncultured Acetobacteraceae bacterium | reverse complement strand
CCGGGTTCGTCGGCATGGAGCGGAGCGCGCTGCATCGCAAGCTGAAGCAGCTGGGGGTCAACTCGGACGACAAGGGGGCGTAATGCCGGACGGCCTGTACGAACGCGACGCTCTGGTGTGGGCCGAGACCCAGGCCGATCTGCTGCGCCGGCTGGCCGCGGGCGAGCGGGTGAATGCGTCGATCGATTGGCCCAATGTCATCGAAGAGGTGCAGGACGTGGGAGTATCGCAGCTGAGAGCGTGCGAGAGCTTGCTCCTACAAGGGCTGCTTCACGTCCTGAAACTACTTGCTTGGCCGGGCAGCCGGTCCGCAGACCATTGGGACGATGAAGCCGACACGTTCCTCAACGATGCACGGCGTGCGTTCACGCCCTCGATGCGGCAGAGGCTGGACGTTGCCGAGATCTACACTGAGGCGTTGCGGCGCGCCCGGCGGAAGCACGATGACGCGGGACCAGCACACCCCCTTGCCGACACGTGCCCCATAACGCTGGACGACCTATTGTCTGGCGACGTCGACGTGCTGCGTGGAAAGCTCGGCTCCAGCGTCAGTCCCTGAGCAGCCGCGCCGCCTGCAGCGCGAAATACGTCAGCACTCCGGCCGCTCCGGCGCGCTTGAACGCCATCAGGCTCTCCATCATGGCTCGCTCGCCGTCGATCCAGCCGCGCTCGGCCGCACCCGCGATCATCGCGTACTCGCCGGACACCTGGTAGGCGAAAGTCGGCACGCCGAACCGGTCGTGCACCCGGCGCACGATGTCCAGATACGGCATGCCGGGTTTGACCATCACCATGTCGGCGCCCTCGGCCAAGTCCTGCTCGACCTCGCGCAAGGCCTCGTCGCTGTTGGCCGCGTCCATCTGGTAGGTCTTCTTGTCGCCGTTCAACCGCGCCGACTGCACCGCATCGCGGTACGGGGCATAGAACGCGCTGGCGAACTTGGCGGCGTAGCTCATGATCCGCGTATCGATCAGGCCCGCCCCGTCCAACGCCCCGCGGATCGCGGCGATGCGGCCGTCCATCATGTCCGACGGGCCGAGCACGTCGATCCCCGCGTGCGCCTGCACCAGCGCCTGACGGACAAGCACGGCGATGCTGTCGTCGTTGTGCACGTAGCCGTCCCGCAACACGCCGTCGTGGCCGTGGGTGGTATACAGGTCGAGCGCCACGTCGCCCATCAGGCCCACATCCGGATACTCGCGCTTCAGCAGCCGGGCGGCCTGGCAGATCAGGTTCTCCGGGTTGCTGGCCTCGGTCCCGTCCGCGTCCTTCAGTTCGGGGGGCGTTGCGGGGAACAGCGCGACCAGGGGGATGCCCAGGTCCGCCGCCGGGGCCACGTGCGCCGCGAGCCGGTCGAGGCTGACCCGCTGCACGCCGGGCATCGACTCCACCGTCTCCACCCGGCCCTGTCCGGGCAGGAGGAAGATCGGCCAGATCAGGTCGTCGACCGACAGGCGGTTCTCGGCGACCAGACGACGGGTCCAGCCATCGCGGCGGTTGCGGCGAAGGCGGGTGGTGGGATAGCTGCCAATGCTCATAAGGGCCACCCATAGACCGGCCCGGCGCGAACGGGTAGAGCGGGCGTTCTCAGATCGTCCGGCAGGGTCATGCGGTTATTGGTGTTGCTCATGCTGCTAGCCGCCGGTTACGCCCCCGCACGTGCCCATGCCGAGGCCGTTCGAGTGCCCGGTCCGGACGGGATCGTGCTGAACGCCGAGTTGTATCCGGCGCAAGGCAAGGTGCGCGGCTCGGCGATCGTGGCGCTGCACGGCTGCAGCGGGCCGTTCCCCTCCCGCGACGGCGATTGGGGCCGCCGTCTCTCGGCCCTCGGCCACACCGTCCTGATGCCCGATAGTTTTGGCTCCCGCGGGCTCGGATCGCAATGCAGCGCACGCAACCGCGCCGTGACGGCCGCCGGCGTGCGGCGGCAGGATGCGCTGGCGGCGCTGCGCTGGCTGCAGCAGCGGCCCGGCACGCCGCCGGGTGGGATCGTGCTGATGGGTTGGTCCGATGGCGGCACCACGGTGCTCACCACCGGGCGGGCCGCGCCGGACTTGCCGCCTGGGCTGATCCGCGGATTGCTCGCGTTCTATCCAGGCTGCCGGGGCGCGTCGGAGACCAAGGCGTGGGAGCCGGCCGCGCCCCTGCTGATCCTGATGGGCGAGGCCGACGACTGGACCCCCGCCGCTCCGTGCCAAGCGCTCGCGGATCGCTTGGCGGGCAAGATGACGCTGGTGACCTACCCCGGTGCGTATCACGATTTCGACGCCCCGGACACGAAGGTCAGCACCCGCGCGGGCTTGGCGACACCGGTCGGTGGTCGGGCGCATAGTGGAACCAATCCGGCCGCGCGAGACGATGCCTTGCGCCGCGTGCCCGCCTTCATCGCCAGCCTGCAGCCAACGTCTTAACCTATCTCATCCTCCCTCGCGCAGCGGGGGAGGGGGACCGTGCGAAGCATGGTGGAGGGGGCCAGCCACCCGCACTCAACCGGCTCGAACCGCCGCCGACCGCCGCTGGCTATAGCCAAAGTACACCATCAGCCCCAACGCGAACCAAGCCGCCAACCGCATCCAGGTCTGCCACGGCAGCGACACCATCAGCAGCAGACAACTAGCAATCCCCAGCAACGGTACCACCGGCGCTCCCGGCACCCGAAACGGCCGTTCGCGATCTGGCTCGCGCCGCCGCAGCACCAGCACCCCGCCGCACACGATCGCGAACGCCAGCAGCGTTCCCACCGAGACCAGCTTCGCCAGCGACTCGATCGGCACCAAAGCCGCGAGCAGCCCGGTCGCCACCATGAACACCATATTCGCCACCCAGGGGGTCTGCCGCTTCGGGTGCAGTTTGCCCAGCACGGCGGGCACCATCCCGTCCTCCGCCATGGCGAACGCGATCCGGCTCTGCCCCAACAGCCCCACCAGCAGGACCGAGGTGAAGCCGCCGATGATGCCGAGCTTCACCGTGACCTGCAGCCAGCCGAACGGCGTCTTGTCGATGGCCAGCGCGATCGGGGCGGCGTTCCCCTTCATGTCCGGGTAGTGGACGATCCCCGTCAGCACCAGCGCGAAGCCGACATACAGCAGGGTGCAGATGGCCAGCGACCCCAGGATGCCGATCGGCATCGCCCGCTGCGGATTGCGCGCCTCGCCCGCCGTGGTGCTGACCGCGTCGAAGCCGAGATAGGCGAAGAACACGATCCCCGCCCCGCGCAGCACGCCCGAGACGCCGAACGACCCGAACTTGCCGGTGTTGGGTGGCACGAAGGGGTGCCAGTTCGCCGGGTTGACGTAGAACGCGCCGATGCCAATCACCGCCAGCACGATGGCGACCTTCACCACGACGATGATGGTGTTCACCCAGGCTGACTCGCCAATGCCGCCGATCAGCACCACCGACAGCGCCACGATGATCCCGGCCGCCGGCAGATTGACCAAGCCGCCCTCCGCCGGCGACGCGGCCAGCCAGTGCGGCAGATCCACCCCCCAGCCGTGCAGCAGCGACTGCGCGTAGGACGACCACGACACGGCGACGGCCGCAGCGGCCACCGCGTATTCCAGCAGCAGGTCCCACCCGATGATCCACGCCGCCAGCGAGCCCAGCGCGGCGTAAGCATAGCTGTAGGCGGACCCGGCACTCGGAACCATGCCGGCCATCTCGCTGTAACACAGCCCGGCAAACGCACAGCCCACCGCCGCCAGCACGAAAGACAGCACCACCGCCGGCCCGGCGTTCTCCGCCGCGGCGATGCCGGTCAGCGAGAACAACCCGGCGCCGATGATCGCACCGATGCCGAGCGCCACCACGCTGCCCGTGCCCAATGTCCGCCGCAGGCCTTGCTCGGCTCGAGGCTCCTTGCGGGCGCCCAAGCCCCGCAGCCACTCCCTCTCAGCCATCGCGGTGCCTCCGTTCCATTCCGGGTGGTCTGCGTGCTAGGGAGGCGTGTCCAGCCCGGGTATTGCATCATGAACGAACAGAGCGCCCCCACAAACCCGCAACGCTTCTTCTCCGCCCCGCTGTCCGAGACCGACCCGGCGCTGGCAGCCGTGCTGCGGGCCGAGTTGGCGCGCCAGCAGGACGGGATCGAGCTGATCGCCAGCGAGAACATCGTCTCCGCGGCGGTGATGGAGGCGCAGGGCTCGGTGCTGACCAACAAATACGCCGAGGGCTATCCCGGGCGCCGCTACTATGGCGGGTGCGCCGAGGTGGACGTGGCGGAGACGCTGGCGATCGACCGCGCCAAGCAGCTGTTCGGCTGTGGGTTCGCCAACGTGCAGCCGCATTCGGGCGCGCAGGCCAACCAGGCGGTGTTCCTGGCCACGCTGAAGCCGGGCGACACCATCCTCGGCATGAGCCTGGCGGCCGGCGGCCACCTGACGCACGGGGCGGCGCCGAACCTGTCCGGCAAGTGGTTCCACGCGGTGCAATACGGCGTGCGCCGCGAGGACGGCCTGCTGGACTACGAGGAGCTGGAGCGGCTCGCCCGCACCGAAAAGCCGCGCATGATCATCGCCGGCGGCTCGGCCTATCCGCGCGCGATCGACTTCGCGCGGATCCGCCGGGTCGCGGACGAGGTGGGGGCGATGTTCCTGGTGGACATGGCGCATTACGCCGGGCTGGTGGCGACCGGGCTGTATCCGTCGCCGTTCCCGCACGCCCATGTGGTGACCACGACCACCCACAAGACGCTGCGTGGCCCGCGTGGCGGCATGATCCTGACCAACGACGAGGACCTGGCGAAGAAGATCAACTCCGCCGTGTTCCCTGGCCTGCAGGGCGGCCCGCTGATGCACGTGATCGCCGGCAAGGCGGCGGCCTTCGGCGAGGCGCTGCGGCCGGAGTTCCGCACCTACCAGCGCGCGGTGCTCGACAACGCGCGGGTACTGGGCGAGACCCTGCGCGAGTTGGGCTGCGACATCGTGACCGGCGGCACCGACTGCCACCTGGTGCTGGTCGATCTGCGGCCCAAGAACACGACCGGCAAGGCCGCCGAAGCCAGCCTGGAGCGCGCGCTGATGACGGCCAACAAGAATGCCATCCCGTTCGACCCGGCCAAGCCCGCAGTCACCAGCGGCATCCGTCTGGGCAGCCCGGCCGCCACCACCCGCGGCTTCGGCACGGCGGAGTTCCGCCAGGTCGGCGAGATGATCAACGAAGTGCTGGAAGGCCTGGCCGGCTCCAACGACGGCAGCAACGACGTGGTCGAACAGGCAGTCGCCGGCCGAGTGCGCGAGCTGTGCGCGCGCTTTCCGATCTACTGATGCCCCCCACCGTCATGCCAGGGCTTGACCCTGGTATCCACGGGGTTGGGTGTTCACCGGCCCGTCCCATGGGCAAGCAGGGGGTAGAGATCCGCCCAAGCCGGGTTCACGTCGAGGATCAGCCGAATTTTCCACGCACGCGGCCACGATTTCAGCGCCTTCTCGCGGGCAATTGCGACTCGGATGTCGGCGTGCGGTTCGGCGAACACCAGGCGTTTCAGGCCGTATTGCTTGGTGAAACCATCGATGATCCCTTCGCGGTGTTCGTAGATCCTCCGCGGCAGGTTGCTGGTAACGCCCGTGTAAAGCACCCCATTCGCCCGATTCGTCATGATGTAGACCCAGCCGGCTGGCATGGCGTTCCCCGCGTCGGGGCCGGTGGAATGGTCGGCCCGTGGATACCAGGGTCAAGCCCTGGCATGACGGTACAGTAGTATGCGGTGTCCGTTCTGCGGCCATGACGACACCCAGGTGAAGGACAGCCGGCCGACCGAGGATGCGGCGGCGATCCGGCGGCGGCGGTCGTGCATCGGGTGCGGGCAGCGCTTCACCACCATCGAGCGGGTGCAGCTGCGCGAACTCACCGTGCTGAAATCCGACGGGCGCCGGGTCGCGTTCGACCGTGACAAGCTGTCCCGCTCCGTCCGCATCGCGCTGCGCAAGCGGCCGGTCAACGAGGAACGCATCGAGCGCATCATCAACGGCATCGTCCGCCAACTCGAAGCGTCCGGCGAGAACGACATCCCCTCCAAGCAGGTCGGCGAGATGGTCATGGAGACGCTGAAGGAGGTGGACGCCGTGGCCTACGTCCGCTTCGCCAGCGTCTACCGCAACTTCCGCGAGGCAAAGGATTTCGAGGCCTTCCTCGGATCGCTCGAAGAACCCACATCGGAGGCATGACCGACCCGTCCCACATGCGCGCCGCCCTGGCCTTGGCCCGGCGCGGCCTCGGCACGACGTGGCCCAACCCATCGGTCGGGTGCGTCATCGTGCGGGACGGGCGGGTGATTGGCCGTGCCGTCACAGCCCCCGGTGGCCGGCCGCATGCCGAGACGCAGGCGCTCGCCATGGCAGGCGACGCGGCGCGCGGGGCAGACGTCTACGTGACACTTGAGCCGTGCAACCACACCGGGCAGACCGCGCCCTGCACCGAGGCGTTGATCGCGGCCAGCGTGGCGCGGGTGATCCTGGGCGGCACCGATCCCGACCCCCGGGTGGACGGCAGCGGCGTCGCCCGGTTGCGCGCGGCGGGCATCGAGGTCGTCACCGGAGTGCTATCCGCCGAGGCCGACGAGCTGCAGGCCGGCTTCCTGCACCGGGTGAGGCATGGGCGCCCAATGGTCACGCTAAAACTCGCCACCACCCTCGACGGCCGGATCGCGACCCGCAGCGGCGAGAGCCAGTGGATCACCGGCCCGGCTGCGCGCGAGGCCGCCCATGCCTTGCGCGGCCAACACGATGCGGTGCTGGCCGGTGTGGGCACCGTCGCCGCGGACGACCCGCAACTGACCTGCCGCATTCCCGGCTACCGTACCCGGCCGATCGTCCGAATCGTGGTGGATAGCCACCTTCGCACCCGGCTCACCGCGCGCCTGGTCGTCACCGCCGGGGCGGCCCCGACGTGGATGATCCATCGCGGCGGCGTGCCCCCCGAGCGGCTCGAAGCCTTCACCAGCGCCGGGGTGCGCCTGTTCGGCGTGCCCGGCGGCGAGCGCGGCGTGGACCTCGCCGCCGGCCTGGCCGCGCTGGGGGAGGCGGGGCTGACGCGCATCTTGGTCGAGGGCGGCGCGCAGGTCGCGGCCGGGTTGTTGCGCGACGGGCTGGTCGACCGCATCGCCTGGTTCCATGCTCCGCGCATCGTCGGCGGCGACGGCTGGCCCGCCGCGCAGGCGTTCGGCGTCACCGATCTGGCGGGAATGCCCCGCTTCATCCGCACCAGTGCCCGGCCAATAGGGGAAGACATGCTGACCGAATACGTAAAAGCCGCCGCCTGATGTTCACCGGCATCATTACCGCCGTCGGCCGCGTCCGCAGCGTCGACCCGATCGCCGCCGGTCGCGACATGCGCCTGGTGATCGAGCAGGCCTGGGCCGAGCCGCCGGCCATCGGCGCCTCCATCGCCTGCTCCGGCTGCTGCCTAACCGCGGTGGAGCTCGGCCCAGACTGGTTTGCGGTGGACGCCTCGGCGGAAACGCTGGCCCACACCGTGCTCGGCACTTGGCAGCCCGGCAGCCAGGTGAACCTGGAACGCTCGCTGCGGGTCGGTGACGAGTTAGGCGGCCACCTGGTGTCGGGCCACGTCGATGGCGTCGGCGAGATCCTGTCCCGCACGCCGGAGAATGGGTCGACCCGCTTCCGCATCCGGGTGCCCGCCGCACTCGCCCGCTTCATCGCGGTGAAGGGCAGCGTGTCGGTGAACGGCATTTCGTTGACGGTCAACGAGGTAGAGGGCGACGTGTTCGGCATCAACATCATCCCCCACACGCTGGACAACACCGACCTCGGCGGCCACCAGCCCGGCAGCCCCGTCAACATCGAGATCGACACCCTGGCCCGCTACGTGGCGCGACTGGCCGAGACGGCGTAAGGACCCACCCATGAGCGAGCTTAAGCGGGCCACCCTGCACGACTACATCTCGAGTGCCGCCGACATCATCGAGGAGGCCCGCGCCGGGCGGATGTTCATCCTGGTGGACGATGAGGACCGGGAGAACGAGGGCGACCTCGTGATTCCCGCCCAGTTCGCCACGCCGGACGCGATCAACTTCATGGCCCGTCATGCCCGAGGCCTGATCTGTCTGGCGATGACCCGGCATCGCGTCGAGCAACTCGGCTTGCCGCTGATGGCGCAGGCCAACGGCACCCGGCACCAAACCGCGTTCACGGTGTCGATCGAGGCGCGGGAGGGGGTCACCACCGGCATCTCCGCGCATGACCGCGCCCACACCATTGCCGTCGCGATCAACCCCGAGATGGGGCGCGACCAGATCACCACGCCGGGTCACGTGTTCCCGCTGATGGCTCGCGAGGGCGGCACGCTGATCCGCGCCGGCCATACCGAGGCGGCCGTCGACATCGCGCGGCTGGCCGGACTGAATGCGGCGGGCGTGATCTGCGAGGTGATGAACGACGACGGGTCGATGGCGCGGTTGCCCGACCTGGTGGCGGTAGCGCAGCACCACAACCTGAAGCTCGGCACCATCGCCGACCTGATCGCCCACCGCCGCCGCACCGAGCGCCTGGTGCGCCGGATCGACGAGGGCGTGCTGCACAATGCCGAGGGTGGCGATTGGCGGATGCTGGTCTATGCCAACACGGTCGAATATGCCGAGCACCTCGTGCTGGTGAAGGGAGACTTGTCTGGCTCCGAGCCGCCGCTGGTTCGGGTGCACGCGGTCGACCTGCTGGGCGACATGCTGGGCGGTCCGCATCCCAGCGCGGTGCACGGCGCCATGCGCATGATCGCCGCCGAGGGACGGGGCGTCGTGGTGCTGATCCGCGAGGCGATCCCGACGTCCTTGTCCGAGCGCGTCCGCCGCATGGCGGGGAGCCCACGACCGCTGCAATCGCTGCGGGATTACGGGGTCGGAGCCCAGATCCTGGTCGATCTCGGCGTGAAGGACATGGTGCTGCTGTCCAACACCCATCGCAGCGTCATCGGGCTCGAGGCCTACGGGCTGAACATCGTCGACCAGCGCCCGATCGACGGCATCATCGAATGAGCACCGCCGACGCCCCGCTGCCCACGGCTCCCTCCGTCATGGGGCCGCCGCCGGTGATGCTGCTGATCCGCGCGCCGTACTACCGTGAGGTGATCGACGGCATGACCGAGGCGGCACTGCGCATCTTGGCCGAGGCGGGGGCGACCCACACGGTGCTGGACGTGGCGGGTGCGTTCGAACTGGCACAGGCCATCCGCATCGCCCTGCGGGGCACGCAGAAGTTCGACGGCTTCATCGCGCTAGGCTGCGTGGTTCGCGGAGAAACCGACCATTACGACTTCATCTGCGCGGCAAGCATGAACGGCTTGATGGACGTGGCGCTGCAGTACGGCATTGCGTTGGGCACCGGGTTGCTGACTGTGGACATGCTGTCGCAAGCCGTGGCTCGCTCCGGTCCGGACGGCCACAACAAGGGCGCCGAGGCCGCCGTGGCTGCGTTGCGGCAAGTGGACGTCGCGCGCCGGCTGGGTGCGGCCTGATGAAGCCACCGGCCAAAAGCCGGCCTCGCACGGCCAGTCGCGTGGCTGCGGTGCAGGCGTTGTTCCAGTCCGAGCATACCGGGGACACGGTTGAAACGATCGTCGACCAGTTCGTCCGTCACCGCCTGGGTGAGTTGCCGGGCACCGGTGGCTTTGAGGAGGGCAGGGTGCCGGACGCGGATGTGAAGCTGTTCACCCGCATCGTCCGCACCGCTGTGCTGCAGCAGGACGCGCTGGACCGCCTGGTATCCGAGTCGCTGCCCCCCGATTGGCCCTTCGCCCGGCTCGACCCGGTGTTGCGCGCTCTGCTGCGCGCGGCCGGCGCGGAGTTCGGCATGGCCGACGGCCCGCCCGCCCGGGTGGTGATCAACGAGTATCTCGACGTCGCCCACGGCTTCTTCACCGGCGAGGAGCCCCGCATGGCCAATGGGCTACTCGACCGCATGGCCCGCGCCCTCCGCGCCCGCGACTTCGAAACCACCCCTTAGCGCTCACTCCTCATACCCTTGAGGGAGGGGGTCGGGGGAGGGGTATCGCGCCACAATCCTTCGTGCGTAGACCACCCCTCTCCTAACCCCTCTCTCAAGGGGAGGGGGATGGTTCTTCGCAGAGGACACAGCGCATGCTCCCTCCGGAATTCTCCCGCATCGCCCGTCACTTTCGTCCGCTCGCGGGCCCGGGGTCGCTAAACCTGACCGACGACGCCGCCGTCTTCGCGCCGCCCGCCGGCCGCGAGTTGGTGATGACCGCCGACGCTATGGTGGAGAGCGTCCACTTCCTCCCGGGCACCGAGCCGAGCCTGATTGCCCGCAAGCTGCTCCGGGTGAACCTGTCGGACCTCGCCTCGATGGGCGCGATGCCGTTCGGCTATCTCATCACGATTTCCGTCCCTCGCACGTTGGGCGAGAATTGGTTCACCGGCTTCGCCGCCGGGCTCGCGCTTGATCAAAAAGCGTTCAACATCACCCTCCTCGGCGGTGACACCACCGAAACGCCCGGGCCGTTGACGCTCTCGTTGACCGCGATCGGCCACGTGGCCCCGGGCACCGCCATCCTCCGCTCCGGCGCCCGGCCCGGCGACGACCTTTGGGTCACCGGCACGATCGGCGACGGTGTGCTCGGGCTGCATGCGGCGCGCGGGGAACTGCGCGACCCCGACGGCTACCTCAAAGGGCGCTACGACCTGCCGATGCCACGGCTGGGCCTCCCGATCGGCGGTTGGGCGAGGGCGGCGATGGATGTGTCCGATGGCCTATTCCAGGATCTCGGCCACATTTGCCGGGCGAGCGGGGTGGGCGCGGTGGTGGAGGCGGCTCGGATCCCGCTCTCGCCTCAAGCCATCGCGGCGGGTGCGGATTGGCGCGAAACGGCCTGGATCGGCGGCGACGATTACGAGCTGCTGATGGCAGCGCCGCCGGATGTGCCGCCGCCGGACGGTGTGGCAGCGACGCGAATTGGGCGCTTCCAAGCCGGCGACGGCGTCGTCGTGACAGGCCTGGACGGATCTGTACTTCCCCTGTCGCAGCGCGGCTGGAGCCACTTTGCTTGAGCATAGTGAGTTCGGGCCTGACAACGGCACGAGTCTAAAAAGTGTCATAGTCCGGCGCTTGTCCCGCCCTGTGACACGGCTCAGACGGAGGCGTTAACTTCCGAGAGCTGATCCATGACAACGACGTCCGTCACCCCGAGCACCCCCAGCACAAACGCCATCGTCACAGCCGGCAACGAGCTGGACGTTCAGAACGGCGGTGTCGCCACGGGCACGATCGTGTCCTCGGGTGGCTTGCTGATGGTGGAGGCCGGCGGCGTCGACTCGGGCGCGACGCTGTCGGCATTTGGCAGCGAGACGGTGCTCGGGTCGGCTGTCGGCGACCAGATCTACGGCTCGCAGAACGTCAGCGCAGCGACGGCCGTGGTCACCAATGAGGTGGTTCAGAGCGGCGGCACGCTCGCGTTGAACCTGGCGGGCACGATCGCCAGCGGCACGACCGTCAACGCCGGCGGCTTGCTGGTGATCAACGGCCGCGGCGACGCCATCAACACCACACTGAACGGTGGCACGCTGGAGCTCGAATCGCCGAAGGCGACGCTCTCCGGCACGTTGGACTTCGCCGCACCGTCCACGCTGGTTATTTCAACCGTCACCGCGGCTATGAGCGCCACCAGTTCATTCGGCGACCAGGCGGTGATCGAGAACTTCGCCAACGGCGACGTGATCGACGACAAGGTGCTGAACGGCGGCACAGTCAGCTACTCCACGAACACGGCCGGCGATCTGGTGGCTACGCTGACCGGCACCAGCGGGACGGCGACCGTCAGTGCGGTCTTCGAATTCGCCGGAACCACCTCGGGCCACCTGGCGGCCGTCAGCGACGGGGCCAACGGGACCGACCTCACCTATGTGGCCTGCTACTGCGAGGGCACGCGCATCTTGACCGAGTCCGGCGAGATCGCCGTCGAGGATCTGGCGATTGGCGATCGTGTCGTGACGGTGGACGGCGCCGTCGAGCCGATCCGCTGGATTGGCCGCCGCACCTACGCTGGCCGCGGCTTGATCGGCCGTATCCACCTGCTACCGATCCGCATCAAGGCCGGCGCCCTCGCGGAGGCCACGCCGAAACGCGACCTGCTGATCTCGCCGTTGCACGCCATGCTGATCGACGGCGTCCTGGTTCCCGCGCACACGCTGGTCAACGGCACCAGCATCGTGCGAGAGACGACGAACGCGGTGAGCTACGTTCACATCGAACTGGCGCAGCACGATGCGGTCTGGGCCGAGGGTGCGGCCAGCGAGACCTTCGTCGATGACGATGGTCGCTTCATCTTCCAGAGCTCTGAAGGCGAGGCGGTCTCCGGGCCGGCACGGGTGATCTACTGCGCGCCCCGGGTCGAGCACGGCTTCGAGCTGGAGGCGATCCGCCGCCGGATCGCCCAGCGCGCGAGCCTGATCGCCGCCTGAAGCCTCAGACGGCGAGCGTTCCGCGCATCATCGGGATGCAGCGCCCACCGACATGGGCGCTGCGGACGATACCGCCCTGCTTTACCGCCCGCGTGAGCAGTGTGCTCGGGCGGCCCATGTCGCGGCCTTGTTCTATCCGCAGCGCCATCTCGCCCTCTGGCCCGGCGTCCGCGAGCAAGGCCGCGAGCGTTACGGTGGCGCTGCCGGTCGCGGGGTCCTCGCCCGGTCCGGGCCAAAACATACGGGAGTGCAGGTCGAAGCTGCCACCATCGGTGGTGTAGAAGTAGATGCTGTCCGTGCCGAGAAACGGCATGTGGCTGGCCCACGCCGCCGGGTCCAGCTTGGCCCGGCTGAGCGCCGACCGGGACGTGATCTCGGCCAGCACGAAGCGGAGGCCCACGCTGGCAACCAGAGGCCTATGGTTCTGGACCGTGATCTCGCCGGGTCGCAACGACAGACACTGCGCCACGGCATCGACCGGCATCTCGCCGGACCGCTCCAGTAGCTTCGGCGCGGTCAGTTCCGCACCGAACGGGGTGCCCTCGTCGTCCCGCAGGATTTCGACGGGAACCAGGCCGGCTGCTTCCTCGAACAGCAGGCGGGTTGCGTCGTGCCCTTCGTGCGCCAGCACATAAGCGGTGCCGACGTTAGGGTGCCCTGCGAACGGCAGCTCACGGTAAGGCGTGAAGATCCGGATTTGGGCGGTGTTCGCCGGGTCGCTTGGCGGCAGGACGAAGGTGGTCTCGGAGTAGTTGAACTCCCGCGCGATCGCTTGCATCGCACCAGTGTCCAGCCCCTCGGCGTCCAGCACCACGGCGAGCGGGTTGCCGCCGAAAGGTTGGTCGGTAAACACGTCAACGGTGACGTAACGACGCTGCATCGCGAGTTTCCTCGGCTCCCCCTCCTTCGAGGGCAGGGCGATTGTATTTGCTACATCCTCCCTCGCGAAGCGGGGGAGGGGAACCATGCGAAGCATGGTGGAGGGGGTGAACCACACGCACCGCCGTGTGGCCGCGCCCCCTCCGTCGGCTTTGCCGCCACCTCCCCCGTGAAGAAACGGGGGAGGATCAGCCAAATGCGATCGCCCT
>CAXTCJ010000139.1:0-13528 GCA_964242215.1 uncultured Acetobacteraceae bacterium | reverse complement strand
AGGCGATGAAGCTGCTGCGGGCCAAGCTGTACGAGCAGCAGCGCTCCAGCCTGGCAGCCGTGCGCGGGGCGGACCGCAAGGCGCAGGTCGGCACCGGCGACCGCTCCGAGCGTATCCGGACCTACAATTTCCCGCAGGGCCGCGTATCCGACCACCGGATCAACCTGACGCTGCACAAGATCGACCGCATCATGCTGGGCGAGCTGGACGAGATCGTCGACGCCCTGACCGCCGAAGACCAAGCCGCCCGCCTAGCCGCCGATGACTAATCGTCTCCCTCTCCCCGTGCGGGAGAGGGCCGGGGTGAGGGGTGTCGCGCCCAGATCCCTGCGAAAGTGGCCCTCACCCCGGCCCTCCCAAGTCATAGCGCCCGCTTGACCCTCGCCGAACGCCTCGCCCAAGCCGCAACCCAACTCGCCGCCGCCGGTATCGAAGACCCCCGCCGCGAAGCCCGCCTCCTGCTCGGCCACGCCGCCGGGCTCGAAGGCGCGGCCCTGCTGCAGCACCTCCCCTCCGACCTCCCCGCCCCAGGCTACGACGCCCTGGTGGCACGCCGGGCCGCGCGCGAGCCGCTGGCCCTCATCATCGGCCACCAGCCGTTCTGGACCCTGGACCTGTTGGTCTCGCCCGACACTCTGATCCCCCGCGCCGACTCGGAGACCCTGATCGAAGCCGCGGTCGATGCCTGTGCAGACCGCCCGCCGCAACGCGTGCTGGACCTCGGCACCGGCACCGGCTGTTTGCTGCTCGCGGCGCTGTCGGAATTTCCGCAAGCCTGGGGTGTCGGCGTCGATCGAGCCGAACCCGCGGCACAGTTGGCCCGGCGCAATGCCGAGCGGTCGGGGCTCAGCACCCGCGCAGCCATCGTCTGCGGCGACTGGGCGAGCCCGCTCGGTGCCCGGTTCGACCTCATCCTGTCCAACCCGCCCTACATCGAGACGGCGGCGGTCGCGTCGCTGATGCCCGAAGTGGCGCGGCACGAGCCCGGATTGGCCCTGGATGGCGGCCCGGATGGTCTCGCGGCCTATCGTTTGTTAATTGCCGGCTTGCCCGCCTTGTTGGCGCCCGGCGGCATCGCCATCTTCGAACTTGGACAGGGGCAGGGCCCGGCGGTGTCCGATCTGGCTCGATCGGCCGGACTGCACCCCGAGCCGCCCCGGCCGGACCTGGCCGGCATCGCCCGGGCCCTGCCGATCCGCGGCCGCCCATAAAAAATCGGTTGGCGTTCTGTCGCACCCCCGCTAGGGTCCGACCGGCAACGCGGGTGAGCGGACGGCCCATACCCTTTGGGGTGGCCGGTGCGTTCGTGGCGCGGGCATTTGGCCCGACGCTCGGTCCTCGTCACGCTGGCCACCAGGCCCGACCGATATCGACACTGGAAGAGCACTAGACCCGAATGAACATGAAACGCATGCGTGGCCGGAACAACCGCGGCGGCAGTGGTGGCGGCGGCGGCGGCGGTCCACCCCGGCACCAAAGCGGCAACGTTCCCCTCAATCGCAACCACGTCTTCGACAGCAATGGCCCCGATCTGCGTATCCGCGGCACGGCGCAGCAGCTGTTCGAGAAATACCTGCAGCTCGGCCGCGACGCGACCAGCAGCGGCGACCGGGTGATGGCAGAGGGCTACTTCCAGCACGCCGAGCACTATTTCCGCATCATCAACGCCATCAACCAGGCACAGCAGCTCAACCCGCAGCACAACGGTGCGGCCGCGGCGGCCCAGCCCCAGCACAACCCGCAGATCAGCCATAACGGCCCGCGCCGCGAGGAAGCCGAGGAAGAAGGCGACGACCAGCCTGACCTCGAGCGCGAACTGCGCGGCGAGCAGCCCAGCACCGAAGCGCGGGACATCCCGATCGCAGCCGCTCAGCCGGAGTGACGGCGCAGCCCGCAGTTCGCCTCGGCTAGGGCGAATGCGGGTCCGAGAAGCCAGCCGTGAGATCGTCGCCACTTTGCTCCGGCTGGCCGCCGAAGTTCCGGTAGGCTGACGGTGCGTAGGGCTGTGCGACAGGTGCGTTGACGACGACCGGCAAGCCAAAAAGGTGACCGATGGGACGGTTCGTGCTCGGCCGCACGGGCGGTACCCGGGGTGGCGCACGATAGGAGCGGTGGCTGAGCCGACCGGACGCCGTCGGACCTGGTGCCGGGGATTGCGCGAGGGCCGGATTGCAGCACCACAGCGCCGCCAACACACCACTAATCCGCACCGCCGTTGCGAGTGACATCGTTCCACCACCTGAATTCCGAGCGGAGCCCACGTGCTCCTCGCTCATAAGACCAGAACGCCGGCCTACGTTCCCTCGATCGCCCGGCGCCGTCTTGCGCCGTCCGCCAGCGGCGGGTGAGACTGGCAAATGCGATCCACTGCAATCCCCTACGGGGCGTACTGGAGCACACCCTTCGCCAAATGGCAGGGCGCGCTCTCCCATCTGCATAGCCTGTTGTTTGCGGCTCACGTCGCGCGGGACGCCCTGGCCCGGCGCCAGATCGACCCGGCAATCTTCGACGGTGGCGTGCTGGGAACCACCGTACCCCAGCGCGGCGCATTTTACGGGCTACCCTGGCTGATGGGTGAGCTGGGCGCACCGCAAGCCCATGGCCCCACGATCAACCAGGCCTGCGCCACGGGCGTGCGCACCCTGGCCACAGCGTCGGCCGAGATTGGCTCCGGCGGGTGCGACACCATGCTGGTGACCTGCGCGGACCGGGTCTCGAACGGGCCAATGCTGTATTACCCCGACCCGTCCGGGCCAGGCGGCCACGGCGTGCACGAGGATTGGGTGCTGGACAACTTCGCCCGTGACCCCTTCGCCAAGTTGGCGATGGTGGAGACGGCGGAGAACGTCGCGCGCAAATACCAGATCGGCACGGCGGAGCAGAACGAGGTCACCCTGCTTCGCTACGCCCAATATGCCGACGCGCTGGCCGATGACCGCGCCTTTCAGCGGCGCTACATGGACCTGCCGTTCGCCGTGCCGGATGCCAAGTTCCGCCGGGTCACCGCGACCATGGCGGGCGACGAGGGCGTGCACGGGACCAATGCCGAGGGCCTCGCCAAACTGCGACCGGTGATCGAGGGCGGGTCGGTCACCTATGGCGGCCAGACGCACCCGGCCGACGGCAGCGCCGCGATCGTGGTGACCACGCCGGAGCGCGCCCGGGACCTGCAGCGCGTCCCGATCGCGATCACCGTGCTGGGCTTCGGCGCGGCTCGGGCGGCGGTGGGCTTCATGCCGGAATCACCGATTCCGGCGACGCAGCGCGCGCTGGACGCGGCGGGGCTGCAGATCGGCGATATCGACGCCATCAAGTCGCACAACCCGTTCGTGGTGAACGACATTGCCTTCTGCCGTCATTTCGGCCTGCCGCCCGAACGCATGAACCGCTACGGCTGCTCGTTGGTCTGGGGCCATCCGCAAGGGCCCACTGGCCTGCGCGGCGTGATCGAGCTGATCGAGGAACTCGCCGAACGCGGAGGCGGCCGCGGCCTGTTCCAGGGCTGCGCGGCCGGCGACACCGGCATGGCCGTCGTGATCGATGTGCGGGACGCGGCGTGACACTGCCACCTGTCTTTCCCACCGTCGTCCACATGCTGGTCGACGCCGCCGCGCGCAATCCCACCGGCGAGGCGCTGGTCTGCGGTGATGAGCGATTGGACTATGCCGGCTACCTCGCCGCGGTCGCCGGGCTGGCATCGGAGCTGGAGGTGTACCGCGGCCAGCGCATCGTGCTGCTGCTGGGCAATTCCATCGATATCGCCGTCGCGACCCTGGCGGTGCAGGCGGCAGGCGCGCAGGTGGTGCCGCTCAACCCCGCCTACACCGCGCACGAACTGCGCCCGATCCTGGCAGACGCCGACCCGGCCTTGGTGCTGTACGGCGTAGAAACTGCCGCCACGGTGCTGCCGATCGCTGCCGAGTTGGGCATCGCCAACAGCATCGCCGTCGGGCCCGGCGCGCGAAGGCTGCTGGGCGGGCAGGGCGCGATGCCAGCGCTGCCCGATCCGGACAGCCTGTCCACGCTGCAATATACCGGCGGCACGACTGGCCGGTCCAAAGGCGTGGAGCTGTCGCATCGCGCGGTGGCGATCAACGTCAGCCAGCGCGAGGCATTGCTGCCGACCGAGCCGGAGGCCGAGCGTGTGCTGGCCATCACGCCGCTGTTCCACGTCTATGCGACGGCGATGTGCCTGTACCTGGCGCTGTATTGCCGCAGCACGTTGGTGATCCTGCCCCGCTACCATCCCCGCTTGGTGCTGGACGCGATCGAGCAGCAGCGCATCACGCTGTTCTCCGGCAGCCCGACGATCTTCAACGGCCTGATGGGCTACGAGGGCTTTGCGCAGACCGATTTCTCCTCGTTGCGTCTGTGTTATTCCGGGGCCTCCGCGCTGCCGCCGGAGATCATGCGGCGGTGGGAGGCGGCCACCGGCGCGCTGGTGTGCGAGGGCTTCGGCCAGACCGAAACCGGCCCCGTCCTGGCGTTCAATCCGTGGCACGGCGAGCGCAAAGCCGGGTCGGTCGGTATTGCGGTGCCGGGCACGGAGATCGGCATCGTGGACGTCGCCACGGGGCTCCACCCGCTCCCCAGCGGCGAACAGGGCGAGGTGAGGGCGCGCGGCCCGGCGTTGATGCGGGGCTATCGCAACCTGCCCGAGCAGACGGCGGAGGCACTGCGGGATGGCTGGCTGCACACCGGCGATATCGGCTGGATCGACGCCGGCGGCTACCTGCACATCTGCGACCGAAAGAATGACATGGTCGTGGTGTCCGGCTTCAACGTGTACCCGCGGGAGGTCGAGGATGCGTTGCTGATGCATCCGGACGTGGGCGAGGCGGCCGTGTTCGGCGTCCCCGACCCGCACAAGGGGGAGGCGCTGCATGCCGTGGTGGTGCCTCGTGGCACGACCAAGCCGACCGCCGAGGGGCTGTCCGCGCATCTCGCCGGGCTACTGGCGCGCTACAAGGTGCCGCAGCATTTCGCGTGGTCGGACATGCTGCCGAAGACGGTGGTCGGCAAGATCGACAAGCAGGCGCTGCGCCGCGGCTGACGAAATCTCCCCCTCCCCTTGAGGGAGGGGGCCGGAGGGAGGGGTGCCGCGAACAGGATGAGGCCGTGTCGGGCGCGTGCCGCTCGCCACCCCTCACCCCGGCCCTCTCCCACAAGGGGAGAGGGAGAAAAAGCGGCTTTAGTTGCTCTCATCGCCCGCCGATCCTAAACCATCGCTCCGCCGCACGTCCGAGGAGCCCCGCCATGGCCGCCTACCAATACGCCTACGTCATGAAGGACCTCACCAAGGCCTATCCGGGTGGCCGCGAGGTGTTCAAGGGCATCACGCTGTCCTTCCTGCCCGGCGTGAAGATCGGCGTGCTGGGCGTGAACGGCGCCGGCAAGTCCACGCTGCTGAAGATCATGGCCGGTCGGGAACTGGAATACGGCGGCGAGGCCTGGGCCGCCGAGGGCGTGCGCGTCGGCTACCTCGAGCAGGAGCCGCAGCTCGACCCGGAGCTGACCGTCGCCGAGAACGTGATGCTCGCCTTTGGGCCGCTCAAAGCCGCCATCGACCGCTTCAACGCGATCAGCGAGGAATTCGGCGAGCCGATGGACGACGACAAGATGAACACCCTGCTGGCCGAACAGGCCGAGCTGCAGGAGAAGATCGACGCCGAGGACGGCTGGGAGCTGGACCGCCGCATCGAGATCGCCCTCGACGCCCTGCGTTGCCCGCCGCCGGACAGCCCGGTGACGAAGCTGTCGGGCGGCGAACGGCGCCGGGTCGCGCTGTGCCGGTTGCTGCTGGACAAGCCCGAACTGCTGCTGCTGGACGAGCCGACCAACCATTTGGACGCGGAAAGCGTCGCCTGGCTGGAGAAGACGCTGCGGGAATACGCCGGCACCGTGATGATCGTCACCCACGACCGCTACTTCCTGGACAACGTGACCAACTGGATCCTGGAGATCGAGCGCGGCCGCGGCTATCCGTTCGAAGGCAATTACTCCTCGTGGCTGGAGCAGAAGCGCAAGCGGCTGAAGCAGGAGGAGAAAGAGGAGAGTTCGCGGCAGCGTGCCCTGGCCGCCGAGCAGGAGTGGATCCAGTCCTCGCCCCGCGCGCGGCAGACCAAGTCCCGCGCCCGGATCGACAAGTACGAGCAGATGCTGGCGAAATCCGCCGAGATGGCTGGCGCCACGGCCGAGATCGTCATCCCGCCGGGCCCGCGCCTCGGTGGCACGGTCATCACCGCCGATGCCGTGCGCAAGGGCTATGGCAACCACGTCCTGATCGACAATCTGAGCTTCAAGCTGCCACCCGGCGGCATCGTGGGCGTGATCGGCCCCAACGGCGCCGGCAAGACCACGATGTTCCGCATGATCACCGAGCAGGAGAAACCCGATGCCGGCGAGCTGGTCGTCGGCGAGACGGTGAAGCTCGGCTACGTGGATCAGTCGCGTGACAGCCTGGACGGGACCAAGACCGTTTGGGAGGAGATCAGCGGCGGCACGGACGTGATCTATCTCGGGAAGCGCGCCGTGCAGTCGCGCGCCTACGTCGGCGCCTTCAACTTCAAGGGCAGCGACCAGCAGAAGCGCGTTGGGGTGCTCTCGGGCGGCGAGCGCAACCGCGTGCACCTGGCCAAGATGCTGAAGAGCGAGAGCAACGTCATCCTGCTCGACGAGCCGACCAACGATCTGGACGTCGACACGCTGCGGGCGCTGGAGGAGGCGCTGGCCGAGTTCCCAGGCTGCGCCGTGATCATCAGCCACGATCGCTGGTTCCTGGATCGCCTGGCCACGCACATCCTGGCGTTCGAAGGTGATAGCCACGTCGAGTGGTTCGAGGGCAACTTCCAAGCTTATGAGGAAGACAAGCGCCGCCGCCTCGGCGAACACTCGACCGACCCGCACCGGATCAAATACCGGCCGCTCGCCCGGTAGGGCCGCAGCCAAGCCGGACCGGCGCGTGCATCCCCTTCGCACGGCGCGGCTGTGGCTCGCCCCGTTCAGTGCCGCTGATCTGCCGGACCTGGTGCGGTTCAAGGCGGATCCGCTGTGCTGGGCGACGATGCTGGGCGGCGTGCGCTCCCCTGAGCAAACGGCGCAGGATCTAGCCGAGGAGCTGTCGTTCTGGGGCTCGCACGATGTCGGCATGTGGACCGCGCGGGACGCAGACGGCCAGCTGCTCGGCGTCACCGGGCTGCACGAGCGGCCCGATGCGCGCGGGATCGCCCTGCGCATGGCCTTCCACCCGGCGACTCGCGGCAAGGGCTTAGCGCGCGAGGCGGCCGGTGCGGTACTGCAGGATGCACATAACCGGGCCGGGCTAACGCGGGTGATCGGGATCGCCCGCGACAGCAATCTCGCCTCACGGACCGTGCTGGGCGCGATCGGGATGCGTGAGGAAAGTATTTTCGAACAGGGCGGCTATCTGATGCACCTGTTCGCCAGCGAGCGCCGAACCCGCTGAGGCACCGGCCGTGCCCCTCTCGTTCAGGCCGTCTTCACGCAGATCAACATTCGCGTGGTGCCGAAGCGGTCCACCAGCCTGCCGGCTTACTTCCTCGGACGTGGATCGGCTTCGGGCAATGGCAGCGCCGTGGTCGCCTTGACCCGTTCCATACTCATCCGGCTGCTGACGTTCTTCGGTCCCACCGCGGCAATCAGGCGCTTGTAGAACGAATCGTAGGCGCGCAGGTCCGTCGTCACCACCCGCAGCATGTAGTCCACATCACCGGCCATCCGGTGTGCTTCCATTACCTCCGGCATGCCAGTGACCGCCTCGGCAAAGCGTTCCAGCCACGCGGGTGAGTGGTCCCCAGCCTCGATCGCCACGAACGTCGTGAGCCCCAATCCGACCCGGTCTGGATCGACCAGCGCGACCCGTCGCTCGATCACGCCATCCGCCTCGAGGCGCTGGATCCGTTTCCAACACGGCGTGGCGGAAAGCCCGACATGTTCGGCCAGTTGGGCTATGGAGAGTGTACAGTCTTCCTGCAATAAACTGAGCAGCTTCCGGTCCGTCCGATCCATCAGGCATTCTCTCCGGTAATTTCCGGCACGGGGTGACGGCAGGGTTTTTCCTGTCGTTTTTGGATTGAACTCGCTTCAACCGGCGGATTATTGGCGCGACGACTGATTAAATCCAAGGAGGTGCCGCCGTTAACGTCAAAGTGACGGTATGCTGCGTTACTGCCGCGGTCCAGTGATCGTCAATACGAGTTTCGAGCTCCGCTGGTAGGCATCGACACCTCTTATGAGACCGTTCAGCTATTTTGTTGCTGATGAGACCGCAGAGCACGTTCATGGAGTGAAACATGACTCAAGAGTGTGGTCATGCCAACGTATGAAACGCTATGTTGCCGGCTGAAAGTGCGCGTGTTGCGCAGTTTCTGCAGAAACTCTCACGAAGCGCCTTCTGTCTCATCGCGTTCGATGAACGCCGTCCACACGGGATCGGGCTGCCAGATCCGGTCGAGATCCACCCGCGCCCTTGCCGCCGCCATGCCGCGTGCACGGCGATACCGGTAGACGAACGCCGAGACCCGGTAATTGGCGATGCAGTGGACGTGGACCGGCTCGTCCCTGCCCGCCATGGCGGCGCAGAATTGGCTGAAATCGTTCTCCGTCGGGTTCTGGAATTCGACTGGGATGTGCACATAGGTCATGCCGAGTGCCGCGACGCTGGCGGCTTCGTCCGGCAGCGCCTTTTCGTGGCTATGCAGCCCCAGATTGATGACGCAGCGCACCCCCAGGGCGGCGATTTCGCCCAGTTGCGCCTCCGTCGGCTGTCCGGAGGTCGTGGTCCGGCTGTCGAGGCGGTGCCAATGATAGATCGCCGTGGGGTCGTTCATAGCCAGAACCATGCCCCAATCCCCACCAGCGCGGCAGTCACTCCGGCGCAGGCGATAACGATCATCATGCCGAGGCCGGCTTGCGCGCTGTTTCCGTCACGGCCCGACGCTGCATCGTCGTCTGGCTGCGGAGTCGGTTGGTCGTGCATCGACGAGCGGTCCGATGTTGACGGGGGCACTAGCGCGTCAGTTCGCGGGCCATGTCGTCCAGGCCGGAGACCGATAGTGGGAACATCCTGCCCTCGACCAGGGATCGCACCATCCCAATCGATTGCGTGAGACCCCAATCCAAAGCTGGCGCCGGGTTAAGCCAGGCGGCCCGGCGCCACTGCGCGGTCATGCGATTGAGCCATACGCTGCCGGCTACCTCGTTCCAGTGCTCGACGCTGCCCCCGGCCATCGCGATCTCGTAGGGGCTCATCGTCGCGTCGCCGACGAAGATGGCGCGATACTCGGCGCCATAGGTCCGCAGCACCTCCGCCGTGGGCACGCTGCTCTCGGCCCGGCGGCGGTTGTCGGTCCAGAGCCGCTCATACGGGCAATTGTGGAAGTAGAAGAACTTGAGATGCTTGAACTCACTGCGCGCGGCGGAGAACAACTCGGCCGATACCCGCACGTGATCGTCCATGGAGCCGCCGATATCGAGGAATAGCAGCACCCGCACGGTGTTGTGCCGCTCCGCCTGCATCTTCAGGTCGAGCGACCCGGCGTTGGCGGCGGTGGCGCGGATGGTGCCGGGCAGATCGAGTTCTGTCGCGGCGCCGCTGCGGGCGAAGCGGCGCAGGCGGCGCAGTGCCAGCTTCATGTTGCGCGTGCCCAACTCCAGCGTGTCGTCCAGGTCGCGGAATTCGCGCTTGTCCCACACCTTCACCGCGCGGCGATGGCGGCTGGCGTCCTGACCGATCCGCACACCCTCGGGATTGTAGCCGTACGCCCCGAACGGTGACGTGCCGGCCGTGCCGATCCATTTGGACCCGCCCTGGTGGCGCCCCTGCTGCTCGGCCAGACGTTGCCGCAACGTCTCCATCAGCTTGTCGAAGCCGCCGATGGCCTCGATCTGGGCCTGTTCCTCCTTCGTCAGGAGCTTTTCCGCGAGCCGCTTCAGCCATTCCGCCGGGATTTCGGCGCTCACACCGTTCGGGGCGGCTCCGTGCGCAGGTTCGAGGCCCTTGAAACAGGTGCCGAACACGCGATCGAACCGGTCCAAATGCCGCTCGTCTTTCACCAGGGCGGCGCGGCTGAGGAAGTAGAAATCTTCCACGCTGTAATCGGCCACGCCCTTTTCCATGGCGCCGAGTAGGGCGAGGTATTCCGTGATCGACGCAGGCACGCCGGCTTGGCGAAGCGAGAGGACGAAGTTCGTGAACATCGCTCAGCCCGTGACCGCAAGGCCGCGGCGCCGCGGTGAAACAGCCGTCGCCATCGCTCTGCCGGCCTTGGCACCCTTGGTCAACATGGCCGTTCTCGCTCCACCAACCCTTCAGCAGAGTAAGTGGGAGGCCAGGGGCAAGCCATCCCCAAATGTCCGCACCGTCACTCCCCCGCCAAAAGCGGGGGAGGGGGCGGAGCGCGGTCTACTCGCCGACCGCGCGCGTCGTCTGTCCCTTAGCGTCCCAGAACAGCGAGATCGTGTTGTACTGGCACAGGTCGACGTTGCCCCACTCGGCCGTATCGTTGTCGTGGTACTTCACCCGGATGTCGAACTTGCAGGCGCTGCCGCCATGCGGGAAAGCGACGTCCAGCGTTTCACCGTCGGCCAGCGAATCGTCACCCATCCGGTCGCGGCCCCAGCTGTTGCGGGAGTGCGCCGAGACGTAAACCTCGTCGATCTGGTAGCCCGTCTTGTTCTTCAGCGTGAAGTCGGCGTCCGAGGCGTAGGCGAGACCGCCCGTTGCAAGCAGAACCGTCGTGGCAAGTGTCATGATCCGCAGCACTGCAAAACTCCTTCGAGGGAAACGACCCAGTGGCGTGACCCTGGCAGCCGAAGGTTAAAGAAGCGTAACTATTAGACGGGCGGAGACGCAGGAAGCTCGCGCCGGTCCTTGGTCGCGCTGCGCATGCGCCGCGTGGTGTGCCCCTCGGCCCAGTCGAGCTCCTCCTCGAGAAGGTGGAAGGCGTTGTCGGCGATCGTGGCGTTGCGCCGCAGCTCGAACAGCCGCAGCCGCTTGGCCGCGATCACGCGCAGGGTCAGGGCGTGACCGTCCCGCGATATTGGCATCTCGTGGTCCCGGCGCAGCGCCTCCGCCTGCGGGCTGCCGTCGGCCCGCAGCATTTCGAGTGCCAGCCGCGCAATCTCCGCCCGAGCCAGGTCCACTTCGCGGGCCTCGGCGTCGTCATCGTCCAGCTGCAGCCACCGCATCAGCGGGGCCAACGTCAGCCCTTGGATCACGAGCGTGCCCAGTACGACGGCGAAGGCGGCCGCGATCAGCAGATCGCGGAACGGGAAGGCCGCGCCGCCGGACGATCCGTCCGGCAAGGCGAGCGCGGTGGCCAGGGTCACGATGCCTCGCATGCCACACCACGCGACCACGACCGACCCGCCGACCGGGGGCCGCATCCGCCCAGCCCGGGCTGGCCGGCGGCGCAGGACTTCAGTGAAGCCCATCACCCAGGCGATCCGCACCGCCATAGCCGTCAGCAGCACCGCCGCGGCGAACCCGGCGGTGAGCGCCGCATGGCCGTCCAGCCGCCCGAGCACGCCGCGCAGCTGCAGCCCGATCAGGATGAACGCCAGCGCGTTGAGCACGAAGACCGCGACGTTCCATACCGCATAGGAGGTGCGCCGGTTCTCGGCCCCGCTTTGGCTCGGCGCACCCCGTGCGAGGGTCAAGGCATAGGCAAAGGTGGTGATCACCGGCGACGCGCCGATCCGGTCCGCGATGATCCAGACGGCGAAGGTGCCGACGAACTGCAGCACCACCGACACGGCGATGTCGTCGATCCGCCGCATGGTCAGCAGGAACAGGCGGGCGGCGACCACGCCCAGCACGGCGCCGCCGACGCAAGCCACCACCAGCACGCCGGCGGCCGACCAGAACGACAGCGCGGCACCCCCCGCCGCCGCGATCGCAACGCGGTAGATGATCAACGCGCTGGCGTCGTTCAGCAGGCTCTCGCCCTCCAGGATCACCATGATCCGGTGCGGCATCGACAGTTGGCGCAGCACGGCGGTGGCGGCGGAGGCATCGGGCGGTGCCACGATCGCGCCCAGCACGATGGCGACGGCCCAGGGCATGTCGGGCACCAGCAGGCGGGCGACGACTGCGACGGCGGCGACCGTCAGGATCACGGCGATCAGCACCAGGCTGCTGACCGCGAGCCAATTCGCCTTCAGGTCCCGCGGTGACGTGTCGAAGGCTGCGTCCAGCAGGGTGGGCGCCACGAACAGTGCGAGTGCGATGTCCGGATCGAGCCGGGCGGTGGCGCCGGATGGCACCAAGGCGAGCAGGGCGCCGGCGATGGCCAGCAGGGCAGGGTAGGGGGCGCCGATCCGCTGTGCGATTGCGGTGAGCACCGCGCCAAGCAGCAGCAAGCCGAGCACGAGTTGGAAGAACGCCACGGGTGGGCGCTAGCGGCTAAGGCAGGAGCGAACCATGCGGCGACCTTAGACTGGGTCCGGCCGGTGATCCACGCTGGGTCCGGTTCGGCGGCCTGGCGGGCTCGAGTTTTTCGAACCTCGGCGTTGCGTCAGAGCGCGGAGAGGCCGATTGCCGCGCCGATGGCGACCAGTGTTGCCAGGGCGGCGTAGAGCACCAGCAGCTTGTTGTTCCGCTCGACGGTCTGGTCGGCCGCCTCGGTTGCGATCTGCCGGGCATCGGCTGGCTGCGGCGGGATGTCGAGGTCCAAAGTTCGATAGGGCAAGGCATCGTCTCCAAATGCTAACGTTGTCTCATTATTAATACTATTCTGTTGTTAACGTTTGCAAGCCCTTTCTGGCCTGACAGCGCAGGCAGCGGGCGCTGCCCAAGGTGCGCCTGCTCCTCGTGCGGGCACGAAAATGGACCTCCCGCGGGCCGGCAAGGCTAGCGAACGGGCGCCACCCCGGTTACATCCGGCTTTTCAGAGTTCAGGGAGAGCGCAAGCCATGGCCGTCAAGGTCGCGATCAACGGATTTGGGCGGATCGGTCGCCTCGTGCTGCGCGCCATCGTCGAGAGCGGGCGGACGGATGTGGACGTGGTCGCCATCAACGACCTCGGCAGCGTGGAGGCCAACGCCCACCTGTTCCGCTACGACAGCGTGCACGGCCGCTTCCCGGGCCAGGTGAGCGTCGAGGGCGACACCATCACCATCCACCACAACGGCCGCACCTATGGGCCCATCAAGGTCAGTGCCGAGCGCGACCCGCTGAAGGCGCCGTATCAGGGCGTGGACGTCGCGATGGAATGCACGGGGCTGTTCACCAAGAAAGAGGACGCCGCCAAGCTGATCACGGCCGGCGCCCGCAAGGTGCTGATCAGCGCCCCGGCCGACGGCGTTGACGCGACGGTGGTGTTCGGCGTGAACCAGTCGGTGATCACCAAGGACATGACGGTGATCTCCAACGCGTCCTGCACCACCAACTGCCTGGTGCCGATGGTCAAGGTGCTGCACTCCACCTTCGGCGTGCTGCGCGGCTATATGCTGACCATCCACTCCTACACCGGCGACCAGAAGACGGTGGACACGCTGCACAAGGACC
>CAXTCJ010000138.1:0-13549 GCA_964242215.1 uncultured Acetobacteraceae bacterium | reverse complement strand
GTGCTGCCGATCGGCCGCAAGACACGCGCCTTGCTCGCCATCCTGGCGCTGTCCGCACCCCGCCCGGTGATCCGCTCGCGCCTCGCCGAGTTGCTCTGGTCCCGCCGGCTGGAGGAACAAGCCCGCGCCTCGTTGCGGCAGGAGATCCACCGGCTGCTCGAAGCGTTGCAGCCTGCCGGGACGGAGATCGTACGCGTTGCCCGCGACCATCTCTCGATCCGTCCCGAGGCCGTCTGGATCGATGTCGTCGAGGTATTGCGCGCCACGCCGTCCGATCCCTCGTCGCTCGCCCTACTCGACGGCGAACTGCTCGACGAGTTCGACGGGATCGACCCGGCGCTCGACCAGTGGCTGGCGACCGAACGTGAACGCCTGCGCGACCGCGCTCGCACGATCACCGAAGCCTTGCTGAGCGAGCAGGCCGGCCCCGACGCGATCATCCCCGTCGCCCAACGGCTACTTGGCATCGACCGGGCCCACGAGGGGGCGTGGCGAGCCCTGATGCGGGCACACGCCGAGCGCGGCGAACGCGGCCTGGCCGTGCAAACCTACGAGCGCTGCAAAGCTGCCATGACGGATCTGCTGGACGCGGCGCCCTCGCCCGAAACGCAGCGTCTCGCCGCCGAAATCCGCGCCGGCACCATGACCTTGCCCACCGTGGGCCGCACCGAGGCGCCACGGACCGACGTGCGCATACCCGTCCGCGGCGGCGGCGCCAAAGTGGGCGTCCTGCCGCTGCAAATGGTCGGCACCGGCGACGAGGAGGCGCATTTGTCGCTCAGCCTCGCGGAGGAGATCACGGCGGCGCTCGCGCGGTTCCGCTGGATGTTCCTGGTGTCGTCCTCGTCGCTCGCCCAATTCGGCAATCGCGACGAGAACGCGTTGCGGCGCAGCTTCGGCCTGGACTTCCTGGTGGATGGCAGCGTGCAACGCGTCGCACGCCGGCTGCGCGTCACCATTCGCCTGCTGGACCTGCGCGACGGCAACCAGGTGGTCTGGGCGCGGCGCTTCGACCGTCAGATGAACGACCTGCTCACCCTACAGGACGAGATCGCGGCCGAGGTGGTGGCAGAGGTCGATCCGGAAATCCTGCTGATCGAAGGGCGGCGTGCCGCCAATCGCGCACCCACCGACATGTCGGCCTACGACCTGGTGCTCCGGGCTTTGCCGCTGAT
Source organism: uncultured Acetobacteraceae bacterium (assembly GCA_964242215.1). GTDB lineage: Bacteria > Pseudomonadota > Alphaproteobacteria > Acetobacterales > Acetobacteraceae > LMUY01. Next base: position 12,374 of record CAXTCJ010000138.1, on the reverse strand, counting down.
CGTCCGCTTGCGCCGTGACGAGTTCGCCCAGGCTGGCGAATTGCTCGCCCGCGCGCTGGAACTGGAGCCGGACTACGCCACCGCGCATGCCTGGCGCGCCTATTGGGCGATGTTCTGCGTGGGCCAGGGCTGGGCGGATAACCGCGGCCTGATGGAGGAAGCCGGCCAACATGCCGAGCGCGCCATCATGCTCGACCCGCAGGACGCACGCGGGCTAACCATCGCCGGCCACGTCCGCGCCTTCCTGCACCACCGGCCGCGGGAGGCGCTGGAACTGCACAGTCGAGCTTTGGCGCTCAACCCTAACCTGGCGATGGCTTGGGGCTTGTCCGCCACGACCTTCACCTATCTCGGCGAGTTCGACGAGGCGACCCGGCGTTTCGCCCGCTACAAGCGGTTGTCGCCGATGGACCCGACCGCCTTCTTCTTCGACGCCTGCATGGTGATGCTTGAACTGGGCAAGCGCGACTATAACGCGGCCATCCAACTCGGCCGCCGGGCGAGCGAACTGAACCCGCATTTCTCAGCCGGGCTGAAGCATTATCTCTCGGCCCTTGGCCACGCCAAACTGTATGACGAGGCCACATCCGTGCGGGACCGGCTGCTGGCGATCGAGCCAAACTACACGGTTCAGGAATCGATCCGGCGCAGCCCCTACGAGAGCCGGACGGAAGTGGAACACTACGCGACGGGCCTCCGCCTGGCGGCGCTCCCGGAGGGCTGAACCGGGTGGCGCTACACGGCGTCTTCCCGTATCTGCCGTCCCCGATCGGCGACGACGGGCTTGTGCTGACGCAGGTTCTGCACCGCCTGGTGGATCACCTGATCGAGGCCGGCGTGCATGGCCTGACGCCGCTCGGCAGCACCGGGGAGTTCGCCTATCTCTCCGCCGACCAGCGCTTCGCCGTTGTAGAGGCAACCGTGCGAGCGGCACGTGGGCGCGTTCCGGTGATCGCCGGGGTCGCGGCAACCACGACGGCCGAGGCGGTCAGGCTCACCCAGGGCATGATGGCGCGCGGTGCGGATGGCATCCTGGCCATTCTGGAAGCCTATTTCCCCATCCCCGATGCCGGGGTGGAGGCGTACTTCCGCGCGATCGCCACTGCTACGGACGGCCCAGTGGTGCTGTACACCAACCCGCAATTCCAGCGCTCCGACTTGTCGCTGCCGGTGATCCGGCGGCTGAGCACGGTGCCGAACATCGTGGCGATCAAGGACGCTTCCACCAACACCGGGCGGCTGCTGTCCATCCTGAACGAGACGGAGGGTCGAATGGCGGTGTTCGCGGCCTCCGCCCACATCCCGGCCGCCGTGATGCTGATCGGCGGCGTCGGTTGGATGGCGGGCCCGGCCTGCATCGTGCCGCGGCAGAGTGTTGCCCTATACGACCTATGCCGGCGGGGCGCGTGGGACGAGGCGATGGCCTTGCAGCGCAGCCTTTGGGGGGTGAACGGCATCTTCGCGAAATACGCCCTGGCCGCCTGCATCAAGGGCGCCTTGGAACTGCAGGGCTTTCCCGTCGGCGCACCCCTGCCGCCTCAATCCGCCTTGGACGAAGCCGGCCGCGCAGAGGTGGCCCAGGTGCTGCGAAGTGTAGGAGCGTTGTAACCTCCCGCTCCCCTTGCGGGATTGCGTGTGGCTGATCCTCCCCCGTTCTCCACGGGGGAGGTGGCGGCGAAGCCGACGGAGGGGGCGTTCAGACACAGTCCGTGCCGGTGGCCGGCCCCCTCCACCATGCTTCGCATGGTCCCCCTTCCCCGCTTCGCAGGGGAGGATCGTCGATGCAATCGCCCTCTCTCAGCAGAAGGGCATGAATGTCGCCGCTAGATACGCCCTTCAGGGGCCTGTCCGCGGTACCAGTCCAAGATCTGCTCCCCCGTCCACATCACCACGCCCTCATGGCCCAGGATGTAGTCGTACAGCGCTTCCAGATACTTGATCCGGTGCGGCACGCCGGTGAGGTAGGGATGGATAGAGATGGCCATCACCCGCGGCACCCGCTCACCCTCGAGATACAACCGGTCGAACTGATCGCGCCCGCGGCGGAACAGTTCGTCGGAGGGGTGCTGCTGGACGGCGCTGATCACCACGTCGTTGACCTCGACCGTGTAGGGCACCGACACCAGCCGGCCGGTGCTGGTCCGCACATCCACGGGTTGGTCGTCCAGTACCCAATCGGCCACGTATTCGATGCCGAGTTCGGCCAGCAAATCCGCCGTCTCGGCCGTTTCAGTAAGCCCTGGGCTCTCCCACCCGCGCGGCTTCTTGCCGGTGAACGCCTCGATCGCCGCGATCGTGTCGGCGATGGCGGCGCGCTGGTCCGGCGTCTTGTGCATGGGGCGCTGGACGAAGCCGTGGCCCATGAACTCCCACCCGGCGTCCAACGCGGCTTGGCACACCTGCGGGTAAGCCGTGCAGCAGCTGCCGTTCACCGCGAACGTCGCCTTGAGGCCGCGCTGCGCCAGAACGTCCAGAAAGCGCCAGAACCCAACCCGCATGCCGTATTCGTGCCAGGCCCAGTTGGGCAGGTCCGGCAAGAGGGGCTGGCCCATCGGCGGGGGCAGCACCATGCGGGGCTGCGCCTGCGCCGGGTCCCAGTTCTCCACGTTCACGATCGTCCAGACGGCGACCCGCGCACCACCCGGCAGCTGCAGTTTCGGCCGGTCGTGGATGGCGCTGTAGGGGACGCGGCTGCGGAAATCGGTCATCGGGCTGCCCGGACTGCTTGCAGAAACGCCTCGATCAACGCCGGGTCCTTGAGGCCGGGGGCCCGTTCGACAGCGGAGCTCACATCCACGACGGGGGCCCTGGTCGCGGCGATCGCGGCGGCGACGTTGCCGGGATGCAGGCCGCCGGCCAGGATCCATGGGCCGGGCGGGTGCCAGCCGGCCAACAGGCTCCAGTCGAAGGTCACGGCATTGCCGCCGGGCCGGGTGGCGCCGGGCGGGGGCTTGGCATCGAGCAGTGCGGCATCGGCGCCGCCGAGGTCCGTTGGCAGGTCGGCCGCGGTCCGCACGCCGAAATGGCGCCACACGGGCAGGCCGAACCGCGTCCGAAGCTGCGCCACGCGCTCGGCCGGGGCGACGACCTGCAAGACGTCGAGCGGAATGCCCCGCAGCGTCTCGGCCACGGCGTCGTCGGTCGGGTCCACGAACAGCCCGACCCGGGCAGGACCGGGCCGGGGTGATAGCTCGGCGGCGCGGGCCGGGGTGACGTTACGGGGTGACGGTGGGAAGAAGACGAAGCCGACATAGTCCGCCGTCCTGGCAGCCTCATACGCCTCGGGCGTGGTGAGTCCGCAGATCTTGACCCCGGTCCGACCGGCTTCGCGAGGGCTCAGCCGTCGATCGTCCGCAACGAGGTTCCCGCTAGGGTTGGGCGGGGGCGGAGCGCCTCCACCTCCCGCTCCAGCGCTCGCACGCGGTTTTCCGCCCGGCGGGCCCGGCGGCGTTGGCCGAGCGAGCTCAGCCCCACGACGATCGCGCCCAGCACGAAGAACACTGCCCCCGCTCCCAGCACGGCCAAAGAGAGCGGCACGACCAGCGACAGGTCGGTGGGCCACATGGCGATCTGCACGGTGCTGCGGTTCGACAGCGCGAACACGATCAGGACCAGCAGGAAGGGAGCGGCAAAGATCAGCCCGAGCATCAGGCCATCGCCCGTTCGCGCGTGGCACGGGTGTGCTTGCCGCCACGGTTGACGCGTTCACGCAACTCCTTGCCGGCCTTGAAGAACGGCACGGCCTTCTCGTCGACCGGCACCGCCTCGCCGGTGCGCGGGTTGCGCCCGGTGCGGGCGTCGCGCTTCTTGACGGTGAAGGCGCCGAAACCACGCAACTCCACCCGCTCGCCGCGTGCCAGGGCTGCGGTGATCTCGTCGAAGATCGTTCCGACGATGATCTCCACGTCACGTCCCAGCAGATGCGGGTTCGCCGCTGCCAGGTCCGCGATCAGTTCAGATTTCGTCATTCATGGCCTCGTTCGATGGGGGAGGACGCTACAGGGCGAGCAGCCGCGCCGTCAACGGTAAGGCATTCAGAACAAACGGTGTTCCGCCGCGGCCTGGATGGCGTCCCAGCCTGCCTGCACATCCACCATCTCGGTCGCGATCGCGCCGACGGAGACCCGGACCATCCAACGCCCATCCACTACGGCGGGCGTGAGGTAGGCGGCCCCCGACCGGTTCACCGCCTCGGCCCAGGCGCGGGTGTGGGTATCTAGTGCCTCGCCCGCCAGACCGGGCGGTTCGTGGCGGATGCACACGGTCTGCAGCGTCACGGGTGCGACCACGCGCCAGGCCGGCGTGGCCGCCACTTGCTCCGCCAAGGTCCGTGCGTTCGCCATGTCCCGCCGCAAGCGCGCCTGCAGCCCGGCCACACCCTGCTCGCGAATGGTGAACCACAGTTTAAGCGCGCGGAACCGGCGGCCGAGCGGGATGCCCCAGTCGCGCAGGTTGCGCACCTGCCCGTCCACGCTCGACTGCAGGAACGAGGGGTTGGTGGACATCACGCGCACCAGGTGCTCCCAGTCGCGCACATAATACAGTGAGCAATCGAACGGCACGCCAAGCCATTTGTGGGCGTTGATGACCAGGCTGTCCGCGGCCTCGACCCCGTCCCACATCCAGCGGCACTCGGGCAGGATCATGGCGCTGCCGGCCATGGCCGCGTCCACGTGTAGCCAGACGCCATATTGCTTGGCGACCGCGGCGATGCCGGCCACCGGGTCGATCGCGGTGGTGGCCGTGGTGCCGGTGGTGGCGACGACGGCGCAGGGGGTAATGCCGGCGGCGATGTCGGCCTCGACCAGTGCGGCGAAGGCGTCCGGGCGCATGGCGTGGGCCTCGTCGCAAGGCACCAGCCGCAGGTTGTCGCGCCCGAACCCGGCCAGCAGCGCCGCCTTGTCCACCGAGGAATGGCTTTGGGCCGAGACATAGATCGCCAGCGGCTTGGCCTCTGCCTGCAGGCCGCCGCGGGTCAGTGCGTAGCCGGTTACGCGTTCGCGCGCCGTGATCAGCGCCACCAGGGTGGAGGTAGAGGCGGTGTCCTGGATCACGCCCCGCCAGGCCGGCGACAGCCCGGTCATCTGGCGGATCCAGCCGGTGGTGACCTCCTCGATTTCGGTGATCGCCGGCGAGGACTGCCACGACAGCCCGAGCACGCCCAACCCGGTGCTTGCTAGGTCCCCCAGGATGCCGGCGGGCTCGGCATTGGCCGGGAAGTAGCCGAAGAAGCGCGGGTGCTGCCACAGCGAGAGCCCCGGCAGCACGATGCGGTCGAGGTCGGCGAGCACCTCGGTGAACGGCTCGCCTCGGTCGGGCGGTGTGGCGGGCAACGCGGCGGCGACCTGGCCGGGCTCGGTGACGGCCTGCACGGGGCGGTCGGCCAGGCCGGCCTGGTAGTCTGCGAGCCAGTCGATGAGTTGGTGGCCGTAGCGGCGGAATTCGTCGGGGGTCATGCCCGGATTAGATCATGGCTCCGAACACGCGGTCGAGCCGGATGATGATTTCGGGCGCCAAGGCAAGGGCGATTTCGCCACTTGCCTGGTCGCTCACCGTCTCGAGATAGCACGAGCCGGCCGGATTGCGGTGGATGTCTACGGTGCGGCGGCTGACGTCCACGATCCAAAGTTCGGCGATGCCGGCGCGCGCATAAAGCGGCAGCTTCACGGTCCGGTCGAAGCGCAGTGAGCTGTCCGCCACCTCGACCATGAGCAGCACGTCCTCCGGACCGGGCATCTTGCCGGCGTAGAAATCCGGTCGGCGGCGCAGGATCGCCAGGTCGGGTTGGGGTTCGTTGAACGGGTCGAGCCGTAATGGGCCCTGAGGCCAAACCAAAGCGCGACCGGCGCACGCCGTGACGAATACCTCGTTGAAACTGCCGACGATTGATGCGTGGACCTGTCCGATCGGTGACATGTCGATCAGATCCCCCTCGATCAGCTCGATCCGCTTGCTGTCGCCGAAGATACCTGCTTCACCCATGCGATGGTAGGCACGCACATCCAGTTTGTGCCGTGTTGGCGCAATCACACCGTCCATCCCGCACCCTCCTGATCGTTGGCGCAGTGTATCAGCCGAGCGGCAGATCCGCCACGACTCGCAGCGCCTCGGCGATGCCGGGTGCCGCGGCGAGGATCGGGGCACCCTGGGTCAGACCCGGGCCGCCCAGGAAGTCGCTGACCGTGGCCCCTGCCTCGGCCAGGATAGCGAGCGCGGCGGCCACGTCCCACAGGTTGATGTGCATCTCGACATACGCGTCGATGTGCCCGGCCGCGACCTCCGCCAGGCCGAGCGCGCCCGAACCGCCCGACCGCAGCATCGACCCGGCGGTCATCACCCGGCTGCACAGGGCGATGTAGTCCGGCGTGGGCCGGCGAGGCGACCAGCCGCATTCCACCATGGCGCGGGACAGCTCGGAGGTCGCCGCCGCGTGGATCGGGGCGCCGTTCAACGTGGCGCCGCCCCCGGCCATTGCGGCGTAGGTGTCACCCAGCCGGGGGGCGGCGAGCACGCCGAGCAGGGCGGTCCGGTCCTCGATCAGGCCGAGCGAAACCGTCCAGCGCGCGCCGCCATGGGCAAAGTTGCTGGTGCCGTCGATTGGGTCCACCACCCAGCGCAGCGTGCCGGGGCGCGCGGCGCCGCCTTCCTCGCCCTGGAAGCCGTCTTCCGGGAAGGCAGCAAGCATCGCGTCGGACAGGAAGCGCTCGACGGCGCCGTCGGCCTCGGTCAGCCAGTCCTGCACGCCCTTCAGCGTGCCGGCGCCGATGCCGGGCGGGGGCTGCATGGACAGCGCGAGTTCGGCCGCCTTGGCGCACGCCGCTTGGGCGACCTCGAACCGCCGCTGGAGTGCTGTCATCTGATCCCTGCCCGCATGAAACTCTGCACGAACTGCCGCTGGAACAGCAGGAAGGCAAGTAGCAGTGGCGCGGACGTCATCAGCGTGGCGGCACAGATCACCGACCAGTCCACCCCCTGATCGGTGGAGGCGAACACCGACAGTCCCACGGTGAGCGGGCGTGTGGAGACCGAGTTCGTGATCACCAGCGGCCAGAGGAAGTTGTTCCAATGATAGCTGACCGAGACCAGCCCGTATGCGACATAGGTCGGCCGTGCCAGCGGGACGTACACGCGCCAAATCACCGCCAGCAACCCCGAGCCCTCGAGCCTGGCGGCGTCGTCCAGCTCCTGCGGGACCTGGCGGAAGGTTTGCCGCAACAGGAAGATGCCGAAGGCAGAGCCTAAATAGGGCAGGGCTATGCCGGCGATGCTGTCGACCAAGCTGATCCGTGACAGGGTGGTATAATTCGCGACCAGCAGGACGTCGGGCATCACCATGAGCTGGAGCAGGACGATGCCGAACACCCACTCCCGCCCGGCGAAGCGCATGCGGGCGAAGGCGTAGGCGGCGGGAGTGCACAGCACGAACTGCGCCACCAACACCATGCTGACAAGTAGGACCGTGTTCAGCAGATAGCGCGGGAACGGTGCCGCCTGCCACGCGACGACGAAATTGTGGCCTGTAAGCGGGGCGAGCAGGCTCAGATGGGTTGCGTAGGCGGCCGGGTGGATGGCGGCCCAGACCGCGTACAGCAGAGGAAGGATCCACAGCAGGCCCAGGACCCAGGCGGATAGCGTGACGAGGCGGTCGCCCCCCTTCGGCAGCGCCCGCACCGACATCATCGTGGTGGCGCTCATCGGTAGTGCACCCGGCGGCCCAGTACACCGAACTGGAAGGCAGCGAGGCTCCCCAGGATGGCCAGCAGCACGACGGTCAAGGCGGCGGCCATCGATGTGTCCCAGAAGCGAAAACCGACTTCGTAGATATAGTACAGCAGCAGGTTGGTGGCGTTGTCCGGCCCGCCATGCGTCATCACCACGACCTGGTCCACGACGCGGAAGGCATTCACCACGGCGTTCACCAGCACGAACAGGGTGGTCGGCATCAATAGGGGCAGGGTCACCCGGCGTAGGTAGTACCATTCTCCCGCGCCCTCCAACGATCCGGCCTCGCGCAACACGGGCGGGAGGGATTGCAGGGCGGCGAGGTAGAAGATCATGAAGAACCCGGCCTCCTTCCACACCGCGACCGCGATCAGCGAGGGCAGGGCGAGCGCCGGGTCACCGAGCCAGTTGTGGCGCCCGAGGCCGATGGCGCCGAGCACTTGGTCCAGCAGGCCGTAATCGGGCGTGTAGAAGAACAGCCAGATATTTGCGATGGCGATCATCGGCAGCATGGTCGGCAGGAAATAAGCCATTCGCAGCGCGGCGCGGCCGGGGATCGCGCGGTTGACGGCGAGGGCCATGGCCAGCGCCAGGATCACGGAGGCGGGGATGGTGGCGGCGGCGTAGATGACGTTGTTCCAGAGGGCCTGGAAGAACACCGGGTCGTCGAGCAGCGCCGCGTAGTTGGAGACGCCTACCCAATGCGCCGGACGGGCGCCCCGTGGGGTGGAATAGAGGCTGTCGATCAGGGTCGAGACGGCAGGCCAATGGGTGAAGGCCACCAGCAGGATCAGGGCGGGGAGGATGAGCAGCCAGGCCTGGACGGACTCACGACGCACTTAGGTAATTCCTTCTCCCTCTGGGCACGGTTCGTGCGGCGTCACCCCTCACCCCGGCCCTCTCCCTCAAGGGGAGAGGGAGTCGTTAGAGATAGGGGCGTAGGATGCGGGTGGCTTCGGCTTGGGCGTCGGCCATGGCGGGGGCGGGTTGCTTGGTGCCGTTCAGCACCGCCTGGATCTGGTCGGTCAGCGCCTTCTGGATGCGCTGGTTCTCGAAGGTGGACAGCTCACCCGTGGCCACCGGCAGGTAGTCGCGGGCGACCGCGGCGGCGGGGAATTTCGTCACGTAGTCCTTGAGCACGGGTGTGTCGTAAGCGGCTGGGCTCGTGGCGATGTAGCCGGTGTGGATCGACCAATCGGCCGCACGCTCGGGCGCGCTCACCCACTGCGCGAACCGCAGGCTTGCGGCGCGCTCGGCCGGGCTGGCGTGCTTGAAGAAGTACAGATTGCCACCGCCCACCACCGTGCGGTTGCCGTCCTTGCCGGGAATGCCGGCGACGCCGAACGGGAACGGCGCCTTGTCACGTACATTGGTCAGGTTGCCGGTGGTGTGAAAGATGATCGCGGCATTGCCCTCCATGAAGTCGGGGGAAAGCGTCGGCCACGACGAGATGCCCGGCGGGCTGGAAGCAGGGGCGAGGTCGCGCCAGAAATTCATCGCCTCGACCGTCTTCGGCGCGTCGAAATAGGTGGCGTTGCCCGCCTCGTTCATCAGCTTCTGCTCGACGCCGTTGGTCAGCGCGCCAAACGTCCACTGCGCATTGCCCAAGTCGCCGGCGATTTTCAGGCCCCAGCGGGTCACCCGGCCACTGCCGTCGCGCTTGGTGAGCATCTCGGACGCCTTCTTCAGCCCCGCCCAAGTCTTAGGGAAATCCTCGGGGCTGAGCCCGGCTTCGCTGAACGCTTGTTTGTTGTAGTACGCGATCATGGTGGAGCGCTGGAACGGCACCGACCAGGTCTTGCCACCGACGCGGCTGTTGATCATGAACGCCGGGTAGAAGCTGCTCACCCATTTAGGGTCGGCACCCAACTCGTCCAGGCTGACCAGGATGTCGGCGTCCTGCAGGCTGTGTATCTCGGCAGCCAGCAGCACGGCGAATTGCGGGCCGGAGCCGGCGCGGATCGCGGTCAACGCCTTGGTGAGCGTCTCGCCGTAATTGCCGGCGTAGACGGGGGTGACGGTGATCCCCGTCTCCTTCTTGAAGTCGGCGCAGTAGCCGTCGATCACCGCCTGGATCGGGCCGCCGACCGCGATCGGGTAGTAAAAGGTCAGCGACTGCGCCGTCTGCGCGCGTACGATTGCTGGGGCAGCCAGCGCGGCGGCCAGGACGGCCCGGCGGCGGATCACTTGAAACCCCGCAGCAGGCGCGTGCCGGTTTCCTGCGCCTCGGCCAACGCCGGGCCGGGCTGCTTCTTGCCAGTGAGGGCGGCTTGCAGGGCGTTGTTCAGCGCCTCGGTGACACGCTGGTTGTCGTGGGTCGACAACTCGGGCACGGCGTATTGCAGTTGATCCCGCGCCACGGCGGCGGCCGGGAATTGTTCGACGTAGGCCTTCATCGCAGGTGTCTCCCAGGCATCGGGTCGAGTGGCCACATAGCCGGTGTCGATGCCCCATTGTGCTGATCGCTCGGGGCTCGTGATCCATTGCAGGAAGCGCAAGCTGGCGGCTCGTTGCGCCGGGTTTGCCGATTTGAACACGTAGAAATTGCCGCCGCCGGTGGGGCTGCCGCGGCGCTGCTCGGCCGGCAGCATGGCGACGCTGAACGGGAATTTTGCGTTGGCGCGGATGTTCGACAAATTGCCGGTCGTGGTCCAAACGATGGCGGACCGGCCCTCCAGGAAGTCGCGCGGGGTGGTGCCCCATTCGACCAGGCCGGGGGGCGTCGCGCCGCTCTTTTGCAAGCTGAGCCAGTAGTCAAGCGCCTTGCGGCTGGAGGGCGTATCGTAGCTGACGGCAGTGCCGTTCGCGTTGGCCAACTCGCCGCCGGCCTCGGCCACCAGCGCCTGGAACAGCCAGTAGGTGAAGCCGGTGGCGGGGATTTCGGTGCCCCAGCGGCCGTCCTTCTGGCTGAGCTTTGCGGCGGCCTCGGCATGGGCGGCCCAGGTGGCGGGCGGTTGCGCCGGGTCGAGGCCGGCCTGTTTGAAGATGTCCTGGTTGAGGAACATGACGATGGTGGAGCGCTGGAACGGTACGCCCCATTGATGGCCGTCGATGTCGGTATTACGCAGGAACGCCGGGTAGAAGCCGGCAAGCCAGGCGCGGGTGTCGCCAAGCTCGTCGATCGGCGCCACCAATCCGTCATCGATCAGCGTGTAGGCATCGGTGGACAGCAGCACCGCCATCGCGGGCGCGTTGCCGGATTTGGCGGCGGTCTGCGCCTTGGTCAGGGTGTCGACGTAGCTGCCGGCGTAGACCGGGCGGACCTCCACATCGGGATTGGCTCGCATGAAATCCTGCGCGTAGCCGTCGATGATCTTGGTGATCGGGCCGCCGACTGCGACCGGAAACAGGAAGTCGACCACCGTCTTGCCCTGCGCCCGGGCCGTGCCGATGACGGCGGGGGCGGCGAGCGCGGTGGTGAGCAGTGTGCGTCGGCGCAGCGTCATGCAAAGACCTTTTCCGTGTGCAGGCGAAATCCGGCGGCGTCGAAGAAGTGCAGGTCGTCCGGGGCATAGCCGATGGTAACTTGAGTGCCGGGCTGCAGCGTTATTCGGCCGGGGATGCGGGCGATCAGGGTGGCGCTGCTGCCGAGCGACAGCGTCAGGTTGGTGTCGGCGCCCAGGTATTCGGCGTGTTCGACCTGGGCCGGCCGGCCGCCGCGTTCGAGCTGCACGGCTTCCGGGCGGATGCCGACCGTCTGCGCACCAGCGGGGGCCGCGCCGAGCGCGTCGGCGGGCAGCAGGTTCATCGGCGGCGTGCCGATGAACCCCGCGGCGAATTTCGTGGCGGGCTTGGCATACAGTTCGGCCGGCGGGGCGTCCTGTTCGACGCGGCCGCCGCGCAGCAGCACGACTTGGTCGGCCATGCCCATCGCCTCGGTCTGGTCGTGGGTCACGTACAGCATTGTGATGCCGAGACGCCGCTGCAGCAGCAGGATCTCCCGCCGCATGTCGGCGCGAAGTTGGGCATCGAGGTTGGAGAGCGGCTCGTCCATGAAGCACACGCCGGCTTGCGCCACGACCGCGCGACCCAATGCCACACGCTGCTGCTGCCCGCCCGAGAGCTGGCCTGGCCGGCGGTGTAGCAGCTTGTCTAATCCCAGCATGGAAGCGGCTTCGGCAAGCCTGTGGGCACGTTCGGCGGATGGTACGCGGCGGGCACGAAGACCGAACACGATGTTCTCGGCGACGCTGAGATGCGGGAACAGTGCGTAGGATTGGAACACCATTGCCACCCCGCGCGCCGCCGGGGGCAACGCGGTCACATCCCGGCCGCCAATGAAGACACGCCCGAAATCCGGCTGTTCCAATCCGGCGGCGATGCGGAGGCAGGTTGTCTTGCCACAGCCGGATGGGCCGAGCAGCACGGCGAAGCTGCCAGCCGCGACCGTCAGGTCAACGCCGTCGAGCGCCGCCCCACCGGGCCAGCGCTTTAACAGCCCGGTCAGCTTGAGTTCGGCTCCCCGCGCCGCCGATGAATGAGCCATTGCCGGAACGGTCTAGGGCAGCGCCTCGCGGCGAAGAATGTCAGTATTATGAAGATTGCAGCCCGGCGGCTTCGCGCCGCATCCGTTACCTTTGCATCTGCATGATCTGGTCCATCGGGGGCATCATGTTGTGGTTCATCTGGCTCATGATGAACAGCGACCCGGC
>CAXTCJ010000137.1:0-13857 GCA_964242215.1 uncultured Acetobacteraceae bacterium | reverse complement strand
AAATACAGCAGCGGCACGTTCATCCAGTCCGCCATGCCGTCGAACAGGCTGACCTTCAGCCCCTTGCCCCGCCCGGTGCGCCCGCGCTCGATCAACGCCTCCAGCACCCCGGCATGCGCCGCCATGCCACAGGCGATGTCGCAGGCGGATACACCGACCCGGCCCGGCCCGGCGGGATGCCCGGTGATCGACGCCAGCCCGCTTTCCGCCTGCACCAACAGATCGTACGCCTTCATGTCGGCGTAGGAATTGCCTTCGCCATAGCCGCTGATATCGACGGTGATCAGCCGCTCGTGCGCCGCGCGCAATTCGTCCGACCCAAAGCCCGCGCGGCTGGCGGCACCGGGCGCCAGGTTCTGGATGAACACATCGGCGCGGCCGAGAATCCGGTGCAGCAGCGCGGCGTCGTCCGACCGTTTGATGTCGGCCACTAGGCTCTGCTTGCCACGGTTGAGCCACACGAAATAGCTCGCCATGCCGTTCACCGACGTGTCGTAGCCGCGCGCGAAATCACCCTCCGCGCGTTCGATCTTGATCACCCGGGCGCCCGCGTCGGCTAGCCGGCTGGAGCAATACGGCGCCGCGACCGCCTGCTCCAGCGACACCACGAGCAGTCCGTCGAGCGCGCCCATCAGAACGAACCCCGTAAGGCGTGCATCGCTAATACGACCGGGGCAGGCCGAGCACGTGCTCCGCCACGTAGGACAGGATTAGGTTGGTACTAATAGGAGCCACCTGATACAGCCTGGTCTCGCGGAATTTGCGTTCGATGTCGTATTCCTCGGCGAAGCCGTAGCCGCCATGGGTCTGGATGCACGCCTCACCTGCGGCCCAGCTCGCCTCGGCGGCCAGCATCTTGGCCATGTTGGCCTGCTCGCCGCACGACAGCCCGGCCTCGAACCGGTCTAGCCCTTCGCGCACCAGCAGCTCGGCGGCGCGCATCTGGGCATAGGCGCGCGCGATCGGAAAGGCGACGCCCTGGTTCTGCCCGATCGCGCGACCGAACACGCGACGCTCGCTCGCATACGTGGTGGATTTGGCGGTGAACCATTTGGCATCGCCAATGCATTCGGCGGCGATCAGCAACCGCTCGGCATTCATCCCGTCCAGGATGTAGCGGAAGCCGCGCCCTTCCTCGCCCACCAGGTTGGCGGCGGGCACGGGCATGTTGTCGAAGAACACCTCGCACGAATTGTGGTTCATCATCGTGCGGATCGGACGGATGGTCAGGCCCGGCGTGTTCTTCATGTCGACGATGAAGGTGGACAGCCCCTCCGTCTTTTTCGCCACCTGGTCGCGCGGCGTGGTGCGGGCGAGCAGCAGCATCAGGTCCGAATGCTCGGAGCGGCTGGTCCACACCTTCTGGCCGTTCACCACGTAGGTATCCCCTTCGCGCTTGGCAAAGGTGCGCAGGCTGGTGGTATCGGTGCCGCTGGTCGGCTCGGTCACGCCGAAGGCCTGCAAGCGCAACTCGCCGGTGGCGATCTTCGGCAGGTATTGCTGCTTCTGCTCGGGCGAGCCGTGCCGCAGGATGGTGCCCATGATGTACATCTGCGCGTGGCAGGCGGCGCCGTTGCAGCCCTCGGCCTGGATGGTTTCCAGGATCGCCGCGGCGGCGGTGATGCCCAGACCGGAGCCGCCGTATTCCTCGGGGATCAGCACGGACAGATAACCGGCCTCGGTCAGCGCGGTGACGAAATCGGTCGGGTAGCCGCGCACCTCGTCCAGCTTGCGCCAGTATTCACCGGGGAAGCGGGCGCAGAGCTTGCGCACTTCCTCGCGGATTTCGGCGTGGTCGTCACGGGCGATTAGTTGTTGGTCCATTGGCATTGTCCTTTGCGTGTTACCCCTCATCCCGGCCCTCTCCCTCAGGGGGAGAGGGAGAAGGATGTTACACGGGGTCCCAGCTGAACACGTCCTGGCTGCGGTCGAGCGGCACCAGGCTAGCCTTCAACGCCGGGGCACCGTGCTCCGCGATAAGCTCCGGCGTCCAGCCCTCGCCGCGATGCACCGAGCGCAACGGACGGCTCTGGCTCATCAGGATGATCTCGTTGTAGCGCGTGGCGAACACCTGGCCGGTGAAGGCAGCAGCCGCATCCGACGCCAGGAACACCGCCATCGGCGCGTTCTTGTCCGGCGTCATCTGTTGCAGCTTGGCGACCCGCGCCTGCTGCTCCGGCGTCTCGGCCGGGATGGAGCTGGTCATGCGGCTCCACGCGAACGGAGCGATGCAGTTGGACCGCACGTTGTAGCGCTGCATGTCGAGCGCAATCGACTTGCTGAGTGCGGTGATGCCCAGCTTGGCCGCCGAGTAGTTCGCCTGGCCGAAATTGCCCACCAGCCCCGACGTGCTGGTCATGTGCACATAGGCGCCGGATTGCTGCGCACGGAACTGGTCGGCGGCGGCGCGGCTGACGAAGAACGAGCCGTTGAGGTGCACGCCGATCACGTCCAGCCAATCCTTCGGCGACATCTTGTGGAAGATCACGTCGCGCAGGATGCCCGCGTTGTTGACCACGATATCCACCCGGCCGAACGCGTCCATCGCGGTCTGCACGATCTTTTGCGCCGAATCCCACTCGGCGACGCTGTCGGTGCTGATCGCCGCGCGACCGCCACGCTGTTCGATGATCTGCTTGGTCTGCTCGGCCGGCGAGGCGGACAGGCCCTCCCCGGTCAGCGAGGCGCCCACGTCGTTGATCACGACATCCGCCCCCGCGAGTGCCATCGCCACCGCGATCTCCCGCCCGATCCCGCCACCGGCGCCGGTTACGATTGCCACTTTGCCGTTCAGCATGGTCTGCTCACTCCTTAATCCTCGTCATCCGGCATCAGCCGGGCAAACCGCGCCCGGTGCGCCGCCGCCGAGCCGTACTGGTTGCTCAGCACCATCGCGCGCCGCAGGTACAGCCCCACGTCATACTCGTCCGTGTAGCCCACCCCGCCGTGCAACTGAACCGCCTGGCGTGTGACAAGCATGCCAGCGCTGGCCGCCCGAGCCTTGGCGCGCGATACGGCGGCCTGCCGAACCGCCACAGGCGCGCCGGCATCGAGGATGGCGGCAGCGGAGGCCACACTGGCGCGGGTTAGCTCGAGTTGCAGTTTGAGGTCCGCCGCCTTGTGCTGCAGCGCCTGGAAGCTGCCGATCGGCTTGCCGAATTGCTGGCGGGTGCGGAGGAAGTCGAGCGTGATGGTGAACGCCTGCTCCATCGCGCCGAGCAGCATGGCGGCGGTGGCCAGGGTGGCGTCCTCCAGCGCGTCCACCGCGTCGCCCTCCACAGCCGTGCCGGGCGCGCCGTCGAACCCGACCGTGGCGACCTGGCCGCCATCCTGCAGCCGAGCGACATCCACGGTCACGCCGGGGGCATCCCGCTCGACCAGGGCCACCCCGGCCTGGGTGGTGACGAGGAAGGCACTCGCACCGACGGGCGCTGGCACGAACAGTTTGCGGCCGGTGATACGGCCGGCTTGGAAGGCGGTCTCCGGCGGGGCGCCCAGCGCATCGGGGCGCTCCTGCCACGCCAAGGGCACGATGGCGTCGCCTGCCAGCACCGCGGGGTTGGGGCGGAGGCGCGCGGACAGGGCGGCAGCGATCAGGGGTTCGGGGGCGAGGGCGGCGCCCAGCTCCTCGGTCACGACGCAGAACTCGGCCATGCCGAGCCCGGCGCCGCCGTCTGCTTCGGCGACGCGCAGGCCGATCCAGCCCATCTCGCCCATTTGACGCAGCACCGCCGGGTCGTAGCCGAGGTCGCTGGTGCGCAGCGCCCGCACGCGGCGGAGGTCGCCCCTGGGAGCGATCGCCGCGGCACTATCGCGAATGAGCCGCAAGCCTTCTAGGTCAGCCATTTTCAAGCCGGGCATCGATCTCCACCACTGCATCCACGGCGAAAGCACCGTCCGGCATCGCCAGCACCGGGTTCAAATCGACCGCCTTCAGACGCGGCCCGGCCGCGGCGGCGAAGGCGGACAGGCGCGACAGCATCTGCGCCAGCGCCCCGATATCGGCTTTTGGCCGGCCACGCGCGCCTTGCAGCAAGGGGGCACCGCGCAGACCAAGGATCATCGCCTCCGCCACGTCCGGGCCGAACGGGCAGCGGCGGAACGCGACGTCGCGCAGCACTTCGACGAAGATGCCGCCCAGCCCCACCATCGCCACCGGGCCGAACACCGGGTCCTGATGGATGCCGAGGATGCATTCGACGCCGCCGTGCAGTTGCTTGGCCACCAGCACGCCCTCGATACGCGCATCCGGCGCGTGTTCGGCGGCGCGGGACAGCAGGGTGGCAAAGCCGGCACGCACCGCCGCCGCATCGGCCACGCCGAGCAGCACGCCACCGATCTCGGATTTGTGGACGATGTCCGGCGACAGGATCTTCAGCACCACGGGATAGCCGATCGCCTCCGCCGCCTGCACCGCCGCGTCGGCATCCGCGCAGGCGCGTTCCGGCGCGCTGGCGATCCCGGCACCGGCCAACAGCCGCTTGGCCCCTGCCTCGTCCGGCGACTGGGCCGGCAGCGTGACCGCGCTGACAAGGGTCGGGGGCGCTGCCGCGCGAGCGAAGGCGTCGCCCAGTCGGCCCATGGCGCTGATCGCATTCACCGCGCGCGTCGGGTCCTCGAACACGGTCCAGCCATCGGCCTCGTAACCGTCCACCAGCGAGGGGGACGCCAGCACCGACAGGACGTATAGCCGGTCCGGGTGGCGCGCCTGCACGCTCTTTAGTTCCGCCCTCAGCTTGGGCGCGATCGAGGCCGACCCGCCGGTCTGGCTGAAGAAGGCGAGTACCGAGCGGTAGCCGCCCTCCTCCACCATCGCGTCGGCGAAGCGGCCTACCAGGGTCAGATCGTTCAGCGCCTGCGCCGTGCAATCCACCGGGTTATGCGGCGCGGCGAACGGCAGCATCTCCAGCAGCCGCGCCTGGGTGGCCGGCGGCATCGGCGGCATCGGCAGGCCCAGCGCCTCGGCCGCATCGCTCACCAGCACGCCGGCACCGCCGCTGACCGTGACCATGCCCAGCGTGTTGCCGACCGGGTAGATTTTCCGCGTCGCGAGTTGCGCGAAATCCAGCATCTCCTCGGTGGACCGCGCCCGAAGCGCGCCGAACTCGGCCAGCACGGCGGAGGTCACCGCATCGTCCCCGGCGATGGCGGCGGTGTGGGAGCGTGCGGAGGCCTCGCCCAGTTTGGAACTGCCCACCTTCATCATGATCACCGGCTTGCGCGCGGCCCGGGCCGCCTCCAGCGCGGCGATGAACGTGGCGCCGCCGCGAATGCCCTCGGCATAGACGGCGATCACGTCGGTGCCTTCGTCCTGCACCATCCAGCCGAGCACATCGCCGACCGCGACATCGGCCTCGTTGCCGGTGGCGACGACGATCGGGGTGCCGATGCGGCGCTGCCGGGCGATGGTGAACACATGGGTGCCATACGCGCCCGACTGGCTGACGATGCCGACGCGGCCCGGCGGCGGATACCCGGTCTCCAGCGACGCGGAGAAGATGCCGTAGAAGCCGATCCGGTCGTTGAACAGGCCGAGCGAATTGGGTCCGAGCAGCCGCATGCCCCGGGCCCGGGCGGTCGCCACCAGATCGGCCTGCAACACGGCGCCTGCCGGCCCGGTCTCGGCGAACCCGGCGGAGAACACGATAGCCGCCTTCACGCCCCGGTCGCCAAGCGCTGCGACCGTTTGCACCACCTGCGCTGCCGGAACGGCCACGATGGCGGCGTCCGGCACCTCGGGTAGGCTGGCGACATCGGGATAGGCGGGCAGACCCTGGATCTCGTTACGGTTCGGGTTCACCGGCAGGATCGGCCCAGCAAACCCGCGCGCCTTCATGTAGGCGATCGGGCGGCCACCGATGCGGGTCGGGTCGGCAGACGCCCCTACCACGGCCACCGAGCGCGGCGCCAATAGCGCAGCCAAGGACGCGAACGTACTCATCCGGCCGTTTCCCCGATAGCGTGGCGTGCAACCGCCTTGCCTCCTGCGCTAGAACGGTTGCCAGCGGGACGCAAGCCTACAACGTCCCCCTCCCGTTGAGGGAGGGGCTAGGAGGGGGGTCGCGGCATGACCCTGAGGGTTTACGCACCCCACTATTGAGCCCGTGGCCACCCCTCACCCCGGCCCTCTCCCTCAAGGGGAGAGGGAGCAGCAATTAGGGGGTGCGGAGGCCTAGGGCGGTGCGCATCAGCGTGTCGAGCCGCGGTTCCGAGAGCATCTCCGCGACATATTCCAGGCCGGCGGTGCTGCACGCCTGGTTGTATGCCTCGTCGTTGTGGAGGCGCAGGATCAGCTTGGCGAGGCCGGCGGAATCGGGCGTCACCGTGCCGAGCAGCGCCTCCGGCAGGTCCAGGCCCTCGGCTGCGATCGGGGTGCAGGCGCAGGGCACGCCGGCCGCGTAGCTGTCCAGCACCTTGCCCTTCACGCCGGCGCCGAACGCCAAGGGCGCCACGGTCAAGCGGATCTGGTCGAACAGGCCCGGCAGGCTTTCGAGCCGCCCGACCGGCTGGATGCCAGGTGACACTGCAGCCTTCAGCGAGTCGGGCATGTTGCTGCCAACCAGCAGGCATACGATGCTGTCGTCCTCGGCGCGGACCAGCGGCATCACCTCCTGGATCATCCACCAGGCCGCATCCAGGTTCGGGGCGTGCCCGTAGCTGCCGATGAAAGCAATGCCGCGCCGCTCGGCCCAAGGCACCGTGGTGGGACGCGGCTCGACCGACCACGGCACCACATTGATCTTGGCGTCCGGCAGGTCCCGCTTGAGCAACGCCGCCTCGTAGCTCGAATGCGTGATGACGCTGTCCACGAAGCGGGCGGCGGACAGTTCGGCCGCACGCACGCGTTGGCTGGCCTCGGCCAGTTCGGGCCGTTGTTCCACCTCGGCCTGCCGGGCGAGCCGCAGATGGTGCAGGTCGGCCACGCTGTAGACGACGCGAGCCCGGGGCTGGTGGTGGCGGATCAGCGGCAAATAGCGCGCGTTGCCACCGCGATGCAGATAGATCAGCGAGAAACTGCCGGCTTCGCGCCGCAACACCTCCTCGACCGAGGCCGACCACGGGGCACAGCAACACGACACGCCGAGTGCTTCCATGGCGGCCACGTCCGGGCCGCCCTCCATATTCGCGGGGGCAAACACCACGGCATAACCCAGACGCTGCAGCGACCGCATGTGGGAGATCACGGCCTGCGACCCGGCATCCCGATTGGCCCCCGGAACCGTGTCGTCGATCACCAGGGCACGCGGCGGGCGCTCCGGCTCGGCCGCGGCACCCCGGCCCGACCAGCGCGAGCGGAACTGACGGTGCCCGGTCCGATCCGGCCGGTTGGTCCGCCGGTCCGCCCGCAACTGCAGCAGACGGTCGGCCTGCTGTGCCAGGAAGGCCGCGCGCTCGGTCAATTCTTCGTCGGTCTCGGCGTCGGCCAGCATCTTGGCGAGATGGCCCTGCATTTCGGCATCGAAGCGCAGCGTCGGGGGAATCACGATCGGCGAACCGGGCATTTCCGTGCGGTCGTCCTCACGGGCGATCCGCACCGTGTGGGCGATGCTGGGCGGCAATCCGTCCAGTTTCAGCAGGAAACCGTGGCGGCCGTTGCCCAGTCCGGCCTGCTCCAAGTCTTGGCGATAGACATTGGCCAGAACGCGGGAGACGACCTCGTCGTCCACCGAGACCACCAGGCTAACCGGCGAGGTGGGATCGGTTTCGTCCCGCACCCAACCCTGGACACCCTGGCGATCCACACGCTCGATGTTTCCAAGCATTCCCATTATGTAACGTTATTTCCGTTCGTGTGTTTTTGCCTGCCACGATTCTTCTATTTTAAGCAAGCCCAACGCAGGGCGATCCCAACCCATACTTTCCAGCGGACCCGCAACCCTCCATTCTCAGGGGCCAAAGCGCGGAGACAAACCCGAATGAAGGTAACCCTCGACTTCGACTGCACGCCCGATGAGGCGCGCGCGTTCCTCGGACTGCCGGATGTCAAGCCGATGCAGGCTGCGGTGATGACCATTTTGGAGCAGCAGGCTGTGCAGGCCGCAGAGCATTTCGCTCCCGACGCCATGTTGAAGCTTTGGTTCACCACACTGCCGCAAATGTCGTCCCAGATGCAGGAGATGTTCACGCGCATGCTAGCGGGCGGCAATATGCGGAGCTAGGGCGTCGCCGTCACCCATCCCTTCCTAGGCGTATGCGCGAAGATCCAGCGTCCGCGGCAGCTCGGCGGACGCGTCGCCGGCCGGCGGCTCCATGGCGCCCGCCGTGTGGCCGAACGGCAGGAAACGCGCACGGCGCCGGGCCTCCGCCTCGTTGGCGTTGACCGGGAAACGGTCGTACGAGCGTCCCCCCGGATGCGCCACGTGATGCGTGAGCCCGCCCAGTGAGCGGCCGTTCCAGCGGTCGTAGACGTCGAACACCAGCGGGGATTGCGCCGGGATGGTGGGGTGCAGCGCGCTATACGGCTGCCACGCCTTGAAGCGGATGCCGGCGACGTACTCCCCGGCGATGTCGGTCGGCCGCATCGGGACGGCCACACCATTGCACGACAGGACGAACCGCTCCGGCTCCCACCCGGTGACCCGGGCCTGCAACCGCTCCACCGAGCTGTCGACGAAGCGGACGGTCCCGCCACCGCCCGCGGTCTCGCCCAGCGCGTGCCAGGGCTCGAGCGCGTGGCGCAGTTCCAGGGTGGCGCCATGGACGGTGACCTCGCCGATGACGGGGAAGCGGAAGGCGAGGTGTGCGGCGAACCATGCCGGGTCGAGTTCGGCCGCGAACCCGGCGCCGTGCACGCTCAGTTCCTCCAACGCGTCCTGGAAGTTTTCCCACACGTAATGCGGCAGCATGAAGTCGTCGTGGATGCGCGTGCCCCAGCGCACCAGGCGGCGCTCGTACGGCACCTGCCAGAACGCGGCGACGGCGGTGCGCATCAGCAGGATCTGGGCGGCGGCCATCTCGGGGTGCGGCGGCATCTCGAAGGCGCGGAACTCCACCAGCCCTAGCCGTCCGGAGGAGCTGTCCGGCGAGTACATCTTGTCGATGCAGAACTCGGTGCGGTGGGTGTTGCCGGTCATGTCCACGAGGATATTGCGGAACAGCCGGTCGGTGATCCAGGGCGCCGGCGGAGCGTTCCGCTTGACCTGGGCGAAGGCGATTTCCAGTTCGCGCACCGCGTCCTGGCGGGCTTCGTCGATGCGCGGGTGCTGGCTCATTGGGCCGATGAACAGGCCGCTGAACAGATACGACAGGCTCGGATGGTTGTGCCAGAAGCCGAGCAGCGACCGCAGCAGGTCGGGGCGGCGCAGGAACGGGCTGTCCTCAGGGGTGGCGGCGCCCATCACCACGTGGTTGCCGCCGCCAGTGCCGACATGGCGGCCGTCCAGCATGAATTTTTCCGCGCGCAGGCCGCAGCGGCGGGCCTCCTCGTACAGCTGCTCGGTGCGCTGCACGATCTCGCCCCAACCGGCGGCGGGCTGCACGTTGACCTCGATGACGCCGGGATCGGGGGTCACGGAGAAACTGTCGAGCCGGCGGTCGTAGGGCGGCTTGTAGCCCTCGAGCACCACCGTTCGGCCTTGCGACGCCGCCGTCTGCTCGATCGCGGCGACCAGGGACAGCCAGTCCTCCGCGGCGGTCAGCGGCGGGAGGTAGACGTACAGCAGCCCGCCGCGCGCCTGCACGGTGAGCGCCGTGCGGATGCCGCGACCGCTGGCGGCCTCTCCCGGTCCGGGCAGGGCGGCATGGGGCGGCAACGCGCCCGCCGGGGCCAGCGGATCGGGCTCCGGCTCGTCGCCCTCAAGCTCCTTGGGGTCGACATAGGGTAGTGCTGCCAAGGGCAGGCGGACGCCCATGGAGCTGTCGCCCTGCACCAGGAAAATTTTGCCCTCGCGCATCTCCCAGGCCTCGGACTGCCAGCGGCGGCGGTCCCCGGCCCCGAAACGGCGCAGTGGCAAGACGTAGCCGACCACGGCGTCCAGGCCCTGGCTGAACACCCGACGCAACCTCGCGCGCTCCTGCGGGTCGGCCGCTTGGCTCGCCTCGGCAACCACGTTGGCGGGGAGCCGGCCCTCGCGCATCAGGAAGTAGGGTTGGTCCTCGTAGGCCGGCATGGCGCCCCCTGGCGTCACGCCCAGCGCGGCCGCGAGCCCCTTGGCGAAGGCTGCCGCCGTGGTCGCGTCCGCGTCACCCTTGGTCTCGTCGGGGTCGGCCAGCAGCGCCGGGTCGGCCCAGACCGGCTCGCCATCGCGTCGCCAGGTGGCGTTCAGCGCCCAGCGTGGCGTCTGCTCGCCTGGATAGTGCTTGCCGGCGCCGTATTGCAGGGCGGCCCCCTGGGACCACAGCACCAGCAGCTTGCGGATCAGCTTGCCGGCCTCGCGTCGCTTGGTCGGGCCCAGCGCGTCGATCGTCCATTCCGCGCCGTCCGGGTCCTTGTCGGACACGAAGGTGGGCTCGCCCCCCATCGTCAGCCGCACGTCGCCCTGCTGCAGCGCGGTGTCGACCCGGTCGCCGGCGGCCTTGATCGCCTGCCACTGCGCGGGAGCGTACGGCTTGGTGACCCGCGGCGTCTCCTCGATCCGGGTGACCCGCATCTCAAAACCAAACTCGGTCTGCGCCGGCTCCACCATCCCCGAGATCGGCGCCGCCGAACTCGGCTCCGGCGTGGCGGCGAGCGGGATGTGCCCCTCCCCCGTCAGCAGCCCGCTGGTCGCATCCAGGCCAACCCACCCGGCGCCGGGCAGGTAGACCTCGGCCCAGGCGTGCAGGTCGGTGAAATCTTCGGTGGCCCCCGCCGGCCCCTCGATGGAGGTTATGTCGGGCTTGAGCTGGATCAGGTAGCCGGAGACGAACCGCGCCGCGTAGCCGAGATGGCGGAACGCCTGCACCAGCACCCACGCGCTGTCCCGGCACGAGCCCTGCGCCTCCCCCAAGGTCTGTTCCGGCGTCCAGACACCCGGCTCCAACCGTACGATGTAACCGATGCGGTCGCGCACTGCCTGGTTGACCTGAACGAGGTAGTCCACCGTCCGCTGCCCACCCGGCGTCACGGTCGCGAGCAGCGCCTGTAGACGGGGGCCGGCGGGTTCGGTCAGCAGGAACGGTGCGAGTTCGGTTTTCAGTTGGGGGTCGTAGGTGAACGGGACGGTCTCGGCCTCGGGCTCCAGGAAGAAGTCGAACGGGTTGATGGTCGCCATGTCGGCGAGCAGGTCGACGGTCACCTGGAACTGCGTCACCCGCTCGGGGAACACGACGCGGGCGAGGAAATTGCCCTGCGGGTCCTGCTGCCAGTTCACGAAGTGGCCCGCCGGCTCGATGCCGAGCGTGTAGGACAGGATCGGGGTGCGCGCGTGCGGGGCCGGACGCAACCGGATGGTTTGCGGACCGAGTTGGACCGGGTGGTCGTAGCGGTAACTGGTCCGGTGCGTCAGTGCCACATGCAACGCCATCGGCGCGGGGTCTCCTTGGGTTAGGCGCGCCGGTATCGATACGCGGCGGTGCAGCATCGGAGGCAGACCGCGTGGACGCAAGCGTGCGATGCAACTGTTGATAGATGGGGCCGCTTAGTCCCTAAAGGAGAACGATCATGCGTGTTGCACTCTTGATGTCCGTCGGTTTGTTGACCCTTCCCCTGGCGGCGATGGCGCAGGGCGTGACTCAGAGCCGGGACGGGCTGAGTACCGCAACCCAGGGCACGACCTCCAACAACGCCATGCCCGCCGGCTCGGTCAATGCAGAGACGGGTCCACAGAGCCGTCCGGCCTATCCGAGCGGTTCCACGACGGCCAATCCCGGCGCGGCGTTCGTCAAGACCATGCCGAAGCCTGCCACTGGCCCGATCGCGACGCCCACCGGCATCACCACCACAAAGACCGTGACCGGATCCGGGACGGTAACCCACCCGGCGTCGCCAGGCGTCGGCCAGGCAGCAACCCCGGCGAAGTAACCTCAGGCGTTGCCGCCGGCATAAACTTGCCGGTAGAGCGCGACGATCTCCGCCTTGTCCGGCACCCGCGGGTTGTTCGCCGGGCTGCCGGACGCGATGGCCTGGTCCGCCATCGTGTCCATCGCGCCCTCCCAATCGCTCCACGCGATGCCGTAGGCCTGCGGCGAGGGCACGCCCAGATCGTGGTTGAGCGCGATCAGGCCGTCGCAGAGCGCCTCCCCGGCCCAAACCTCGTCGGCGGCATGGGGCGCGAAGCCGGCGGCACGCGAGGCGGCGGCATAGCGGGCGAGTGACGCCTCCAGGCCGAACTTCGTCACCGTCGGCAGCAGCATGGCGTTGGATAGGCCGTGCGGCACGTGGAAGCGCGCACCGATCGGACGGGACATACCGTGCACCAGCGCCACCGAGCTGTTGCAGAACGCCATCCCCGCCTGGGTCGCCCCCATCATCATGCCCTCTCGGGCCTCGGCGTTGTGGGGCTCGGCATAGGCGGTGCGTAGGTGGTGGCCGATCAGGGCGATCGCACCGAGGGCAAGCGAGTCCGAAACAGGGTTGGCACGCTTGGATACATAGGCCTCCAGCGCATGGGTCAAACTATCCACACCGGTGTCGGCGGTGGTGCGCGGCGGGACGGTGTACGTCAGCTCGTAATCCACGATCGCGGCCAGCGGCAGGGCAGCCAGCCCGGCGATCAGCATTTTCTCGCCCCGCTCGGTATCGGTGATGACGGTGAAACGCGTGCACTCACTGCCGGTGCCGGCGGTGGTGGGAATGGCGATAACCGGCAGCACCGGCGTGTCGTTCTGCAGCGGAACCTTGAACTCGCGTATGTGGGCACCCGGGCGCTGCGCCAGGATCGCCATCGCCTTCGCCGTGTCGATCGGCGACCCGCCCCCGAACGCCAACAGGCAATCGTGCGCGCCGTTGGCCAGCAGCTTTACCCCGGCCGCGATCACCGTGTCCTCGGGCTCCGGGATGGTATCGCTGAACACGGCATAGGCGACCCCGGCGGCATCCAGCGGTTCGGTGCAGCGGCGCAGCAGCCCAGTGGAGACCATCACCGGGTCGGTGACGATCAGCGGGCGGGACAGGCCGAACGTCTTGAGCACACTTGCCACGGTGGCGACGGTGCCGCCGCCGACATGGATGGCTCGGGGTGCGACGAGGGAGAATTGGGTCATGAGCGTTCCTCGGTTTTGCTGTCTGTTTGGACCAGGCCGAACTGCGTCACCAGACCGTCGCGACGCCATAGGCGCCAAACACGGCGTCGCAGGTGATGATCGGCAGGTTTCGCCGCATCGCCGACGCGATCAGCATGCGGTCCATCGGGTCCTCGTGGTGCGGCGGAAGGGTTGCCGCCATCTCGGCATCGTTGCCATCGAACCCCTCCATCTGAAACCCCAAGCCAGCCAGATGCTGGACGAAGCTGCCGTTCACCAGCGGCAAGGGCGGTAACTTACCGAGTGCGGCCTTGTGGCGGAGTTCCCACACGGTGATCGGCGAAATCAGCGGACGCTGCCTCATGGCGTGCAGCCCGGCGTCGCTCATGCCCCGCCCGCCCGCGCCTAGGTAGACCACGAGCGCACAGGCATCCGCGAAGGAGCTCAAACCGGCCAGCCTTCCTCCGCAAGCTCGGCATCCGTAGCGATCGGTGCCAGTGCTGCAGGGTCATACTCGTACTGCTCCCACCCCGGCAGCGACTGCCAGGCCCCCGGCTGCGCCGTCTGGCCGTCGCGGCATGGGACCAAGCGCGCAACAGGGGTCCCGTGTCGTGAAATCACGACCTCCTCCCCGCGCTCCGCCTGGATAAGCAGCTGCGAGAGCTTGGATTTTGCCTCGTGAACATTGAAGGAGGGCATCGGACAGGATCTGCCTAGCTAGAGCTTAGCTAAGATAACCAACTCAGCCGGAACTGG
>CAXTCJ010000136.1:0-14148 GCA_964242215.1 uncultured Acetobacteraceae bacterium | reverse complement strand
GCGGCCGTCGTCGGTGCCCGCGCCCCCTCCACCATGCTGCGCACGGTCCCCCTCCCTCGTGAAGAACGGGGGAGGATCTGGTAAACTACTTCTTGCGATACACCCCGTCGAAACGCACGTTAGCCCCGCCGCAATTCGAATTGTCGGACGCCAGCAAATACGGTGGCAGCAGCGTCAATTGCACGCGGCAATCATCCGAATCCTTGCCGGCGAACACGACGCTGTTGCCATTCGGCGCCGCCGTGCCGCTCATCTCGCCGAGGTTGGGGCCACCGGGGCGCTCTTTCAGCGACGGGTCGGCGGACGGCCAATAGGCGTTTCCTGTCGCGACCAGTTGCGAACCACGCACCCGCAAGCTGATCGTGTCGTCCCCATCGGCCCAGTTCCCAGCCCAAGTAGAAAGTGACGGCTTCGCGTCCAAAGGTTGCGCCGCGACCTCGGTCTGCCGGACATACCCGGCGCTGCCACCTCGCTTGCCTGGATAAAACGCGCAGACGAAACCGGCTCGGCTGGCCCCTGTGAGCACAGTGTCACCCGGCACGACGTAGCTCTGTTCACGGCACTCCGCGCTGTCATCCGGGCACGGGGCGGTGTCGCTCCGCAGATAGGTGCGCGGCGCCCCCGTCACCTTGGCCACCCCGAACGGCGGGCTATCGGCGAACAGGCCGTTGCGGCACATCGCCTCGTCGGCGCGTGCCAGGCTGGGCACGCCGCAGCACAGGATGAGCAGAACGGTCAATCGCATGACACCGACCCTCGATGGTCCTCCCATCCTAGCCGAGATGCCTAGGCGCGGTCGATCCGGGCCGCATAGCAGCCGCGTTTGGCATAGTGCGCGTGCAGATATGCGGTGTCCGCGTTGGCGAAGAACGTTTCGATGAGGCCGTCCAGATCCTGGCCTTCGATCACATCGGCATCGATCATCAGGTGGTCTACATCGAACGCCCGCAGCGAGATCAGGCGGACCCTAAGCGATTCCGGCACGTCGTCCGTCGAGACTGTCTCGGTTGCGCCCTCGCGGACGTAAACGGCGTGGCTCGCGCGGTAGGGCGTGTTAGCCGGCTGGTGCTCGTAATGCACCAGCAGAACCGTCTCGCCGGGCTCTGCATCGCTGAGGCCGATACGGTCGGGAAAGCCGGGCTTGGAGGTAGCGACGCACCGCTTGGCACCGT
Source organism: uncultured Acetobacteraceae bacterium (assembly GCA_964242215.1). Classification (GTDB taxonomy): domain Bacteria; phylum Pseudomonadota; class Alphaproteobacteria; order Acetobacterales; family Acetobacteraceae; genus LMUY01. The sequence goes on along the minus strand of CAXTCJ010000136.1, from coordinate 12,976 downwards.
GTTCCGCCAAGGCCGCGTCGGACAGGCCGAACAGGGAGCGGAAGGGCTCGGGGGACAGGCCTGTGACGCGAAAGCGCATGATCGTTCTCCGTTGTGGACGGGCGGATCATGGGCGGCCTGTGAGCGCCCGGCACTCCGGTTCTTGCTGCCGTTTCAGCGGAAATCCCGCGTCGTGACTTTGATGTGACCGTTGCTGAACCGGCCGTCGGGCACGTAAATGTCCCGCGTGCGCCATCCTGCCGCCACCACCTGCTCCCGCGAGTCCGCACTGCCGGGGTGGGTGGCGCCGTCGCCCCGTCCGCGCTCGATCGGGAACGGCAGGGAGCGGTTGCCCACAGACCGCAGCTCCTGCGACAGGTCGGTCAGGTGTTCGACCACGACGTGCACCACCTCCCCCTCCCGCTGCACCCGGCCGCGGCAGGCGATCATACCCGCGGATAGGACAAGCCTACGCTGCTTCTCGAACAGGCTGGGCCAGAGAACGAGGTTGGCGATCCCCGTCTCGTCCTCGATGGTGATGAACATGACGCCTTTCGCGCTGCCGGGCTTCTGCCGCACCAACACGATGCCGGGCACGGTGACCCGGCGGCCGTCCCTCGTTGCGGCCAGCGTCGCGCAGGTGATCATGCCGCGTGCCCGCAGATCCTTGCGCAGGAAGGTGACGGGGTGGCGGCGAAGCGACAGGCCGGTGGACTGGTAGTCCTCCACGACTTCGCGGCCTTCTGCCATGGGGGCAAGCAGGACGGCGGGTTCGGTATGCTGCCCCCTCCCCTTGATGGAGGAGGTTGGGGGAGGGGTCAGCCCGCACAACGCCAGCAGCGGCGGCGGCGGCTCCCCCAGTCCGCGGATCGCCCACAACGCCGCCCGACGATCCGCCCCGACCGACGCGAACGCGTCCGCCTCCGCCAACCGCTCCAGCGCCGCCACCGGTACTGCGGCCGACTGCCAGACCTCAGCCACCGAACCATACCCGTCGCCACGCTTCCCGATCACCGCATCCGCATGCGCCTGGGCCAACCCCTTCGCCATGCGCAACCCCATGCGCACCGCCATGAACCGCCCGTCACTATCCTCCAGCGTGCAATCCCACACACTCGCATTGACGCAGACCGCGCGTACTTCCACGCCATGCTCCCGCGCGTCCCGCACCACCTGTGCCGGCGCGTAGAACCCCATCGGCTGCGCGTTCAGCAGCGCGGCGCAGAACACGTCCGGATGGTGGCACTTCATCCAGCTGCTGGCATAGGCGATCAGCGCGAACGACGCCGCGTGGCTTTCCGGGAAGCCATAGGACCCGAAGCCTTCGATCTGCTTGAACGTGCGCTCCGCAAATTCAGCCGTGTACTTCCGCTCGATCATGCCGTTGATCATCTTGTCCCTGAAATGCGACACGCCGCCGGTTTGCTTGAATGTCGCCATCGCACGCCGCAACTGGTCGGCCTCACCCGGCGTGAACCCGGCGCACACGATCGCCACTTGCATCGCCTGTTCCTGGAACAAGGGCACGCCTAAGGTTTTCTCCAATACGCGCTTCAGTTCCGGACGGTCGAGATAATCGGGTTTCTCCAGCCCGGCCCGGCGGCGCAGGTAAGGATGCACCATGTCCCCCTGGATCGGCCCGGGCCGCACCACCGCCACCTGGATCGTGAGGTCGTACAGCCGGGCCGGCTTGTGCCGCGGCAACATGGACATCTGCGCCCGGCTCTCGATCTGGAACGTGCCGAGCGTGTCCGCCTTCTGGATCATCGCGTAGGTCGGCTTATCGTCCTGCGGGATGCTCGCGATGTCGTGGCGGATGCCGCGATGCTGCTCCAGCAGGTCGAACGCCCGGCGCATGCAGCCGAGCATACCCAGGCCCAATATATCGACCTTCATGAATTTCAGGATGTCGATATCGTCCTTGTCCCACTCGATCACCTGCCGATCCTTCATGGAAGCCGGCTCGATCGGCACCAGGTCGGCCAATTGGTCTTGCGTCAGCACGAAGCCGCCGGGGTGCTGGGACAAGTGGCGCGGATGGCCGATCAGCTCGCGCGCGATATCCAGCGTCAACCGCAGCCGGCGGTCCGCCAAGTTGAGGTTGAGCTGATCGGCATGCTTCTCCTCAACTCCGTCCTCCGACCAGCCCCACACCTGGGATGCGAGTGCCGCCGTGACATCCTCCGTCAGCCCCATCACCTTGCCCACTTCACGCACAGCACCCCTGGACCGATACCGGACGACCGTCGCGCATAGGGCTGCCCTATCCCAGCCGTAATGCTTGTAGATCCACTGGATGATCTCCTCACGCCGTTCGTGCTCGAAGTCCACGTCGATATCCGGCGGCTCGTGACGCTCGGCCGACACGAAGCGTTCGAACAGCAGGTTGCTTTCCACGGGGTTGATCGCGGTGATGCCGAGCACGTAGCACACGGCGGAATTCGCCGCCGATCCACGCCCCTGGCACAGGATGCCCATATATCTTGCTTGTCTCACGATCGTGTTCACCGTCAGGAAATACGGCGCGTAGTTCAGCTGACCGATCAGCTGCAACTCGTGGCGCAACTGGGTGAGCACCTCCGGTGGGGCACCGTTTGCGTAGCGGTTCGGCAGGCCGGACCAGGTGTGGCGTTCCAAGGCTTGCTGCGCCGTCTCACCGGGCAACTCGGTTTCGTTTGGGTATTGGTAGCGCAACTCGGATAGCGAGAAGCTGCAGCGTTCCACGATCTCGACCGTGCGCGCCACCGCCTCCGGATAGGCCGCGAACAGCCGCGTCATCTCCCCGGGTGCCCGCAAATGACGGTCGGCGAAGCGTTCCAGCCGGTGACCGGCGGCATCGATGGTGCAGCCTTCGCGGATGCAGCTCATCACGTCCTGCAGCACCCGGCGGTCGGGGGCGTGATACAGCACGTCTCCGGTGACCACGGGGGCGACATGGGAATTTTGCGCCATCTCGACAATTCGGTGCAGCCTAACCGCGTCTCCTGGCCGGCGGTGCAGGGTGAGCGCGACATGAGCCCGGTCACCGAAGCCTTGGTGCAGTCGGCGCAAATTGGCTTGCGTGGTGTCGTCGTCTTCGCCGGGCAGGAGGATAGCGAGCAAACCCTCCGCCTGCTCCGCCACATCCTGCCAGTCCAGGAAACACGCGCCTTTTCCGGCCCTGGCCTTCCCGGCCGTCAGCAGCCGGCACAGCCGGGAATACGCGGGTCGATCGGTCGGATACGCCAGGAGGGAGGTGCCATCCCGCAGATCCAGCCGGCATCCGATGACCAGTCGCGTGCCCAACTCCGCCGCCCGCCCGTGCGACCGCAACACCCCGGCCAGCGTGTTGCGGTCGGTGATGGCCAGTGCCTCGTGGCCCAACACTTTGGCAGCAGCGAGCAACTCCTCCGGATGGCTCGCGCCCCGCAGGAACGAGTAGTTGGACGTGACTTGCAACTCGGCATAGCGCGCGGGGGCGGGCGGTGCTTTCGGGGCCGGTTCTGGGGGGGCAGTCGGGAAGCGGAGAATGTTGCCAGGGGAATTATCCACGGCGATCGCCGCCAGGTCGATTAGGCGTGCACCACCAACAGACCGAGATAGCGCTCCATCGGCTCGAAGTCGCGGTCGTCATGCAGCAACGGCCAGCCGTGATCGATGCAAAACGTACCGATTACCAGATCGGCTGTTTTTCGGACCGTAATTCCCTGTTGACGCAACTGGCGATAATGGCTGGCAGCGCTGATAGCGAGATTGACGTTCAGCATAGGCATGACTTCGAAAGATCGAAGCCATTTTTCCATGCTGACAGCCCGCACGTCGTTGCTCATTCCCTGCAGAATTTCCAGCAGGACGATATCCCCAACGACAATTTCCTCTTTCCCAAAAGCCGCTCGTAACCGCTGCACTTTTGGAGAGGCGTGATCGCGAATATGTCCGATCCAGATCGAAGTGTCGACGACGATCAGAAAATGCGGCCTTCCCGCATACTGTCGATATCCCCTTCCCAGCCAAATCCGGCCATCTGTTCGCCAGCAATTTTTTGTTTATGAAGCCGCACAACCCGGCGCAGTGCTTCCTCGACAGTTCCTTCTTTCGTGGATTGACCGGTCGCGGCCATAGCTTCGGCCACGAGATCTTCATCAATGGAAATGATCGTCTGCATAGCTCTCTCGTTTGGTGGCTCGAACCGATCTTACATGGTCGTACTGCGTGTATTCCAGCCTCATCCTCAAAACACGCTCCATGCTTAAAACACGCCATGGACGAACCACCGCAAATCGCCGGTGTCCGCATCCTGTCCATCGCCGCGCCGATACAGCCAAAATCGCCGGCCACCCTCGTCCTCGATTTGCCAATAATCCCGCACTGCAAGCGCCTCCGCGTCACGGCGCCACCATTCGCCGGTGATCCGTTCCGGGCCGTCGGCGCGGCGTACCCGGTGGCGACGGCGTCGCCAGATGAAGGCCGCGGGAGGGTGGTCGGGCAGGCCGGACGTCATTTCGACCGGCTGCGGCGGGTGGAGTAGGCGCGCGGGGCGGGGCCAGCCGGGCCAACCCACCCGGCCCGGTGCCGTCATGGCCGGCACGCGGCTCACCGAGCGTTCGGGCACGTCGCTCTCCACGGGGGCGGTGCGCCAGACCCGGTCCGCGCCCAGGCGGTTGGACAGGCGGTCGACCAGAGCGGCCATGTCAGCCTCCGGTTCGGCGGCCAGGGTGGCGATCTGGGCAAAGGCGAGCGGCTCGGTGAACGGCACCACTAGTCGCATCGCGTCCACACCCAGGCCCGGGTCCACCGTTTCCACCTGCTCCTCCAGCAAACGGGCGAGGTGGGGGGCGTCGCGGGTGGCGCGGGCGGTGCCGATGCGGACGGCCTGCACGGTGCCGTCCACGCGTTCGAACACCAGGTCCAGATGGCGCGCACCTTGCCCCGCCTGCTCCAGCGTGCGGCAGACGAGGCGGACCAGGCGGGTGATGACGGCGCAAAAGCTTTCCGCCGTCAGCAGCGGTTCGGGAAAGGCAAGCCGTGCCTCCGGCGTGCCCGGTGGTGTCACCGGGGTGATCGGTTCCGCAACCCGGCCGACCGCCTGGTCCAGCCGGGTCAGCACGGCGGCCCCGAAGCGGCGGGCGAACGGCGCGCGCGGCAAAGCGAGCAGGTCGGCCACCGTGTCCAAGCCCAGGCGGCGCAGGGTCGTGAGGGCGTCCACGTCCAATCGCAAGCTCGCGACGGGCAGGGGGGCGATGGCCGCCGCGGTGCCGCCGTGCGGGGCAATCGTTACCGGGCCGGGGGCATGGCGGGCCAAAGCGTGGGCGGCGCCGGGTGTATCGGCGATCGCGGCGTGGGCGGTCACGCCGTCCTCCGCCAGGCGGGCGAGCACGGTTGTCAGCATCGCCGCCTCGCCGCCGTGCAGATGGGTGCAGCCGGTGGCGTCGATCCACAGGCCGTCCGTATCGGGCGCGGTCAGCGGCGAGAGGCGCAGGCACCAGGCGGCCAGGCGGGCACGGGCGGCTGCGTCGCCCGCCGGGTCGGCGTCCGCCACCAGCAGCCCGGGGACCATCGCCTGCGCGTGGGCCAGCGCCATGCCTGAGTGCAAGCCTAGGGTTTGCGCCGCCGCGTCGGCCGCCGCGATGATCGTGCGGCGGCCGTCGTGCATGCGCGTAACGAAAGGGGCGTCAGCCGGTCGCGTGCCGGTGCGGCGCAGTCTGTCGGTGGGGAAATTCGGCAGCCAGACTGAGACGACCCTGCGCATCGCACGCCTCCACGGTCCAAGTTGCAGGGGCGCCACCGCGGCAGCGCACCAGGTCGAGCTGCCAACGGGCCCGAGCGAGCCCCGGCACTTCCGGCGCATGGGGGATCGGCGGCGGCGAGGGCAAGGCGGCCACCCGCCACCGGGTTACGGCGGCATTGGGTTCGGCCAAGGCCGGGTCGGCGGCCTGGCGGAAGCGGCGCAGCGCGAAGGCGGTGACGCCGGACGCTTCGGCCGCCAATTGCAACCGGCGGGAGGCGGTGAGCCCCATCTTGCCCACTTCGCCCACCACGCCGGCGAGCCCGGGGTGGCGCAGCGCTTCCTCCATCACCAGCAGAACGGCCGCGCCCGCTTCGGCGAATACGACCCGGTCCGGGTGAAGACCCACGGCATGCAGGGCAGGGGCGAACAAATCGGCTCGCATGACGGCCCACAGCACCGGGCCGCGACGGCGCGCCAGCAACCCCGCCAAAAGGAGGGCCGCGGCGGCACCATGCTCGATATCGGTGCCTTCGCCGGCCACTTCGTGCAACGCCCCGGCCAGCAAGCCCCCGCCGGGGAGGTGGTCGTCGATCGCGGGGACACCGAAATGCAAGATGTTGGCGGCATGCGCCAGCGGCCGGCGTTCCAGCCGGGCGATCCGCGCGCGCAAAATGTCCAAGGGGGCCTGCATCATCAGAACACATAGAGAACATCAGCCGACTTGGGAAGGCAATCCCATTCCGACTCCGTGATGGCGGACGAAAAGCCTCACCGACTCAATGCGATGGATTTGTTTCCTGAGTCCCACCGGCAAACTGATGCAGCAAGTCACCCACTGCGCTGCGGATGCGCTCGGCGGGGGCATTCTTGTAGTCGAACATCGCCGGGCGATCGACATGGCGCACCAGCATGGAGGCATTGCATTCGAACACCACCAGCCGCCCGTCCGGCCCGACCGCTGCGTCCACACCGAAGAAGTCGAGGCCGACCCGGGCCGGCAGTTCGGTCAACGCACGGCAGATCGCCGGCCCGAGATAGGCCTCGAACCCGCCGAGAAAGGCCGCTTCCTCGGCCCGCCAACTCGCCATCTCCGCCATGGTGGTCCGGAAATAGTGGCTGAGCCAATGCTCACCGATGGCGAGGTGGACTGGGAAGGTCTGCCCGCCGACGAACACCAGCCGCAATTTGCGATACAGCCCACCGTCGGACCGGAAATCGACGAACTCGGTGAGATACACCTCATCGCACGCAAGGCCTGCCGCGGCCCGGCGCATGTCCCCGGCGGTCTGCGCCAGCACGATGTCCCGCCCGCCGTGGCTGCCCGACGGCCGTAGCAGGACCGGCCCGTCGAACGCCACCGAGCCGGATTCAGCAAGGTCCAGCCGTTTGACGCGTACGGTGCGGGGCATGTGCAGCCCCTCGATGCCGGCCAGACGCACCGCCATAACCTCGCGCACGGTACCTGGCATCGCACTAGGCGCGTTCATCACGGGAAGACCGAGCGCCGGCACCAATCGGGCGGCCAGTGCCAAGGCATGGGGCGCGGCATCCGGGTCGCTGATGGCGTTGAACAGCACGTCGTAGCAGGCGGCGATGCGATCGATTGGATAGTCGAACCCGTCCAGCATGAACAACGGCGATACGGCAAACCGCGTGCGGTCGAGGATGAAGCTGGTGGGCGTGTTCGCGCCACCGGGCGCCGCAAGGATGCCGACGCGCAGCCGCGCACTCGGTTGGGATGGGGTGTTCCAGCCGGCCATCATGCTTCGGCCGAGTTCAAGCGTGCTGGCAGCCGCGTTCCCAGCTGCCAGCAGGGCATTGCCGAGCAGGACGCGCAGGGCCGCATTGTCCCCGTCCAGGGCCACTGCGCGCTGGTAGCAGGTCAGTGACCGGGCCGTGTCCCCGCTCAGCTGCTCCATGTCGCCCAGCTTGGCCCAGGCCATGGGCTGTGACGGGTCTAGCGTCGTCGCCTCGGCCAACTCCGCCTTGCCAACGGCACGATCGCCACGGGCGAACAAGGCGTCCCCCAAAGCCACGTGCAAATGGGCCTGACCCGGCGACCGCCGCACGGCCTCCGTCAAAGCCGGTATGGCTTCGTCGATCCGGCCGAGTTCGCGCAGCGCCTGGCCAAGATGGAAGGGGCTCGTGGCATCGTCCGGCTCCATAAGCGCCGCCCGTTGCAGCACGGGGATGGCGTCCGCAGCCCGCCCTTCGTTCAACAGGGCCATTCCCAGATAGCCCAGCGTGCATCCATCGGGCTGCACGCTCGCCGCCAACTCCAGTTCCTGCCGGGCCTCGCTCGCAAGACCCGCGGTCAGCAGCGCCAGGCCGAAGCGAACGCGCGCGCGGACCCGGCTCGGCGCCAAAGCGAGCGCGCGGCGGTAATGGGGAATGGCCTCTGCAACGTCCTGCGCCGCCCAGGCCGCCTCGGCGAGCGCGATCGCCAGGTCCGGGTCCTTGCCGAAAATCCCCTGCAGCGGGAGGAGAATAGCCAACGCGGCGGCGGGATCGCCGCCCACCAGCCGGACCAGGCCCAATTGACGCAGGGCCTCGGGGTGATCCGGCTGCCGTTGCAATACTTGCTGGCATAGGTGCTCGGCCTCGGCCATCTGGCCTGCCATGAACGAAACGGCCGCGCGGTTCAGCAGGTCTGGGGCTGTCGTGATGCCGACATCCATGGCTAGGCGCCTACCGGTTGTGCGGTCTGAATGCGCTGGCTCAGCAGGGTGTCGAACGCGTCCAGAATGCGCGTGACGAACGGGTTCTTGTAGGCGAGTTTCGGGTCTGTTTCCGGATGGACCAGCATGGTGGCGTTGGCCTCGAACACCAGGATCCGACCATCCGGCAACAGGGTGAAATCCACGCCCGCGTAGTCTAGGCCGAGACGCTGTCCGATCATCCGCAGGGCGATCATGGCGGCTTTGCCCAACACGGCCTGTGGCTGCTCGAGGAAGCGCCGTTCCTCGATGCACTTGGCCGGGTCGCAGAGCATGTCGGCGCTTACGTAATGCACCAGCCAGTTCGGCGAGATGGCGAGGTGATACGGGTAGGGCTCGCCGTCCACGTAGATGACGCGGTATTTGCGCCAATACCCGTCGGCTGAGCGATAGTCGCGGAACGGGCTGAGATACCATGCCTCGGCGCTATCCCACTCCACGGTGCGGAGCTGGGCCGCTGCCTCGATCCGCAACAGGCCATCCCCGCCATGCGAGGCGGCCGGACGCACGAGCAGGGGGAAGGTGAAGTTGGCCGACGCGGGCTGCCTCCCGGTGCCGCCGACCCGGATCACGGGAGGGACGTCAATGCCATCGATCCCCGCCAATAGGGTCGGCAGACGATCCCGCCGGGTCAGGGAAACGCGGTCGGGGTGGTTCAGCTGAGGCGTCGGGCAGGTGGAGAGGAAGTCGCAGGACGGCGCGTAGGTCGGGCCGTCCAGATCGGGATCGCCCACCCCGTTCAGGACAATGTCGTAGGGCGGCAGGGAGGCCGTGATGTCCGGCTTGGTGTATTCCAGAAACCAGGTGCTCTGTGTGTTCACCTGTTGCGGAAGTAGAAAGCGGAGCGGGATGTTGCCGTAGCCCGACGCCCCCAGGATGAGCACCCGGCGGCGCTCCTGGGCTGCCTGGGCCGTGAAGACGCATTGCTGCTGGTAGGCGCAGTCCCTGTGATACTGCGCGGCCTCCACGTGGCCCTGGTCGAAAAGGATGCAGGCGAGGTTGCGGTGGGCGCTTGCCATCGTCGGAGCGACCGCGACGGTCAGACGGTACCATCGTGCCGCTGCGTCGTAATAGCCGTTCGTGAAATAGACCGTGCCGAGATTGAACAGCATCACCGGCACGCCCTGCTCCAACGCGAGCGCGGCCGTTTCCTCGGCGCGCGCCTCGATCTCGTGCCCGAGGGCGCGGTAGGCTTGGGCCAGATCGCGGTGGAGCGCAGGGTCGGTGGGGGTCAGCTCCGACAGCGTGAACACTTCCGTGAGCGCCTGCTCCGGGGTAGCGGCAGGGGCGGCCGTGTCGTCGGGGGCAAAGCAATCCGCCAGCATGAAGCCTCCTTCCGAGGGCGTGCAGGCAGAGTGTGGCGGTCAGGTGTAAACCGGAGGTTAAAGAGGCTAAATCGTCGAAGCGGGAGACGGCTTGAACCCGGCGTCTACCCGAACCAGTTGCATGGCATCATGGCCTATAACCCCCGCCTGCAGCTCGACATGACGCCGGATGGCCAGTTTCGCAGGCCGCCGCGCGTGCCAATAACGACGCGGATCATTGCGGGGGCTGTGTTGCTCGCCGTCGTGGCTGGCGGATTGGCGTTCGCCGCCTTGGCGCTATGGGTCGCGATGGCGTTGATTCCGGTCGTGATCGTGGCCGTGCTTGTCGTGGTGGCCACGGTCCGCTTCAAGATATGGCAGGCCCGCCGCCGGGCTGGGTCATTCCGCGGCGACAGCTATATCGTCCGCCGGCCGTAACCGGGCTGCCTGCGCGAGCAAGCTGTAGGACCTCCGCCGCGCTTCCTTGTCGGCAATCGTCGTGATCACCGCGGCCTCCTGAACACCCAAATCGGCGCATAATCCGTCGATCTTGGCCATCACTTCGGCCGCCGTACCACACAGCGCGCGTTCCCGGATCTGGGCGATGCGGGCGCGCTCTCGGTCCGTGTAGGGGTAGGCTTCGGCCTCGGCGATGGTCGGCAGCGCGGTGTAGTTGCCACGGTCGCGCCCGAGACGCCACAAGGCGCGGGAGGCGAACAGCCGGTCCGCATCGGCCTGCGTCGAGGCAGCCAGCGCCCAAACCGCGATGGCGCCGTGCGGGTTGGGGTGCCGGGCACTTGGCCGGTAGCTGTCACGATAGACGTCCATCGCTTCAGCGGCGCCCTCGCCATCGGTGATGAAGTGGGCGAAGCAGTAGGGCAAGCCGAAAAGTGCTGCTACTTGGGCGCCATAGGTCGAGGAACCCAGAATCCACACTTCCGGCACATATGGGCCGGCAGGTTGGGCTCGAATGTCGCGGAAAGGATGGCCCTCAACGAGCTTTTCACCGGCAACCCAGGCCAGCAGATCGCGCACCTCGGCAGGGAATTTATCGGCAGCCTGGGCGGCGTTGGGGTTCAGGGCATAGGCGGTGCGCCCATCGCTGCCGGGGGCGCGTCCTAACCCAAGATCGATGCGGCCGGGTGCGATCGCCTCCAATACACGGAACTGCTCGGCCACCTTCAGCGCAGAATAATGCGGCAGCATGACCCCTGCGCTACCGACGCGGATCCGGTGCGTCGTGGCGGCGATCGCGGCGATCAGGATCTCGGGGGCGGTACCGGCCTGGCTGGCGGACGCATGGTGCTCGGCCAGCCAATACCGGTCGTAGCCAAGCGCTTCACAATGTTGGGCCAGCGCGATGCTCTCGCGAATGGCGTCGTCCGGAGAGCGTCCGGATACGATGGTGGACTGGTCGAGGACGGAAAGACGCACGGTCATCGCGACGTTACCGGCGAGGCACGAACCTCGTAACCGTCGCGGGCACCGGGACCAACACGGGTCGCCGCACCGGGCGCACGCCGGGGTCGACCTTCGAATGGAGCCAGACGCCGGCAACGGTGCCGAACGCCGCGATCAACGGCCAGACGAGAAGGTAGGATTCGTTCATTCCAGCCCCTTCAACCAACTTGTGGCGAACCAGTTCAGTCCGACACCAGCAATTAGACACATAATCATTAACCCGGCGTTTGTCAGCCACGAAAGGTTGGGGGCGTTCGTCACGCCGTAGAGGTTGGCGAGCACAGGCGTGACGACGCCCGTGACGATCACCGCCACGCCGACATTGTTGATGAACATCGCCTCCAATCGGCGCCGCTCATTCCAGATCTGCCGCAGCCGCTCGTTCTCCGCGGGGTCGATCAGGTGCGCCGGGTCAGCGCTCGGGTTCGGTGGATGGGGCAAGGCGTTCTCTCGGTCCGTTCAGGATAGAACAAACAAAGAACGAGAACGCGGTCAACAGGGCGATGGATCAGAAAGCCGTGGTGCCAAAAATTGCTCGAAGCGCACCATACAGCGCACCGCCCACCAGGAATCCCACGACCGTCCCGTTGACCCGCACATACTGGAGGTCCTTGCCGACCCGCAGCTCCAGCCGGTCCACCAGCGTCGCGGTGTCCCAATTGCTCACCACGTCGCCGATGAAGGTCGACAGCGACGCCCGGGCGGACGGCAGGACGGTCACCACGACGGCCTCCACAGCGCCTTGTAGGCGGGCGCGGACCGCCGGGTCGGACTCCAGCAGCGATCCGAAATTGGCCAGCGCGCCCTCGATGAAGGCGACGGTGTGGCCCCCGGGGCGGGCGGCGTCGGCCTCCATCGCCAGGCGGAGCCGGGCCCAGATGTCCCACAGCCACGCCTGCACGGTGTCGTGCGCAACCACCTGGCGGATAGCGCGGCCCACCTCGGCGGCTCGCTCCGGGTCGGTTTCCATGCGCAGGATCTCGGCCCGCATCCAGGCGTCGAAGGCATCGCGCAGTTCGGACCCGTCGGGCCCAACCTTGTCCAACTCGCCATTCAGCGCGGTCAGCACCCGGCGGGCGACCTGCGCCCCCAGCGCCCAGCCGACCAGGCGGCCGCCTTGTTCGCGCACCCGCTCGGCGATGACGGCGCGGAGTTGGTCCTCCTTGGCCAACAGCAGGCCGCGGAACTGGGTGAGGATGAAGGTCAGCACGTCCTGGTGCCGACCGCCCTCGAGCAGTCCGTGCAGCGCACGCGCGACCACGGCGCTGGCGCCACGGCCCCCCAGCACACGGGGCACCAGGCGCGCGATGAGGCGGCGAGCGCGGCCGTCCTCCACCGTCGACAGCAGGCGCGGCAGCATGGCGGCCAGCGCCTCGGCAGTGGGGCGGGCGGCCTTCGGGTCGGCGAAGAAGCGGTGCAGGATGCCGGCGAGGTCGATGCGGCCGATGGTGCGGCGCAGTTCCGCCTCGGTGAAGACGTGGGTCGCCACGAAGCGGCCGAGCGCCCGGCCGAGCCGTTCCTTCTGCGCCGGGATGATGGCGGTGTGCGGGATCGGCAGACCCAGCGGGTGGCGGAACAGGGCGGTCACGGCGAACCAGTCGGCGATGCCGCCCACGAACCCGGCCTTCGCCGCCGCCTGCAGCAGATCGGTCCCCCAGCCGGGCGGCAGCGCATAGCTGGCGAGGGTGAGCGCCGCCATGAACACGAGCAGCCCGGTGGCAAAGGCGCGATGGCGGGCGAGGGAGCGGCGGGCGAGCCGGTCGGGGTCGGCCCCTTGGTCGATCGTGGACATGGCGCCCCGTAGCACA
>CAXTCJ010000135.1:0-14549 GCA_964242215.1 uncultured Acetobacteraceae bacterium | reverse complement strand
CGCGCAGGATGCGGAACTGGTGGCCGCGGTCGCCTTCGAAATACAGCACCGCATCCACCATGTGCTCGAGCACGCGGGGACCGGCCAAGGCGCCGTCCTTGGTCACGTGGCCGACCAGCACGAGCGAGAAGCCGCGCTGTTTGGCCAGTCGGATCAACTCGAACGAGCACGCGCGCACCTGGCTGACGGTGCCCGGCGCCGAGTCGATCGTGTCCATCCACATCGTCTGGATCGAGTCGATCACCACCATCGCGGCATCGCCTGCGCCCTCCAGCGCCGACGCGATGTCGCGCACGTTGATGGTGGCAGCGAGCTCCAGGGTCGCGTCCGCGAGGCCCAGGCGGCGGGCGCGCAGGCGCACCTGGTCCACCGATTCTTCGCCGGTGATGTACAGAACGCGACGGCCGGCCCGGGCCAACGAGGCCGCCGCCTGCAGCAGCAGGGTGGATTTACCGATGCCGGGGTCGCCGCCCACCAGCACGGCGGAGGCCGCGACCAGGCCGCCGCCCAACACGCGGTCCAGCTCCGCGATGCCGGTCTGGGCACGGGGCGGCGGTTCGGCGGTGCCTTGCAGGCCGACGAAATCGAGGCGGCCCGACTTGCCGCTCGCCTTGGGGGCGCCGGGCCGGGCTTCGACGGGCTCCTCGACGATGGTGTTCCACTCGCCACACGCGTCGCAGCGCCCGGCCCATTTGCCGGTGACGGCGCCGCAGTTCTGGCAGACATACCGAGTCGTGGGTTTGGCCATTATCCCCGTGCATCCCGCGCCGCATAGTGCAGGTCAACTTTTGCGGCCGTTGCGGCGTTGACACTACTCCCTTGGAGGGACTTGCCATGAGCGGAACCAAGCCTGCCACGCCGGCGCCGAGCGAGGACGAGGAACTGGATGACGCGCTCGACGACAGCTTCCCTGCAAGCGATCCTCCGAGCCAGACCGACCCATCCCACGGCAAAGTGGGCGAAACCGACGGGGATTGACGAACAAGCGCGCTGAAGCCCTGCTCGCGGCTGCGCTTACCGCCGTTGCAGGGTATGTGGACGCGATCGGCTATTTGTCACTCGGCGGCACCTTCGTCTCGTTCATGAGCGGCAACACGACCGAACTCGGCGTGGACCTGGGCACGGGTAATGCAGCCAAGGCAGAGACTACGGCTATTGTTTTGGGCCTGTTCGTCTTAGGCGTGATCGTCGGTCACCTGGTGCGCCGCCGGGCGCGGGGCCTGGAGCAGGCTGCCGTGCTTGCCCTCGTCACCGTTTTGCTCGTCGGTGCGGGTGCGCTGCACGAAGCCGGTGGCACGGTGGTCGCCATGGCCGCAGCGGTTCTGGCCATGGGCGCGGAGAATGCGACGTTCGAGAAGGACGGCGAGGTCAAGCTCGGTGTGACCTTCGTTTCGAGCACGTTGGTCAAAGTTGGCGACCGTATCGCCGAGGCATTGTGCGGTGGCGCCAAACTCGGCTGGGTGACCCCGGCACTACGATGGCTCGCACTGGCGGGGGGAGCGGTGCTGGGTGGCCTTGCATTCCATGCCATGGGGCTGGAGGCGTTATGGGCGGCTGCGATGGGGAGCGCCGTGTGCACCATCGCGGCCTACGCCGCGAACCGTCACTCCTGATCCCCAACGACGTGGAGCGCCGAAACCTCACGTGCCAGCCCTCTCGCCACCAGCATCAGGCGGCGGCGGCGATGGGGCTGTCGCCTAACTGGAAGCGCCCCGTCATCCGGGCCAGATCGCTCGCCTGCCCGGCCAGGGCATGGCTGGCGGCGGTTGTCTCCTCCACCATGGCGGCGTTCTGTTGGGTCATCTGGTCCATCTGCGTGACGGCGGTGCTGATCTCAGCCAGCCCGGAGGATTGCTGCTGAACCGAGCCGGCGATCGCCCCAACCAGCGTATTCACCTCCAAGATCTTGGTCACGATCTGCGCCAGCACGTCCCCGGTCTCACCCACCAGCTTGACGCCGGCCTTGACCTGGCTGGCCGAAGCGGCGACGAGCGCCTTGATCTCCCGGGCTGCCTCGGCGGAGCGCTGGGCGAGCCCCCGCACCTCGCTGGCAACCACTGCAAAGCCCCGCCCGGCATCGCCCGCCCGGGCCGCTTCGACGCCTGCATTGAGCGCCAACAGGTTGGTCTGGAATGCGATCTCGTCGATCACGCCGATAATCTGCCCAACCTGGCGGGACGAGTCCTCGATATTGCCCATCGCGGCGATCGCCTGCTGCACGATGACCCCCGAGCGGTCGACATCCAGCTTGGTGCGGGATACCACGTCCCGCGCCTGCTCCGCGCCATCCGCCGTGCGGCGGACTGTGGACGTGATTTCGCTTAGCGCCGCCGCCGCTTCTTCCAGGCTGGCCGCCTGCTGCTCGGTACGGCGGCTCAAATGGTCGGACGCGCGCTTGATCTCGTCGGTGCCCGTATGCATGGCGTTGGTGTTGCCCACGACGCCGCGCAGTAGGCCCTCCAACTCACCGACGGCCGCATTAAAGTTACGCCGCAGTGGCTCGTACTCCGCCGTGAAGCCATGCTGCAGACGCTGCGACACGTCACCCTGGGCCAGTGCCTCCAGCCCGGATCCGATTGCCGCGACCACGGCCGCCTGGGCCGCCGCAGCCGTGGCCCGATCGGATTCGGCCACCGCCCGGAGGTTCTCCGCCAGCCGGCGCTGCTCGGCCGCCTCCGCCTCCGCAGTGCGGGCCGCCTCGGACGCGGTCATCGCGGCGGCGAGGTTGGCGGCGGTCGATTCGAATAGCGTCACGATTCGCTGACAGAGCCAGACCAGCGCCGACGCCTCGATGACGAGGATGCAGGCATGCAGCAGCACGCGGCCAAGCTGGTTGCCGTCCGGGAACACGAAGACGGGCAGCAGGAAGTTCAGCAGGAGGTGGTGGACCGCCGTCATTCCCGCCCCCGCGATGACGACGTTGCGGTCGCAATAGGCCGTGAGCAGGGCGAGTTCGGCGAAGTACGCCATGTGCAGGTCGATCTGCACCTGGCTGTGCGCAGACGCCGCCACGATCAGCGACAGGCTGGCGACCAGCGCTACCGCGATCACGAGCCTGGTCGCCTGCGAGGCTCCGTTGCGCCACCACGATAACGTGGCGACGACGGCGACCGCCAGCGAGAGCAGGCCGATTGCCCACCAATCATTGCCCGTGATGACCGCAGTCGCGATCGCGATCGGCACTTGCACCCAGATCAGGGCCAGAATGACGCGGCTGACGGATTGTCGGAGGCTATCGAGCGTGTCGGTCATGCGAACTCCGGATCAAGTGGCAACACAGCCACCGAGGGCCAGCGGGTCCAGCACAGCCCAGGCGCCCGCATGGCGAAGGCGACCGGCAGCATCCGGAGAGTCGGGCATGACGACGACGACGAACCCCGTCGCACCGAACCGAACGGGCGTGCCCGCGGACGCCGCCGCCGCCAGCGCACGCGTGGCGCTCCACCATGGGGGGAACACCACGGCGATCGGGCCGGATGCAGGGGGTTGCAGCGTCATCGCAAGCGCCGCGAGCACAGACCCGGCGGCCAGCGCGGTGCACGGCAGCCAGGTCGCAAATAGCCCGTTGGTCGGGAGAGATCGCCGCTTCATGGGCGATGTCGTAGGGCGGAAGCGTTACCGCCGGGTTAGCGGGCGTCGGCAGCGCAGAGAATAGCCCACTTCGCGCAAGGGAGGGATGTTCTTCTTTGCAGCTACTTACGCAGTTCCATCTGAATCGGCCCTTCGCGGCGGCCATGGGTGAATTGGTCCACCAGGTCGTTGCCGCTGTGCAGCAGATCTTGCGCCGGGCCCTCCCACACGATCCGGCCGCGGTTTAGCATCGCCGCCCGGTCGCCGATGCGCACGGCGGAGGCCATGTCGTGCGTGATCGCGATCGCGGTCGAACCGAGCCGTTTGACGCAATCCACGATCAACCCATCGATCACCGCCCCCATGATCGGGTCGAGCCCGGTGGTCGGCTCGTCGAAGAACAGGATCTCGGGCTGGGCGGCGATGGCGCGGGCGAGGCCGACGCGCTTCTGCATGCCACCGGAGAGCTCGGCGGGCGAGAGGTCACCGACGCTGGGGGAGAGCCCGACCTGGCTCAGTATTTCGCCGGCGCGGGCATGGGCGGCGGCGCGGTTCATCTTGCGCTGGGCGAGCAGGCCGAATGCCACGTTCTCCCAAACCGGCAGGCTGTCGAACAGGGCGGCGGCCTGGAACAGCATGCCGATGTTGCGGTTCACCACGTCACGCTCACGCCGGGTCATGCGCAGGACGTCGCGGCCGTCGATCTCGATGGTGCCCTCGTCGGGCTCCACCAGGCCGAGAATGGACTTCAGCAGCACCGACTTGCCGGTGCCGGAGCCGCCGATCACCACCATCGAAGTGCCGGGCATGACGTCCAGGTCGACGCCGTCCAGCACGACCTTGTCGCCGAACCGCTTTTTTAGGCCGCGAATGCGGATCTTCGGTTCAACGGGCAAAGAACAATTCCGTCAGCACGTAGTCGCCGGCGAGGATCAGGATGGAGGCGACCACCACGGCCGAAGTGGTAGCAGCGCCCACGCCCTGCGCGCCGCCACGGCTGTTGTAGCCGTGGTAGCAGCCCATCAGGGCGATCAGGAAGCCGAACACGGCGGCCTTCGCCAGGCCGCTGACTACGTCGCCGGTGGTCATGAAGTCGAACGTGTTCACGAGATAGGAGTGCGGGTTGAGCCCGATCTTGAGCGTTGCGACGATGTAGCCGCCCAGCACGCCCAATATGTCGGCCACCACCACCAGCAGCGGCAAGGCGAGCGTGCCGGCGAGCAGGCGCGGGGCGACCAGGTATTTCATCGGGTTGGTCGACAGCGTGCCCAATGCGTCGATCTGGTCGGTGACGCGCATGGTGCCGATCTCGGCCGCCATCGCCGCACCCACGCGGCCAGCCACCATCAAGCCCGCCAGCACCGGGCCCAGTTCGCGCACCACCGACAGCACGACGATGGAGGCGACCGCACTCTCGGCATTGAAGCGGGAGAAGCCGGTGAACGATTGCAACGCGATTACCATGCCGGAGAAAATCGCCGTCAGCGCCACCACGGGCAGGCTGAAATAGGCGAACTCGGTGAAGGCGCGGCCGAACATGCGGCCGTACAGCGGCGGGCGGACGATGTGGGACAGCCCCTCCGCCGCGAACACCGCCACCGACCCGGTGGTGCGGCAGACGCCAAGCACCGCACGGCCCAGAGCCGCCAGCCAATCGAGCGGGTTCACAGGTAGGTGCGCGGGTAACGCGTGCCGAGGGAGGTGAGGATTTCGTAGCCGTTGGTGCCCGCCTGATCCGCCAGCGCGTCCACCCCGCCGGGGCCGATGAGGTCGAGCCAACTGCCGGGCTGCAAGCCGGGCAGGTCCGTCACGTCGAAGGTGGAGAGGTCCATGGATACGCGACCTACCAGCGGGACCGGCCGCCCGTCAAAGTAGGCGAGCGCGCGGTTGCTGAGCGAGCGGAGATAGCCGTCCGCGTAGCCCACCGAAACCGTGGCGATCCGGCTGGGCCTCGCGGCACTCCACTGCCCGTTATAACCGACGCTCTCGCCCGCCGGCACCTCGCGCACCTGCAGGATCCGG
This sequence comes from uncultured Acetobacteraceae bacterium, assembly GCA_964242215.1. Taxonomy (GTDB): domain Bacteria; phylum Pseudomonadota; class Alphaproteobacteria; order Acetobacterales; family Acetobacteraceae; genus LMUY01. Next base: position 8,957 of record CAXTCJ010000135.1, on the reverse strand, counting down.
GCGCGGAGTTGCACCACCGGGCGCTGCGGATTCGGTCGGCCCGGCCTGGGATTGACGCCGTACAACGCCGCGCCGGGCCGGGCGAGGTCGGAGGCGAAACCCGAGCCCAGGAACAGGCCCGACGAGTTGGCCAGCGACCGGGCGGCGCGGGGCAAGCCGTCGCAGGCGGCGGCGAAGCGTTGGCGCTGCAGCTCGTTGATCGGGTCGTCCGGACACTCGGCGGAGACCAGGTGCGTCATCACGTAGCGCAGGTAGATCCCGTTCAGCAGGCCGTGGTCCTGGGCCAGAACGGCCAGTTCGCGTGCGTCCAGCCCGAGCCGGTTCATGCCCGTGTCGACATGCAGGATCGCTGGCAGAGGGCGCTCGACGGCGCGGGCCTGGGCCTGCCAGCGGCTGATCTCGTCCAGCGTGCCGAGGACCGGGGTGAGGTCGCTGGCGGCGAATTCCCGCTCCATGCCGGGCCACAGGCCGTTCAGCACGGCCATCATGGCGCCACGCAGAAGGCCGCGGATGGCCAGGGCCTCGGCGGGGTGGGCGGTGAAGAAGTGGCGGCACCCGGCCGCATGCAGTGCCGGGGCGACAGAGCGGGCGCCCAGGCCGTAGGCGTCGGCCTTCACCACGGCGGCGGTGGGGCCGGCTTGCTGCAACGACTGCCAATTCGCGACGATCGCGTTCCGGTCGACGACGAGTTGCGTGGGCCAAAACTCCACGGATCAGATCAGCTTGACGAGTTGCTTACCGAAGTTGCGGCCCTTCAGCATGCCCATGAAAGCCTCCGGGGCGTTCTCCAGCCCCTGCGCCACGCTCTCGCGGTATTTGAGCTGTCCCGTTCCGACCAACTCGCCGAGTTCTTTCAGCGCGGCCGGCCAGTCGTCCAGGTGCTCCGAGACGATGAAGCCTTCGATCTTCAGCCGCGAGCTTAGGATCAGCCGGGGGTTGGCCATCGGCTGCGCGTTGCCGTCATAGCCGGAGATGGCGCCGCAGACCGCGATGCGGCCGAATGCGTTCATGCACTGCATCACGGCGTCCAGCACGGGGCCGCCGACATTGTCGAAGTAGGCGTCGATCCCGCCCGGTGCGGCCGCATGCAGGTCGGCGTCCAACTTGCCGGCTTTGTAGTCGACGCAGGCATCGAAGCCGAGCTCGTCCACGACGAAGCGGCATTTCTCCGGCCCGCCGGCGATCCCTACGACCCGGCAGCCATGGCGCTTGGCCAATTGGCCCACCACGGTTCCGACGGCGCCGCTGGCGGCACTGACGGCCACGGTTTCGCCGGGCTTAGGGGTGCAGATGCGGTTCAGGCCGTACCAGGCGGTGACGCCGGGCATCCCGACTGGGCCGATATAGGCGGAGAGCGGGACGCGGCTGTCGTCCACCTTCTGCAGCCCCTTGCCGTCGCTGGTGCCGTATTCCTGCCAGCCGAACGACGCCACTACCTTGTCGCCGGGCTGCCAGCGCGGATTGCGGCTCTCGATCACCTCGCCGACGGTGCCGCCGATCATCACGGCGCCGACCGGGTGGGGTGTGGCGTAGGATTTCGCGTCGCTCATCCGCCCGCGCATGTAGGGGTCTAGCGAGAGGAAGTGGTTGCGGACGCGTACCTGGCCGTCTTCGAGCGGGGCGAGCGGGGTTTCGACCAGCTTGAAGTGTTCGGGCCCAACGGCCGTTTGCGGCCGGGCGGCGAGCAGGATCTGGCGGTTCACTTCGGTCACTGGGGCCTCCTGTTCGGCGCAGGCTAGCAGGGTTGCCAGCGATGGTCATCGCCCGCGGTCAGCGCGGCTTCTTGCCGGCGAAATTCCGTCATGCCAGTGCTTGACACTGGCATGCACGGGGTTGGGCTGGTGACGTCAGACGAGTGTTTGACGCCGTCGCATGCAACGCGGCGGGGCCGGTGTCCGCAGGATCCCCTGCATACCAGGGTCAAGCCCTGGCAAGACGGTAAGCCGCGAGGATGAACGGGGTCACGACTCGCTGTGCACCAGGTCGAGGTCGGCGAAGCGGGTGAACTCGCCTTCGAACAGCAGGTCGATCTTGCCGGTGGGGCCGTGGCGCTGCTTCTCGATCAGCAGTTCGGCGCGGTTGTGCACGCGCTCCATATCCTGCTGCCACTTGTCCATGGCGGCGTTGAACTTGTCGTCCGATTCAAAATGGGACTGCTTCGGGCCGCGCTGCTGCAGATAATATTCGTCGCGATAGACGAACATCACGCAATCCGCGTCCTGCTCGATGGTGCCCGATTCGCGCAGGTCCGACAGCTGGGGCCGCTTGTCCTCCCGCTGCTCCACGGCGCGGGACAGCTGGGACAGGGCGATCACCGGCACCGCCAGTTCCTTGGCGATCGCCTTCAGGCCCTGGGTGAACTGGCTGATCTCGAGCACGCGGCTTTCCGGCTTGGTGCCGGCGGATGGGCGCATCAGCTGCAGGTAGTCGACGATCACCAGGCTCAGCCCGGCGGTGCGCTTCAGCCGGCGGCAACGGGTGCGCAGGGCGGAGATGGAGATGCCCGGCGTCTCGTCGATATGCAGCGGAAGCCCGGCGATCTCGCGGCTGACCTGCACGAAGCGGTCGAAGTCGCGCTGGGCGATCTCGCCGCGGCGAATGCGGTCGGCCGACACGCGTGCTTCCTCCGCCAACAGGCGCAAAGCGAGCTGCTCGGCGCTCATTTCGAGTGTAAACAGCGCCACCGAACCCTTCGGCACCTCGTCCGATCCGTCCGCCGCGCGCGCCTCGGCCAGCAGCGAGCGGGCGGCACCGAATGCGATCTTGGTCGCAAGCGCCGATTTGCCCATGCCCGGCCGGCCGGCGATGATGAGCAGGTCCGACGGGTGCAGCCCACCCATTTTCTTGTCCAGATCGCGTAGCCCGGTCGTGAGGCCGGACACGCCGCCCGGGCGGTGGAAGGCGCGCTCCGCACCTTGGATCGCGATGGTCAGTGCCTTCTCGAACACGACGAAGCCGCTGCCGCCGCTGGCGCCCTTGTCGGCAATTTCAAACAGGCGCTGCTCGGCCGCTTCCACCTGCAGCTTGCCGTCCAGTTCGGGATCGGCGCCGAACGCGTTGTTCACCACGTCCTCGCCGACCTCGATCAGCTCGCGTCGAAGCCATGCGTCGTGGATGGCGCGGCCGTACTCGCCGGCGTTGATGATGCCGACCATGGCGGTGAGCAGTTGGCTGAGATAGGCGGCGCCGCCGACCTCATCCAGCAGCCCGGTGTGTTCGAATTCAGGGCGCAGGGTGATGGCGTCGGCGAGTTGGCCATTGTTGATGCGGCGATGGATGGCCGAGAAGATCCGCCCGTGGATCGGGTCGGCGAAATGCTCGGGCGCCAGAAATTCCGCCACCCGCTCGAATGCCTTGTTGTTGGCAAGCAGCGCGCCGAGCAGGGCTTGCTCCGCCTGGGTGTTGGAGGGGGGCAGCCGCTGGGAGAGGCCGAGCAGGGGGGTGTCGATACTGTTCATGGGCCACGGAGCATAGCCGAGTTTTCCACAGGCTTCACGCATCCAAGCCTGTGGATAGATGTGGAACCGGGGGATGGTTTGCGATTGTTCGTGCGGTGTGCCGGGAACGCGGGTCCCATCCTCTCTCGCGCTTTACAGGGCAGATGCCGGCGCGGCGACGGTCGAGGCGCTCGGGCACGGTCAGTGCCACGCCCCCTCCACCATGCTTCGCATGGTCCCCCTCCCCCGCTACGCGAGGGAGGAATGCGCGCGGTTAGGCGGCAGCGGGCAGAAGTGTTGCGATGGATCGGGCTGGCGCGTGGTGACGGGCGGCAAGCGTTGCGGCAGCCTGGGTGATCGCGGCACTGCTGGTTCGAGCGATCTCGGAGGCTTGCTCGGCACGGCCGATTGCGTCGGCCACCGTGCCGGTGCCGTGGGCAACCCGTTGGACGCTGCCGGCGATCTCGGCAGTGGCGGCGCCCTGCTCCTCGACGGCGCACGCGACCTGGGCGGCCAACGTGCTGATATCCTCGATCCGGCCCGAGATAGCACGAATTGCCCCGATGCTGCCCTGCGTCGCGGACTGCATTGCTGCGATCTGGCCGCCGATCTCCTCGGTGGCGCGGGCGGTTTGGGCGGCGAGGCTCTTGACCTCACCCGCGACCACCGCGAATCCCCGTCCGGCATCGCCGGCGCGCGCGGCCTCGATGGTGGCGTTCAGCGCGAGCAAGTTGGTCTGCGCCGCGATGTCGCCGATCAGGCGGACCACGTCGCCGATCCGGCCGGCTGCATTGGCCAACTCCTCGACTGATGCGTCGGTGCGCTTGCTCTCCTCGGCCGCCTGGCGGGCGCTTTCGGCGCTGCGGGCGACCTGCACGGCGATCTCGGTGATCGAGGAGGACAGCTGTTCGGATGCGCTCGCCACCTCGCCGATGCCCTTGGCCGCTAGTTCGGCAGCGCCCCGCACCGACGCCATTTCGGCCGTGGCGATCTGCATGCTGTTCGCGACGTCCTGGGTCGCGGCCTGCATCTCGAGGGCGATGCTGCTGACGGCCGACGCCTCCTCCCCCAGTTGCTGCTGCAAGGCATCCCGGGTGGACTGCGCCGCTACCAGCTGCTTGCCCGTGGTGACGAGTTTCCGTTCCACTTCGGTCAGCTTGATCTGCAGGGCAGCCGCCGTCCGCTGATAGGTCGACAAGCGTTCCACCGCCGAACCGATGATGCCCGGGACATTGGTGCGACGGCTGCCCTCGTGCAGCGGCAAGAAGGCCCACGCCACCAAGGCCGCCATCGCGATGGTCGCCACCAGCGCGCCGAGCGCACCGACCATCCAGACGTCGAGCCCGGCGTCGCTCAACCAGGCAATGCTCGCCGCCAGCGCCGCGAACAGCGTTGCCGACGCTACGGCGAGCAGGGGACCCGCTGCGAGGCGGCGGACAATCGGGGACGGGGCACGGGCCATCTTGCACTCGATCTCGTTCAGCACGGAGAATGAGGCCTAAGGGTTACCGACTCCTCAACGCGGTTGGCCCACGCGCCGCCCCAACCACGAGGGCGCGTTCCAGCCGACTGGCGGCGCCAGGGCGCGGACACGGTCTTCGACCTCGGTGCCCATGGCGACGGGGCGACGGGTCGCGAGGTCGACATGGAGGAATAGAACCTCCTGCAGGGCCACCTCGGTACCGGCGGAGGTCATTTCGTGCATCAGATGGAGGCGCTTGCCCGCCCCTGCGACGAGGCGGGAATGGACGTGCAGGGCAGCGCCCTCGCCAACTTCCCGCCGGTACAGCGTATGCGTCTCGACGGCAAAGACGCTGAACCCACGGGCCCGATAGGGGGCACCGAGCCCGGCCAAGTCCAGCCAAGCATCGGTGCCGCGGTCGAATACGACGACATAGTAGGCGAGGTTCATGTGGCCGTTGCCGTCCAGCCATTCCGGCCGAACGTGGTCGAAATGTTCGGCCCACACGCCGTCCGAGTTAGATGGACGTATCGTCGAACCCGCCACCGCCACCGCCGCTATTGTCGTCCCAGCCGCCGCCTTGGTCGCCACCCTGGTCGCCACCTTGGACGCTGTTGTCCCAGGCCGGGTCGGCGCCGCCTTGAGTGGCATTGTCCCAACCGCCGCCGCCTTGCTGGCCGGCATCGCCATAGTTGTTGATGATGGTGGTGTTTTCCTCCGTCGGCATGCCGCCGGCGAAGCCGCCGCCGCCACCGAAGCCACCGCCCCCGAGGCCACCGCCAAAACCTCCCCCACCGCCATGGCCGGAGAACATGTCCATCAGAACGTTGCCCGCGACCACGCCACCGGCGACGCCGGCTGCCGTGGAGAGGGCCGAGCCCAGGAAGCCCGAACCGCCGCGCGAGAACATGCCGGGCTGAACGCCGGGCGGGGGCGGAACAGCGCCCGCCTGCGCGTACGGCTGACTATATTGCTGCTGCAGCGGCGGGGCACCCTGGTTCCAAGGGCTCTGCGGCTGTTGCGGCGGGTACGAAGGAGGCGGCGCCGCCTGGCTGCCGCCGAACAGTCCGCCGAGGAAACCGCCGCTCCGCGCGGCCGGCTGCGCCTGCTGTTGCTGAGCTTGCTGGCGGGTCGCCTCGAGTTCCGCCTGCAGCCGCTGGATGCGGTTGGCGGCCTCGGTCAAAGCAGCCTCCTGCACCACGGCCATCTGCGTGATGCGGTAGGCCGCCTCGGGGTGGGTCTGGAACTGCTGGGCGATATAGCGGTCGGCCTCGGGATCGATCGGCGCCATGCCGGGCTGGGTGGCGGGGACGCTCTGGCCGAAGCGGGAGTTGGACGCGCCGCCGACCCGGGCGACGAATTTTTCGATCAGGTCGCGTTCCTCGTTGGTCATCGTTGTGTGCCTTACAAGAGTTGACGCTGGTCCGAGACCGACATGGCCCGGTCGGGTGGTGGGTTCAAGGATTGGGTGGCGAGGCACCCAGGCGCGGGGCTTCGATCGCCGGGCAGCGGTCCATCACGACCTTCAGCCCGGCCGCCCTTGCCCGCGCCGCCGCCTCGTGGTCGACGACGCCGAGTTGTAGCCACACGCTGCGAGCACCGAGCCGGATGGCGTCGTCCACCACGCCGCCGGCCTGGTCCGACGCGCGGAAGATATCCACCATGTCGAGCGGGCCGGCTTCGTCCAGCGATGCCACGACCGGCTGGCCGAGCAGGGTCTGGCCGGCGAGCCCCGGGTTGACCGGCGTCACCTGCCACCCGCGCGAGAGGAGGAAGCGCATGACGCCGTGGGAGGGGCGCTCCGGCCGGTTGGACGCGCCGACCAGGGCAATTCGCCTCGTCTCGTTCAAGATGCGGGCGACGTCCGCATCGGCCAGTCCATCGAGTGCCATGGGGGTTTAACGTCCGGGGTTGCTACACGTTGCCGGTTCCGTAAGGTGCGGCGCCATGAGCCCGGCCGCACCCTCGTTCCAAGATCTGATCCTTCGCCTGCATGCCTTCTGGGCCAAGCAGGGCTGCGTCATCCTGCAGCCCTACGATGTGGAAATGGGGGCGGGCACGTTCCACCCTGCCACTACCCTGCGCGCCCTGGGACCGAAGCCTTGGCGCGCCGCCTATGTGCAGCCAAGCCGCCGGCCCAGCGACGGGCGGTATGGCGAGAACCCCAATCGCCTGCAGCACTACTATCAGTATCAGGTGATCATGAAGCCGGCGCCCGACACGGCGCAGGCGCTGATGCTCGCCTCCTACGCCGCCATCGGGCTCGACCCGGCGGTCCACGACATCCGCTTCGTCGAGGACGACTGGGAGAGCCCGACGCTGGGCGCCTGGGGCCTGGGCTGGGAGGTGTGGTGCGACGGCATGGAGGTGGGGCAGTTCACCTATTTCCAGCAGGTTGGCGGTATTCCGGTGGTCACGCCGTCGTTCGAGATGACGTATGGGCTCGAGCGGCTGGCCATGTATGTGCAGGACGTGGAGCGGGTCTACGACTTGGATTTCAACGGCGCCGGCGTGACGTATGGCGACGTGTTCTTAAGGGCTGAGAAAGAATACAGCGCGCATAATTTCGAGCATGCCGACACTGCCATGCTGTCCCGCCACTTCGCCGATGCCGAGCGGGAATGTGCGTCGCTGCTGGCGGCGAAGCTGTCGCTGCCGGCCTATGATCAGTGCATCAAGGCCAGCCATCTGTTCAACCTGCTGGACGCCCGCGGGGTGATCAGCGTGACCGAGCGGGCGGCCTATATCGGGCGGGTGCGGACGCTGGCGAAGGGGTGCTGCGAAGGCTGGCTGGCGGGGGAGACCGTTGCTTCTACCATTGCGGCAGAGTAATCTACCATCATGGGCATGCAGCTGAACATCAAGAGTGACGAGGCCTACGCGTTAGCGACACGCTTGGCTGAATTAACTGGAGAGAACCGGACCACGGCCGTGACCGATCTGTTGCGGGAGAAGGTGACAGAGCTGGAGCGCAAGCAGGACGCGCAGGAGCGGGTCAAACGCGTCATGACCATTGCAGCGGAGATGCGGGCCGAAATCCTAAAGAACGGTCACTCACTCGATTTCAACACGGACGAACTTTACGATCCGGACACGGGCTTGCCCGTTTGATCGTCGACTCCTCGGCAGTCGTTTCCGTCGTGCTGGATGAGCCGAATGGCGAGGTGCTGGCCCTGACCGTGTCTCAAGCGCAACGGCCCAGAATGTCGGCGGCGAATTGGCTGGAAGCGGCCATGGTCATCGATAGCCGCGGCGGCTCTTTGTTAGCCCGGCGGTTTGACGAGGTCATCGAGGGACTCGGATTAGAGGTCGTGCCGGTCACGCTCGAGCAGGCCCAACTGGCACGACGGGCGCACCAGGAATACGGCCGCGGCAACCACCCGGCCAAGCTCAACTACGGCGACTGCTTCGCCTATGCGCTCGCCAAGGTCACCGGCGAGCCGCTGCTGTTCAAAGGCAACGATTTCAGTCAGACCGACATCCCACCTGCCCTGAAGTTGTAAATGCCCGAACTGCTGCTCGAACTCTTCAGCGAGGAAATCCCCGCCCGCATGCAGGCGCGCGCGGCCGCCGACCTGGCGCGGCTCGTCGGCGAGGCGTTGGCGCCGCTGGCGCCGTCCGGCGTGCAGACCTTCTACGGCCCCCGCCGGATCGCCCTGGCCGCCACCGTCAGCGCCGGCGTCGCTGCGTCAACCACCCTGGAACGCGGCCCCCGCAGCACCGCGCCGGAGCAGGCGCTGGCCGGCTTCCTGCGCAAGCACGCCGCCACGCGCGAGCAGTTGGTGCAGGAAGGCGACTACTGGGTGCTGCACAAGCAGAGCCCCGGCCAGGACGCCGCCGGCCTGATCGCCATCGCGCTGCCGCCGCTGCTGCGCCGCTTCCTCTGGCCCAAATCGATGCGCTGGGGTGGCACGGGCAGCCTGTTCACCTGGGTGCGGCCATTGCGCCGCATCCTTTGTATCCTCGACGGCGCGACCGTGCCGTTCAGCCTGACCGAGGGCGCCGACGATGGCCACGGGCTCGTCTCCGGCAACGAGACCGAGGGGCATCGCTTCATG
>CAXTCJ010000134.1:0-14652 GCA_964242215.1 uncultured Acetobacteraceae bacterium | reverse complement strand
AGGAGCCGCCGCCGCACATCACCTTCATCTTCGCCACCACCGAGATCCGCAAGGTGCCGATCACCGTGCTGTCGCGCTGCCAACGCTTCGATCTGCGCCGCATCTCGGCCGCCGAACTGGCGGGGCTGTTCACCCGGGTCGCGGCCGCCGAACAGGTGAGCGTCGCCGAATCCGCCATGGACCTGATCGCCCGTGCGGCGGATGGCTCGGCGCGCGACGGGTTGAGCCTGCTGGACCAGGCCATCGCCCGAATGGACGGCGCGGAGGTCACGGCCGCCGAGGTCACCGACATGCTGGGGCTCGCCGACCGGCAGATGGTGTTCGATCTGATGGACGCGGTGGCGGCCGGCGATCTGGCCACCGCCCTGGCCGTGACCGACCGGGCGCACGAGTTCGGGGCGGATCTGGGCACGGTGCTGACCGACCTGCTGGAACTGGTGCACATGCTGACCCGGCTCCGCACGGTTCCCGGCCTGCGCTCCGGCAATACCTTGCCCGAGACCGAGCGCACCCGCGGGGCCGCCCTGGCCGACCAGCTCTCGGTCCCCGTGTTGAGCCGATTCTGGCAGATGCTGCTGAAAGGCCTGACCGAAGTGGAGGCTGCCCCGGACCGCCGGGCCGCGGCGGAGATGGTGCTGATCCGCCTCTGTCACGTGGCCGACGTGCCGCCCCCGGGGGATTTGGTGCGCAAGCTGAGCGCGGAGGCGAGCCAAGGCGCCGGGCCGTCGACCCAGCCCAGCTTACCACCGAGCCCGCCTGGTCCGGCCATGCGGGCGATCGCCGGGGGACGCGCTGTCCAAGCCGCCGAGCCGGTGCCGCTGCCGGTCGAGACACCCCATTTGGCCGGATTCCGCGACGTGGTGGCGTTGTGCTCCGGCCGAGATCCGACGCTGCACAGCCATTTGCGGCACTCCGTGCACCTGGTCCGGTTCGCCCCGGGCGTGATCGAACTGCGCCCCGAGCCGGTGGCCCCTCGCGACCTGGCGTCCCGGCTCGGCGCCCTGCTGCTGGCCGAGACGGGCAAGCGCTGGACGATCGCGCTGTCCACGTCCACCGGCGAGCCGACCTTGGGCGAGCAGGAGATGTCGGCCGATTCAGCCCGGCGCCACGCCGCTGCCGACCATCCGCTGGTGCGCGCGATCATGGATGCCTTCCCCGGCGCCAAGATCGCAGCCGTGCGGGACAGTTCGCTCGACGCCTACGGGCTGCCGCCGGTGGCCGCTATTTCCCTGGGAGAGCCGGACATGCCCGGCTTCGCCCCGCCGGACGCCGAGCCGGCAGACATGATGGAGGATGACACATGAAGAATCTCGCCGGGCTGATGAAGCAAGCCAGCCAGATGCAGTCCAAGATGGCCGAGATGCAGGCCAAGCTCGAGACGATCGAGGTCGAGGGTTCGTCCGGCGCGGGCATGGTCCAGCTCACCCTCTCGGGCAAGGGCGACCTGAAGCGCATGACGATCGACCCGAAGCTGCTGGACCCGGCGGAGGCCGAGATGCTGCAGGACCTGCTGATCGCCGCCCACGCCGACGGCCGCCGCAAGCTGGAAGCCGAGACCGCGGCGGAGATGGAGAAGGTGACCGGCGGCATGTCCCTGCCCGGCGGACTCAAGCTGCCGTTCTAGCTAGGCGACCGGCGACACCGTAACCTTCGCAAGCGGTAGCGCCCCGTACAGGTGCGGAAACGGATCCTGCTCGGGTTCGCTCCGCTCCCACTCGATCCGGCCATCCGCATCGGCCGGATCGAACCGCAGGACCAGCAACCCGGTTTGGCCGGCGAAATGCATCTGCAGCACGAAAGGCAGTTGTGCCTCGGTGCAGCAATGCAGGAACGGTGCGGTCCGCAGCGACGCCCCCGCCCGATCCAGCACCGCCCTTGTCGTCACGTGGCACAGCTCAACCATCCGTTGCGTCCCTCTGCTACGGCACCTAATGGAGCCCACCATGACCGCTGACAACGCCATTCGCTTCCAAACGCTGACTGGGCAGGCCATCGCGAGCGCCAACGCCGCCTTCCAGCAGCTCCATGTCGCCGTGTTCTACGACTGGCCTTACTTGTATCAGGGCGACCCGGCGGCTCCACCCTACATCGCCGGCTACGTCAGCCTGCCGCGAGCCGCCCTGTTCCTGGCAACGCACGGTGGCGAGCCCGTCGCCGCCGCCACCTGCCTCCCGCTGCAGGACGAGAGCGCAAACGTCCAGGCGCCGTTCATCGAGCGCGGCTGGGACCCGGCTCGCTTCTTCTACTTCGGCGAGGGGATCGTGCTCGAGTCGTGGCGCGGCACAGGGTTGGGGGTTCGGCTGTTCGAACTGCGCGAGTCGCATGCGCGCGCCGTGTCGACCGCGGATTACGCGATCTTCTGCTCGGTCCGCCGCCCTGCCGACCACCCGCTCCGCCCGGCCGAGCCCCATACCAACGATGCGTTCTGGCGCCGCCGGGGCTACGTGCCGATGGAAGGCGTGGCGTGCACGATGCGGTGGACCGATCGGGGCGACACGGAGCCGTCCCTGCATACGCTGGACTTCTGGATCAAGTCGCTGAACGGAGCGCCGCTCCCGTGCGGCTAGGGCTGCTGCAGTACAAGGTGGGCCGCTATCCCGGCTTGCAGGCTTGGGAAGCCGCCTTCGACGCTCGGATCGCCGAAGCCGCCGGCCGTGGCGTGGACCTCGTGGTGCTCCCCGAATACGCGGGCTTGGACGCGATTCCTGCGCCGCTGCCAGGGCTTGCCCCCAACTTTACTGGGGAACTCGATGCAGGCTGCACGCAGCACGATGCGGTGCTGGACGTCATGCGCCGGGCCGCACGGCAGCATGGTGTGTGGCTGCTCGGCGGGTCGCTGCCATACCGTCGGGCGGATGGCAGGCTGACCAACCACGCCCCGCTGATCACCCCGGATGGCCGGGTTGTCTTCCAGGAGAAGCACCGCCCGACGCCGTTCGAACGCGAGCAGTGGCAGGTATGCGAAGGCGAGCCGCCCGCCGTGTTCGACACGCCATGGGGCCGCTTGGGCGTCGCAATCTGCTACGACATCGAGCACCCGCCGCTCGCTCGCGCCCAGATCCTCGCCGGGGCTTGGCTGGTGCTGGTGCCCACCGCCACCGACACGCTGGCCGGCTTCAACCGCGTCCGGCTGGCGGCTCGGGCCTGCGCCCTGTCCAACCAGTGTTACGTCGCGGTCGCCACCACGGTGGGGGATGCGCCGTGGCTGGCGTCGCTGGACACCAATCATGGCTATGCCGCCGTATTCGGCCCGGTCGACACCGGTTTCCCCGATGACGGCGTGATCGCGCGCGGTGGCATGGACGAGGCCGGGTGGCTGTACGTCGACCTCGACCCGGCCCCGCTGATGGACGTCCGCGAGCGTGGTGCCGTGCGGAACCACCACGATTACCCCGCGGCACCGCCGCCCTGCCCGATCCGCGATCTATGCCGCTGATCTACCTGGTCGCCGGCGAGGCCAGCGGCGACGTTCTGGGCAGCCGGCTGATGGCCGCGTTGAAGGCGACCGACCCGGCAACCCAGTTCGCCGGCGTGGCCGGACCCCGCATGCTGGCGGAGGGCATGGAAAGCCTATTCCCGATGTCCGACCTCGCCGTGATGGGCCTGGTCGAGATCTTGCCGCGCCTGCGAACCCTCCGCCGCCGCATGCTGTCCGTCGTGGCCGACATCACCGCCCGCAAGCCGGACGTGGTGGTGACCGTCGACTCGCCGGGGTTCGGGCTGCACGTGCTGCGCCGGATCGCGCCATCGGGCATCAAGCGGGTGCAATACGTGGCGCCGCAGGTCTGGGCATGGCGCGAACACCGGGTGAAGCGGTTTCCCGGGCTGTGGAACGAGCTGCTTTGCCTGCTGCCGTTCGAGGAGGCTTATTTCGCCAGCCATGGCCTGCGCGCCCGCTTCGTGGGTCACCCGGTGCTGCAATCCGGCGCCGAAACCGGCAACGCCGCGCGCTTCCGCGAGCGCCACGGGCTGAGCGCCGAGGCACCGATCCTGGTGCTGATGCCGGGCAGCCGCCGCAGCGAGGCGCCACGCCTGCTGCCGGTGTTCGGGCAGACGCTGGGGTTGTTGCGCGCCGAACTGCCCGGCATCGTGCCGGTTGTGCCTGTCTCCCCCGCGGTGGCCGAGTTGGTGCATGCGGCGACCGCGACCTGGCCGGTGCGCCCCGTCATCGTCACCGAGACGGATGACAAGCACGATGCCTACGCCGCGGCGTCGGCCGCGTTGACGAAGTCCGGCACCTCCACGCTGGAATTGGCGTTGGCCGGCGTGCCGATGGCCGTGACCTACCGGGTCAACGCGGTCTCCGCGATCATGGCCAGGCGCATGATCAAGGTGCAGCATGTCGCGATGGTGAACCTGCTCGCAGGCCGCCGGATTGTGCCGGAACTGCTGCAGGAGGACTGCAACCCCGCCACGCTGGCCGCCACCGTGCTCGGGTTGATCCGGGACACGGACGCCGCCCAGGTGCAACGCGAGGCCAGCCGCCTCGCCGTCGCGACGTTGCGGCCACCGGGCGGCAATCCATCGGTGGCAGCGGCTTTGGCCGTGACGGAGCTGTTGGCTTCTTCCCCCCTGCCCTCATGAGCAGGGTGATTGCCCATGGCTGATCCTCCCCTGTTCTTCACGGGGGAGGTGGCGGCGAAGCCGACGGAGGGGGCGCGGGCACACGTCGGTGCGTGTGGCTCGCCCCCTCCACCATGCTTCGCATGGTCCCCCTCCCCCGCTTCGCGAGGGAGGATGTAGCAATGCAATGTCCCGAGCGGGGAGGATCAAAGGTTGGCGTTGCCGGATTCGCCACTCCGCTTTCGCAGCGAGCGGGCGAAGAACTGGCCACCCCCGACGAAACCGGCCGCCTGACAGAAGACCGCAAGGTCGCCCTCGCCCGCCGCGATCTCGAGCGTGTCGCATCCGCCTGAGCGCGCGGCCTGGGAGGCCGCTTTCAGCAACAGGCGGCCGATGCCGTGGCGGCGCTCGTCCGCGTCCACCACCAACGCCGTCAGGCGCGCCACCGGCCGGGCCATTTGCAGCGTCGGCGCCCAATGCACGGCGACCAAACCGTTCAGCCCGGCATACCCGGCGGTCACCAGCACCGCACAATCCGGCCGCGCGCGCATCGCATCCAGCCGGTCGGCCGCATCAGAGGCAGTGAGCGCGGCGCCGGCTTGGGCGAGTAGGCGGGCAATCTCCGGCGCGTCGGCCGCGGCAGCCCGCCGTACCTCCACACCGTAGCGAAGGCCGGTCGTCACGCCGGGGCGAGTGCGCACCCCTCCTCGGACAGGGGCTTCCAGGCCTGGTCGGCCGGGGTGGTGGCGACCAACTTCTGCAGGTCCCATCGGCTGGTGCTCTCGGCTGAGGTTTTCACCTGATACAGAAAGGCGGGCAGCAGACAGAGGCCGTCCTTGCGTATCGTGTTCTTGCCGAACGCCTCGTCGTCCGTAGGCATAGCCTTCATCTGCGCGCAGACCGCAGCACCATCCCGCGCCTTGTCCACGCCCATCGCCGTCACCGCCTTCATGTAGTGCAGTGCGCTGGCGTAGCAGCCGGCCTGGATCATGTTGGGCGGCCCTGTGTCGGGCATGCTGCCCCGCACCGCTTTCGCCAGGGCGCGCGTGCCTTCGTTCGCGTCCCAGTAATACGTGGAGCTGACATAGAGGCCTGCGCCGATGTCGGTGCCAACCGCCTCCACATCGGTGATCTCCATCAGCAGAGCCGCAACCTTCATGGTCTGCATCAGGCCGAATTCATGCGCCTGCTTGATGCAGTTGGACGTGTCGGTGCCGGCATTGGCCAGGCCGAGCACATTGGCCCCCGCCGCCTGCGCCGCCAGCAGGAACGAGGAGAAATCGGTGGTGGCCGGGAACGGGTAGCGCTGCTCGCCCAGCACCTGGCCGCCGGCCTCCTTGGCGAAGCGGATGCTGTCGCGCGCCAATTGCTGGCCGAACACGTAATCGGCGGTGACGAAAAACCACTTGTTGCCGCCGAGCTTGGTCACCTGCGACGCGGTGGAGCGCGACAACATGTACGTGTCGTACGCCCAGTGGATGGTCACCGGCGTGCATTGCGAGCCCGTGAGGTCGCCGGTGCCACCGCCGTTGTTGATGTACAGCTTGTTCTTCTCCTTCGCGACGGAGTTCACCGCCAACGCCACGGAGGAGGTCGGCACGTCCATGATCACGTCCACGGCGTCGCGGTCGAACCATTGCCGGGCGATTGCAGCGCCGACATCGGGCTTGTTCTGGTGGTCGGCGGAGAGCACCTGCACGTCGAACCCGGCACTGTTGAATTGGCGCACGGCCTGTTGCACGCAGACGACGGAGCCTAGGCCGGTCGCGTCGCGATACGGGCCGGACATGTCGTTCAGCACGCCGATCTTGATGATGGGGCGGGTCTGAGCGCGGCCGGAGAACGGCAGGGCGGTGGCAGCGGTCGCGGCAAGCAGGCTGCGGCGGGTGATTGTCACGCTCGTTCCTCCATGGTTGCGCCATCCTTGGCGAATTCATCGTAGCAGGGAATGGGCTGCCTCGTTCGATCCTCCCCCGTTCTGCACGGGCGAGGTGGCGGCGAAGCCGACGCAGGGGGCGCGGGCACCCTTCGTGCCCAAGAGCCCCCCTCCACCATGCTTCGCACGGTCCCCCTCCCCCGCTACGCGATGGAGGATGTATACTGCGCTTCAGTCCCGCGGGCGTCTGTCCACCACGCGGCGGACCTTGCCGACGGAACGTTCCAACGTGCCCGGGGGCAGCGCTAGCACGCGGGTGGTAATGCCAACGCTACCCTTGATCTGCTCCACGGCGCGCCCGGCCGCCTCCAGCAGCCCGGCGCCGTCCCAGGACGCCACCCGGGCCTCGGCGTGGACGATCATCGCGTCCATCCGCCCCTCCCGCAGCAGCTCAATCTGGAAGTGGCCGGCGCACCAGTCGGTGGCCAGCAGCACCTCCTCGATCTGGGTCGGGAACACGTTCACGCCGCGCAGGATGATCATGTCGTCGGAGCGGCCGGTGACCTTCTCCATGCGGCGGAACGACGGGCGGGCGGTGCCGGGCAGCAGCCGGGTCAGGTCGCGGGTGCGGTAGCGGATGATCGGCATGGCCTGCTTGGTGAGCGAGGTGAACACCAACTCCCCCACTTCGCCGTCCGGCAGCACGGCACCGGTCAGCGGGTCGATGATCTCGGGGTAGAAATGGTCTTCCCAGATGTGCAGGCCGTCCTTGGTCTCCACGCATTCCTGGGCCACGCCGGGGCCGATCACCTCGGACAGCCCGTAGATGTCGACGGCGTCCATGGCGAAGGCGCGCTCGATCTCCTGCCGCATCGCATTGGTCCAGGGTTCGGCGCCGAAGATGCCGATCCGGATCGAGCTCTTGCGGGGGTCGATGCCTTGGCGGGCGAACTCGTCCAGCAGCGCCAGCATGTAGGAGGGGGTGACGGTGATGATGTCCGGGCGGAAATCGGCGATCAATTGCACTTGCCGCTCCGTCATGCCGCCGGACATCGGGATCACGGTCAATCCGAGCCGCTCCGCCCCCGCGTGGATGCCCAGGCCGCCGGTGAACAGGCCGTAGCCATAGGCGTTGTGCATCATCATGCCGGGCCGGGCGCCGGCGGCGTACAGCGAGCGCGCCACCACCCCTGCCCACATATCCAGATCCTCGGCCGTGTAGCCGACCACGATCGGCTTGCCCGTTGTGCCGGAGGAGGCGTGGATGCGGGACACCTGCTCGCGCGGCACGGCGAACAGGCCGAACGGGTAGGTTTCGCGCAGATGCGCCTTGGTGGTGAAGGGGAACTTCGCGAGGTCCGCCATCTCGCGGAAATCGTCCGGGTGCACGCCGGCCGCCTGGAACGCGCGCTGGTAGTGCGGCACGGCGGCGTAGACCCGGCGCAGCGTGTCGGCGAGCCGCGTGGTTTGCAGCGCCACCAGTTCGTCGCGGGAGGCGCGCTCGATCGGGTCGAGTTCGGAGATCAGCCGGGTCATGGGCTGATGATGCGCGACTGGCCGCGGAACTCCGCCACCACGCCGCCTTCCCCGGTCACGTGGATGTCGTACAGGCCCGAGCGGCCAGCCAGGGCCAGTTCCTGCGCGGTGGCCACCAGTCGCTCGCCGGGGCGGACCGGGCGGAGGAAGGTGATGCTGCAGGTTTGCGCCACCGCCGCCGGGCCATGGCTGTTGCAGGCGAAGGCGAAGGCGCTGTCGGCCAGGGTGAAGATGAACCCGCCATGGCACATGCCGTGGCCGTTCAGCATGCGCGGCTCGACCGTCATGGACATGCGGGCCATGCCGGGCGTCACTTCCTCCAGCACCATGCCGAGGCCCTGGCTAGCGGCGTCAGCGTTCCACATTGGCGCGACGGCGCGTTCGGCGTCCATCTTGCAGTCTCCCCCGGTCAGCGCGAGGGTGGGGCAAACAGGGGCCGTAAACAACCGGCCTTAGCAACGAGGACCGCGATCATGCCAGAAGCCTTCATCTGTGACTTCGTCCGCACCCCGATCGGCCGTTTCGGCGGCGCGCTGAAGGATGTACGGGCCGACGACCTCGGCGCCATCCCGTTGCGCACCCTGATGGCGCGCAACACCGGCGTCGATTGGGAGGCGGTGGACGATCTGTATTACGGCTGCGCCAACCAGGCGGGCGAGGACAACCGCAACGTCGGCCGCATGGCCGCGCTGTTGGCCGGGCTGCCAACCAGCGTGCCGGCCGCCACGATCAACCGCCTGTGCGGCTCGGGGCTGGACGCAGTGGGCACCGCCGCGCGCGCCATCCGCTCCGGGGACGCCGAGCTGGTGATCGCCGGCGGGGTGGAGAGCATGACCCGCGCGCCGTTCGTGCAGGGCAAGGCCACCGAGGCGTTCAGCCGCCATGCCGAGATCTACGACACCACAATCGGCTGGCGCTTCGTGAACCCGTTGATGAAGGCGCAGTACGGCGTCGATTCGATGCCGGAGACGGCGGAGAACGTGGCGCAGGACTATCAGATCAGCCGCGCCGACCAGGACGCCTTCGCACTGCGCAGCCAGCAAAAGACGGCGGCCGCCCAAGCCAGCGGCTTCTTCGCCCGTGAGATGACCCCGGTCACCATCAAGGGCCGCAAGGGCGACACCGTGGTGGACCGCGACGAGCACCCGCGCGAGACCAGCATGGAGGCGTTGGCCAAGCTGAAGGCGCCGTTCCGCAAGGAGGGCGGCAGCGTGACCGCCGGCAATGCCAGCGGCGTGAATGACGGCGCCGGCGCGCTGATCATCGCCAGCGAGGCCGCCGCCAGGAAGCACGGCCTGACCCCACGCGCCCGCGTGGTCGCGATGGCCACCGCCGGTGTCCCGCCGCGCATCATGGGCATGGGGCCGGAGCCCGCGACGCGCAAGCTGCTGGAGCGTGCCGGCGTGAAGCTGGCCGACATCGACTTGATCGAACTGAATGAGGCGTTCGCCGCCCAGGGGCTCGCCGTGCTGCGTCAGTTGGGCCTGCCGGACGACGCCGAGTTCGTCAACCCGCAGGGCGGTGCGATCTCGCTCGGCCACCCGCTGGGGATGAGCGGCGCCCGGCTGGCGATGACGGCGGTGAACGCGCTGGAGCAACGCAAGCAGACGCTGGCGGTGTGCACGATGTGCATCGGCGTCGGCCAGGGGATCGCGGCGCTGATCGAGCGTGTTTAGGCCAGCCCTAACCCCAAAAGACCTCCCCCTCCCCTAACCCCTCCCTCAAGGGGAGGGGGATCTTCTTCTCAAACCGTCAGGTCTTCTTCACGCCCCAGAAGGACGTGTTGCCCGCGTGCACTTCGTCCGTGATGGTGCTGCGCAGCGCCGAGGACAATTGATAGGAGCCGATCGGGATATATGGCACTTCCTTGAACGCCACCGCCTGCATCTGATCGCAGATCTGCTTCTGCGCGGCCTGGTCGGGCGCGGCGAACCATTGATCGCGCAATCCCTCCAGCACCGGGCTGACCGGCCAGCCGAACCAACCGCCCTTGCCATTGCCGCGCAACGGGAAATGACTGCCGGGATTGGACATGGTGATGCCGTTCCACGACGTGCAGAACGAGTTCCAGCCGCCGTCGGCTGAGGGTTTGTCGGACGCCCGGCGGCCAACCAGCGTGCCCCAATCCATGCTTTGGAAGTCGACGTTCAGCCCGATTTCCTGGAACAAGCTCTGCGTCACCTGTACCATCGGTGCCAGCGCCGGCTGGTCGGACGGGGACATCAGCACCACCTTCTCCCCCTTGTAGCCGCTGTCGGCGACCATCTTCTTCGCCCCCGCCACGTCGCGCTTGCTGGTGAACACCTGCATGTCGGTGGTGCTGGCCATCGGCGTGTTCGGGGTGAAGATCCCCATCGGCACGTCCATCAAGTTGGTCTGGTCGCCCACGACCGCCGTCATGAACTCCTTCTGATCGGTCGCCATCAGGATCGCCTGGCGGATCTTTTCGTTGTCGAACGGCGGCTGGGTGTGGTTCAGCGCGATCACCGCCGGCGCGAACAGCGGGTCGATGGCCACCACGCGCACGCCCGACGCCTTGCGCAGCATCGGCAGCAGGTCGAACAGCGGGCTTTCCACCCAGTCCACCTCGCCCTGCGTGATCGCGTTGGCGGCGGTGGCGAAGTCCGGCATGATCCGCCATTCGACCCGGTCGACATACACTTGCTTGCTGCCCGACCAATACGACGGGGGCTCCTTGCGCGGGACGTATTTGTCGAATTTCGCGTAGGCGTAAAACGAGCCGGAGACCCGCTCGCCGGGCAGGAAGCGGAACGGGCCGCTCCCGGTGGTGTCGCTGATCTGTTTGAACGGATCCACCTCCGCCGAGCGCTGCGGCATGATCAGGCAGATGTCCGGGCCGCCGAGCGCGAACGTCATGAGCGGGAACGGCGTTTTCAGCTTGATCTGGAAGCGCTTGTCGTCCAGCGGTTTGATCTCGTCGGTCAGCGACAGCAGCTTCTGGCCGAACCCTTTGCGCGCGCCCCAACGCTTAATGGAGGTGGTGCAGTCGATCGACCGCACCGGCTGGTCGTCATGGAACAGCAATCCGTCGCGCAGGGTGAAGGTCCATGTCAGCTTGTCGTCGCTGATCTCGTGGCCCTGGACCATCTGCGGCTGCGGGGTCAGCGAGGCATCGATGCCGTATAGCGAATCGTACACCATCATGCCGTGGTTGAACGCGACGGTCGCCGTGGTCCACACCGGGTCGATGCTGGAGAGGTCGGCCTGCGGGACGAAGCGGATGGTTTTCGCCGCCGCGGCTGTCGCCGGTTGCGCCCACGACGCGCGTGTGAGGCCCGCACCGGTCAGGGCTGCGGTAGCCGTCAAAAACTGCCTGCGCCACATGGTGACGATCCTTTGCATGGCTGATACGCTCAGTATGCGTGGCTGGTTCAGTGAGGTCTAGGGCGGCCTCAGCGCCGGGCGCAGCGCCACAAAATTGCAACATGTCATTGCCCCGTCGCGCACCTAGAAGGGGGCAACTTCGCCGGACCCGCCATGCGCCGCCTCGTCTTCGCCGTCCTTTGCGCCTCCGCACTCCCCCTCGCCGCGCACGCCGGGCCGCGCCTGGATCGCATCCGTGCCGACGGTGTCGTGCATTGCGGCGCCGCGATCCGCCCCGGCCTTGCCTTCCCGGCGCAGGACGGCACCTGGCATGGGCTGGAGGTCGACCTGTGCCGTGCCGCCGCGGTGGCCGCCCTCGGCCCGCAGGCGAAGACCGAGTTCCACGCCTACACCCTGCAGAACAGCAGTTATGACCCGGTGCGGCACGGTGAGGACGACCTCTCGTTTCTAACCGCGTCCGAGATGCTGGCAGCCCAATTGCTGCCCACGATCCTGCCGGGACCCCCTGTGTACTACAGCAGCTCCGGCATTCTGGTGCTGGACGGGTCGCCCGCGCGGCACGTGGCCGATCTGGCCGGCAAGCGCATCTGCGCCGAGCCGGGCACCGGGCCGGAGCGCAGCCTGACCGCCTGGTTCGCGGCGCACCATCTACCGCTGCACTTCTTCATGTTCCAGGAATCGGACGAGATGCTGGACGCCTTCTACGCCGGGCGCTGCGAGGCGGTGGCGCATGACACGGTCAACCTCGCCGCGATCCGCCTGCAGGCCGCCGAAGACGGCCACGAAGCACGGCTGCTGCCCGAGCCGCTCGCCGCCGTGCCGGTGATGGCCGCAACCCCGCGCGGCGACGACGACTGGACCGCTGCCGTCGCCTGGACGGTTCAGACGCTGATCCGGGCGGAGACGCTCGGCACCGACGGTCCGGGCGGCGGGCAGGAGCCGCTGCCGCTGGCTGGCAAAGCGCTCGGGCTGTCGACTGGCTGGCAGGCTGATGTCTTGAAGGCAGTCGGCGATTACGGTGAGATCTACCGCCGCAATCTCGGCCAGACTTCGCCGCTGGACCTGCCACGCGGCCTCAATGCGCTTTGGACCGATGGCGGGCTGATGTGCCCGCCCTTCTCGGAATGACACACCGCCTCACTGCACACTTCGAAATAGGGGACTCCATGCGCCGTTCGATGCTCAACGCCTGCTCCGCACTTCTCGCGGCCGGGCTGCTCGCCAATCCCATCCTGGCCGCGGCGCAGACGGCCCCACCCGCCTCCGCGCCACAGGTCATCGGCCAACCGCTGCAGGGGCAAAACAGCCCGTATGGCCAATACTTCCGCGACCCGGCGTCCGACCCGCAGCTTTCGACGCCGCAATTGGTGCAGGCGCTCCGATCCAAGGTAAAATACGTCTTCGTGCTGTTTCAGGAAAACCGCTCGTTCGACCATTATTACGGCAGCTTCCCTGGCGCCAACGGCCTGTTTTCCGACGGCGTGAAGCCCCGCTCCGCCGCCGACACGCCGGGCTTCACCCAGACGTTGCTGAACACCGACGGGTCCACCACGACCCAGGCGCCGTTCCTGATCCCCAACGCGATGCACCCGGCGGATCTGGACGACATCGACCACGGGCACGCCCGGATGGCCGCCAAGATGGACCTGCCGAACGGCACCGGCACACCACTGATGGACAAATTCTCGTTGGTGGAGGAGCAGAAATACACCCCCGCCGGCGCCAACGCCCCGCCGCTGAAGGCCAAGCAGTTCGGTGAGCTCGCGATGGCCTATGTGGACTGCAACACCATCCCGTTCATGTGGAACTACGCGGCCCGCTTCACCCTGTTCGACAACATCTTCCAGACGACGATCGGGCCGTCGACGCCAAACGCGATTGCCATGATCTCCGGCCAGTCGGGCGAGACGCAGTGGGTCAAGCACCCGGACAAGATCGGCACCGGCATTCCCGTGGTGGGGGACCCGATCTCGTATTGGGGCTCCGCGCTGGACCACACCTCGGGCCCGCAGCGCCAGCCCGCCAACACGCAGAAGGAGTCGGGCGGCACCAACGGGTCCAACACGGCGCCGAGCCTGACGTTCGCCAGCCTGCCGCTGACCCTCGCGGGCAAGTCGCTGGGCAAGGCCGTGACATCGGACACCAACGCCGCCGACGACCTCGCCGACGTGTCGCAGGACGTGCCCTACATCAGCAATCTCGGCCGCGAGCCGTTCGCCTGGCGCTGGTACGAGGAAGGCTATGACCACGAGCCGACCGACAAGGGGGATGCGGCGTCCCACACCAGCTATGTCGGCCACCACAACGGCGCGCAGTATTTCGGCTACGTGTCCAACAACCCGCAGATGACGCAGAATCTGAAGGGCCTCGGCGACTTCTTCACCGACATGACCAACAAGGCGATGCCCGACGGCGGCGGCGTGATCTATGTCCGCGGCGGCTACACCAACATCGCCGGGCTGAAACCCGCCTTCAACGCCACCGCCTTCCCCGGCAATGCCGAGGCCGCGGCGGTGGAGGCCAACTTCATGGGCGACGACGACCATCCGGCCTATTCCGACTCCGAATTGTCCGACGCCCTGATCGCCCGGGAAGTGAACGCGATCGCCAGCAGCCCGTATTGGGACCAGAGCGCGATCATTATCACCTACGACGAGAGCGAAGGTGACTACGACCACGTGCCGCCTCGCATCCTCTCGTTCGACCCGACCGGGCTGCCGTTGTCGCGCGGGCCGCGTATCCCACTGACGCTGATCTCCCCCTATGCGCGGGCGCATGCGACCTCGCACGAGGAGGGCGACCACAATTCGGTCATCCGGTTGATCGACGCGCTCTTCGACCTGCCGCCGCTGGCCGACCTGCCGGACGAGTTGCAGGCGCGGCTGACCGGTCAGGGCCCGCAATTCGCCACCAAGGGCGTGACCCAGACCAATCTCGGGCCGCATGACGACCAGACGCCGGGTACGGGCGATCTGATCTCGGGCTTCGACCCCAACCGGCTCCTCGGCAAGGCGCCGCCGATCGACGCCGCGTATGCGATGGTTCCGGCCGCGGACATCGCCGCGCTGCCGCATTACGACGGCAAGGGCTGCGCGCGCCTCGGGATCACGACCGAGGACGTGATCCAGGGCTACACCAACCCGGCCCCGTCGGACTTCAACCCCCGCCCCAGCACCTACCCGCACTAACCCTTACATCCTCCCCCGTCCTTCACGGGGGAGGTGGCGGCGCAGCCGACGGAGGGGGCGCAGGCACACGGCGGTGCGTATGGCTCGCGCCCTCCACCATGCTTCGCATGGTCCCCCTCCCCCGTGAAGAACGGGGGAGGATGC
>CAXTCJ010000133.1:0-14710 GCA_964242215.1 uncultured Acetobacteraceae bacterium | reverse complement strand
CAGGTACATGCCCATCGTCTTGCCCCACAGCAGGCTGTCGACCGGCGTCCACGGCGCGGGCCGGCCGAGCACGGCGAATTGAAACGCACTCCAGCGGCCATGCGCCGCAACATAAGCGTTCACCCCGCGCGCATAGGCGTCCAGCATGGCCCGCGTCTCGGCGGGCAGGGTGGCCAACTCCTCATCGGCACGCACCCGCAGCCCCAGCACCCGCATCATCCGGTCGAGCGGCAGGGCCCGTGCCCCAGCCAGTTCCGACACTTCGCCCGAGGCGGCGCGGCGCATCAGCTCCATTTGGAACAGCCGGTCCCGCGCGTGCACCCATCCGATCGCGGCGGCGCCATCCTCGGCGGTTGCGGCGCGGATGTGGGGGATGCCGTTGGCGTCGAACGCGACCGAGACGGGGGCAGACAGGCCCGGGATGGCAGCCGCCTCGTGCGCGGCGGGCGTGGACAGGACCATGACGCCGCCGGCGGCGAACACGCACAGCAGCACGAGCCCGGTCACGAAGCCGCCGAGCCGGTAGAGCAGCCTGAGGATCCGCATGCCAGGGAACATGGTCCGGCGCCGGGCGGAGCGGAAGGGTCGGTGCGGCTTTCGGCGACGGTCGAACATGGCGGCCACCTTGTCGGGCAAACGGCAGCGATGCCATCGTTCGCCAACCTCGGAGGCAAGTGCCATGCCGCAGCCCGCGAAGAGTTCATCGGTTCCGTCGCTCGGCCATAATGGCGGCCCCCCGCTTGATACGGACGATCCCGCCGGCTGGCGCCTGTGGTGCTGGCGCCGGGCGCGCAAGCGAGCCTGGTCGGCCCCGCGCGAAATAACCCTCCGCCGCCTGGAACGGGCGGAAGCGCTGGGCGTGACCTACCGCGAATACACGCTCGAAATCCTCGAACGCGGACGCCACGGCTGATCCCCGCGCTGCCGCTGCGGCGAGTGAGGGGCCGCGTCGCACAGGCGCGGGGCGTCGCTGCGGAAACGGCCGCCTGCACGGCGCTGGAGGCCGATGGCTGGACCGTCCTCGGCCGCCGGCTGCGCACCCCAGCCGGCGAGATCGACATCGCGGCGGAGCGGGACGGCCTGCTGGCCCTGGTCGAGGTCAAGGCCCGGCCGGTGCTGGCGGACGCCGCCGCGTCGCTCGGGGTGCGCCAGCGTGCCCGGCTGATGGCAGCGGCCGAGATCCTGCTTGCGGCGCATCCGGAGTGGGGCGCCGCCGGGACGCGTTTCGACGTCATGCTGGTGGACGGCGTCGGGCGCGTGCGGCGCGTGGCGGACGCATTCCGTGTCGATCAGTGAGGAAGCATCCATGGCGGACACCATACGGCTGCTAGACCTGCTGCGCTGCCCGGGCTGCCGGTCCGCCGGCCTGCTGGATCATGGCACGCGCCTGGAATGCCGGGACTGCGGCCGGGTGTTCCCCGTGCAGGCCGACATCCCTGTCATGGTCAGCGACGCCGTGCCGGATCGTGCCGCCTTGATGGACCCGGCGCAGACCGCCACCGAGATGCAGCGCCTCGGCATTCCGGCCGACCCGATCACGATGCTGCGGGTCCGTCGCGCATCAGGTGCCCGGGTCCGGCTGCTCGCGGGCGCGATGCCACAGGAGGGGGGCGAGCCGCGCGGCGAGTGGGTGGCCGAGTACCTCCCCCGCGCGATGCGCCCCGGCGAGGAGGTGCTGGCCAACGTCCGCTTCCGCAATGCCGGCCCGGCCACGATGGCTTGCACCGGGGAGGGCCGGTTCAGCATCGGCTGCCGCTGGGACGGGGGAGACGCCGAGGATATCCGCACGCCCCTGCCCATCGACGTGGCGCCGGGTCAGGCCCTGACGCTGGCGATCCGGCTGCGTCCGCCCGTGCAGCCGGGCCAATACCGGCTGTCCGTCAGCCTGGTGCAGGAGGGCGTGCGCTGGCTGCCGCCGTTCGGCCCGTTCTCGGTTAGTGTGCGCGAGGATGCCGGGTTCGCCGTACCGCCGAACTGGGTCCTGGATGGACCCGGCCCGCACGATGCCGACGGCGACCGTGCCCGGGGTCTGGCGCTGCTGACCGAGTGGATGACGCGGCATGCCCCGGCGCGGCCTCGGGTGCTGGAACTAGGCGGCGGAGCGACCCCGGCGGGGGCGCAACCCGGCTATGACACGGTAGTGGCCGATACCGACCTGCTGGCCCTGCAGCTCGGATTGCTCATTCCGGCGCGCCCGGAAATCGCGGTGCAGTCGTTCTGCGCCGATCTCGCCGACCTGCCGTTGCCCGAGGCCGCGTTCGACGCTGCCATCTGCTTCGGCTCGCTGCACACCATGCCCGACCCGGCGCTCACGCTGCGCAATCTGCGCTGCCATCTGCGGCCCGGCGGGTTCATCGGCCTGTTTTGCGAACCGGTCGGGCACATCTGGCCGGGTGCCTCGAACCAAGTCGCGGCGGCCAGGCTGCGGCGGGGCGTTAATGTGCAGGGATTTTCCGTTAACGACTACGATAGTATTATCCGTCGCGCCCATTTACGTGTAGCAGAGCTGGTGGTCGACGGCGCTTCACTGAAAGCGCGTCTGGAGCCGGAGAGTCATTAAATGCCTGATACGCACGGGATTGGCTCGTTCGTGCCGATCTCGGCCGCCGAGATCACCGACGAGATCTGGACGGAGATTGCGCGTCAGCACGCCGGCGCCGCCCCGATGCGCGCCGCGGCCGAAAAGGCGCGGGTTGCAAGCTCTCCGGTGTCGATGCCGGCCCCGATCCCAGCCGCATTGCCGCTGCCGGCCTTGTTGGCGCTATCCGGCCAGGCGTTCATCGACGCCGCCTACGCCACCGTTCTCGGCCGCGCGCCCGACGAGACCGGCACCGCTTACGTCACCGCCGCGCTGGCGCGGGGCGTCGGCAAGCTCGACGTGCTGGGCGAGCTGCACGCCAGCCCCGAGGGGCGGCAGTCCGGCCGGATCGTTCAAGGACTACGCCGCCGCTCCCTGCTCCGGCTGCTGTGCCGGCTTCCCGTGCTGGGCCGTGCAGCGCGCTTCGTCACCGTGCTGGTGCGCCGGAACCGCGTCGCGGGGGGGCAGCTGGACGTGGCGCTGCGCGCGGAGTTGGACTCGCGCCTCGGGATGGTCGAGACGGCTCTGGACACGCGCCGCCGCGCGTTGGAGGAGCGGGTGGCCGAGTTGCAACTCGCCGTCGAGCTTGCGACGCGCCGGGTCGCCCTGGTGCAGGCCTCCCACGAGGAAATGCGGCACAAGGCGCTCACCGCCCTGTCCGAGCAGGGTCGCCATCTGGCCCGGCTCGACGAACAAGGCGTCGGTTTCACCCGCCAACTCGCCGCCACCGAGGATAGTGTGATCGACTCGCTGCTCGCGGTTGCAGACGGGGTGAGCAGCCACGGCCGGCGGCTCGCGACGATCGAGGCGGGCGTGGACCTGCCGGCCATCGCCGAGCGCATCGATGGCGCGGCCCACGGCTTGCGGGCGGAGCTGGATGGCCGGGTGATCGCGGCCGAGACGCTCGTCGCGCGCAACCGGCAGGACGTGGTGGATCAGCAGCGGCGCATCGGCCTCATGCTGAACGCCCTGCGCGACCGGGTGCCCGCGGTGGTGGACGCGGAGGACGACCACGCGCTCGACGGCCTGTATCTGGAGTTCGAGGACCGCTTCCGTGGCACCCGCGCCGACATAAAGCAGCGTCAACGGGCCTACCTGCCGCGATTGCGCGACGCCGGCATCGGATCGCCTGACCGCCCGGTGCTGGACATCGGCGCGGGCCGCGGCGAGTTCCTGGAGCTGCTGCGCGACGAGGGCCTGTCCGCACGTGGCGTCGACGCCAATGTGACCATGGCCGCGCTATGCCGCGAGGCCGGTCTGGACTGCGTGGAGGCGGATGCCCTGACGTATCTGGCGGCCCAGCCGGGGGAGTCGCTGGGCGCGGTCACCGGCTTCCACATCGTCGAGCATCTGCCGTTCAAGGTGATGGTGCGGGTTCTGGACGAGGCGCTGCGGGTGCTGAGCCCGGGTGGCCTCATCATCTTCGAGACGCCCAACCCTGCCAACATCCTGACCGCGAGCCGCAACTTCTATCTGGACCCGACGCATCGCAACCCGCTGCCGGGCGAGATGATGGCGATGATCGCGGAGGCCCGTGGCTTCGCCGACGCCGAGATCGTCGAGTTGCACCCGATGACGGCGCGCTTCCCCGGCACCGACCGCGTGCTTGCGACAGCGTTGGACCGCATCTTCCACGGCCCCCAAGACTACGCCCTGATCGCCCGGCGTGCCTAAGATCGCACTTGCTACATCCTCCCTCGCATAGCGGGGGAGGGGGACCGTGCGAAGCATGGTGGAGGGGGCCAGCCACGCAAACCGACCGTGTCTAAGAGCCCCTCCGTCGGCTTCGCCGTGAAGAACGGGGGGAGGATCAATAAAAAACGATCGCCTGTCTTGAGCGAGAGGGAGAAGTAGCCGTGCGCGTAGGAATCGCCACCGTCCAAGTCCCGTTCGTCCAGGGCGGCGCCGAGATGCACGCGCAAGGCCTGCTCACCGCGCTGCGCGACGCCGGGCACCAGGCCGAGATCATCAGCATCCCGTTCAAATGGTACCCCGCCGCCCGCGTGCCCGAGCACATGCTCGCCGCCCGGCTCATGCAGGTGGACGAAGCCGTCGGCCAGCGCATCGACCGTCTGATCGGCCTGAAATTCCCCGCCTACCTGATGCCGCACCCGTCCAAGCGGCTCTGGCTGCTGCACCAGCATCGCAGCGCCTACGACCTGTGGGACGCGCCGTTCTCCGACCTGCTGCACGCCCCGGACGGCGCCCATGTTCGCAGCGTCATCCGCGCCGCCGACGATGCCGCGTTCGGCGAGTGCGAGGCGATCTACACCAACAGCCGCGTCGTCAGCGGCCGCCTGCGCCGGTTCAACGGCGTCGAGTCCGAGCCGCTGCACCACCCGCCGCCAGGTGCGGACCACCTGCGTCCCGGGCCATACGGCGACACCATCCTGGTCCCCGGCCGCGTGAACGAGAGCAAGCGGCAACACCTCGCCATCGAGGCGCTGGCCCTGACCTGCGAACCCGTCCGCCTATGTTTCATCGGCGCCACCGACGCACCCGAGTACGGCGCCGCCCTGCGCGCCCGCTGCACCGCCCTGGGGCTGGACGGGCGGGTGGAGTGGCGCGGCCGGGTGAACGAGACCGAGCGGCTGGCCCTGTATGCCGGCTGCCTCGCCGTGATGTTTGCGCCGCTGGACGAGGATTACGGCTACGTGACGCTGGAGGCGATGCTCTGTGCCAAGGCGGTGCTGACGGCTACGGATTCCGGCGGCCCGCTGGATTTCGTGGTGGATGGTCATACCGGCCTGGTGTGCCCGCCGCAGCCGGATGCGCTCGGCGCGGCGCTGGACCGAATGTGGATACACCGCAGCCGCACCGAGGCCTGGGGCCGCGCTGGGCAGCGTCACTACGCCGACCTCGATCTGAACTGGTCCACCGTGCTCGATCGCCTGCTGCACTGATGCGGGTTGCGGTCGCCACGGTGCAGGTCCCGTTCGTGCGGGGTGGGGCGGAAATGCTGGCCGAAAATCTGTGCGCGGCGCTGGAGGAGGCGGGGCACGAGGCCGAGATCGTGTCCGTGCCGTTCAAATGGTATCCCGCCGCCGCCATCCCGTCGCAGATGCTGGCCTGCCGCCTGCTGGATCTGACCGAGAGCATGGGCACCCGGATCGACCGCCTGATCGGGCTGAAATTCCCCGCCTACCTCATTGCTCACCCGGCCAAGACGCAGTGGATCCTGCACCAGCATCGCGGCGCCTACGATCTGTGGGAGCAGCAATGGGGCGACCTGTACGGCGCGTCCGGCGGCTCGGAGGCGCGGGACGCAATCCAGTGCGCCGACACGCGGTTGATCCCCGAGAGCGGCCGCGTGTTCGCCATCTCCCGCAACGTCGCCGACCGCTTGCGCCGCTACAACGGCATCGAGGCGGAGCCGCTGTACCATCCCCCGCCGCTCGCCGGCCGTTATCGCAGCGGGCCATATGGCGACTACCTGCTGATGCCCAGCCGCATCAACGGACCCAAGCGGCAGACCCTCGTGGTGGACGCGCTCGCCCGCACCCGCCAGCCCGTGCGCGTGGTCTTCGCCGGCGCCGCCGACGACCCGGCCTGGGCCGAGGGCGTGATGGCGCGGGCCGAGTTGGTGGCACCGGGCCGGGCCACCTGGCTGGGCGAGGTGACCGACGACCGCAAGATCGAGCTGCTGGCCGGCGCCTTGGCCGTGCTCGTGCCGCCGCTCGACGAGGATTACGGCTACGTCACGCTGGAGGCGATGTTGTCGGCGCGGGCCGTCATCACCTGCACCGATTCCGGCGGCCCGTTGGAGTTCGTGGAGCACGGCCGCAATGGCATCGTCTGCGAACCGAGCCCCGCCGCCCTCGCCGATGCCATGGACGAGCTCTGGGCCGACCGCATCCGCGCCCGCACGCTCGGGGAGGAGGGACTGGCCAGCTACCGCGCGCTCGGGCTGAGTTGGGGGCACGTGGTGCAATGCCTGCTCGCCTGAATCTGTTCTCGCCGCTGCCGCCGCTGCGCAGCGATGTCGGCAACCACACGCTGATCGTGGCCCGTGCCCTGCGCGACCTGGCCGACGTGACGCTGTGGACGCCGCAAGCGGAGCCGCCCGACTTCGACTTGGACGTGCCGGTGGTCTGCTACGACCCGGCGTGCCTGGACTGGACGCGGCTGAACCGGGCCGACGCTAACATCTACAATATCGGCAACAACGCGACCTATCACCGCGCCATCTTCGACATCGCGCGCCAGGCGCCCGGCCTCGTCGTGCTGCACGACACGCGGTTGCAGCATTTCTTCGCCCGTTATTCCGAAACGCCGGGGGCGGATCGGGCCTTCTACCTGGACCGTATGCGCCGCAGCCACGGTCCGGCGGCGCTGGCCGACGCGAAGGCATGGCTGGCCGGCGAGCGCACCCTGGATGCGCTGGTGGACCAATACCCGATGACGGTGGTCGCCTTGGACGGCGCGCTCGCCGCCATCGTGCACAACGAGGTGGAACAGCAGGCCCTGGCGTGCCAGACCCGCACGCCCGTGTTCCATTTGCCGCTCGCCTACCCCGCCGGCCCACCACCCGAGCGGGGCACGCCCAACGGAACGCTGCGGCTCGTGGTGTTCGGCTTTCTAGGCGCAAACCGTCGACTCGCCCCAATCCTGAACGTGATCGCCGCTCTGCCAGACCAGGATGTCCACCTCGACATCTACGGCATTCTCGACGAACCCGACCCGATCGACCGGCAGATCGCCACACTGGGCCTGGTGGGCCGGGTTTGCCGTCACGGCTACGTGCCCGAAGCGGAGCTGCACGCGGCGCTGTTGCGGGCTGATCTGGCGCTCAACCTGCGCTTCCCGTCGATGGGCGAGGCGTCGGGCAGCCAGCTCCGGATCTGGAGCGCGGCGTTACCCTCGGTCGTCACCCGCACGGGCTGGTACGCCGCCTTGCCGGACGATGCCGTGTTCTTCGTCGAGCCCGACCGGGAGGCGGAGATGCTCACCTGGCACCTCGAGGCGCTGCGCCGCGACCCAGCCCCGTTCCGCCACGCCGGCCGCCGGGGGCGCGCCATCGTGGAAACCCAGCACGACCCCGCGCTGTACGCCCGAGGTTTACTCGACATCGTGGCCGGCATCGGCAGTCTGCACGCAAGGCGCGCTGCCATCGACCTATCCCACCGCGCCGCTCAACTACTGTTCGAGGCCGTCGATGTGAGCGGCGTGGCCCTCTGCGCCGAGCAGGTGGCCGACGCCGTCGCCCACCTAACGTAGGGTGGGGTGCGCTTTGGCACCCCACCGCAACGGGTCGGAGCTACGCAGAGACGGGCAGGTGGGCTAGCAGCTTGTCCAGCGTAATCGGATAATCGCGCACCCGGATGCCGGACGCGTTGTAGATCGCGTTCGCCAGCGACGCCCCCGCCCCGCAGATGCCGAGTTCGCCGACACCCTTCGACTTGAGCGGGTTGGTCTTGTTATCGACCTCCGCCAGGAACACCGCATCCACGTTCGGCACGTCGGCATGAACGGCCACGTGGTATTCGGCCAGGTCGTGGTTGACGAAATTGCCGAAGCGCTCGTCCATCACCAGGTCTTCCTCGAGCGCCGCGCCGACGCCGAAGATCATACCGCCGATCGCCTGCGACCGCGCCGTCTTCTCGTTCAGGATGCGGCCGGCGGTGAACACGCCCAGCATCCGCCGCAGCCTGGCCTCGCCGGTGTCCATGTTCACGCCGACCTCGGCGAAATGCGCACCATAGGCCTGCTGCGAGAACTTCTTGCGCATGTCGCCGGGCTTGATCTCGCCCTTCGCCTCTATCCCACCAGCCCCGACCAGGCTGGCCAACGCGACCGACTTGCCACCCGACTGGATGTTGCCGTCACCGAAACTTGCCTGCGACGCATCCATCCCGGCCTTCTGCGCCAATTGTCCGCGCAGGTTCATGCACGCGTCGAACAACGCCGACCCGGCGCTGTTGGAGCCGAACGAGCCGCCGGAGCCGGATGCGGGCGGATAGTTGGTATCCCCCATCTCCACATGCACGCGGTCCATCGGCAGGCCGAGCAGTTCCGCGGCAAGCTGCGTCATCACGGTGTAGGTGCCGGTGCCGATGTCGGTCATCGCCATTTGCGCGGTGGCGATGCCGTTCGGATCCAGCCGGATGGTCGCCTGCGATGCCATCAGCGGGTTCTGCCGCGTCGCCACCGACACGCCCATGCCGACCAGCCAGCGTCCGTCCCGGGTCTGTCCCGGCTTGCCGCGCTTGTCCCAGCCGAACCGCTCGGCCCCCGTGCGGAGGCATTCCACCATGTGGCGGCTGGAATACGGGACGTTGTTGGTCGGATCGATCGTGGCGTCGTTGCGGATGCGCAGCTCGATCGGGTCCATCCCGAGCTGTTCCGCCAGTTCGTCCATCGCGCATTCCAGCGCCAGCAGGCCGACAGCTTCGCCAGGTGCGCGCATGGCCGAGGCGACCGGGATGTTCAGCGGGACAAGGCGGTGCCGGGTCTGCCGGTTCGGGCCGGCATACAGCGTGCGGGTCTGGTTGGCGGCGCCCTCGTAATCCTGTTCGCTGGGGAGGTTGCAGGACATCACGTCGTGGCCGATTGCCTGGATGTGCCCGTCCTTGTCGGCCCCGATCCGCAGCCGCTGGATCGTCTCGGAGCGGTGGGTCGTGACGTGGAAGATCTGCTGCCGGGTCAACGCGACCTTCACCGGCCGGCCGGCGGCCTTGGCCCCAAGGGCCGCCAGGGTGGCATCGGCGTTCACCCACAACTTCGAGCCGAACCCACCGCCGATGTAGCGGCTGACGACGCGAACGTCTTCCGGCTTCATCTGCAGGGTTTTCGCCAGCGATTTCTGCCCCTGCACCAGCATCTGGTTGGAGGTGAACACCGTCAGCTTGCCATCATCCCAGGTCGCAACGGTCGCGTGCGGCTCCATCATGGCGTGGCTCTGGTCGGGGGTCGTGTAGGTCACGTCGACCTGGACCGGGGCGGCGGCGAACGCACCGGCGAAATCCCCCTCGGCGGTGTCGACGGGGTTCTGGGTCGCCTCCGGCGTCTTCGCGGCACTCTCGTTGCCGGTCATCGAGTAGTGCGCCGTGTCCTCCTGATAGACGGGACGGACGAGGAAGGACGCCGACCGCGCCTCCTCGAACGACTCGGCCACCACGAGGGCGATCGGCTGGCCGTAATGCTCCACCTCCGCCGAAGTAAGCACCGGGCAGGTGTCACGGTGGTTGCCGCTGCCCTGCGGCGGCGAATCCCGCCACGTCAGCACCTTGAGCACGCCGGGTGCGCGTTCGGCGGCTGCGGTGTCCAGCGTGGTAATGCGGCCTTTGCCGATTGTGCTCAGCACGGCGTAGCCGTAGGCAGCGGGGCCGGCGTCGCGGACCTCGTAGGCGTAACGGGCGGTGCCGGTGACTTTCAGCGGTCCGTCGACGCGGTCGATCGGCTTGCCGACAAGGCCGTTCTGCGTGCTGTCGAGCGCGTTCGGGCCGACGGGGGCGTTCATCTCGATCATAGTCGGCTCCTCAGGTCCGGGTCGCTTCGGCCAACACCGCACGCAGGGTGCGACGGGCGAGCGGGACCTTGAAATCGTTGCTGCCGTAGCCGCGCGCGCCGGCAAAGGCGATGTCGGCGGCCTGCGTGAAAGTCGCCTCGCTAACGGGCGCGCCGGCGAGTGCCTGCTCCGCCTCCACCACCCGCCAAGGCTTGTGCGCCAGCCCTCCGAAGGCGAGCCGGGCCGAACGGATGTGCCCGCCATCGACATCCACGATCGCCGCGACGGAAACCAAGGCGAAGGCGTAGGACGCCCGGTCCCGCACCTTGCGATAGATGTGCACGCCGGGCAGGGGCGGCGGCAGCAACACGGCCGTGATCAGTTCGCCGGGCTTCAGGTTGGTCTCGACCTGCGGCGTGGTGCCGGGCAGGCGGTGGAACTCGGTGAGCGGGATGGACCGCGTGGCGCCGCTACCATCGATCGCCTCCACCGTCGCGCCGAGTGCCAGCATGCCGACGGCCATGTCGGACGGGTGGGTGGCGATGCACGAGTCGCTGGCGCCGAGGATGGCGTGGATGCGGTTGTAGCCGCCGATCGCGGAGCAGCCGGTGCCGGGCTCGCGCTTGTTGCAGGGCTTTGCGGTGTCATAGAAGTAGAAGCACCGCGTGCGTTGCAGCAGGTTGCCACCGGTTGTCGCCTTGTTGCGCAGCTGCCCGGTGGCGCCGGAGAGCAGCGCGCGGCTGAGCACGCCGTAGTCCTTGCGCACCCGGGGATTGGCGGCGAGGTCGGCGTTGGTCACCAGCGCGCCGATGCGCAGGCCGCCATCCGGGGTGTCGCTGATCGTCTTCAGGTCCAGCCGGGTCACGTCGATGACGTGATGGGGCGTCGCGACCTGCAGCTTCATCAGGTCCAGCAGGTTGGTGCCGCCGGCAATGAAGGTGGCGCCCGGCGTCGCCAGAACGGCGCTGGCGGCCGCCTGTGGGGCCGTGGCCCGCTCGTAGGTGAAGGCCCTCATGTCACGTTCCCCGCCACGTCGCGGATTGCAGCGACGATGTTCGGATAGGCGGAGCAGCGACAGATATTGCCGCTCATCCGCTCGCGGATCTCCTCGTCGGTCAGCTGGGGATTGGTCACGAGGTTGGCGGTGACGACGCTCGGGGCGCCGGCCTTCACCTCGGCCAGCATGCCGGTTGCGGAGCAGATCTGCCCCGGTGTGCAATAGCCGCACTGATAGCCGTCGTGATGCAGGAAGGCTGCCTGTAGCGGGCTGAGGTTGCCCGGCTGGCCGAGGCCCTCGATGGTGGTGATCTCGTCGCCATCGTGCATCACGGCCAGCGTCAGGCACGAGTTGATGCGATGACCGTTCAGCAGCACCGTGCAGGCGCCGCACTGGCCGTGGTCGCAGCCCTTCTTGGAGCCGGTCAGATCCAGATGCTCGCGCAACGTATCGAGCAGCGTCGTTCGGGTGTCCAACGTGAGGCTATGGCTCTGGCCGTTGATCGTCAGCGTGACGGGAAGGCGCTGCACGGTTTCACTGGCCGGGAGGGCCGGCTGCGCAATGACGGGGGCGCTGTCCGCGATCGTGGCAAGGGCGGTTACGGCCGCCGCCGTCTCCAGGACGGTGCGGCGATGAACGGGCGGGCCGCCCCATTTTGGACTATCCATAGTGCCTCCAGGCATGAAACGGCGAAGCGTGCCGGTTAGCATGGTGGGGGTCCCAAGTAACATCACAAGGCCATGCGCACGCTGATTGCGGCCTGAGAATGACCTTACCCTCGACGAATGTATCCCGCCATATGAGACTGTATGACGGTTTGAACACGAGAAGTTCAGACTGAAGCCCCAACTGAGGCTTTCCTAAGGCGCTTACGGGCGTTAATCAGGCGTCAATCGGGCGGTAGGGTCTAGTGATGAGCGTAAGCTACAAAACCGGCGACAAAGACGTGGCTCAGCGGCTCTGCCTTCTTCGGGAGTTGGCGCAGAGCGTGAAGGACGATCTGCAAAGCATGATCCAGCTGGTGACCAACCTGGATCGTAAGTTCGTCTCGACGTCCCGCGGCTAACCGGACCTTCGCGGTCACCAAGCAGAGCAGGGTCGCGCACGACCGGCTGAGTCTCCGTTTCCGCCGCTGACATCGGCCCGCGCTGCTTCTATATGCTCACGATAATGACCGAGCCTGACCCGCGGCGCCGCCGTGTTCTGTTCCGCGCCACCCACCGAGGCACCCAAGAAACCGATCGGCTGGTCGGCGGCTACGTGGCCGCGCGGCTGCTCAGCTTCACCGACACCGAACTCGACGCGATCGAGGCGATGATGGATCTGCCCGACGTGGACCTCGCCGACTGGCTGATGGGGCGTGTCCCGATCCCGCCGGGCGAGCATTCGGTCCTGTTGCACGCGATGTATCACGCCATTCATTCGCCCAGTGCGGCCTCATTCGCGGTCCCAGGCGTGGCGTCGGGTAACGCATGAGCGCGGTCACCATCTACGGCGCGCCGGAGGGCTACGACGCCCTGCTGCTCGCCCGCCGCCGGGCCGAGCACAAGGGAGCCGTGCTCCACGTCAATCGCGACGACACCCGCATGGCTCGCCTGGCCGAGGCGCTCGCGTTTTTCGCGCCCGAGACCGAGATCCTGCGTTTCCCGGCCTGGGATTGCCTGCCGTACGACCGTGTCTCGCCGAACGCCGCCATTGTATCGGAGCGAATCGCCTGCCTCGCTCGGCTGCTGGAACCGACCGACCGGCCGCGAATCGTGCTCACCACCGTCAACGCCCTGGTGCAGCGTGTGCCGCCGCGAGCCGTGTTCCGCGGCGCGAGCCTGTCGGTGCGGACCGGCGGCACGATCCAGCCCGAGGAACTCACGACCTTTCTCGAGGCCAACGGCTATGGCCGCGCCGACACCGTGATGGAGCCGGGCGAATAC
The DNA here is from genome assembly GCA_964242215.1 of uncultured Acetobacteraceae bacterium. GTDB lineage: Bacteria > Pseudomonadota > Alphaproteobacteria > Acetobacterales > Acetobacteraceae > LMUY01. The sequence goes on along the minus strand of CAXTCJ010000133.1, from coordinate 1,760 downwards.
GCCCTGCGCGGCGGCATCGTGGACATCTTCCCCGCCGGCGAACTCGACCCCGTGCGGCTCGACCTGTTCGGTGACACGGTGGAGAGCATCCGCCGCTTCGACGCCACCACCCAGCGCTCGACCGACAAGGTGGACCGGCTGGAACTACGCCCTGTGTCCGAAGTCTCGCTCGACCCGGCGTCCGTCACGCGCTTCCGCGAGGCCTGGCGCGAGTTGTTCGGCCCGAAAGCGGCGCAGGACCCGATCTACGCCAGCATTTCGGACGGCCGCCGGCATCCGGGCATGGAGCATTGGGCGCCGCTATTCCACGTGGTGATGGAGAACCTGCTCGACTATCTGCCGGACGCCGCCGTCAGCTTCGACAATCTGTCTGACGACGTGCTCGCCGCCCGGTTGGAGATGATCGCTGACCATTTCGAAGCGCGCAAAGCCGTCCCGCGCGATGGCGAGGTGCCGTATCGGGCCCTGCCGTCGGAGCGGCTGTATCTAGACCAGGCCGAGTGGGACGAGATGCTCTCGATGGGCCCGCTGTTCCAATTCAGCCCGTACAGCAAGGACGACGCCGCCACTGGCATCGATGGCGGGGGGCGGCCCGGCGCCTTGTTCACCCAGGCCGGCGCCCACGCCAATCCGGAGGTGTTCAAGCAACTCGCCGACCAGTTCACCAGCTGGCAGGCCCAACGCCGCCGCACCGTGGTCGCCGCCTGGACGCGTGGCTCCCGTGAGCGGTTGGCCAATCTGTTGCGGGAAAACGGGCTGCGCGCCCATGTCGCCGAGACCTGGCAGAAGGTGCGGGTGGCGCCGCGAGACCACATCGTGCTGGTCACGCTGGGGCTGGAGCGCGGCTTCGTGGCCGACGATCTGGGCTTCGTCGGCGAGCAAGACCTGCTGGGCGAGCGCATCAGCCGTCCGCCGCGCCGGCGCAAGCGTGCCGACCAGTTCATCGCGGAAGCCACCGAGATCGCCGAGGGGGACCTGGTGGTGCACCAGGATCACGGCATCGCCCGCTACGATGGCCTGGTGACGCTGCAAGTGAGCGGCGCCCGCCACGACTGCCTGCGGCTGCTGTACGACGGCGACGACAAGCTGTTCCTGCCGGTCGAGAACATCGAGATGCTGAGCCGGTTCGGTGCCGAAGGCGGGGGCGCGCTGGACAAGCTGGGCGGCGCCTCGTGGCAGAACCGCAAGGCGCGGATGAAGCAGCGCATCCGCGACATGGCGGGCGAGCTGATCCGCACCGCCGCGGCCCGCCGGGCGAGCGACGCCACCAGCCTGACGCCGCAGGAAGGCGCGTGGGACGAGTTCTGCGCGCGCTTCCCGTTCTCCGAGACGGAGGACCAAGCGCGCGCCATCGCCGACGTATTGGAGGACTTGGCCGCCGGGCGCCCGATGGATCGGCTGATCTGCGGCGACGTCGGGTTCGGCAAGACCGAGGTGGCCCTGCGCGCCGCCTTCGTCGCTGCCATCAGTGGCGCCCAGGTGGCCGTCGTCGTGCCCACCACGTTGCTGGCTCGGCAGCATTTCCGCACGTTCAGCAAGCGGTTTGAGGGCCTGCCGGTGAAGGTCGGGCAGCTCAGCCGCATGGTCACCGCCAAGGATGCCGCGGAGGTCAAACGCGGCCTCGCGGATGGGTCCGTGAACATCGTCGTCGGCACCCACGCGTTGCTGGCAAAGGGGATCGAGTTCACCGACCTCGAGCTGCTGATCGTGGACGAGGAGCAGCATTTCGGCGTCTCCCACAAGGAGAAGCTGAAGGCGCT
>CAXTCJ010000132.1:0-14798 GCA_964242215.1 uncultured Acetobacteraceae bacterium | reverse complement strand
GGCAGATCTTCTAAAGCGCTGATCCTCCCCCGTTCTTCACGGGGGAGGTGGCGGCGAAGCCGACGGAGGGGGCGCGGGCACTGACCGTGCCCAAGCGCCCCCTCCACCATGCTTTGCATGGTCCCCCTCCCCCGCTTTGCAGGGGAGGATTTAGCAAAGACTGTCGCTAACCCTTCTTCGCGTTCCAGAAGATCGGGAACGGGCTGTCCAGCACGCCCGTGATGTTGTCCCGCATCGCCGCCGGCTGGAAGAACTGGCCGAGCGGAATGTAGGGCACCTCCTCCCACACCAACGACTGGATCGCGTCCGTCGCCTTCTTCTGCGCCGCCGCGTCCGGGGCGTTGAACCAATCGCTGCGCAGCTGCTCCATCTTCGGGCTGCTCGGCCAACCGAACCAGGCATCCTGGCCGCTGCCGATGATCGGGTAATGGCCACCTGGATCGTCCAGGTTCAGCCCCTCCCACCCGGTGGAGAAGATATTCCAACCACCCTGGGCCGGCGGCGCCTTGCTGGCCCGGCGCTGCACCACCGTGCCCCAATCGGTCGCCACGTAGTCGACCGCCACACCGATCTTGCCGAGAAGGTCGCGGGTCACCTCGCAGAACGCCTCGAGGAACGGGTAGTCGGTCGGCGCCAGGATGGTGACCTTCTCGCCCTTGTAGCCGGACTCGGCCACCAGCCTCTTCGCCAGGTCGAAATCACGCGGGCCGGTCAGCACCGACATGCCAAGATCGGTCGCGGCCGGGGAGCCCGGCGTGAACACGCCGACGTCCGTCTTGTATAACGTCGGATCGTCGCCGTAGCCGGCCTGCATGTAGTCCTTCTGGCTGACCACGTGCAGCAGCGCCTGGCGCATCTTCACGTTGTCGAACGGCGGATACAGCTGGTTGAAGCGGATGATCTCGACGCTGCCGAAGCGCGTCATCGGCACCACCTTCACGCCCTTCGCCCCGCGGAGCTGCGGCAGCAGGTCGCCGATCGGCTGCTGCCACCAATCCTCCTCCCCCGTCTGCATGGCGGCGGCGGAGGTCGCGGCGTCGGTGATGATGTTCCACTCGATCCGGTCGAAATTGGCGATCTTGCCGCCCGACGTGAACGAAGGCGCCTCCTGCCGGGGCACATATCCTTCGAACCGCGCATAGGCGGCGAGCGAACCGGGCGTCCATTCGTTCTTCAGGAAGCGGAACGGGCCCGACCCGGTGAAGTCGCTGATCTGGGTGAACGCGTCCGTCTTGGCCACGCGCTCCGGCATGATGAAGCACACGTTGGCCGCCGCCTTGCCCAGCGCGGTCAACATCAGCGGGAAGGGTGACTTCAGCTTGATGGTGAAGCTGCGGTCATCCGGCGCGGCCATGCTGTCGAGCTGGGCGGCCATGCGCTGGCCAAATCCGTCGCGCTTGGCCCAGCGCGCGATACTGGCGATGCAGTCCACCCCGCGCACCGGCTCGTTGTCGTGGAATTTCAGCCCGTCGCGCAGGCGGAAGGTCCAAGTCAGCTTGTCGGCGGACACGTCGTAGCCGCTGCACATCTGCGGCTGCGGGGTGAGGGCGGAGTCCACGCCGAACAGCGTGTCGTAGATCATGTAGCCGTGGTTGCGGGCGACCGTGGTGGTGGTCCAGATCGGGTCCGCGTTGGCGAGGTTGCCCTCGGGGATGAATTTCAGGGTGCGGGCCGCGGTGCTCTGCGCAATGGACGGCCGGGCGAGGCCGCCCACCAGCCCCGCCGCAGCGCCTCCGGCCAGGAGGTTTCGACGCTTCATACTGCCTCTCCGTTCGATGGTGGCGGGGGATCGAGCAACATCGGTGCCAAGGCTGCCGTATGGATCGTGAGCGTTTCGTCGTAGTCGGCCAGTGAGGCCGGGGCGAAGCCGGCCAGGCAGACATCGGCCAGTAGCGCCTGGCCGGCCGCATCCTGCGACAGTCCGATGAAGGCGGTTCGCAGGCGGCCGGCGTCGCCGGGTAGCAGGGCGGCCGAACCGACCAGGGGTGGGCTGGGTTGGTCCGCGGTCTGCCCGATCACGCGCAGCCCGGCGGCCAGGTCAGGCGCGTGGCGGCACAGCAGGGCCCAGACCAGGCTGTCGATCGCGGCCACGTCCGCCTTGCCGGCCAGCACTGCGGCGGCGGCGTTCTGGTGTGGCCCGAACGGCCCTAGCTCGGCCGCGAATGTTCCGCCGAGCCGGGCAAGATGCGCCTGCGGCATGTTCCAGCCGGAGTGCGAACCCCGGGCGTTGAAGGCGAAGCGGTGGCCGAAGGTCTGCTCCAGCGTTTGGAACGGCGCAGCGACGGAAACCACGAACACGGAATGGTAGCGCGGCGTGGCCGACCCCTGCGGAATGGGGGCGGCGATGACGGGCCGCGACCCGGCCTCCTGCGCGAGCGGCCAGCCGCACATGAAAGCGCAGCCGAGGTCAGGGTGCCCCCAGAGGCTGGACAGTGTCGCCGGATGCGGGTGGTCGTCGATCCGTAGCGCAATGCCGACGGCCTGGAATGCGTGGCCGAGCAGGCGGTGCCAGGCGGCGGTCGCCGTGGGCGCCACGTTGTACATCCGGGTGCTTGCGACGAGCATGGAATGCTCCAAACAGGCATCGTTCGCGCGTGCCTCGATAATTGGTACAGCTTCGAACAATCAAAGTCATTGTGCAGCATCTGATCCGCCGCTCAGTGATACGGCTCAGCTCATGAAAGCCAGAACATAGTCGCAATACGGGACGCGGGCTCAGCGAGCGGAACTGAGGCGCCATAATGGGTCGCTGCACCGGCACCTCACGGCGAGGCAACACCGGCTTGGCCTGTCTGCCTAACTTCAAACGACAACAGCGTTGCTGAACCGACTTCGATCGTGCATTAGCAGAAAATGCTTGCCGGTGCTTATTAGCCAAGCGGTGATCCCGTACAATTCCATTCGTTTCTGCGCTTCCGTGGTGTCCGCTCCCGCAGCCAAGAATAACGCTAGCAACGGCTATCATAAAGTTTCATATGATAGTTCCGTCCAGTAGAATGGATACTGTTTCGTCACAGGAGATCAACCACAAAAGCTGAGTTATTGTGGAGTATTATTATCGTTTTATTGACGGTCTCTTAACGTCGTCTACATTGCCTGACCTTTGTTCACGCTTTAAATCGTTTTCAGGCAATTATGCCACGGAGATAGCGTAATGTCCCAGATCACCACCGCCACCGAGATCAATGTTGCGATCAAGACGACCGATGTCGCCCAGACCCGCTCGGACAGCGTCAAGGATGCAGGCCGCGTTCGCGTTGGCGCCGGTTGCATGCGCTTCGAGACGACCAAGGACGCCGGCCGCGTTCGCGTTGGCGCCGGCTGCATGCGTTTCTGATCCATTCCGATTGGCAGGAGCATCTTGCTATGGTTGCAGGATGCTCCATCGCCTTTAGTGTGGAATGATGACCGATAGCAGCGTCGTCGAATTTGTCCGGCTGATTCCGGAAGCTAGGCATCCAAAACGTGCGGAGCGATCCGCCGCGGGTTACCTGCCAAGTCGGGCAATGCGCTATTGCGACGCGCTGACGTCGGCGACGGGTTTCGGCTACTGGATATTCCCGCCGATGGATGTCCGCTTATTGTGGGACGGCGAGCAGATTTTCTGGTCCTACGGCGAGGACGAGAGCTGGATGCCCCTGAGCGGTACCGACAGTGGCGCCGTCCAATTCCCAAATTATGCCAGCATATTCGACGCCTCGGTGCCGGAAGAACTGCGCGGGTACTCACCGCCGTTTATCACAGCGCTTCCCGAAGCTGGCGCCGTCCAGATCTGGACCGGACTTCTTGCGAAGACTCGCCCTGGCTGGAGCCTGTCGGTGCGAACCCCAGTTAACTTGCCGCCGATACCTGGGCTGACCGCGTGGGAGGGTATCGTCGAGACCGACATCTGGCTCGGTCCACTGTTCAACAACTTCCGACTCACTCGCACCGACTTCCCGGTGCACATCCGGGCATACGCGCCGTTCTTGCAAGTACAGCCCCTACCGCAACTGGCTTACCGGGAAGAAACGTTGGCGTCCTATTCCTGCATCGAACCGTCCTCGTTGACGAAAGACGACTGGACCCGGTTGGGCGAAGTGTTATTGCCGCACCCTGACCCCGATCATACTGTCCGCCAGGGCGCCTACGCCGTGACTGTACGCAAGCGGCGGATGTGTCCCGTCGACCATGAGAGCCTGATGACGAAAGCCGAGAACGTGGCAGATATTGAGAGCTTGCAAACACCAAGCTGACACGAGCATCCAGTGCTCGGACGCGCTCATGTGTTCAGCACCAGTCAGAGCGCCGGCTTGATTTTGTGGACCTACTCAGCCGACGGAACAAATAGCCCGTCGGCTCTACTTAGTCGGAACACCCGCAAGCATTAGGCCGCGTGCATAATACGCCTGATCGTATTTCGTAAACGGCGCGCGACTGACGATGTTCGCCACCGTGACGACAGGCTCCAACCTTTGCAGCACCCCCAGATACTGCTCAGCCTCCGAGCTTCGACCGAGATGGCCTAGAATACACAACCGAATATTTAGCGCCGAGACAATCTCCGGGTTGCGAGCCAGGACGATGTCGGAAAGGATCTCCGCGTCCTGGAGTTGCCGGTTAAACATGTAGGCGACCATCATCGCGTGTTCGGCGAAGAAGATGTGCGGATCGCGCGGCGACAGCGACTTGGAAATCGACGCCTCACGGATCGCTGTTGCATGTTCCCCGCTGTAGATCTTGCACCAGCTGCTGAGCGTCCAAGCGATCGGCAAGTTCGGATTGAGCTCTAGCGCCCGTACGTGCATCGCTGCCGCTCGGGGCACATCTTTGAACAGAAATGCCTCGACGTGACCGGCGATCGTGATGGCCCGGGCATCCATCGGATCGAGCAATACCGCGCGCTTTGCAACATCGCCCGCCATGGCTGCGATCTCACGTGGATTGTCGGCCCAGCCCAAACCGATGGCCATGATACACCAGTAGGCCATCCAAGTGTACGCGGCCGCATACTGCGGATCGAGTTCGATCGCGTGGGAAAGCAGCTCGCGCGCCTTCATGAAGGACGGCTTGTCGAGGCGGAAGATCCCTTGGATTGCGGTCAGGACCGAGTGGTGCGCCGCTGCGACCTCGGTCTTGCACGGCGCCTCGTATGCCGAGCCGCGCTGAAACAGCTCGGGGTCGATCTGCGCCACGGTCTCGGACACGATGCGATGCTGCAGTGAAAACAGGTCGTCCATCGTGCCGTCGAACCGGCCGGACCAGATCACCTCGAACGCCAGCACGACGTCCATCAGGGTCACATGGACGGTGATCTGGTTGCCGTCGATCTTGATCGTGCCGTCGATGATGTAGTCGAGCGCATACATCCGGCACCGGGCCATGGCGTCATCAACGGGCTCGGTGCCGTTCCAGAACGTCGCGGACGCAACCAAGCGGGGAAGCCGGAACCGGGACAGAGCGGTTGAGATCTCCTCGGCCATGCCAAGCGCGATACCATGACCGACCGGTGCGCCAACGCTGCGGAACGGCAGCACGGCCATGCGCCACCCCAACTGATGGTCGGGGATGTTTGCACTGGAAGAAAAGACTTGCGGAAAGCGGTTCAATGCTTCCGCTTCCATCCGCTCTTCATCAGATTTGATTGACCACGCCGTGCTCGGCCTGGGATTGTCCCGTCGATTCACCCGAGCTCCGCAATAAGTGTGCCGCATGATGCCGTAATGAGCACCGCGGGCAATACAAAACGGTTGAGGCTGCCATATGTCAAGGCAAGCCAGCGTTAGCTGCGTCGACGCTAACCGTTTTTTGAGCAAAAAGCCCGAAATGAGGTCTAGCGCGCCAATTCCTTCAAACTGTCGCGGATGACGGCGTCGAGACCAGCCGTCGAGCCAAGCCGCTCCCGCACCCTCGTCACGACGGGATGCGCCTCGACCCGGCGGTAGCCGAGATTGGCCAGAGCCGAGAGCGCGTCCGCTTCCACCCCACCAGGGACCGCGATGGTGGCGATCCCGCTGCCCGTCGGCATGGCGCCGACCTTGGTTGCGAGTTCAGACAGCAGCCGCATGGCGAGCTTGGCGCCGACGCCGGGTGCCCGGGTCAGGCTGGCACGGTCCCCCGCTGCGATCGCGGCCACGAGGTCTTTCGGCGAGAGTGCGGAGAGCACGCCCAATGCGACCTTCGCCCCTACGCCCTGCACGGTGGTGAGCAGGCGAAACCACTCCCGCTCCGCGCCGTCGGCGAACCCATAGAGGGTGATCGCATCCTCCCGCACCTGCGTCTCGACCAGCACGCGAGCGATTGCGGGTGGTGCCGGCAGTGCCGACAGCGTGCGGGTGGAGGCGTGCACGAGGTAGCCGACCCCGTTGACGTCGATGATGCAACGGCCGTCCTCGACAGACGCCATGATCCCGGTGAGTTGGGCGATCATGGCAGCCGGAGTGGGCGGGGGGAGGGGGGCCAGACCCTGGAAGTGGCAGCATCATGCGGCGGCCACCCCTCCCCTAGCCCCTCCCTCAAGGGGAGGGGGACTTTCTCGCGGTTCATGCCATTACCTTGCCGCTGGCGACGCGTAGAAGACTGGCGCGGTGGTGGGCGTGGCAGATCGCGACCGCCAGCGCATCGGCGGCGTCGGCGCGTTTCAGCACAGCACCAGGCAGTAGGCGGCGGACCATCATGCCCACTTGGTCCTTGCTGGCGCCGCCGGTGCCGACCACAGCCTTCTTCACCGCCAAGGCGCCGTATTCCAGCACCGGAATCCCCACCAGCGCAGGCGCCAGCAGCGCCACGCCACGGGCATAGCCGAGCTTCAGCGTCGCCGCGCCGTTGCGGTTGACATAGGTCTCCTCCACCGCCGCCTCGTCGGGGTGGTGCAATGCGAACAGCGCGGTCAGCCCGTCGTGCAGCACCTTCAGCCGGGCCGGCACCGAGGCATCGCCATCGGTCGCGATCACGCCATCCGCCACGTGGCACAGGCGGTTGCCATCCACGGCGATCACGCCCCAGCCAGTAAAACGCAGCCCCGGGTCGATGCCCATCAGGCGGACCATCACGCCGCACTCGACAAGCAGCGGCTCACGCCGCACTCGAGAAGCAGCGGTTCACGCCGCGAGCTGCTCCAGCAATTCGTCGGGGATGTCGGCGTTGGAATACACGGTCTGGACGTCGTCATTGTCCTCGAGCGCATCCAGCAGTTTCAGCAGGGCGGTGGCCCGCTCGGGATCGTCCACCGTCACCATCACCGACGGCCGCCACTCCAGCTTGGCGGCGTCCGGCGCACCGAAGCTCGCCTCCATCGCGTCCCGCACGGCAAACAGGTCATCGGTCGCACAGATGACTTCGTGGCCGGCCTCGTCGCTCTGCACGTCCTCCGCTCCGGCTTCGATCGCAGCCTCCATCATGGCGTCCGCGGTGGCGGCTTTCGGCGGATACTGGATGGCGCCGACGCGGTTGAACTGGAAGGCGACCGAGTTGCTCTCCCCCATCGTGCCGCCGTTCTTGTTGAATGCCGTGCGCAGGTCCGACGCGGTGCGATTGCGGTTGTCGGTCAGCGCCTCCACGATCACGGCCACGCCGGCCGGACCGTAGCCCTCGTACCGCACCTCGACGTAGTCGGCGCCGACGCCAGCCTCGCTGGCCTTGCGAATGGCGCGGTCGATCGTGTCCTTGGGCATGTTCATCACCCGGGCGGCGGCCACGGCGGCGCGCAGGCGCGGGTTGAACGCCGGGTCGGGCAGGCCGAGCTTGGCCGACACCGTGATCTCGCGGATTACCTTGGCGAACTGGCTCGCCTTGCGGGCGTCCTGGGCACCCTTGCGGTGCATGATGTTCTTGGAATGGGAATGGCCGGCCATAAGCCTGGGTCTCGGTGCGGTTGACGAAGGGGCGTTTGTATCAGGCCGCGCCGCCCCGCGCCAAACGGTTCTGGCTGGCCGTCAGGTCAGTTCCCGCACGCGAGACGGAGCGCGCCATTGCTCGGTCGGGATCAAACACGCCGGCAATGGATGGGAGCCATCCCGCGTCGGGCGGGGCAACGGGTCCGGGGCAGGCCGGCGCCAACCCCCGTCGCCGCCGCGATATCGGCGCAGGCTGCGCAACTCGTAGATCGCGATCATAAGCGGGATACCGAAGCTCAGGGTGCCCGAGAGCACGACCTGCACGGCGGGATTCAATGTCATGTCCTACCACCTCCGCTCCATCTTGCATCGCAACGCCCGGCCATGCTCCCGGTTCGACGCCGGTCTCGCCGCAAACTCAGCCCATACCGACTGCGACAGGGACCGACTGCGACAGGCGTCCACCCGTCCGCACCGGTTCGACCCGTAGCGCCAGCCCGGTGGCGTCGTCGGTTTCGACGAACAACCCGCAGATCGTGGCCGGCCCCTCGGCGGGAGCCAGCCGTTCCCCAGGCATCTTGCGCATGAAACGCGCGGCGGCGCCCTCTTTAGCCATGCCGATCACGCTATCGTAATCGCCGCACATGCCGGCGTCCGTTTGATACGCGGTGCCGCCCGCCAGGATCTGATGGTCGGCGGTCGGAACATGCGTGTGGGTGCCGACCACGAGCGACATCTGTCCGTCGAAGATGTGCCCGTACGACAGCTTCTCGCTGGTCGCTTCGGCATGGAAGTCTGACACGATGGCGTGCACGGTGCCGCCCAGCCGGTAGCGCGCCAGGATCTCGGCCGTGCCGCGGAACGGGCAGTCCAGCGCGTCCATATACAGCCGGCCCATCGCGTTCATCACCAGTGCCCGACGCCCGCCCGCTACCTCCACCACCACCGACCCGGCGCCCGGCGTGCCCGGCGGGAAGTTCAGTGGGCGCAGTACGCGGGGCTGTTGGGCGATGTAGGGAATGATCTCCTTGCGGTCCCACGCGTGATTGCCCAGCGTCAGCACGTCCGCCCCGGCCGCGAACAACGCCGCCGCCATGTCCGGGGCGAGGCCGAAGCCGTGGCTGGCGTTCTCGGCGTTCACGATCGCCAGGTCGATCCGCAGCGACTTGCGTAATTCGGGGAGCGCCGCGGCTGCCCCCTCGCGGCCGGAGCGGCCGACGGTGTCGCCTAGGAACAGGATGCGCATGCGGGGGCCTTGATGGTGATGAACTCGCGTTCGGTGGCGATGGCGTCGAGTGCCTGGTCGGTGGCGCCCGTGGGCACCTCGGCCAGCTCCAGGGCAGCATAGGCGCATCCAATGGTCCGGATACCGGGCCGCGCGGCGATCGTGCGGTCGTAATAGCCGCCGCCATAGCCGAGCCGGTGGCCGCGGCGGTCGAAGGCGAGCAGCGGCACGAGAAGGATGGCGGGATCCACCGCCGGGCCACTGGAGGTCATCGTGCCGAAACGCTCGGGCAGCAGTTCGTCGCCCTCGGCCCAGCGGCGAAAGGCGAGCGGTGCGCCCAGTTGCGGGGTGTGGGGGAGGGCCACGACGTAGCCGGCTTGCCTGAGATGGAGCAGCAGAGGCGTCAGATTCAGTTCGTGGCCCATCGGGTAGAACCCGGCTACGATTGCGGGAGCGGGCAAGCCAAAATGCGCCACGACCTGCTGGCTGACCGCGACACCGCAAGCGGGGTCACAGCGCTCCAACACGGCCCGAGCGGCGGCCCGAGCGGCGCGTTTCATCATGGAAAGAGTAAGTGCGGAGCCGCCCTGGCCGTTGGAATTTGTCATCCTCCCGAGCCTGCGTGTGCAGGTGGGAACCAGATACCGAGACCAGGATCACGGCAGCGCCAGTCCCCGAGGAGAATGCCTATCGGCCCGGGGATGATCTACCTGACGAACCGGGCAGCCCCACCATCCCTATCTAGGGCTGCTCGATGCCGGCCGCAATATCCTCGGCCTTGCGAGCCAGCCGGGCGATACGCTTTGCATCCCGCGGCTCGGCCTTGACCGGTGCTGCCACGGAGGTGTCGGGGGCTGGAGCGCCAGACGGGTCACTCAGCTGCTGGCGCAAATTGGCCAGGTCGATCGCGGTATCGTGCAATTCGTCCGCCATCAGCAGGGCGGCCAACACCAGCATGCGTCCCTCGCCCGAGGCGCCACTGAGGGTCTTCAGGCTCTCGATGCGCTGCTCCACCTCGCGCGCCATCTCCTGCAGATGTGCCTCCTGCCCGTCCTCGCAGGCGACGGTGTAGGCGTAGCCGTTGATCTTGACCGTGAGCTGAGCCATGCGCGTCAGACCCCGCTCGTGCTGGGTTCATGGACCAGGCTGGGTTCTTCGGCGAGACCTGGTTCTTCAGCGAGGCTGGGTTCTTCAGCGAGGCCGGGTTCTTCGGCCAGCGCATCGTGCAGTTGGCCGATCAGCCGGTCCAGCCTGGCACCGATCGCGACCGTATCGACGCGCGGCGCAGGCTCCGGCGCGGGGACCTGGACACTCTGTGCGATCCGGTCGAGCGCCGCCTCCAACCGCTGGAGCGCGTCTGCCTCCGCCGCGTCGCTATCCGACATCGATTCCGTCCCTCTTTATGCGCAATAATTGACCATGAAGCGCCGGACCGCTTGAAGGTCAAGCATGAAGCGCCCACCCGCGATCGTCGTGCACGGCCTGCCCGATCTGCGCCTAGCGACCGCGCCGGGTCTGCCGGTGACGCTGCTGTCCGGGCCGGGGGCCGCGATTTATGCCGGATGCGGCTGGTGGCGGGCGCTGATGGCGCTCGGGGCGGGCGCCAATCCCGACATACTGGACTGTGCCGATGCCCCCGGGCGCGCGATGGAGGCCCTGCGGGTCGGTTGCCGCCTGCTCGTGCTCGATCCGGCGGTGCCTGCCTGGGCGCTGGTCGCGTCCCGCGCTGCCGTGGTTGGCGCCACCCTGCTGGCCGAGCGGCCGCCGGCGCTGGATCTGGCCGCACGCGGGGCCTCGCGGCGAGTGCAGGCGTGGCTGGAGCGTGACAGCACAGCACCAGATGGCTAAGCCACTGGCATGTCGAACAAAGACGATGGCTGCCGCCTGTATCTCATCACGCCGCCGGTGCTGGCGCCCGCCACATTCCGCGACACGCTGGCCATCGCACTGGATGCCGGGGACGTGGCGGCCGTGCAGTTGCGGCTGAAGGACTGGTCGGACGACGACCTGCGCCGCGCGATCGACCTGCTGCGCCCGGTGGCGCAGTCGCGCGGCGTGGCGTTCCTGCTGAACGACCGGCCGGACCTCGCCGTTGCTACCGGCTGCGACGGCGCGCATGTCGGGCAGGACGACATGGCGGTCGCGACGGCGCGCAAGTTGCTGGGGGACCTGACCCTGGGCGTGACCTGCCACGCAAGCCGCGACTTGGCTATGTCGGCGGGTGAGCAGGGCGCCGATTACGTGGCCTTCGGCGCCTTCTTCCCCTCCACCACGAAAAGCCCACCCGCGATGGCCGAGCCCGAGATCCTGACCTGGTGGTCCGAGCTGATGGAGGTGCCCTGTGTGGCGATCGGTGGCATCACCCCGCAGAACTGCCGGCCTTTGGTGGAGGCTGGGGCCAATTTCGTGGCCGTATCGGGGGCCGTGTGGGCCGACCCGGCCGCCACGGTGAAGGCGTTCGCCGCGGCGCTCGCGTAGCAGCCTCTCCCCCTTCCTTGAGTGAGCAGGGCGATCGCATTTGGCTCATCCTCCCCCGTGCTTGACGCGGGAGGATGCGGCGAATCCGACGGAGGGGGCGCGGGCACGCGGCGGTGCGTGTGGCTCGCCCCCTCCACCGTGCTTTGCATGGTCTCCCTCCCCCGCTTCGCGAGGGAGGATGTAGCGAAAGCAACGACCCTGGCTCAGGGAAGGGGTGCCAGACACGCAGCGTTCGGTCATCAGCCACCCCTCACCCCGACCCTCTCCCTCAAGGGGAGAGGGAAAAGGTGGCAGGGTTGTTCCGGCTGGGAGACCTGTGCGAGGGTGCCGCGCATTCAGGGGGCAACTGGAAAATCCTATGACCGACAAGGCGATGGCGGCCCAGATGGCCGACAAGGACGGGTTCATCGCGGCGCTCGACCAGAGCGGCGGATCGACGCCCGGCGCACTGCGCGACTACGGCGTGCCCGAGACCGCCTATCACGGCGACGCCGAAATGTACGCCGCCATGCACGAGATGCGGGTGCGCATCATGTCGGCACCCGCCTTCACCGGCGACAAGATCATCGGCGCCATCCTGTTCGAGCGCACGATGGACGGCGAGGCGCATGGCAAGCCCGTCCCCACCTTCCTGTGGCAGGACCGCGGCGTGGTCCCGTTCCTGAAGGTCGACAAGGGGCTGGAGGCCGAGAAGGACGGCGTCAGCATGATGAAGCCGATGCCCGGCCTGGACGAGTTGCTCGCCCGCGCCGTCAAGCTCGGCGTGTATGGCACCAAGATGCGCTCGGTGATTGCCCATGCGTCCAAGGACGGCATCGCCGCGATCGCCAAGCAGCAGTTCGAGATCGGCGACCAGATCATCGGCCACGGGCTGATGCCGATCCTGGAGCCGGAAGTGTCGATCAAGAGCCCGGACAAGCAGGGCGCAGAGACCTTATTGCTGGAAGCTTTGACCAAGCACCTGGACGCAGCCCCCGAGGGCCATCGTTACATGCTGAAGCTGACCATCCCGACGACCCCCGACCTGTATGCGCCGCTGATCAAGCACGCGAAGGTGGTCCGGGTAGTGGCGTTGTCCGGCGGATACAAACGGGATGACGCCTGCGAGAAGCTGGCGAAGAACCACGGGTTGATCGCGAGCTTCTCACGCGCCTTGGTCGAGGGTTTGACCAAGGGCATGAGCGACAGCGATTTCAACGCCGCCCTTGGCGTGGCGGTCGAGGAGATCTACCAGGCCTCGACCGTCAAGGCCTGATCGAGGCTACTTCGTCCCGCCGCCGCGCGTTCCGGTCACCGGGTTGGTCGCGCTGCCGGGTGACGTGGCGGGATTGGGCACCGGCCCAGTCTCCGCGGCACAGGATGCGAGAGCGAGTAGGCCGAGGGCCAGAAGGATACGGGTCATAGCGTAGCCAACATGCCCCTCGGCCAATCGTTCCGTCAACCGGTCGAGCGCGACGGCAACGCACGGGCGGTTTCCCGCAGCAGGTATTTCTGCATCTTGCCGGTCGACGTTTTCGGCAATGGCCCGAACACCACCGTCCGCGGCGCCTTATAGTGGGCGATGTGCTCGCGGCAAAAGGCGATGATGGCCGCCTCGTCCGCCTCCACACCGGGCTTCAGCGTCACGAAGGCGCACGGCGTCTCGCCCCATTTCGCGTCGGGGCGGGCGACGACCGCGGCTTCCAGTACCGCGGGGTGGCGATACAGCACGCTCTCGACCTCGATGGTGGAGATGTTCTCGCCGCCGCTGATGATGATGTCCTTCGCGCGGTCGCGGATTTCGGCATAGCCGTCCGGATGCGCTACGCCGAGATCGCCGGTGTGGAACCAGCCGCCGGCGAACGCGGACTGGGTTGCGGCGTCGTCCTTCAGGTAGCCCTTCATCATGACGTTGCCGCGCATCATCAGCTCGCCCATGACGACGCCATCCTGCGGTTTGGGTTCGAGACTCTCCGGGTCGGCGACGATCAGCCCCTCCTGCACGACGTAGGGAACACCTTGGCGCGCCTTCAGCGTCGCACGCGCTTCGGCCGGCAACGCGTCCCATTCCTCGTGCCACTCGCAGACCGTCGCGGGGCCGTAGGATTCGGTCAGACCGTAGACGTGGGTGACGTCGAAGTTCAGCCGTTCCATGCCCTCGAGGATCGCAGCGGGCGGGGAGGCGCCGGCAGTCATCATGTGGACGCGCGTGCTGCGGGGCTGCAGGCCGGGGGTGTTCACGATCACGCCCATGATGACGGGGGCGCCACACATGTGGGTCACGCCGTCGTCGTCGAGCGCGCGCAGGATCGCCGCCGCCTCCACCCGGCGCAGGCAGACATGCGTGCCAGCCTGCGCGGTGACGGCCCAGGGGAAGCACCAGCCATTGCAGTGGAACATCGGCAGCGTCCACAGGTAAACCGGGTAGTGCGGCATGGCCCAGGTGACGACGTTGCCGATCGCGGCCAGGTAGGCGCCGCGGTGGTGATACACGACGCCTTTCGGCCGCCCCGTCGTGCCGGAGGTGTAGTTGAGTGCGATCGCGTCCCACTCGTCCAGCGGCAGCGCGATCGGGAACGCCGGGTCACCGCTGGCGAGGAACGCCTCGTACTCGATGTCGCCGAGCAGGGCGCCGGGCGGGGCCAATTCGTCGTCGATGTCGACGATGATGGGCCGGGCGTCCGGCGGCATCAGGTCGAGCGCCGTGGCGATGGTGGGGGCGAATTCGCGGTCGGTGATCAGCAGCTTCGCCTCCCCATGACCGAGGATGTAGGCGATGGTCTCCGCGTCCAGCCGCACGTTCAGGGCGTTCAGCACCGCGCCGAGCATCGGCACCGCAAAATGCGCCTCGAGCGTCGGCGGCGTATTGGGCGCCATGACCGCGACCACGTCGCCCTTGCCGACGCCCCGCTGGTGCAGGGCGGAGGCGAGCCGCCGGCATCGCTCGGCGGTTTGTCGCCAGGTCGCCCGGTGCGCGCCATGCACCACCGCCAGCCGGTCCGGATGCACGGCGGCGGCACGGGCCAGAAACGAGACTGGGGAGAGCGGGACGTAATTGGCTGGCGTCTTCGGCAGATCGAATTTGGTCATGGGTGTTTCCCGGGTCGTTTCCCTTTGCGGCGATGATCGAGACATGGCCGGCATTCCGCAAGACTACTCCCCCTCCCCTTTAGGGTTAGGGCCGGTGGAAGGGTGCCACACGCACAAGTCCACGCCGTGACCACCCCTCACCCCGGCCCTCTCCCGCAAGGCAGGGCGATCGCATTTGGCTGATCCTCCCCCGTTCTTCACGGGGGAGGTGG